>NZ_SLVM01000028.1 GCF_004339675.1 Rhodovulum steppense
CGCCGTTGCCGGATGCACAGACCGTTCTCGGATTGATCGGAGGCTGGATCGAGGACTACAACGAAAACCACCCGCACTCAGGGCTGAAAATGCGCGCGCCCCGCGAGGTCATCGCAGCTCAAACCGCAACCGCCTGAGTGTCCGGTGAAACGGGGGCAAGACCAATGATGCCGAACATTGGCAGGTACTCAAATCAGCCGATTTGCTGTCGAACTGCGGGGCGCCGGATTTCAACGGCGGTTCGTGACACTGAAGATCCTGGCAGAGGTAACGGGAGAACACCGGAGGATGATTCTTGCCCGGCTGAGGAAAAGCGGCATCCAGCCGTTCTCGTCCGGAGGCAGGGTTTTCGGGCATCTCTACCTGCGCGAGGAGGTGGAGAGGGCGTTCCCGCTTTGATCAGCCCGACTCAAGCCAAGGCCGGGATAAACAGACCGAAGTAGGCGCATACGCACTGCCCACAGGAAATTATACATTGAAGTCTGAAGCTTGAGCGGTCGGCTGGCTCCTCGCGCGCTCCAGATCGAGAAAAGCCTTGACAGGGGTGTGCAATGAAAACGGCGTTTCGTGCAATCTTATGCCCTATTGGCAATATCCAGGGGAGGATTGGCGCGGTTGACGGGGCTCGAACCCGCGACCCCCGGCGTGACAGGCCGGTACTCTAACCAACTGAGCTACAACCGCGCATTTCGCGCGAGCGGATCGGACGGGCGATGGCGCGGTTGACGGGGCTCGAACCCGCGACCCCCGGCGTGACAGGCCGGTACTCTAACCAACTGAGCTACAACCGCAGCGCCGTCCGGGCTTGCCCGGCGTGAGGTGCCTTTTAGGCGGCCCTACCGGCGGCGTCAAGCGCCTCGCGACCGGAAAATCGGGCCCCGCGCCTCCTGCCCCGCCTCAGCCGAGGATCTCGAAGCGGTCCACGTCCACCATCCCGCGATCGGTGATCTTCAACGAGGGAATCACCGGCAGACACAGGAAGGCCAGTTGCAGGAACGGCTCCTCCAGCGTCACGCCCAGCGACCGCGCTGCCGAACGCAGATGGTCCAGCCGCGCCTCGACGATCTCGAAGGGTTCAAGGCTCATCAACCCCGCCACCGGCAGCGCCAGTTCGGCCAGAATCGTCCCCTGCCCCGCCACGACGAATCCGCCCTCGATCTCGGTCAGCCGCCTGACCGCGCGCGCCATGTCCTCGTCCGACATGCCGACCACGACGATATTGTGATGGTCATGGCAGACGGTCGAGGCGATGGCGCCCTCGGTCATTCCGAATCCGCGGACGAATCCGACCGCGATATTGCCGTTGCGGCCGTGCCGTTCGACCACCGCGATCTTGGCCAGCCCGCGCGCTGGATCGGCGCGTTTCTCGCCATCTTCGGGGATGATCTGTTCGAGCAGATGCTCGGTCAGGATCTTGCCCTCGATGATGCCGATCACATGGGTCTCGGCCGTGTTCGCCGCGGCGCGAAAGCTCTCGGGCGTGACCGCGGGCGCCCGGACAGAGCAGCGCCCGACCGGCGCGATCTCGTCGCGCGCGTCGAAGGCCGCGTCATCGACCACGCGCCCGCCCGCGATCACCAGGTCCGCCCGGCATTCCGCGAGGTCGCCCAACGCCACGATATCGGCCCGCCGCCCCGGCGCCAGCAGTCCGCGATCCTTCAGCCCGAACGCCTCGGCCGCCGACAGCGTGGCCGCGCGATAGACCACCAGCGGATCGCTGCCCTGCCCGATCATCCAGCGGATCATGTGGTCGAGATGGCCGTATTCGGCGATGTCCAGCGGGTTCCGGTCATCGGTGCACAGGCACATATAGGGCGCGGTGCGCTCGGTCAGCAGCGGGCGCAACGCCGCCATGTCCTTGCTGACCGAGCCTTCGCGGATCAGCACGCGCAGGCCGCGCTGCAACTTCTCGCGCGCTTCCTCGGCGCTGGTCGCCTCGTGCTCGGTGCGGATACCGGCGGCGACATAGCCGTTCAGATCGCGCCCCGACAGAAGCGGCGCGTGCCCGTCGATATGGCGGCCCCGGAACGCCTCAAGCTTGGCAAGAACTTCCGGATCGCCCGCCAGGACGCCCGGATAGTTCATCATCTCGGCCAGCCCGATCACCCGGGGGTGGTCCATGAGCGGGGCGAGGTCGTCGGCCCCGATCCGCGCGCCCGCCGTCTCCATCTCGGTCGAGGGCACGCAGGAGGACAGGTTCACGCGAATGTCCATCACCGTGCGCGCAGCGGCCTCGAGGAAATAGTCTATCCCCGGCAGGCCGATCACGTTCGCGATTTCATGCGGGTCGCAGATCGCGGTGGTCACGCCGCGGGGGCAGACGCAGCGATCGAATTCGAAGGGCGTGACAAGGCTGCTTTCGATATGCAGATGCGTGTCGATGAAGCCCGGCACCAGCGTCAGGCCGGAAACGTCGATCACCTGCCGCCCCTCATAGGCCGCCCCGATCCCGACGATGGTTTCGCTGCAGATCGCCACATCGCCCGGGATCATGTCGCCGGTCACAAGGTCGAACACGACGCCACCTTGCAGAACCAGATCGGCGGGGGCCAATCCCCGGCCCTGGGCGATCAGATCGGACAGCGGACGGGTCATGGGCGTCTCCTTTCAGTCATGCGTCCGACCCTTGCAGCGGTCGGTGACGCGATCAATACGCCGCAATGGTCTGCAGCCCGTTTCGTGGACATTATGACCTGAACCGCTCGGCCCTCGGCTGGAGACGCTTCATCGACGCCCACGCCTTTGCGAGCGGGCTGATAACCGATAAACGCGCATCCGACAACGACTGCGCGGTATCCCGGAGGTCAAACGCCGGACTCTGATCTTGGCAAACAAGATCGGCACCCACACGGATGGTCGCCCCGAGACTCCGCGGAAGAGCGTGTACAGGTACACCCGCTCCACAAGCTGCCACTCGGAACGAAACGTGAGCACGAGCCGGATCACGCTGGCCCGGCTCGGCATCTCTGGCGGATTCGAGAGGCGAGCCGAACCGGTGTGAAGCGACTCGAACTCGGCAGCCAAGGCGGCCAGGCGACATTCACCACCCGCTTGATCTCGCGCGACGGGTGCCACGACGCAATGCGCGCCTCCAGCCCGAAGCGCACTCCGCTTGCCCCGTGCGATCTGCCAGTCATCGCACCCATTCGTCATGGAAAGGGGGGGCCAGTTACGCAATCTCGGTGGGAGCCGCCTTCTCCAGCAACCTTCTACAGGCTCGCGTCAAGCGCAGCCAGGATCGCGTCGCCCATGCCGCTTGTGCTGACCGGGGTGGCGCCCTCGGCCTGCATCAGGTCGGCGGTGCGCACGCCATCCGCCAGCACTTTTTCCACGGCCCGTTCCAACCGGGTCGCCTCGTCGCCCCGATCGAAGGAATAACGCAGCGCCATGGCAAAGCTGAGGATGCAGGCGCAGGGGTTGGCCTTGCCCTGACCCGCGATGTCGGGCGCGCTGCCATGCACCGGCTCGTACAGCGCCTTGGGTCGGCCATTCGCCATCGGTGCCCCCAGCGAGGCCGAGGGCAGCATCCCCAGCGAGCCGGTCAGCATCGCGGCAACATCGGACAGCAGGTCGCCGAACAGGTTGTCGGTCACGATCACGTCGAACTGCTTGGGCCAACGGCAAAGCTGCATGCCGCCCGCGTCGGCATACATGTGGGAAAGCTCGACATCCGGGTAATCCGCATCGTGGACGCGCTGCACCACCTCGCGCCACAGGATGCCCGATTCCATCACGTTGGCCTTCTCCATCGAGCAGACCTTGTTGCCCCGCTTGCGTGCGAGTTCGAACGCCGCGCGCGCCACCCGGTCGATTTCCGACTCGGTGTAGCGCTGGGTGTTGATGCCCACCCGTTCGTCTTTCTCCTCGAAGATGCCGCGCGGTTCGCCGAAATAGACGCCCGAGGTCAGTTCCCGCACGATCATGATGTCCAGCCCCGAGACCACGTCGCGTTTCAGCGACGAGAAATCCGCCAGCGCGTCGAAGCATTGCGCGGGACGCAGGTTGGCGAACAGGTCCATCTCCTTGCGCAGGCGCAACAGGCCCCGTTCGGGTTTCACGCTGAAATCGAGCGCGTCGTATTTCGGCCCGCCCACGGCACCCAGCAGCACCGCGTCCACCTCTTGCGCCCTGGCCATCGTGGCATCCGCCAGCGGCACGCCATGCACGTCATAGGCCGCGCCGCCCACCAGATCCTCGGAAACGTCGAATTTCAGCCCGCGACGCGCGCCGAACCAGTCGATGATGCGCGTGACCTCGGCCATCACCTCGGGGCCGATGCCGTCGCCGGGCAGGATCAGAAGGGTGTTCGTCATGTGGGCCTGTCCTTGTCCTGAAGGGTCGGGATGCGGCGTAGCCGCTGGCCCTTGCCGGGTCAAGGCAGGCGGAGGTCGACCCAGACCAGCCGGTGGCGCGAGGCTGCCGCGACGGTGCCTGCCATCGGCCCCTCGGCGGGCCAGAATACCCCGGCCCCGGTCACGGTCAGATCGGCCGAGGGCAGAACGTAATCCACCCGCAGATTGCCGGGGCCATCGGGCGGGGTATCGTCCCAATCGGCGGTATCCAGCGCGGGATCGCCGCGGTGGGTCGCGTTGACGCCGCCCTGAACCGCCGCCGCCCGCAAGGCGCCCTCGGACCGGGGCATGGGGTCGGTCAGCCGCGGATCGGCAAGGAACGCGCGCATCGCCTCGGACCGGCCATCGCCGTCATGGGGGTCGAGATTGGCATCGCCCAGCACCACGAAAGGCGCATCGGGCGGGGGGGCGCCGGGCAGCGCGCCGTCGAGATACAGCGTCCACAGCCGCAACTCGTCGCGATTGCGCAGCCCGTTGCGATCCTCGGCCCCGTCGAAAACGGGCGGCGTGGCGTGAAAGGCGAACAGGTGCAGCACCGTCCCGCCCACCCGCACCGGCACGTCCCAATGCCCGGTGGTCGAAAGCCGCTGCACCGCCTGCACCTCGGTCGAGGGGAAGGGCTGGCCATCGACCACGGGCAGCGTCGCGCCGGGCAGATCGCGCCACAGAAGGTCCGAGAATTCGCGCACGCGCCCGGCCTCGACCGGGTAGCGCGAGAACAGCGCCATGCCGCCCTGTCCGGGGAAATAGCCGAACCCCTGCGCATCGCGCGGCCCGCCCCGCCGCCCGTCGCCATCCAGATCGAGCCCGCTGCGCATGCCGGTATTGGGCTTCAGCGCGAAAAGATGCGGATAATCCAGATCGCGCGCGCGCAGCCGGTCGGCCAGCGCCCGCATGGCCAGCAGGTCCATGTCATAGTCGAAATCGAGCAGGAGCAGGATGTCGGGGCGCGTGGCGGCGATCACCTCGACCACCGCGGCAACCTGCGGGTCCTTGCCGCCCGCGATATCGGCCAGCAACAGCCCCGGCCCCTTGCGCGCAAGCCCCGAGCTATAGGCCGCGACGCGCAGATCGGCCGCTGCCGCCATCCCGGCAGCGAGCCACAGCGCCAAGGCCAGCCCGGCCGCCACCCGAAGCAGGGCGGCCGGGGTCATGCTCAGATCCAGGGCCGTTCCTGCGCCATCCGCGCCTCGAACCCGGCGATGGCGGGGGCCTTTTCCAGCGTCAGGCCGATATCGTCCAGCCCTTCGAGCAGGCAATGCTTGCGGAACGGATCGACCTCGAAACCGATCTCGACCCCGTCCGACGTGGTGATCGTCTGGGTTTCCAGATCGACGATCATCCGCGCATTCGCCCCCTTCTCGGCATCCTTCATCAGGACGTCGACCTGCTCCTGCGGCAGGACCACCGGAAGGATGCCGTTCTTGAAGCAGTTGTTGAAGAAGATATCGGCAAAGCCGGGCGCCACGATGCAGCGGATGCCGAAATCCCTGATCGCCCAGGGCGCATGTTCGCGCGACGAGCCGCAGCCGAAATTGTCGCCCGCGATCAGGATTTCCGCCTGCCGGTAGGCGGGCTGGTTCAGCACGAAATCCGCGATCTCGTTGCCCTGTTCGTCATAGCGCATCTCGTCGAAAAGGTTCACCCCCAGCCCCGTGCGCTTGATCGTCTTGAGGAACTGCTTGGGGATGATCATGTCGGTGTCGACATTGACCAAGGGCAGCGGCGCGGCGATGCCGGTGAGTTTCTCGAACTTGTCCATGGTTGCGTCTCCTTAGGCTGCGGTCAGGTCGCGGATAGCCTGGATTGTGGCGTGAAAGCTTGCGGCAGTGTTGCGGTCGGGGTTGAGATGCGGGGCGATCCGGCGCGCGCCAAGTCCCTTTTGGTATGCAGGGTCAAGTTTCCGAAGGGCATCGACCGGCCTTGCATGGCTTTCCGGGTCGCGCAGAAGAGCGGGTCGGCTGCCGGGTTTGAGGTAGCCGGCATTCTCGAGCGCCTCCGGATCGGCCAGAAACCATGCTTCGAGCTCCTGCATGACG
The DNA here is from genome assembly GCF_004339675.1 of Rhodovulum steppense. Lineage (GTDB taxonomy): Bacteria > Pseudomonadota > Alphaproteobacteria > Rhodobacterales > Rhodobacteraceae > Rhodovulum > Rhodovulum steppense. Next base: position 6,392 of record NZ_SLVM01000028.1, read on the forward strand.
AGGCGTATCTTTGCAGGTCTCGCGCCTCCGGCGGCCGCGATCTTTTTTAGCAAACGCTGCTTTCGGGTCCCGCAATCGCCGTTGTCGTTGTCGCGGATGACAAGAAACCGGGCAGAGGGATCGCGCCAAGCTTTGATCTTTGCTGTAAGCGATGCCTCCAGATCGCCGACCCCTTGGAAGGTGATGATCTGGAACTCGACTACTCCCAGGCGCGGCAAGATGTCGCGCAGGGTGATCTCCATCGACTCCTCTTCCGTCAGGATCACGAGCATCAGGGATTGGCACCCTTGAACAGACCCTGCCGCCAGAGCCATCCCGGCTTGTCGCCCTCTTGGACGAAATCGACGAGTTGTGGATCGTCGGCCGCGCGCTGAACTTGCGTGTAACCGCCGTCCTTGCGCAGCCAGTAGATCGACCCGAGCGGAACCGCGTTCAGGAAGTCCGGCGAATGCGTGGTCACGAAGACCTGTGCCGCTCCTCGCCGCCGTTCGGCATAGGCAGCGAATTCCTCAGCCAGAAGCCCCATCAGGCTGGGGTAGAGTTGGTTCTCAGGCTCTTCAATACACAAGAGCGGATGCGGGTCGGGATCGTGGAGCAGAGCCAGATAGGCAAACATCTTGATCGTTCCGTGCGAGACAAGGCGGGCGATGAACCCGTCCGCGAAGCTCTGGTCCCTGAAACGCAGAAGCACTCGTCCATCGCCCGTGGACTCAGGGACTACGTCTCCAATTCCGGGCACGCGCTCGGCCATGGCCTGCACGATCTCGGCGTAAACCCCGGAGTGATACTCACGCAAATACTGGGCGTAGAGCGCCAGGTTGTCCCCAGAGGGGCTGAGATGCTCGGCGGGCGCCACATCCGGCTCGCGTCGGGCCTCGGTGATATGGAAATCGCTGACCGTCCAGTTCTCTATCAGGTCTCGCAACTGGCTTGCTGCATCGAACCGGCGGAACTGGCCAAGTCCCTTGAGGGCCAGAAGGTCGGGCCGGTCCAGCGCCTGTTCCTCGCGCATAAGGTCGGCATCCTTCACCTCGGTGTCGAAGGCATCGAAGCTCTCGGCAATGGCAACGCCTTGCCCGCGATGGAAGTCGATGAAGTGGAACGGCCGACCGTAACTGCCGCGTTTCCAGTGCAGAAGCTCGCGCTCGACCACGACCTTCGGACCATCCGCGGCGAACTCGACCGCGTAGGTAACTATGCGACGCTTGTCCTCGCTGCGGAAATCCAGATCGATCTTGAGCTCGATCAGGATCGTCTCGGCCTCTCCAGCCCCGCTTGAACGAACCTGGCGAAAGCCCCCGCGCCGGTCGAAGGCGGCGCGGGCATTGTCCTTAAGGCAATCCTTGAGGAAACTGAAAACGTCGATCAAGGTGGACTTGCCGGTACCGTTGGCACCGACAAAGACTACAAACCCCGGCATGTCGCGGATATCGACATCCCGCAACGCCTTGAAGTTCTTCACCCTGATCGACTGGACCCGCATCAGACCGTTTCCGCCACGAATTCACGCACATCCGTCAGATGGCCGGTCACCGCCGCTGCGGCCGCCATGACCGGGCTCATCAGGTGGGTGCGGCCGCCGCGGCCCATGCGGCCCTCGAAATTGCGGTTCGAGGTGGCGGCGCAGCGCTCGCCGGGGGCAAGCTGGTCGGGGTTCATGCCGAGGCACATCGAACAGCCCGCAAGGCGCCATTCGAAACCGGCCTCCTTGAAGACGGTATCCAGCCCCTCCTCCTCGGCCTGCGCGCGCACCAGACCCGAGCCCGGCACCACCATGCCGCGCACGCCCGGGGCCAGCTTTCGGCCGCGCAGGATGTCGGCCGCGGCGCGCAGATCCTCGATCCGGCCATTGGTGCAGGACCCGATGAAGACGGCATCCACCTTGATATCGGTCAGCTTCATCCCCGGCGTCAGGCCCATGTAGTCGAGCGAGCGGCGCGCGGCCTCGACCTTGCCGCCCTGGAACTCCGAAGGGTTCGGCACCTGGCCGGTGATCGGCAGCACGTCCTCGGGCGAGGTGCCCCAGGTCACGACGGGGGCGATATCCTCGGCGCGGATCGTCACCACCTTGTCCCAATGCGCGTCATCGTCGGAGTAAAGCGTCTTCCACCACGACAGCGCCGCTTCCCATTGCGCGCCCTTGGGCGCATGCGGGCGGCCCATCACATAGGCAAAGGTCTTTTCGTCGGGCGCGATCAGCCCCGCCCGCGCGCCGCCCTCGATCGCCATGTTGCAGACCGTCATCCGGCCTTCCATCGACAGATCGCGGATCGCCTGCCCGCAATACTCGATCACATAGCCCGTGCCGCCCGCCGTGCCGGTCAGGCCGATCACCGCCAGCGTGATGTCCTTGGCCGTAACGCCCGGCAGCAATTTCCCGGTGATCTCGACCTTCATGTTCTTGGATTTCTTCTGGATCAGCGTCTGGGTGGCCAGGACGTGTTCCACCTCGGAGGTGCCGATGCCATGCGCCAGCGCGCCAAAGGCGCCATGGGTGGCGGTGTGGCTGTCGCCACAGACCACGGTCATGCCCGGCAGCGTCCAGCCCTGTTCCGGGCCGACGATATGGACGATGCCCTGCCGGATGTCGGTCACGGGGTAGTAATGGATGCCGAATTCGCGCGCGTTGCGGTCCAGCGCCTCGACCTGGATGCGGCTTTCCTCGGTCATGTTGGCGGTGTTCTCGCGGCCCTCGGTGGTGGGCACGTTATGGTCGGGCACCGCGATGGTCTTGTCGGGCGCATGCACCTTGCGGCCCGACATGCGCAGCCCCTCGAAGGCCTGCGGGCTCGTCACCTCATGCACGAGGTGACGGTCGATATAGAGAAGGCAGGTGCCGTCCTCGGCCTGGTCGACCAGGTGGGCATCCCAGATCTTGTCGTAAAGCGTCTTGCCGGTCATGGAACTCTCCGCGGCTATTCGTTCGGAAATGGCGAAACGGGATGACGGCCCGGCTCAGGGGCGGGCCAGAACGGAATGGGCCGCGCCATAGAACCGCCAGGGCAGGCGCGCGCGGTCGTCCATGTCGAAGATGCGTTTCATGCCCGACCAGATACGCCGTTCCGCGCCGCCGATCAAGGGCAGGCCCGCCTTGCGCGGAACCCCGGCCGCGCCCATCTTGGCACGACAAGGATGGAGACCCGCCGATGCGCCCGCTGCTCTTTGCCCTCGCTGTCGCCGCGGCCCCGGTTGCCGGTCTGGCCGAGACCTGGCGCGGCACGCCCGAGGTGCCCCATACCGTCGAACAGGAAGCGGATGGGATCGAGATCCGAAGCTACCCGCCCCGCACGGTGGCCGAGGTGACCGTCCAAGGCGAGCGCCCCGCCGCCGCGAGACGCGGCTTCGTCGAACTCTTCGACTACATCAACGGCGAGAACGCCGCGCAGGGCAAGATCGCCATGACCGTTCCGGTCGACCAGACCCGGACCGACCGGGGCTGGACGCTGCGCTTCTTCATGCCCGAGGGCGCGAATATCGACAGCCTGCCCGCCCCCGAAAGCGCCCATGTGGCGCTGCGCCGCCTGCCCGCCGAGCGCATGCTCGTCACCCGGTTTTCCGGCCGCCCGACCCCGGCACGGCTTTCCTCCGCCGAGGCGGCCCTGCGCGCCCATGCGGCCGAACGGGGACTCGCGACCGTGGGTGCGCCGCGGCTGATGTTCTACGACGGTCCGTTCACGCCGCCCTGGAGCCGACGCAACGAAATCGGGCTGGTGCTTGCCCGATAGGGCCTGCGACATGCGGCGATCATTGAGATTTCACCTTTCCGATGCTAGATTGGCGTCAGGCCCGGCGCCGGGGCATGGACGGCGCGCAGCGTAGGAGGACGATGTCCTGTCCCACCATCTCGAAGCGGCCCGCGAGGCGGCCGCGCCGAATCCCGCCATGACCGGCCGGGTTCCCGATATGTCGAGCGAAGAACTGCTGGACCATATCCTCGCCTCCCTTTCCGACGACAAGGCCGAAGACGTGATCACGATCGACCTGCGCGGCAAGTCGAGCATCGCCGATTACATGGTGATCTGTTCGGGCCGCTCCACCCGCCAGGTCGCCGCGATCTCGGAAAAGCTCAAGGACCGGCTCAAGCAGGATCTCGGCCGCAACTCCAAGCTCGAGGGCAAGGACCAGGGCGACTGGGTCCTGATCGACACCGGCGACGTGATCGTCCATGTCTTCCGCCCCGAAGTGCGCGAGTTCTACCAGCTCGAGAAGATGTGGCTGCCCGCAGGCGTGCCCGCCGCACGGGCCTGAATGCGACTCCATCTCTGCGCGGTGGGCCGGCTGCGCTCCGGCCCCGAGCGCGCGCTGGTCGACGATTACGCGGCCCGGTTCGACCGGACCGGCCGCGCGCTGGGCCTCGGCCCGCTGACCGTCGTTGAAATCGAGGACCGCAAGGGCGGCGGCCCCGCCGCCGAGGCGGCGCTTCTGGCCCGCGCGCTGCCCGAGGGCGCGGCGCTCTGCGCGCTCGACGAACGCGGCCAGATGCTGTCCTCGCCGGATTTCGCCGCGCTCCTGGCCCGCTGGCGCGATTCGGGCCGCTCCGCCGCCGCCTTCCTGATCGGCGGCGCCGACGGGCTAGACCCCGCCCTGCGCGCCCGGGCCGACACCGCGCTGTCCTTCGGGCCGATGGTCTGGCCGCACATGCTGGCCCGCGCGATGCTGGCCGAACAGCTCTACCGCGCCGCCCAGATCCTCGCAGGCACCCCCTATCACCGAATCTGAGCTTCTTCTGGCCAGAAATATCCCCCGCGGAGCGCCCCACGAATGGAGTCGGCACAGAGGGCCGCACCCCTCGCGGCTCCGGTTGTCCTTCCCCGCCTCCGCGCCTAGAAGGGGCCGAACCGTGAAAGGCCCCTGCCCATGACCGCGCCGAAACCCGTGATCCTGTGCATCCTCGATGGCTGGGGCATCGGCCCCACGCGCAAGGACAACGCCCCCGAACTGGCCGCCACGCCCAATTTCGACCGGCTGATGGCGACCTGCCCGCATGCGCGGCTGATCACCCACGGCCCCGATGCCGGGCTGCCGTCGGGGCAGATGGGCAATTCCGAGGTGGGGCATACCAATATCGGCGCAGGGCGCGTGGTGGCGATGGATCTGGGCCAGATCGACCTTGCCATCGAGGATGGCAGCTTTTTCGAGAATGCGGCGCTGCGCGACTTCATCGCGCGGGTCAAGGCGGCCGGTGGCACCGCGCATCTGATCGGGCTTGTGTCGGATGGCGGCGTGCATGGCCATATCCGCCACATCCTCGCCGCCGCGCGCGCGATCACTGCGGCGGGCGTTCCGGTCGCGATCCACGCGTTGACCGACGGGCGCGATGTGACCCCGAAATCCGCCGACCGCTTCATCGCCGAGCTGGTTTCGGGCCTGCCCGAGGGCGCCCATGTCGCCAGCGTGATCGGCCGCTATTACGCGATGGACCGCGACAACCGCTGGGGCCGGGTGCAACTGGCCTATCACGCCATGGCAAGCGGGCTGGGCGAGGCGGCGGACACGCCCGAGGCCGCGGTCACCGCTGCCTATGATCGGGGCGAGACAGACGAGTTCATCGAACCCACCGTGATCGCCGATGCGCCCGGAATCACGGATGGCAACGGGCTGTTCTGCCTGAATTTCCGTGCCGACCGCGCCCGCGAGATCCTGCGCGCCTTTGCCGATCCGGGCTTCGACGCCTTCGAGACGGGCCGCCGTCCGCGGCTTTCCGCGATCCTCGGCATGGTGGAATATTCCGACGCGCATAACGACTGGATGACCACGGTCTTCCCCGCCCGCGAGATCGTCAACACGCTGGGCGCTTGGGTGGCCCGGCACGGGCTGCGCCAGTTCCGCCTGGCCGAAACCGAGAAATACCCCCATGTCACCTTCTTCCTGAACGGCGGCAAGGAAGTGCCCGAGCCGGGCGAGGACCGCTTCATGCCACCCTCGCCGCAGGTGGCAACCTATGATCTGCAACCCGAGATGAGCGCCGAGGCCGTCACCGATGCGCTGGTCGCGGCCATCGGCAAGGGCTACGATCTGATCGTGGTGAACTACGCGAATCCCGACATGGTCGGACATACCGGCATTCTGGACGCCGCGATCCGGGCCTGCGAGGCGGTCGATCACGGCCTTGGCCGGGCCATCGCGGCGCTGGAGCAGGCGGGCGGCGCGATGATCGTCACCGCCGATCACGGCAATTGCGAGATGATGCGCGATCCCGAGACCGGCGGGCCGCATACCGCGCATACGCTGAACCCGGTGCCCGTGATCCTTGTGGGCGGCCCAGAAGGCGCGCGTCTGCGCGAGGGGCGGCTGGCCGATCTGGCGCCCACGGTGCTGGACCTGATGGGCCTGCCGAAACCGCCCGAGATGACCGGCTCCAGCCTGATCGAGACGTGAGACGCGCGCGCGCCCTCCTTGTGATCCTTGCGCTGGCGGGCGCCGCGCCTGCCGCCGCCCAGAGCGCCCCTGCCGAAACCGCGCGCGCCGCTGCCGAGGCGCTGCGCGCGGCGGCGCGGTCGCTTCAGGACGCAGAGGGCGCGCGCGACCGGGTCGCGGCACTCAGCGAGACGATCCGCGCCTATGAGGACGGGTTGGCCGCGCTGCGCGAGGGGATGCGGCGTGCGGCGATCCGCGAGCAGGCCATCGCGCTGGTGCTCGACGCCCGCCGGGCCGAGATCGCGCAGTTGCTGGGCGCGCTGTCGGGCATGCCGCAAAGCCCCGAGACGCTCTTGCTGCATCCTGCCGGGCCGCTCGGCACCGCGCGCGCAGGCATGATGCTGGGCGAGGTCACACCCGTTCTTAAGGCCGAGGCGGACGCCCTGCGCACCCGGCTTGAGGAAATCGCGTTGATGCGCGCGCTTCAGGAAAGCGCCGCCCAGACGCTGGCCGAGGGGCTGGCCGGGGCACAGCGGGCGCGCACGGAACTCAGCCAGGCGATGTCCGAGCGCCGCGACCTGCCGCGCCGCTTCGCCGCCGATCCCGACCGGCTGCGCGACCTGATCGAGGCCAGCGACACGCTAGACGGCTTTGCGGCGGGGCTGGCCCAAACGGAAGGACCGACCGCGCCCGAAAACAGCCTGCCCGGGGATTTCGCGGCCCTGCGAGGGCGACTGGCGCTGCCGGTCGAGGCGACCATCCTGCGCCGCTTCGACGAATCCGACGCGGCCGACGTGTCGCGCCCTGGTCTGGTGCTGGCAACCCGCCCGCTGGCGCTTGTCACGACGCCGGTCCCGGCGACGATCCGCTATCGCGGGCCGCTGCTCGACTACGGAAACGTGATCGTACTGGAACCCGCCGAGGGCTATCTGATGGTTCTGGCGGGGTTGGCCGAGGTCTACGGAGCCGAGGGCGAGGTACTATCGGCGGGCCGCCCGGTGGGACTGATGGGCGGCGCCGATCCGCGGACGGCGGCGTTTCTGGATGGCGCCTCAAATCGTGATGGCGATTTGCGCACGGAAACGCTTTATATGGAACTGAGACAGGGCGGACGCCCGGTGGACCCCGAACCGTGGTTCACGCACGACAAGGATTGAGGACGCCATGAAGAAATTCGCGTTGGCCGCGCTGGGCGGCACCATTGCCGGGGCGGTCCTGGCCACACAGGTGGCCGGTCCGCTGCTCGCGCAAGAGGCCGCCCGCAAGAGTTCGGTCTACGAACAGCTCGACCTTTTCGGCGATGTGTTCGAACGCATCCGCGCGCAATATGTCGAGGAGGTGGACGAGTCCAAGCTGATCGAGGCCGCGATCAACGGAATGCTGACCTCGCTCGACCCGCATTCGGGCTACCTGCCGCCCAAGGATTTCGACGACATGCAGGTGCAGACCCGGGGCGAGTTCGGGGGGCTGGGCATCGAAGTCACGCAGGAGGACGGTTTCGTCAAGGTGGTCTCGCCGATCGACGGCACGCCTGCCGACGAGGCCGGGATCGAGGCGGGCGATTTCATCACCCATGTCGACGGCGAAAGCGTGCTGGGCCTGACCCTGGACCAGGCGGTCGAGATGATGCGCGGCCCCGTGGGAAGCGAGATCGTTATCACCGTGGTCCGCCCGGCGACCGAACCTTTCGACGTCACCATCATCCGTGACACGATCAAGCTGACGGCGGTGCGCTCGCGCGTTCAGGGGGATACGGTGGTGCTGCGCGTGACCACCTTTAACGACCAGACCTATACCAATCTCGAAGCCGAGTGGCAGAAGTCGGTCGAGGAACTGGGCGGCATCGAGAATGTCAAAGGCGTCGTGCTGGATCTGCGCAACAACCCGGGCGGGCTGCTGCCGCAGGCGATCAAGGTGTCCGACGCCTTCCTCGATGCGGGCGAGATCGTCTCGACCCGTGGCCGCAACCCGCAGGACAGCGACCGCTTCAACGCCACCAAGGGCGACATCACCGGCGGCAAGCCGATCGTGGTGCTGATCAATGGCGGTTCGGCCTCGGCCTCCGAGATCGTGGCCGGTGCGCTCAAGGATCATCGCCGCGCCATCGTGGTCGGCACCAAGAGCTTCGGCAAGGGCTCGGTCCAGACGGTGATGCCGCTGAAGGGCAATAGCGCGATGCGGCTGACGACCTCGCGCTACTACACCCCCTCGGGCCGGTCGATCCAGGCGCTCGGCGTGTCGCCCGACATCGTCGTGGCCCAGCCCCCGCGCAGCCCGGTTGCCGAGGAAGAGACGCCCAATGGCCGCCCCAGCCGGTCCGAGGCTGATCTGCGCGGCGCGCTCGGCAATGACAGCATGACCGAGGATGAACGCCGCCAGGCCGAGGAAGAGTTGCAGAAGGCCGAGGCCGCCGCCAAGCTGCGCGAGGAGGATTACCAGCTCGCCTATGCGATCGACATCCTCAAGGGCCTCTCGGCGCTTGGCCCGAACGACTAGAAAGGACAGGGCCGGACCATGCGCCGGCCCGCCATGCCCATGCTGAGCCCCGAAGAAATCGAGAAGCTGCCCTATCGCCCCTGCGTCGGCGTCATGCTGGTGAATGCCGAGGGCCGCGTCTTCGTCGGTCAGCGCAAGGACTGGCCCGAACCTGCCTGGCAGATGCCCCAGGGCGGCATCGACGCGGACGAGGACCCGCTGGCGGCGGCGCTGCGCGAACTGTTCGAGGAAACCGGGGTGACGCCCGATCTGGTCGAGGTGATCGACCACACCGCCGACTGGGTGCAGTACGACCTGCCGCCCGAGTTGATGGGCAAGATCTGGAAGGGGCGCTATCGCGGCCAGAGGCAGCTCTGGTTCCTGATGCGCTTTCTCGGCACCGACGACCAGATCGACATCGCGACCGAGCATCCCGAGTTCTCGGAATGGGCCTGGCTCGACCCCGCCCAACTGGCGGCCAGCATCGTGCCCTTCAAGCGCGCGGTCTACGAGCGCGTCGTTGCCGAGCTTTCCGGGCGGATAGGCTGAACCCGAGCTTGCCCCCAGGACCGAAATCGCGCATCGAAGCGGCGACCAAACCGAGGGGACGCATGACCGGGAAGATCGACACCCGCGCGGTGGGGCTTGATGCGGGCCTTGCCTTCATCCGCTGGCTGACCGGGGCCGAGAACCTGCATTACGGGCTGTGGACCGGCCTTGACGTGACAGCGGCCAATCTGGGCCGGGCACAGGCGGCCTATACCGAACGGCTGTTCTCGTACCTGCCCCAAGGGCGGCTGAGGATTCTCGATATCGGCGGCGGGGCGGGCGAAACGGCTGCGAAACTGATCGCGCTGGGCCACGAGGTCGAGATCGTGGTGCCCAGCGCCTTCCTCGCCAGCCGCTGCCGCGCCAACGCGCCCGCGGCCAAGGTGCACGAGATGCCGTTCCAGGATTTCGCCTCGGCCCCGCGCTTCGATCTGTGCCTGTTCTCGGAAAGCTTCCAGTACATCCCCTGCGCGCTGGCGCTCGACAAGGCCGCCGGCCTTCTGGTGCCCGGCGGCGAGATCCTGATCGCGGACTGTTTCCGATCGGACGGTTTCCAGGGCGGTGGCCGGATCCGCGCCGCGGGCGGCGGGCACCGGCTGGCCCTGATGCGCACGGAGCTGGCGGCGCGCGGCCTCGTGCCGCTGGCCGAGGAGGACATCACCGAGGCCGTCGCCCCCTCGATCGAGCTGGAACAGGCGCTGTTCAACGTGTTCGGCCATGCCATCACGCGGATCGACGCAGAACTGGCCGCGAAACGCCCGCGCGGGCGATGGCTGATGCACCGCGCGCTGGGCCTTGTGCTGAACGCGCGCCGCCGCGAAAGACTGGCCGCCCGGCTGATGGGGCGCGAACGCACGGCCAAGGCGTTCTGCCGCGACAACCGCTACATGATCTTCCGGCTGCGCCCCGGCGGCTGAGGGTCAGTCGTCCTCGTCACCGTCGAAGAACGGCTCCATCTGCGCCACGATCACCGCGTTCTCGGCCAGCGCCCGGTCCATCAGAGCGGCTTCCTCGGCGTCGATCTCATGGCCCTGCGCGCGCCGCTCCTCGGCGGTGCCGTAGCCCGTGACATCCAGCGGCGCGAGCCCGGCCTGCTTCAGCACGGTAACGGTTTCGCGCACCGCCTCGGCCTCGTCCACGCCCGAGGCATAACACATCAGCCCCGCCCCCGTGGCGCCCTCGGGCAGCCCGTCGTCAGGCTTGCGCCCGACCTCGACGAGCAGGGTATAGACGTGGTGCGGCTTCTTCGGTTTTTCGGTCACAGGCGAACCTTTTCAAGAACCGGCTTCGGGAAACAACCAATAGTCAGGCGCTAAACCTATCGGCCACCCCGTGGAGGCAAGTTGATCTTTCGACTGGGACGGAAGCAAGGCGGCAAGGTGTTTCGATTCATGAAGCGAATGGCCTCATCCGATGCATTGGCGAAGTCGAGAGCGTTGAGCCAATTCAGCAGCCTTTCGCTATACCCGGTGACATTCACCAGAAAGACGGCCTCTGTGACAGGGCGGCCAAGGGATTCGCTCGCTGTTTCGATAAACTGCTGAAGCACTGCGAAAAAGTCATTCAGCGAATTGAGTGAAGGGACTGATAGAGGTCGGCCGTTAATGATAACCTCGGCATCCAGATGCGCGATATGCCAGTGGCGCAGGATTTCCAGGTCTTGGTCTTTCCGAAACCGGGACAACATATCGGCCAAGTGTCCCTCTGCCTCGGCGGGCAGACCTGCATCTTGAAATGCCGCGACAACCCCATGAGCGGATAAGTTCCGGCGCGGCCCACTCTTGGTGCGTGTTTCTTTCCCATCGGTCAACCGGGCAATGCCGAGATGAAGACGCTCGCTGTAAACGTCGAGCATCTCGGAGAACAGACCCGGGGCAAGCTTGTTCAATAGGGGGACCGAAGTCTCCGGTTCGCCAAAGTAGAGTTCATGAAGCGTCCAGTAGACGCGACCGAGCCGCTGACACTCCCCCCAGAAGTAGTCGAAATGTCTCGTGGCGACGTTCAGCGCGTTGTCCGGTCCGTCAGTCACGCAACAACTCGTTGATGCCGGTCTTGGACCGGGTCTGTGCGTCGACCCGTTTCACGATCACCGCGCAGTAGAGGTTCACGCCGCCCTTCGACGGCATGGACCCCGCCACGACCACCGAATAGGGCGGCACCTCGCCATACATCACCTCGCCGGTTTCGCGGTCGACGATCCTGGTCGACTTGCCGATGAACACGCCCATGCCGAGCACCGAGCCCTCGCGCACGATGCAGCCCTCGACCACCTCGGAGCGGGCGCCGATGAAGCAGTTGTCCTCGATGATGGTGGGGCCGGCCTGCATCGGCTCCAGCACGCCGCCGATGCCCACGCCGCCCGACAGGTGCACGTTCTTGCCGATCTGCGCGCAGGATCCGACCGTCGCCCAGGTGTCGACCATCGTGCCCTCGTCCACATAGGCCCCGAGATTGACGAAACAGGGCATCAGCACCACGCCCTTGCCAATATGGGCCGAGCGGCGCACCACGCAGTTCGGTACCGCGCGAAAGCCCGCGGCCTTCCACTGCGCCTCGCCCCAATGGGCGAACTTGCTGTCGACCTTGTCCCACCAGGTGCCGCCCTGCGGCCCGCCGGTCTGCACGCCCATGTCCTGCAACCGGAAGCCCAGCAGCACCGCCTTCTTGGCCCATTGGTTGACATGCCAGCGCCCGTCCGCCTGGCGCACGGCCACCCGCAGCGTGCCCTGGTCCAGCGCATGCAGCGTCGCCTCGACAGCGTCGCGAACCTCGCCCCTGGTGGCGGGGGTAATCGTGTCGCGCGCTTCCCATGCGGCTTCGATGGCGGCTTCGAGCTGGACGTCGGACATGGAATTCCCCCGGAAAGATGGATGGTTTAACTGGACATCAGGCTATAGAGGCTAGACTTGCCCGGCGCAATCCAAGCCCGACGAGAGGTTCATGCATAACGACACCCGACGCCCGTTCCGCGACGCCCAGGAGGATGTCGAAGCCATCCGCGAGGTCCCCGATACCCCGCAGACCCGCGCCCCGGCCTATCGGCTTGCCTTTGCCGATCCCGAATTCCTGTGGCGCGACGAACTGCGCCCGGTGCGGCTGCAACTGGAACTGATGAAGCCCGAACTGGTGATGAAGGAATTCGGCATCGACAGCACCATCGTTCTGTTCGGCTCGGCCCGCATCCCCGAGCCCGCGCGCCGGGGCGAGGCCGCGACCGAAACGCTGGCCGACTACACGCGCTATTATGACGAGGCGCGGAAATTCGCCCGGCTGATCACCGAGAAGAGCCAGCGCAACGGCAAGCATCACGTCATCGTCACCGGCGGCGGCCCCGGCATCATGGAGGCGGGCAATCGCGGGGCGGCCGAGGCGGGCGGCGTGTCGATCGGGCTCAATATCGTGCTGCCGCACGAACAGGCGCCAAATCCCTACATCACCCCCGATCTGTGCTTCAACTTCCACTATTTCGGCATCCGCAAGATGCATTTCCTTCTGCGCGCCGCCGCCATCGCGATCTTCCCCGGCGGATTCGGCACGCTGGACGAGATGTTCGAGGCGCTGACGCTGATCCAGACCGAGCGGATGGACCCGGTGCCCTTCCTGCTGTTCGGCCGGGCATTCTGGGAAAAGGTCATCAACTGGGAGGCCCTGGCCGAGGCGGGCACGATCTCGCGCGCCGATCTGGACCTCTTCACCTTCGTCGAAACCGCCGAGGAGGCGCTTGCCGTGATCGAGCGCTGGACCTCGAAGGGCTGACCGCACCCTTCTTCTTGGCCCAAATACCCCCGCGCGGCCGCAAGGCCGCGCCACGCCCAACGCCGGGCAAGCGGGGCGCAAGCCCCGGGCGGCCCGGGGGCGGGAGTGCCCCGGGCTTTCGGGACGGGGTCAGTGCAGGTCGGGCGCGTCCGGGCGGCGCACGACGCGTTCGGGCTGGGGCAGGCCGGCCTCGGCGGCGATCTCGAAGCGGCTTTTCCGCGCGCGCTCGGTGGCGGATTTCAACTGCCCGCAGGCTGCCATGATATCCTCGCCGCGCGGCGTGCGGATGGGGCTGGCATAGCCCGCCTTGTGCACGATGTCGGCAAAGGCCTCGATCCGCTCCCAGGCGGACCGCTGATAGGGTGCGCCGGGCCATTCGTTGAACGGTATCAGGTTGATCTTGGCGGGGATCCCGGCAATCAGCCTGACCAGCCGACGCGCATCCGCGTCGCTGTCGTTCACGCCCTTGAGCATCACGTATTCAAAGGTGATCCGCTCGGAATTCGACAGTTTCGGATAGGCGCGCAGCGCGTCGAGCAGTTGCGTCAGCGGATATTTCCGGTTGATCGGAACCAGCTGGTTGCGCAATTCGTCGGTGGTGGCATGCAGCGACACCGCCAGCATGCAGCCGATCTCGGTGCCCGCGCGCGCGATCTCGGGCACGATGCCGCTGGTCGACAGCGTGATCCGGCGGCGGCTCAGAGAAATGCCCTCGTTATCCATCGCGATCTTCATCGCGTCGCGGACCGCATCGAAATTGTAAAGCGGCTCGCCCATCCCCATCAGCACGAGGTTCGAGATCAGCCGCGTCTCGTCCTTGGGCGCACGACCCTGCGCCGGCCATTCGCCCAGATCGTCGCGGGCCAGCATGATCTGGCCGACGATCTCGGCCGCGGTCAGGTTGCGCACCAGCCGTTGCGTGCCGGTATGGCAGAAGGTGCAGGTCAGCGTGCAGCCCACCTGGGACGAAATGCAGAGCGTGCCGCGCCCGTCCTCGGGGATATAGACCACCTCGACCTCGTGGCCGCCCGCGATGCGGACCAGGTATTTCCGCGTGCCGTCAGCCGAGACGGTGCGCGCAACCATTTCCGGCAGTTCGATCGTGAAATGCCCGGCCAGCAGCGCGCGGTAGTCCTTGGCAAGGTTGGTCATCGCGTCGAAGCTGCGCACGCCCTTGTGGTAGATCCATTGCCAAAGCTGGTTCTCGCGCATCTTCGCCTGCGCTTCGGGCGTGCCCGCCGCGACAAGGGCGGCCCGCAGCTGGGGCCGGGTCAGGCCCACCAGGTTCAGGCGCGCGGCCTCGGGCGGCTTGCGCGGAATCGGCAGCACCTCGGGCGTGATCGGCGGGCTCGCGGTCATCTGGCGCGTCTCCTTCGGGTGGGCGCTCCTTATATGGGATCGGCCCGCAAAATGAAACATCCCGCAGGCGGCAGCCGCATGCGGGATGTCCGTCACCGGCCCCGGGCCGGGGTCAGTTGCCGGCGCAGCGGCGCTCGGCCTCCTCCATCGCGGCGGTAAAGCCCATCAGCGAGAAGGTGTCCTTGGTCTGCGTCCCGCGCGAGGATCGTCCGGTCACCACCGCCTCGGCCCCGCGTTTCATCGCGGCCAGCAGCCGGGCATCGTTCTCCTTCGAGGCAGGCCAGGCCCACTGGTTCTCGGTAAACAGTTCGTAGGTCTCGTTGCCAATCTGGACCGAAACGGTCGAGCCATCGGCAAACGGGTATCCACCGGTGAACGATACCTCACCCGCCGCGCCTGCGCCGGGACGGAAGGTCACGAACAGAAGGATCTCGCCCCGGTTCACCGCGACCACCCGACCGTCGCGAGTGTTCACCGTCTCCTTCGGCGGCGAGACGCCCCAGCATTCGCGCGGGTTCGTCTCGACGAAGACGTTCCAGTCGGTCTTGACCGCGACATTGTTGGTCGATTCCTGCTGCGCCTGGGCGGCCAATGCCCAGATCGCCATCATTCCGCCCGCAAGGGCCGTTCGCATGAGGGAGTTCATCGTCGATACAGGCCTCCAGCCGTGCTTGCCTCGCTGTCCGCCGGATCGGCCCCTCGCTCGGCCGGATTTCCTGTGGCGGGACGGTTTGCAACTCGATCTGCGCAACCTACCGTAGCCGCGCAGGGATGTGAAATCCCTCATCGCACAAATTCGCGTGGGCTTGAAGGGGAGGCGGATCATGGCCGAGACGGTCGCACTGGTCGAGCTCTGGCGCGGCGATATGGTCGAATCGCGCCATCGCGGGCATGCGGTGATCTGCGACGGCTCGGGCGCAATCGCCGCCTGGGGCGATCCGGGCGCGGTGATCTATCCGCGCTCCTCGGTCAAGATGATCCAAGCGCTGCCGCTGGTCGAAAGCGGCGCGGCCGAGGCAGCGAGGCTGGACGATGCGGACCTGGCGCTAGCCTGCGCCTCGCACGAAGGGGCGCCGGTTCATGTGGCGCTTGTCGCCGCCTGGCTTGACCGGTTGGGCCTGTCCGAGGCCGATCTGCTTTGCGGCGCGCAGCCCAGCCGCGACAGCGCGGAACGCAAGCGGATGCTGATCGCGAACGAGGCGCCAAACCAATTGCACAACAACTGCTCGGGCAAGCATGCGGGGTTCCTGACGCTGGCGCGCCATCTGGGGGCTGGGGGCGATTACAACAACCCCGACCATCCGGTGCAACGCGCCATCCGCGCCGCGTTCGAGGACGTGACGGGGCAGGCAAGTCCGCGCTTCGGGATCGACGGTTGTTCCGCCCCCAATTTCGCGACGACCATGCACGGCCTTGCCCGCGCCATGGCATTCTTTGCAACCGCCCGGCCCGATGCCGCCACACCCCGCGCCCGCGCCGCCGCGCGGCTGACAGGGGCGATGCTGGCCCATCCCGATCTGGTGGCGGGCGAGGGGCGGGCCTGCACGGAGTTGATGCGCGCCATGGATGGCCGCGTTGCGGTCAAGACCGGGGCCGAGGGGGTCTTTGTCGCGATCCTGCCAGAGCGGGACCTTGGCATCGCGGTCAAGATCGAGGACGGCGCCACCCGCGCCGCCGAGGCCGCCATCGCGGGACTCCTGATCCGGCTGGGCGTGCTTGACCCCGCCCACCCGGCGGCACTTCGGCGGCTGGGCGGGCCGATCCGGAACTGGCGCGGGATCGTGACCGGAGAAATCCGGCTGGCGCCCGGTTTCGGCTGAACTCGCTCTTGCAAGGCCCGCGGCCGGGTTCCAGACTGGGGTGCAAGCCGGGTGAGGAGGCCATGAGCGAAACCCTGATCGAGCGCCGCGCCCGGCTGATGGGGCCGAGTGTGCCCACCTTTCATGCCGAGCCGGTCCATCTGGTGCGGGGGGCTGGCGTCTGGCTCTGGGATGCCGAGGGGCGGCGCTATCTCGACGCCTATAACAACGTTCCCCATGTGGGCCATTGCCACCCGCGCGTGGTCGAGGCCATCGCCCGGCAGGCGGCCACGCTGAACACCCATACGCGCTATCTGCACAGCGCCATCCTGGACTATATCGAGCGGCTGACTGCGACGCTGGGCCATGGGCTGAGCCAGGCGATCATGGTCTGCACCGGGTCCGAGGCGAATGACGTTGCGCTGCGCATGGCGCAGGCGGCGACCGGCGCGCGCGGGCTGATCGCGACCGACAACACCTATCACGGCAACACCGCCGCGGTCAGCCAGCTCTCGACGCGCCGCCCGCCCATCGGCGGCTACCCCGCCCATGTCCGCCTTGTCCCCGCCCCCGAAAGCCTGACCCCGCTGGGCGGCAACCCCGAAGCGCAGGCCGCTGCCTTTGCCGCCAACGTCGCCCGTGCCATCGCCGAGCTGGAGGAGACGGGCCAGGGCTTTGCCGGGTTCATGCTGTGTCCGTTCTTCGCGAACGAGGGGTTCCCGACGCTGCCCCGCGGGTTTCTGGATCCCACGGTCGCGGTGATCCGGCGCGCGGGGGGGCTGATCCTGGCCGACGAGGTGCAGCCGGGGTTCGGGCGGCTGGGCGATGCGTTCTGGGGCCATGAGCTTCTGGGGTTTGCGCCCGATGTGGTGACGCTGGGCAAGCCGATGGCAAACGGCCACCCGGTCGGCGCGGTGGTGACGCGGCCCGACATCATGGCCGATTTCCGCACCGCCTTCGGCTATTTCAACACCTTCGGCGGCAACCCGGTCTCGTCTGCGGCGGCGCTGGCCACGCTTGATGTGCTGGAGGAGGAAGGGCTGGTCGCGAATGCGCGCGATGTCGGGGCGCATCTGCTGTCCCGGCTACGCGCGCTGCGCCATCCGCTTCTGGCAGAGGTGCGCGGCGCGGGGCTGTTCCTGGGGGCCGAATTCGTCCACCCGGACGGCTCCCCCGCCACCGGTTTCGCCGAACGGCTGGTCGAGGGGCTGCGCCTGCGCGGTATCCTGACCGGCCGCATCGGGCGGTACATGAACACGCTGAAGATCCGCCCCCCCTTGCCCTTTTCGCGCGAGAATGCCGATCTTCTCGTCGAGACGCTCGACGATCTGCTGGCACGGACGGAGGAACCCGCATGAACGATGCCGAAGTCCTGACGCTGGCCCGAGAGGCCACGGGCCACTGGACCGGCTGCGCCGATCCGCGCCCGATCTCGCATCGCGAGAACGCGGTCTTTGCGGTGAACCTGCCCGATGCCTGCCGGGGTGTGCTGCGGCTGCACCGCCGCAGCTATCAGACCGAAGAGGCGATCCGCTCGGAACTGTGGTGGATGGATGCGCTGGCCGAGGTCGGGCTGGGCGTGCCGCGGCCCCAGCGCACGGTGGATGGCGCGCTGATGGCGCAGCTTGCCGACGGGCGCATCGCCTCGGTGCTGAGCTGGGTCGAGGGACAGCCCATCGGCACGGGCGGCGAGCCGCTTGACGGCACGCCCGACGAGCAGATGCGCCGCTATGCCAGCGTCGGCCGGGCCGTCGCGCAACTGCATGTCGCCACCGACCGGATCACGCTGCCGCTCTGGTTCAGCCGACCCCATTGGGACATTGACGGCCTGCTGGGGCCCGCGCCCTTCTGGAGCCGGTTCTGGGACCACCCCGCCGCCAGCGAGGCCGAGGCGATCCTGCTGCAAGAGGCCCGCCGCTATGCCCGCGAGCGGTTGTCGCACTATGCCGCCCGCGGCGCCGATCAGGGGCTGATCCATGCCGACCTGTTGCGCGAGAACATCCTGCATGACGGCCACCATGCAAGGCTGATCGACTTCGACGACAGCGGTTTCGGTTTCCGGTTGTACGATTTGGGCACGGCGCTGGCGCAAAACCTCGAGGAGCCTGCGCTGGACGCGATCGCGACGGGGCTGATCGAGGGCTACGCCACGCTGCGCCCGCTGACCGAGCAGGATCTTGCGATGCTGCCGGTCTTCGTGATGTTGCGCACGCTGGCCTCGGTCGGCTGGACGATGCCGCGCCTTGCGCCCGGCGATCCGCGGATCCGCGCCTATCTCAACCGTGCGGTGCGCACCGCCCATGCCGTGCTCGAAGGGTTGACGCTGTTCCGCGTCGCATAGCCGACCGCGCGGGCTCAGGCGCCTTCTGCGGGGCGGAACAGCAGGCTTACGCCGTTGATGCAGTGGCGCTTGTCGGTGGGGGGCGGGCCATCGTCGAAGATATGGCCCAGATGGCTGCCGCAGCGGCGGCAATGAACCTCGGTGCGCAGCATGAGGAACTTGCGATCAGGCTTGGTTCCGACCGCGTCGGGCAACGCCTGCCAGAAGCTGGGCCAGCCGGTGCCGCTGTCGAACTTGGTCGCGGCGTCATAGAGCGGCAATTCGCATCCCCGGCAGTGATAGAGACCGGGGCGTTTCTCGTCGTTGAGCGGGCTGGTGAAGGCGCGTTCGGTGCCCTCCTGCCGCATCACGCGGTATTCCAGATCATCGAGCATCGCGCGCCATTCGGCCTCGCTTCGGGTGATCTCGAACATGCTGGCGCGAGCGGCGCGGGATGTCAGCGCAACTGCTGCGCCGCCCAGAAGGATGCTGCGTCGGTTCATTGCGGATCTCCTTTTCCGAGATCATAGGCGCAGGGGGCCGCGCGCGCATCTCACGATCCCGCGCGGCCCCGCGCTTCAAGCAAGCGGTCCAGTTCGGCGACGAAATCCTCGCCGCGGCGTTCGAAATTGTCATACTGGTCGAAACTGGCCGCAGCGGGCGCAAGCAGGACGACATCGCCCGGTTCGGCCTCGGCGGCGGCGCGGGCGACGGCAGCCTTCATCGTGGTGCAGATTTCGTGCGGGATGTCGCGCAGATGCAGCGCAAAGGCCGCCGCCTCACGCCCGATCACATAGGCCTTGGCGACATTGCCCAGATGGGGGACAAGCTCGGCCAGCCCGCCCTCTTTCTCGAGCCCGCCACAGATCCAGCGGATACGCCCAAAGGCGGCCAGCGCACGCGCGGCCGAGGCGGCATTGGTGGCCTTGGAGTCGTTGACGAAACGCACGCCCCCCACCTCGGCCACAAGCTGGCTGCGATGCGGCAGACCCGCGAAGTCGTGAAAGGCGCGCTCGATCTCCCTTGGCGCGATGCCAAGGCAGCGGGCGGCGGCATAGGCCGCGCAGGCGTTCTGGTGGTTATGCGCGCCGGGCAGGCCGGGGATGACGCGCAGGTCGATGCTGGCCACCTGTCGGCCCTTGCGCCATTCCGCCAGAAACCCCTTGCGCGCAAAGACCGACCAGCCCGGCCCGGTCAGCTTGCTCGCCGCCGAGATGCGGATCACCCGGTCATCCGCAGCCCCCTCGGCCATCTGGTTTGCCAGAAACCGCCCCTCGTCCTCGTCCACGCCGATGATCGCCCGGTCCGGCCCGCCCTCGGCGAACAGGCGCCGCTTGGCGGCAAAATACCCCCCCGGCCCGCCATGGCGGTCCAGATGGTCGGGCGAAAGGTTGGTGAAGACCGCGATATCGGGGGTTAGCGCGCGGGCCAGTTCGGTCTGGTAGGAGGACAGTTCCAGCACCACCACCCCGCCCTCGCCCGGCGGGTCGATATCCAGCACGCCGCGTCCGATATTGCCCGCAAGTTGGCTGTCGCGGCCCGCCGCGCTCAGCACATGATGGATCAGCGCCGAGGTGGTGGACTTGCCGTTCGATCCGGTCACCGCGATCACGCGGGGCGGGCTGTCGAACCCTTCCCAATCCTCGGTGGCAAGCGAGCGGAAGAACAGCCCGATATCGTTGTCGACCGGCACCCCGACCGCCCAGGCGGCAGCGACAACGGGGTTGGGCAGGGGGTAGAGGTGGGGGATACCCGGGCTCAGGATCAGCGCGGCGGCACCCTCCAGGGCGCCCGCACGCGTCAGGTCGACGGGGGCGAACCCCTCGGCCATGGCGGCGGCGCGGGCGGCCTCGTTGTCGTCCCAGACCAGCACCTCGGCCCCGCCCGCCCGCAGCGCCCGCGCCGCCGACAGGCCCGACCGCCCCAGCCCCAGAACGGCGACCCGCGCCCCGTCAAACCCGCGTACCGGAATCATGCCTCACCCCGTCAGACAAGCGCGCCGACGATGCCCCCGCCCGCTTGCAGGCGCAAGCAGGCTCAGCCTTTGGGGCGACTGGCAAGGAAAGCGTTCAGCTTATCGCGCGCGATCCGGCTGGTCGGATGGTCAGAGCCGAGGGCAGCCTCGACGACTTCCAGTGCTTCGCGGAAAAACGGTTCGGCCTCGTCGGAACGGTCAGTATTGTCGAGCACCTCGGCGAGGTTGTTGAGACAGCACGCATATCTCGGATGGGCCTTGCCCAGCGCCCGCGACGTAACCGCCAGCGCCTCTCGGAGGAACGGCTCGGCTTCCTGGAACCGCCGGGTTTCATAGAGCAACCCAGCGATGTTATTGAGAGATAGGGCATAATCCGGATGCGCCTTGCCCAGAGCCTGCTCCCGGATCGCAAGCGACTCCCAGAGCAACGGTTCCGCCTCTGCGAAGCGCCCGGTTTCGTGAAGCAACCCGGCGAGGTTGTTGAGCGACACGGCATAGTCCGGATGCGTCTCGCCCAGAACCTTCTCTCGGATTGTCAGCACCTTTCGAAGAAGAGACTCTGCTTCAATGAACCGTTCGGTTGACTGGAGTACCCCGGCAAGGTTGGATAGAGTTGTGGCATAATCCGGATGCGCCTTGCCCAGAGCATCTCCCCTGATCGCCAACGCCTCACGGCAAAGCGTTTCAGCCAGAGTGAACTCGCCTGCGCCATGCAAACTTGAAGCAAGGTTGTTCATGGCCGTGGCAGTTCGGGGATCCACTGGACCAAATTCAATGCGGCTGAGGTCGAGAAGATCTTCATTGAGGCGGATCGCTTCACGGTGCCGCCCTGCCCGCCAGAGCAAATGACCCGCCTTCAGCAGAGTCACAAAGGTCGGTTCAAGCCGGGCTGCCTTGGCGAAATGGTCGGCGGCCTCTGGCCAGCGCACCTGTTCCTCGGCGATCAGGCCGCGGCCGAAGGCCGCCTCGGCGGCGCGCTTGACGGCGTTTAGCTCCTTCGCCTCGACCTCGGCGAAGATGGCGTCGGCCTTGGAGAAATCGCCCGCCTCCAGCGCGGCCTGCGCGTCGCGGATGCGGTTCTCGCCGATCCCGATCGTGGCGTCCGCGAGCAGCCTTTCGAGTTCGGCGATCCTGGCCTGATACTCGGCAAAGGACGCTTCGGGGTCGGCGAGGCGGCGTTGGTATTCGGCGATCCTGATCTGGAGTTCGGCAATCGCAAGCCGGTGCTCGGCGGCGTCGGCCCGGCGGGTCTCGGCGAATTTCGCTTCGAGGTCGTCACGCAGAGCGTCGAGCGCCTCGCGCAGCATCTGCCGATGCTCGGCGGCCGAGATGCCGTGAATGTCGCGCCCGGCCTGCTGGACGCCGGTCGATCCCTCGACCCTGTTATGCGTGCGGCCCCCGACCATTCAGCCCGACTGGTCCACGTCTTCGCTGCTGGTGGCCTCGTTCCGGGTGACGCCCGGCCCACCGGTCTGCCTGACCCGCCGCGCGTTAGACGCCACGTTGGTCGTATCCACGCGCGGCCTGCGGACCTGAAGCCACGTTATCGCCACCCCGATAACGGCCACAAGGCCGACGAGTGCCTGCCACCAGTCCAGAAGCTCCTGCACGACCAGACCCCTCGCTCAAACCCCGGAAAGACTACCAGAGACCGAGACGAAGGGAAGCCGGGGCCGTCCGATCCTCAGACCAGGTAGTGCCAGCCCAGCATCAGCGGCGGCATCGCAACGGCGGTCAGCGCGAACAGGAAGCCCGCCGTGCGGTTGCCGCCCATCCGCCGCACCGCGCCGCTGATCGCCGGGGCAACCACGATCGCAGCCAGCGCGATCGGCAGGATGCGATCGAAGATCGGCGCGCAATTCTGCGGATTGGCAAAGTTCTCGATGCAGTAGGGCATGATCTGGTTGGAGAAGACCACCACCAGCGCGATCAGGTAGCCGATGAAGGCCACGACCGCATAGGGCGGTACGCCGTCCCAGTGACTAAGCCTAACATCGGGGGTTACAGCGTGAAGCCGGGGGGCAGCCCAGAACGCACGCCGGTCGCGTTTGGGGCTTGGACGAACTTCCTGGACGAATACTTCGTCCACGATCTTGTATTCCATGCTCTCATCCTCCTGTTCCTCAAGGCATCAACGCACCTTGAGGGTCGCCAGCCCGATCAGCGCAAGGATCAGGCTGATGATCCAGAACCGTATCACGATCTGCGGTTCCGCCCATCCCTTCTTCTCGAAATGGTGGTGGATGGGTGCCATAAGGAACACACGTTTTCCGGTAGTCTTGAAATAGGCGACCTGGATGATGACGGACAGCGCCTCGACCACGAAAAGCCCGCCAACAATGGCCAGAACGATCTCGTGCTTGGTGGCGACCGCGATCGCGCCCAGCGCGCCGCCCAGCGCCAGCGAGCCGGTATCTCCCATGAACACTGCCGCCGGTGGGGCATTATACCACAGGAACCCCAGCCCCGCGCCGATGAGCCCGGCGCAAAAGACCAGGACCTCGCCGGTGCCGGGCACATAGTGGACATCCAGATAGGTGGTGAAATCGACCCGGCCCACGGCATAGGCAATCACGCCCAGCGCGGCTGCGGCAATCATCACCGGCATGATTGCCAGCCCGTCCAGCCCGTCGGTCAGGTTCACCGCATTCGCCGCGCCCACGATCACGATCATCGCGAAGGGAACGAAAAGGATACCCAGATTGAAAAGCGTGTTCTTGAAGACCGGCACCGCAAGCTGGTTGGTCAGCGCCTCGGGATGCACGCTCGCCGCCCAGTACCCGGCGACCGCCGCGATCAGCAGCCCCAGCCCGAAGCGCACCCGGCCGGGCACGCCCTTGACGTTGTTCTTCGACACCTTGGCATAGTCGTCGGCAAAGCCGATGGCGCCGAAGGACAGGGTCACGAACAGCACCATCCAGATATACGGATTGTCGAGCCGCGCCCACAGAAGCGTCGAAACGATCAGCCCGCCAAGGATCAGCACGCCGCCCATCGTCGGCGTTCCGGCCTTGGTTTCCAGATGGCTGGCCGGGCCGTCCGCCCGGATCGGCTGGCCGTTCCTCTGGCGCTTGCGCAACAGGTTGATCAGCGGCCGACCGAACAGGAAGCCGAACAGCAGCGCGGTGAAAAAGGCTGCGCCGGCACGGAAGGTGATGTAGCGGAAGAGGTTGAACGCGCCGCCCCCGTCGGAAAGATCGGCCAGCCAGAACAGCATTACTCAAGGTCCTCGTCGGTTTCGCGGACCGCTTGGCCCAGTTTGCCCAGCGCGTCAACGACGATCGAGACATGGCTGCCCTTGGAGCCCTTGACCAGCACGACATCGCCCGCATCGACGAGCCCGTGCACCCTGGCCGCCAGCGGTTCGGCCTCGTCGAACCATTGGCCGCGGTGCTTCAACGGCAACGCAAAATACAGCGCCCGCATTCGCGGTCCGACGCAATGCACCAGATCGACGCGGGCCATGGCGGGCAGATCGGCCAGGCCCGCATGCAGCGCCTGCTCCTGCTCGCCAAGCT
This sequence comes from Rhodovulum steppense, assembly GCF_004339675.1. Classification (GTDB taxonomy): domain Bacteria; phylum Pseudomonadota; class Alphaproteobacteria; order Rhodobacterales; family Rhodobacteraceae; genus Rhodovulum; species Rhodovulum steppense. The sequence goes on from NZ_SLVM01000028.1 coordinate 30,500, forward strand.
CCAGCATGTCGCCGAGGATCGCGATGCGGCGGCCCCGGGCCACGCGCCCCACCCCGTCGCGCGGCGCGGCGGCGGCCAGCACCTCGAGCGCGGCCGCCATCGAGGCGGGGTTGGCGTTGAAGGCGTCGTCGATCACCTCGATCGCGATGTCGCGGTCAATCGGGTCGAGCGCGATCCTGTGTCGTGCGCCGCGCCCACCGGGCGGCAGCCAGCTGCCCAGATCGCAGGCCGCCACCGCGCGGTCGATGCCCAGCGCCTCGGCCACGGCCAGCACGCCCAGCGCGTTCATCGCGAAATGCCGACCCGGCGCGCGGATCTTGAACAAGAGCTTCTCGCCCTGCGCCTTTGCCTCGACCACCGTCGAGTCCGGATGAAGCTGCGCCTTCGTCAGCCTGAATTCGGAAGATTTCGTTGCGCCGAAGGTGAGCTTTCCGACGGAGCGGGCGGCGCTTTCCAGGATCGGGCTTACGTCCAGATCGTCGGGAAAGACCGCGATGCCGCCCGGCTCCAGCCCCTCGAAGATCGCCGCCTTCTCGCGCGCGATGCCTGCCAGATCGTCGAAAGCGGCCAGATGGGCGGGGGCGACCGTGGTGATCAGCGCAACATGGGGCCGCGCCATGCGGGCCAGCGGCGCGATCTCGCCGGGATGGTTCATGCCGATCTCGATCACCGCGAAATTGGCCTCGGCGGGCAGCCGCGCCAGCGTCAGCGGCACGCCCCAATGGTTGTTGAAGCTCGCCTCGGCGGCGTGAACCCGGCCCTGCCCGGCAAGGACGGCGCGCAGCATCTCCTTGGTCGAGGTCTTGCCGACCGAGCCCGTCACCGCCACGACCCGCGCCCGCGCCCGCGCCCGCCCCGCCTGCCCCAGCGCGACCAGCGCCTCCAGCACATCGGGCACGATCAGGAGCGGCGCGTCGGGGGCAAGGCCCTGGGGGATGCGCGACACCATCGCCGCGGCCGCCCCCCGTGCCAGCGCATCGGCAACGAAATCATGCCCGTCGCGCTGGTCGGTCAGCGCGACGAACAGATCGCCGGGGGCAAGGCTGCGGGTGTCGATCGACACGCCCGTTGCACGCCAGTCGCAGGTGGCCTGCCCGCCCGTCGCGGCGGCGGCGTCGGCAGCCGTCCAGAGCGCACTCATGCCAGCCGCCCGTCAAGTGCTGCGACCGCGACGCTGGCCTGTTCGACATCGTCGAAGGGGAAGATGGCGTCGCCGACGATCTGGCCGGTCTCATGCCCCTTGCCCGCGATCAGCAGCGCGTCGCCCGGTTCCAGTGCATCGACCCCGCGCAGGATCGCCTCGGCCCGGTCGCCGACCTCGATGGCGTCGGGGCAAGCTTTCAGTATTTCTGCACGGATCAATGCGGGATCCTCGGATCTGGGGTTGTCGTCTGTCACATATGCAACATCGGAATGTTCGGCCGCCGCCGCGCCCATCAGCGGGCGCTTGCCCCGGTCGCGGTCGCCGCCCGCGCCGAAGACGATGACGATGCGGCCCATCACATGCGGGCGCAGCGCCTTGAGCGCGGTGGCGATGGCGTCGGGGGTGTGGGCATAATCGACAAAGACCGCCGCGCCGTTCGCCCGCCGCGCCGCCAGTTGCATCCGCCCGCGCACGCCGACAAGATCGGACAACGTGTCGAAGACCTGGCCCGGTTCGTCGCCACAGGCAATCGCCAGCCCTGCGGCGAGAGCGACGTTATGCGCCTGAAACCCGCCGATCAGGCCAAGCCGCACCTGCCGCGCCCGGCCCTGCCAGTCGAGCCGCACCTCCTGCCCCGTCGCATCGAAGCGTTGCGCGGCGATCCGCAAATCGGCGGCCGGGTTGGAGCCGACGGTCAGCACCTGCTGCCCGCGCGCCTCGGCGATGGCCGTCACGGACGCGCCCTTGGGATCGTCGATATTGACAACCGCCGTGCCATCCTCGGGCAGCACGCGGCCAAAGAGCCCCGCCTTGGCGGCGAAATAGGCGTCGAAGGTCTCGTGGTAATCGAGGTGGTCCTGGGTGAAATTGGTGAATCCCGCCGCGCGCAGCACCACGCCATCAAGCCGGGACTGGGCAAGGCCATGGCTTGACGCCTCCATCACGGCATGGCTGACCCCCGCCCCGGCCATCTCGGCCAGCAGGCGATGCAGCGTCAGCGCGTCGGGCGTGGTATGGGCAAGTGGCGCCTGGAACGCGCCCTCGACCCCGGTGGTGCCGAGGCTTGCGGCCTGATGGCCCAAAAGCGTCCAGATCTGGCGGGTGAACTGGGCGACAGAGGTCTTGCCATTGGTCCCGGTCACCGCGGCCATGGTGGCGGGCTGGGCCGCGAACCAGAGCGCGGCTGCCCCGGCAAAGGCGGCGCGCGGGTCTTCGGCCACGATCAACGCGGCCTGACTGGCGGACAGCGCCTCGGCCGCGATCCCGGCGCCTTCGGCATCGGTCAGGATGGCCACCGCTCCCCCGGCCAGCGCCTGCGGGATGAAGGCCGAGCCATGGGCGCGGCTGCCGGGGAAGGCCGCAAACAGGAAGCCGGGGCGGACCGCGCGGCTGTCTATGGCAAGCCCCGCGATGCGCGCCTCGCGCCCGCCCCTTGCCCTGAGGCCGAGCGCGGCGAGCGATTTCTCCGAGCGGTCCGCCATGATCCCCGCGCCCATCAATTCGCGGCCAGTGTTACCCCGAAGCCCTGGGCCGTTTCAATCTCCGGCCGCAGCCCCAGCAAAGGCGCCGCGCGACGGATGATCTCGCCTGCAACCGGCGCGGCGGTCCAGCCTGCCGTCCGGCGCGGCTCCGAGCCGGAGGTGTCTTCGGGCTCGTCGAGCGTGACCACCAGCACATAGCGCGGCGCGTCGGACGGAAAGATGGCGGCGAAGGTCGCAAGCACCTTGTCCTTGTGATAGCCTCCGGTGCGCTTGGGCTTGTCCGCGGTGCCGGTCTTGCCGCCGACCGAATAGCCCTCGACATCGGCCAGGGTCGCCGTTCCGTGAGAGACGACCTCGCGCAGCATCGAACGGATCGCCGCGGATGTCTCTGCGGACACCACCCGCTCGCCCGGCTTCCCCCCACCGGCAAGCAGCGTCGGCGTCACCCGGAAGCCGCCATTGGCAAGCGTCGCATAGCCCGCGGCCAGGTGCATCGGGCTGGCCGAGAGCCCGTGGCCATAGGATATCGTCAGCATCGAGATATCGGTCCAGCGTGGCGGCAAGAGCGGCTTGCCGGTCGGCGCCTCGACCAGTTCCAGCGGCACCGTCTCCAGAAAACCGAGCCGGTCAAGAAAGGCGCGCTGTCGTTCCGCGCCGATCCGCTGGGCAAGACGCGCGGTGCCGATATTCGAGCTTTTCACCAGAACGTCGGTCACCGACAGTTCGGGGCCGTAATTACGGAAATCGCGGATGCGGTAGCGGCCCCAGACCATCGGCCCCTTTGTGTCGATAACGGTCTTCGGCGAGACGATCCCCTCTTCCAGCGCCTGCGCGATGGTAAAGGTCTTGAAGGTCGAGCCAAGCTCGTAGACCCCCTGCACCGCGCGATTGAACAGCGGGCTGTCGGACGGATCGCCCTGGGTCGGAAGGCGCGGACGTTCGTTGGGATCGAAATCGGGCAGCGAGACCATCGAGATCACCTCGCCCGTATTCACGTCCATAAGGATCGCCGTCGCGCCCTTGGCGTTCATCAGCCGCATGCCGCCTGCCAGCACACGCTCGACCGCAGCCTGCACGGTCAGATCGAGCGACAGCCGCAGCGGCGCGCCGCCATTCGCCGGGTCGCGCAGCCAGCCGTCGAAGGCCTGTTCGACGCCCGCGCGCCCCACCACCTCGGCCGAGGATACGCCCTCGCGCCCGAAGCCGGACCCGCCCAGCACATGCGCGGCCAGCCGACCATTGGGGTAAAGCCGCATCTCGCGCGGGCCGAACAGCAGGCCGGGATCGCCGATGTCATGCACCTTCTGCATCTGCTCGGGGCTGAGGCGGCGCTTGATCCACAGGAACTTGCGCTCGCCGGTGAAATCGGCAAGCAGGCGTTGCTCGTCGAGATCGGGGAAGATCTGCGCCAGTTCCCGGGCGACGCGGGCGGGTTCGATCATGTGGGGTGGCTGGGCGTAAAGCGCGTGTGTGGCAAGGTTGGTGGCCAGGATATTGCCGTTGCGGTCCACGATATCGGCGCGCTGCGCGACGATGGCCGCGCCCGAGGCCGCGGCGCGCGGCTCTGAGGGAACCGCGGCGGCAAGCGTGCCCATGCGCACGCCCACCACCAGGAAGGCCGCGCAGAACATCACGCCCAGCATCAACAACCGCCCCTCGGCGCGGCTGCGGGCGGTGTCGCGCATCCTTTCGTGGCGCAACCGCAGGTTCTCGCGCTCGATGGCAGCGGGGTTCTCGCCCCGGGCGCGGGCCTCGAGGATGCGGGCGAGCGGGCGCAGCGGCGTGCGAATCATGGCTGAGACTCCAGGTCCTCATCGGCAAGAAGGCTGCCCAGAAGCTCGATCGGGATCACGATCTCGGGCAGTTCGAAGGTCGGATAGGCAACCTGGTCGATCCCGGCGAACTGCTCGGGCGCAAGCGGCAGCAGTTCCAGCCTCTCGAAATTCAGATTGGCCAGCGCGCGCAACCGGTCGGGCCGGTTCAGATAGGCCCATTCGGCATTCAGGATCGCGCGGCGTTCACGCAACAGACCGATATCGCGGTTCAGCCGCTCGACCTCGGCGATCACCTGCTGGGTGGCGTAGTTCTCGCGATAGGCCCAGACGGCAAGCCCCATCACCGCCAGCGCCGTCAGAACGTAGAAAAGACCGCGCATCTATGCCCCTTCCATGATCGCAGGCAAACCCAGTTGGGCGCGATCCACAGGCCCCGCAGGCGCGTCGGTGCGTTCGGCAACGCGCAGCTTTGCCGACCGCGCGCGCGGGTTGGCGGCAAGTTCCGCATCATCGGGTCCGACGGCCTTGCGGGTCAGGATATGAAACCTCGGCGCTTCGATCGGGATCTCGGGCGCGTGACGGCTGCCCCCGCCCGCCTGGCCCGCACGCAATTGCAGGAAACGTTTGACGATCCGATCCTCTAGCGAATGGAAGGTCACGACCGCCAGCCTGCCGCCGGGTTTCAGCGCGCGTTCGGCCGCCTCTAGCCCCGCCACCAGTTCGCCCAGTTCGTCGTTCACCGCGATGCGGATTGCCTGAAAACTGCGCGTCGCGGGGTGGATCTGGCCCGGCTGCGCTCGTGGCAGGCAGCGGGCAATCACCTCGGCCAGTTGCGCGGTGGTGACAAGAGGCGCAATGGCGCGGGCCGCGACGATGGCCCGCGCGATTCGGCGGGACGCACGTTCCTCGCCGTAATGGAACAGGATGTCGGCCAACGCCGCCTCGGGCGCGGAATTCACCAGATCGGCCGCCGAAGGCCCGCTATCGCCCATCCGCATGTCCAGCGGGCCGTCCTTCTGGAAGGAAAAGCCCCGCTCGGCCCGGTCAAGCTGCATCGAGGAGACTCCGAGATCCAGCACCACTCCATCAAGCGGCCCGTCCGAATAGGAATCAAGCCGCGAGAACGTGCCCTGCACCAACCGTAGCCTCTCGCCATATTCCGCTGCCCATCCTTGCGCCATCTCGAACACGCTGGGGTCGCGATCCACCCCGATCACGCGATCCGCCCCGGCCTCGAGCAGGCCGCGGGCATAGCCGCCCGCCCCGAACGTGCCGTCAAGCCACACCCCCCCGACTGGCGAGACTGCTTCGAGCAGGGGCCGCAGTAGGACGGGGATGTGGGGCGGTTCGGAGGGGTCAAGGCGTTCCGCGGCGGCCATCCCCTAGCCCTCCAGCGAACCGTCGAGCAGCGAGGCGACGTCGAAATCGGGCGGCAGGTCGTCGAGCCGCGCGCGCGCCCTGGCCATTTCCTCGGTCTCGAAGGTATCGGGGTTCCAGATACGGAACGTGTCGCCGTGGCCGATGAAATACGCCTCGTCGCCCAGTTCGATCTTTTCGCGCAGCTTCTGGGGCAGCACCAGTCGGCCGTCATTGTCGACCTCGGTGGTGTGGGACTGGCCGTTATAGGTCAGCTCGAGGATCTGGCGCTCGATCGAGCCGCGCGGCTTGGCCGCGATCTTGCGGTCGATCTCCTCCATCGCTTCCATCGTGTAGCATTCAAGGTATTTGCGGCGATGGTCGCCATAGACGATGACAAGCTGGGGACGCTGGCCGTCGGTACAGTCGGGATCCCCGGCTTCGAGCACGCGGCGGAACGTGGACGGGATCGACACCCGGCCCTTCGCATCCACCTTGTGGCGGCTCTCGCCTCTGAACCTGCGCGCCACCGGACGACCGCTCCTTCCGCTTCACCGTCGGGCTGGTACGAAAACGGCGGACCGAGCTGCTGCCACTGCCCGATCCGCCGCCCTCGTCCCGCTTCGGGATGCCCGGCTGCGCGCGCCACCTGGGGGGATGTTCTGCTCGCCCGCGCGCCGGATCTGTGTTTTTCGATGAAGCTGGGTGCCTGTATGAAACCTGGTGCCTCGCGGGGTCTTGATGCCCCTGTGTCTGCCCATCCTCATCGGATGTTTCAGGCATACTATGCCACTTCATGGTATTCAATGTTTTTCTATGGCCATCCACGGCACCAGACGGGCCGATTTCCCGCATCCCTGTGGGATTTCGGTGCAAAACAGCCGACAAACCCGCATCATGTAGCGAATGAACGCGCGCCGCCCACCAGATGCAGTAGCGTATCCAGTTGGCAGGGTTTTTCCCGTGATTTCCCGAAAGATCTGCCCGGTTCTGCCGCCAGAGGCGGTCGCAGCCCGGATTTGGCCCCGAAAACGCCCCTGACGCAGCCTCACGCGCGGGTGATTCGCAGTGAGAACGGACGCGACGCGGGCCGCGCCCATGAATTCCCGTGGCCGATCAGGCCATCCCGCCGCCGACCAGACGGGCGGCGATATGGGCATAGGCTTCGGCCTGCGGCCCCTCGCCCAGCGCCACCGGCTGACCCGCATCGCCCGCCAGCCGCACATCCAGCGCCAGCGGCAGCGCCCCCAGCAGCGGAACGCCCAGCGCCTCGGCCTCGGCGGCGACGCCGCCATGGCCGAAGATATGCGCCTCGTGCCCGCAATTGGGGCAGACATAGGTGGACATGTTCTCGATCAGGCCCAGGACGGGGGTGCCAAGCTTGCCGAACATGTCGATGGCCTTGCGCGCGTCGATCAGCGCCACATCCTGCGGTGTCGAGACAACGATGGCCCCGGTCAGGCGCGTGCGCTGGCACAGCGTCAGCTGAATGTCGCCCGTGCCCGGCGGCAGGTCGACCACCAGCACGTCAAGCGGCCCCCAGTTCACCTGGGACAGCAATTGTTGCAACGCCCCCATCAGCATCGGCCCGCGCCAGACCACCGCCTGCCCCTCGTCCAGCATCAGGCCGATCGACATCATGGTGACGCCATGGGCCACCACCGGCTCGATGGTCTTGCCGTCGGGCGAGGCGGCGCGGCGGGTGACGCCCATCATGCGCGGCTGCGAGGGACCGTAGATATCGGCATCCAGCAGCCCCACCCGGCGCCCCCGCCGGGCCAGCGCCACGGCGAGGTTCGAGGCCACGGTGGACTTGCCCACGCCGCCCTTGCCCGAGCCGACGGCAAGGATGCGGTCGATTCCGGCCGGATTCTCCGGGCCCGCCTGCGGTGTCGGGTGGCGGCCGATCTTAAGCCCCTCTCCGGACGGGGCCTTGGGGGCGGGGCCATGGGCGGTCAGCACAACCGAGGCGCGCGTCACCCCCGCCAGCGCCTCGACGGCGGCCTGGGCGGCGGCGCGCACCGGCTCCAGTTCCGCGGCCCGGCCAGGATCGTGCGTTTCGATCACGAAGCGCACGGTGTCATCCTCGACCGACAGCGCGCGAACCATGTCACGCGAGACCAGATCGCCGCCATCGGGCAGTACGATTCGGGACAGGGTTTCGAGGACGGCATCGCGCGTGGTGGGCATGGCTGTCTTCCTTTCGGGCATTCGGGGGGGGCGCCCCCACCCCTTAACTTGTCCGGACGGACCAGAAGAGCAAGGGCGTTTACGTTCTGCCCATTTCCGCGGCAGTGAGAGGGCGCATGCCCGGAATTACGTCAGCATAACTTATGCACTTTCTGCATGGCGGCATTTCACCCGGGAACTATTGTGCATGCGCAGCATTGCCGTATCTTTGATCTCAACGGCGCGCGGCACATGTCGCGGTCGGGCAGATCAAGGCGCCCGGCATGCCGAACGGCACTTGGAAACCCCTCCTCCTCCCTGGGTTTCCTTGTCTGGCGGCGGCACCTCCTCCTCCCTGGTGCCGCCGCACCCTTTAGGAGCCTTTGGGTTCCACCGGATACGGTGCGTGTTGTCCTCCTCCCTGACACCGCCGTTGACGAGAACGGCGACGCCTCTCCTCCCTGGCGTCGCCGTTTTTTTGTCGATCAGCATTCAGGACTAAACCGGGCAATGCCGCCCGACCAAATCTGGCCGAATATGGCCATCCGCCGGTGAGGACTGTGCCCTCGGAATCCGACCAAAGCGCGCGGGGAGAGCCATAGGCAACGCGCGCAGGACCAGCAGGGCAGCGTCGAACGGCTCCTCTGGGTCGGGGCTTTTCTCGCGATCGGGAATAGCACCGCAACGGGTTTCCATCACGACGCAAAGAGCAGAAAACGGGCGAAGGAGCCCTGCTCCTCTCCCGACACAGCCGCATGCCCGGGATCACGATCTCAGAACGGCACGTCGTCGGAGCCCACGACAAATCGCGCCACAACCTTCTTTTCGCCCGCCTTGTCGAACACGATATCGAGCTTGTTGCTCTCAATCCCTGTCACCGTGCCGTAGCCGAACTTCTGGTGGAAGACGCGGTCGCCCGGCTCGAAGGCCGCCACCGCCTCGGCGTCGATGATGAGGCTGCGGCTTTCGCGCGGCTGGGCCATCGGGCGCTGGGGGCTGCGGGACTGAAGCCGCTTCCATCCGGGCGAGGCGTAGACATCGGCGCGGCTGGCAGCCTCTTCGATGGTGGACCGCACGGGCGCCGCGCCCCCGCCGTAAAGGCCGGGGGGCGTCAGCACCTCGACATGATCCTCGGGCAGTTCGTCGATGAAGCGCGAGGGCATTTGCGATTGCCATTGCCCGTAGACGCGGCGGTTGGCGGCAAAGGAGATCGTGCACAACTCCTCGGCGCGGGTGAGGCCGACATAGGCGAGGCGGCGCTCCTCCTCCAGCCCCTTCAACCCGCTTTCGTCCATCGAGCGTTGCGAGGGGAACAGCCCGTCTTCCCATCCCGGCAGGAAGACCACGGGGAATTCCAGCCCTTTGGCGGCATGCAGCGTCATGATGGTGATCTTGGCGCCCTCACCTTCGGTCTCGTTGTCCATGATGAGGGCGACATGTTCGAGGAAGCCTTGCAGGTTCTCGAACTCCTCCAGCGCCTTGACCAGTTCCTTGAGGTTTTCCAGCCGGCCCGGCCCCTCGGGCGTCTTGTCGTTCTGCCAATGCGCGGTGTAGCCGGACTCATCGAGGATGCGTTCGGCCAGTTCGACATGGTTCACGCGGGCGTCCAGCGCGGCACCGTGCCAGCGGCCGATGCCCTGCAACAGGCTGGCCAGTTCCTTGGCGCCCTTGCCGCCCAAGCCGCCCGTTTCCAGCAAGAGCCGCGCGCCCTCGACCAGCGACACGTCGTTGGCCCGCGCCATCTGCTGGATGCTCTGCTGCGCCTTGTCGCCAAGGCCGCGTTTCGGCGTGTTCACGATCCGCTCGAACGCCAGATCGTCCGCGGGGCTGACGGCGAGGCGGAAATAGGCCATCGCGTCGCGGATCTCCATCCGCTCGTAGAAGCGGGGGCCGCCGATCACGCGATAGGGCAGGCCGATGGTCAGGAACCGGTCCTCGAAGGCGCGCATCTGGTGGGAGGCGCGCACGAGGATCGCCATGTCGTCAAGGGAATAGGGGCGCAGCCCGCGGGTGCCCCGCGTCATCGCCTCGGCCTCCTCGCCGATCCAGCGGGCCTCTTCCTCGCCGTCCCAGTGGCCGATCAGGCGAACCTTTTCGCCCTCATCGGCCTCGGTCCAGAGCGTCTTGCCCAGACGGCCCTTGTTGGCCGCAATCAGGCCGGAGGCGGCGGCGAGGATGTGGGGGGTCGAGCGGTAGTTCTGTTCCAGCCGGATCACCTGCGCGCCGGGGAAATCCTTTTCGAAGCGCAGGATATTGCCCACCTCGGCGCCGCGCCAGCCATAGATCGACTGGTCGTCGTCGCCCACGCAACAGATGTTGCGATGCCCCCCGGCCAGCAGGCGCAGCCACAGGTACTGGGCGACGTTGGTGTCCTGGTATTCGTCCACCAGGATATAGCGGAACCAGCGGCGATATTGGTCCAGCACGTCGTCATGGGTCTGGAAGATCGTGACCATGTGCAGCAAGAGATCGCCGAAATCGACGGCGTTCAGGGTGCGCAGGCGGTCTTGGTATTGGACGTAAACGTCCCCGACTGTCCTCTGGCAACCCGTTCGGTCGCGAGCAGCATCCGGAATCCGATCCACAGTCTGTCCGCCGCCAAGCCCGACGCTCTCGGCCGTTCTGGCTTCATTTTTGTAGACTTCTATTTTTCCAGCGAACCAACGATCAGTCCATTTTTTCTGATCGATTTGTTCGGCGGTCAAAACCTGCTTTATCAAACGAAGCTGATCATCACGATCCAGGATGGTGAAATTCGATTTCAACCCGGCCAGTTCGGCATGGCGGCGCAGCAGTTTCACGCAGATCGCGTGGAAGGTGCCCAGCCACGGCATGCCCTCGACCGCGTGGCCCATCAGACGGCCGACGCGCTCCTTCATCTCTCGGGCGGCCTTGTTGGTGAAGGTGACGGCGAGGATCTCGTTCGGCCGGGCGGCGCCCGTGTTCAGCAGATGCGCGATCCGGGCGGTCAGCGCGCGGGTCTTTCCGGTGCCCGCGCCCGCCAGCATCAGCACCGGGCCGTCCAGCGTTTCCACCGCCAGCCGCTGAGCGGGGTTCAGGCCATCCAGATAGGGCGCAGGCCGCGCCGCCAGGGCGCGCTGGCTGAGCGTCGTTCGGGCGGCGGCCTCGAAGGCGTCGGAGTCGTCGATGGGATCCATACTGCGATCCTAGCGCGCGGACGAAGGAAGGGAAAGGCGAGTTCTCATAATGTTCCCGAAAGGCCCTGCGAGATTGTCCCAAGCGGACCAGCCCCCGAGTTTCGTGGCGCGCGCAATCCCAAGCCTCGCCGCGAAACACGGCGGCCCTGGACCAAGCTCCTACTTGCCAGCCCGGCGCACGACCGTATACCGATAGCACAGGCGCGCGTCTCGCATGCGCAGCAAGGACGTCCCGAAGGAGGCCCTGCCCTTGACCGAATTCAAGAAAATCCTCGTCGCGAACCGCGGTGAAATCGCCATCCGCGTCATGCGTGCCGCCAATGAAATGGGCAAGCGCACGGTCGCGGTCTATGCCGAGGAGGACAAGCTGGGGCTGCACCGCTTCAAGGCGGACGAGGCCTACAAGATCGGCGAGGGGCTGGGCCCCGTGCAGGCCTATCTGGCCATCGACGAGATCATCCGCGTGGCGAAGATGTGCGGCGCGGACGCGATCCACCCGGGCTATGGCCTGCTGTCCGAGAATCCCGCCTTCGTCGCGGCCTGCGACGCGGCGGGCATCGCCTTCATCGGGCCGAAGGCCGAGACCATGCGGGCGCTGGGCGACAAGGCCTCGGCGCGCAAGGTGGCGATTGCCGCAGGCGTGCCGGTGATCCCCGCGACCGAGGTGCTGGGCGAGGACATGGACGCGATCCGCGCCGAGGCCGCCGAGATCGGCTATCCGCTGATGCTCAAGGCCAGTTGGGGCGGCGGCGGGCGCGGCATGCGCCCGATCAACGGCCCGGACGAACTGGAGGAAAAGGTGCGCGAGGGCCGGCGCGAGGCCGAGGCCGCCTTCGGCAACGGCGAGGGCTATCTGGAAAAGATGATCCTGCGCGCCCGTCATGTCGAGGTGCAGATCCTCGGCGACCAGCACGGCAACATCTATCACCTGTGGGAGCGCGACTGTTCGGTGCAGCGGCGCAACCAGAAGGTCGTCGAACGCGCCCCTGCCCCCTACCTGTCCCCCACCCAGCGCGAACACCTGTGCAATCTGGGCAAGAAGATCGCGGAAGCCGTGAACTACGAATGCGCGGGCACCGTCGAGTTCCTGATGGACATGGAATCGGGCGAATTCTACTTCATCGAGGTGAACCCCCGCATCCAGGTCGAACACACCGTCACCGAAGAGGTGACCGGCATCGACATCGTGCGCGCGCAGATCCTGATCGCCGAGGGCAAGAGCCTGGTCGAGGCGACCGGCATCGCCAGCCAGTATGACGTGGAACTGACCGGCCACGCGCTGCAATGCCGGATCACAACCGAGGATCCGCTGAACAACTTCATCCCCGATTACGGCCGCATCACCGCCTATCGGGGCGCGACGGGCATGGGGATCCGGCTGGATGGCGGAACGGCCTATTCCGGCGCGGTCATCACGCGCTATTATGATTCGCTGCTGGAAAAGGTCACCGCCTGGGCGCCCACCCCCGAGGCCGCCATCGCGCGGATGGACCGGGCGCTGCGCGAGTTCCGCATCCGCGGGGTCAGCACCAACATCGCCTTCGTCGAGAACCTGCTCAAGCACCCGACCTTCCTGAACAACGAGTACCACACCAAGTTCATCGACCAGACGCCCGAGCTGTTCCAGTTCGAGAAGCGGCGCGACCGCGCGACGCGGCTTCTGACCTTCGTCGCCGATGTCACGGTCAACGGAAACCCCGAGACCGAGGGCCGCCCGCGCCCGCCCGCCGATATCCGCACCCCCCGCCCGCCCGAGAACCGGCACGAAAGCTTCCTGCCCGGCACGCGGCAGATCCTGGATGAACAGGGGCCGCAGGCGGTCGCCGACTGGATGGCCGCGCAGAAACGGCTGTTGCTGACCGACACGACGATGCGCGACGGCCACCAGTCGCTGCTAGCCACCCGGATGCGGTCGATCGACATGGTGCGCGTCGCGCCCGCCTATGCCCACAACCTGCCGCAGCTCTTCAGCGTGGAATGCTGGGGCGGCGCCACCTTCGACGTGGCCTACCGGTTCCTGCAGGAATGTCCCTGGCAGCGGCTCAGGGACATCCGCGCGCGGATGCCCAACCTGATGACCCAGATGCTGCTGCGGGGCGCGAACGGGGTGGGCTACACCACCTATCCCGACAACGTGGTGCAGAGCTTCGTGAAACAGGCCGCCGAAACGGGCGTCGACGTGTTCCGCGTGTTCGACAGCCTGAACTGGGTCGAGAACATGCGCGTCGCGATGGATGCGGTGCTGGACAGCGGCAAGGTGCTGGAAGGCGCGATCTGCTATACCGGCGACATCCTCGACCCGGACCGGGCGAAATACGACCTCAAGTACTACGTCGAGATGGCCAGGGCGCTGAAGGCGGCGGGCTGCCATATCCTCGGCCTCAAGGACATGGCGGGCCTGCTGAAACCCGCATCCGCCACGGTGCTGTTCAAGGCGCTGAAAGAGGAAATCGGGCTGCCGATCCATTTCCACACCCATGACACCAGCGGCATCGCGGGCGCCACGATCCTGGCCGCGGCCGAGGCGGGCGTGGATGCGGTGGACGCGGCGATGGACGCTTTCTCGGGCGGCACCTCGCAGCCCTGCCTGGGGTCCATCGTCGAGGCATTGCGCAATACGCCGCGCGATACCGGGATCGAGATCGAGGCGGTGCGCGAGATCTCGGATTACTGGGGCCAGGTGCGCACGCAATACGCCGCCTTCGAATCGGGGCTGATGGCGCCCGCCTCCGAGGTCTACCTGCACGAGATGCCGGGGGGCCAGTTCACCAACCTCAAGGCGCAGGCCCGCAGCCTGGGGCTGGAAGACCGCTGGTCCGAGGTTGCCCGGACCTATGCCGACGTGAACCGGATGTTCGGCGACATCGTCAAGGTCACGCCCAGTTCCAAGGTGGTGGGCGACATGGCGCTGATGATGGTCAGCCAAGGACTGAGCCGCGCCGATGTCGAGAATCCGGACAAGGATGTGGCCTTCCCCGATTCCGTGATCGACATGATGCGCGGCAATCTGGGCCAGCCGCCGGGCGGCTTCCCCGAGGCCATCGTCAGGAAGGTGCTGAAGGACGAGAAACCCCTGACCGAACGGCCCGGCGCCAAGGTTCCGCCCGCCGATCTGGACAAGCTGCGCGCCGACCTGAAGGCGCAGTTCGAGGATCTCGACTTCGACGACGAGGACCTGAACGGATACCTGATGTATCCCAAGGTCTTCACCGACTACACGGCGCGGCACCAGATGTATGGCCCGGTTCGCACCCTGCCCACGCGCACCTTCTTCTACGGGATGGAGCCGGGCGAGGAGATCACCGCCGAGATCGACCCGGGCAAGACGCTGGAGATCCGGCTGTCGGCCATCGGCGAGACCACCGAAGAGGGCGACGTGCGCGTCTTCTTCGAGTTGAACGGCCAGCCGCGGGTGATCCGTGTACCGGACCGCAAGGCCAAGGCCACTGTCGCCAAGCGGCCCAAGGTGGAACTGGGCAACCCCGCCCATGTCGGCGCGCCTATGCCGGGCGCGGTGGCCACCGTGGCGGTCAGCGTGGGCCAGGAGGTCAAGACGGGCGACCTGCTTTTGACCATCGAGGCAATGAAGATGGAAACCGGCCTTCATGCCGAGCGTGATGGCACGGTCAAGGCCGTTCACGTCACACCGGGCGCCCAGATCGACGCCAAGGATCTACTGATCGAGTTCGAATAGGGGGCACGGTGGCAGACCTGCCATGGTTCATGTCAGTCGACCATGTCGGACCCCGCGCAAAGTCGGACCCCGCGCAAAAATTCCTGCAAGCGGAATTTTCCGCTTGCAGCCCCCCGACGGAGTTTATAAATCACGGCTCACCCAATGGATGCGGGCGTAGCTCAGGGGTAGAGCATTACCTTGCCAAGGTAAGGGTCGTGAGTTCGAATCTCATCGCCCGCTCCAGATTTAGGCTTCGGGAGATTATGTCCCGCGTGGAACACTAGCGACATTAGCGATTGCCGTGTTCCAGAGCCGCGACCACCGGGCGATGGAATGAAAGAAGTTGGACAAGCGCAAGGCTCGTGCAGCGTTCCAAGAGGAACGCTTGACTGAACCTGCCGGTTCTCCGGAAAAACGAGGCTTCTGACCTGAGCCCCGCATCCTCCTCCAGTTTGAGGTAGAGTCCGCTCCAACAAGGAGACGGACGATGAAGCGATCAAGGTTCAGCGAAGAACAGATCATCGGTATTCTGAAGGAAGAGGAAGCCGACATGGCAACAGCCGACGTGTGCCGCAAACACGGTGTGAGTTCTGTGGCTGGCCTGCTGGCGGTTTCGTGGACAACAGGTTAGGTTCGCATAGCTCGGTCCTCGAACGCCATAGGACTTGGGCAGCCCGGCTTGGATTGGCGTCGCTTCGGATTGTAGAAGCGCTCGATGTCGTCGAACACATCGGCGCGGGCGGCATCGTGGCCTGAACCGCACCGGGTTTGCCGGAGGCTGATTTCGGTGAGTTACGCGGCCATGTCTTCAGTTTCCAGAGCGGCGTAGAAGTTTGCCTCTGCTT
>NZ_SLVM01000029.1 GCF_004339675.1 Rhodovulum steppense
AATCCGTGGGGCTGGGCGAGATCAATGTCGGCGTGACCCAGCTCGACCAGGTGACCCAGCAGAACGCCGCCATGGTCGAGGAGGCCACCGCGGCCGGGATGGCGCTGGACCAGGAGGCGGCGGCGCTGGAGCGGCTGGTCTCGAGCTTCCAGGTCCGACGCGGCGTCGGCAGCACGACCGGGCCGAAGCCCGAGCGCGGCGCCCATCCGCGGGGCCGGACCGCGGGACAGGGCGCGGGCAACGCGCCGGCCCCTGCCCGGCGGATACATGCCGCGGAGTGACGCCCGGCCCGCCGGGCCGGAGCGCAGCGCCCGGATTTCGGCCCGGGTGTGACCGCGCACCGGCACGCCGATCCGGGCGCCCCCGCGGCCCGCGGCCCGCGGCATCGGGTGCAGACCGGCACGGGGCCCCGGCAGACCCCGGCACCGACCGGGACCGGACCCTGCCGCGGAACGTTGCAAGAATGTCGCAGGAATGTCGCAGTCGCCACGGCAGCCGCCAGGGTGACACATGGCTGTCATGGGGCCGGGTTACCTGATGGCGCGACAGAGGGCGCCCGGGGGGCGTCCGGGACAGCAAGGGACCGAGGCCCTGCCCGTGACGATCGACATCGCCCACAGCCTGCCCCACAGCCGGGCGACTGGCCCGCTTCCGTTCCGGCCTGCCGCAGCCGGGCCTTTGCGAATCCTGATCATCAGCGATGCCTGGCAGCCCCAGGTCAACGGCGTCGTGCGAACCTACGAGAACCTGGGTTCCCACCTGCGCGCGGCCGGCGACGAGGTGCAGGTGATCGGCCCGGCGGCCTTCCCGGGCGTGGCGCTGCCCTCCTATCCCGAGATACCGCTGGCGCTGCCCTATTACCGGCGCCTGGCGGGCATGATCGAGGATTTCGCGCCGGACGCCATCCACATCCCGGTCGAGGGACCGCTGGGCTGGATGGCGCGGCACTGGTGCCGTGCCAATCGCGTCCCGTTCTCGACGTCGTTTCACACCGATTTCCCGGCCTATGTCGCGCTGCGCGCCCCCGCCGCCCTGCGCGGCGCGGCCGGGACGATGACCGTTGCCGCCCTGCGCCGTTTCCACGCCCCCGCGCATCATGTGTATGTCGCGACCGCCGCGCTTGAGGAAAAGCTGCACGGCTGGGGGTTCGGGAACCGCTTCGTGCGGCTGTCGCGCGGGGTGGATCTGGACCTGTTCCATCCCGGACCCGCGCGGCCCGAGACGGCCGATCCGCCGGTGCTGCTTTATGTCGGGCGGGTCGCGCCCGAGAAGAATATCGAGGCGTTCCTTGCCCTGCCCGGCCCGGCCCGGAAGGTCGTGGTGGGGGACGGCCCGCTTCTGCCCGCACTGCGCCAGAGCCATCCCGAGGTCACGTTTCGCGGCACCCTGACCGGCCAGCCGCTGGCCGATGCCTACCGCGCAGCGGATGCCTTCGTCTTCCCCTCGCGCACCGACACGTTCGGGATCGTCATCATCGAGGCGCTGGCCTGCGGGTTGCCGGTGGCGGCCCATCCCGCCTTGGGTCCGCGCGACATCCTGGGCGGCGACCCGCGGCTGGGCGCGGTGGACGAGGATCTGGGCGTGGCGGTCCGGCGCGCGCTGGCCGCGCCGGGCAGCCAGGCCGACCGGCACGACCATGTCCGCGCCCATTACAGCTGGGACGAGGCGGCGCGCGTCTTTGCCGCCAACTGCGCGGACATGGCCAGATGAGCCCCGCCGCCGCCCCCCGCCGGGTGCGCAGCGTCTTCGTCTCGGACCTGCATCTGGGCTACAAGGGCAGCGATATCCGCGCGCTGAACGCCTTTTTGCAGGCGCATGAATTCGACCATCTCTACCTGGTGGGCGATGTGCTGGATGGCTGGAAACTGGAAAGCCGCTGGCACTGGACGCAGGATTACAGCACGCTTGTCGATCTGCTGCTGGACCGACGGCGGCGGCGTGTGCGGGTGACGCTGCTGACCGGGAACCATGACGAGAAGCTGCGCGACATCCTGGCGGTCCTGTTCCGCCCGCTGATGCTGCGCCGCTATGGCATAAGGGTGGATGAACGGATCATCCATCGCGCGGGCGACGGGCGGCGCTATCTGGTGATGCATGGCGACCAGTTCGACGGCGCGCTGATCCGCGGCACCTCGAAACTGGCCGATCGCGCCTGGTCCTGGCTGGGCGAGAAGGCGCTGGTGCGGCCGCGTGCCGAGACAACGCTGGTCAAGGGGAAGCGCAGGCGCTGGTCGCTGGGCAAGGCCGTGGCGACCAATGCGCTGACGCTGCTGGGCCGGTATACCGATACCGCGTTGCGCCGGGCAGCCGAGGACGGGATGGACGGGATCATCTGCGGGCACAGCCATGTCCCGACGCTGGTCCGGCGCGAGGGGCTGCTGTTCGCCAATTGCGGTTCCTGGACCGGCGCGCGGCGCGCGGGCGAGACCCATACCGCCGTGATCGAGACGCTGGACGGGGCGATGGAGATGGTTGCCTGGCCCGCGATGCGCGCCGCACCGGGCGATGCCACGGCCCGCTGCCTGCCGCCCGAGCGTCCCGGGTTTTGCAGCGCCGATGCGGCCCGGCTGGTGCGGCTGATCCATCGGCTCTGGGCGCCGGTGTCCGACGGGCTGGCCGAGCCGGTCGCGGTTGCGTCTCCCGCCCTGCCTCGATCCCGGGACATCCCCGTGCCGCCGACCTGAGCAGGGGGGCCGGACCCGTGCCCGGTCAGGCCGCGCGCCAGGCCTTCCACAAACGCTTCCACCGTCGCGACAGATCGCGCGCCGGGCTTGCGAAAAGCCGCGTCGCAAGCGCCTGCGCCTCGGTTTCGAGCACGCCCTGACGCGCGGCGATCCGCGTGCGCAGCGCGGTGCGGACCGCCTCGCCCCCGGGCGGATCGGCAAGCCCTGCAAGCCAGGCGTCCAGCACCGCCAGATCGTGATGATCGCCCAGGAACTCGGACAGCCTGCGCACCTGTTCCGCGCGCCGGTCCATCGGCGACGGGTCCAGCGGTTGCAGCAGCCGGGTGTGATACCAATGGTATTTCACGGCCTTGCGCCAGTCGTGGATCACGGCGGTCTCGGGCGTCTCGGCGGCCAGGCGCCGGTCGCGGCGTGCCCGGGCGAACACCTTCTCCAGCCCCGGCCGCATCGCCTTGAACCCTGTTTCGGTCAGGCTCCAGCCCTCGGCGCGCGCGCGCAGCGCCACCAGATCGGCGCGAAAAGCGGCCAGATCGGCGACCACGTCGCTGCCCGCCACCGCGCCGTCGCGCACCGCGATCAGGTGATCGCGAAGCGGCGCCAGCCCCTCGGGGCCGGTCGCCTCCGCCAGCTTGTCCACCGTCTCGACCATGCCTTCGAAATCGCGCAGCCCCGACAGCCGCCGCGCCGCGTCGCGGATCGCGGCATTCTCGGCGGCGTAGTCGGGAAAGCTGGCGCGCACCAGCCGGATCAGCCCGCGCAGCCGCTTGGCCCGCTTGCGCACCTGGTGGACCTTTTCGTGCAGGTCCATCGCGGTGTCGTCGATCTCGGCAAGTGCTGCGTCGATCTCCTCGACCGCGATGCGCCGCAGCGCCTCTTCGCAGGTCTCGTCCGATCGTTTCATGCGATAGGCCATATCACCGTCCCGTCTTCCACGCGCATACACAATCCGCAGCGGTATCCGGATCATATGACATTTAGTTAACGCGCGCGCAGAACCAAGACGGGGCCAGCTTCCGGTCGCCCCACCGATACCGGCCTGCGCCAAGCGCAGCGCCGGTCAGCCCGCGTCACCGCGTGCGGCGGGGGGGCGTGTCGCCGCCCTTGGGTTTGCCCTTCCATGTGCGCCGCGCCCCCGTCGCGGGCCGATCCATCCGCTTGGAGGTGTCGCTGGCACCGGGCCGGGTCCTGGCGCTGCCGGTCTCGTCCTTCCGCTCCGCCCGCTCGGGTCCGCGCGTGTCGGATTTCGGCCTTGCCGCATCCCATTTCTGCGCCGGGTTGCGGGGCTTGCGCGGGGCGGCGTCGTCCTTCGCCTTGGCGGCCTTCGGGCCGGGCCGGTCCATCCGCTTCGGGCCCTGCTGACTGCGGGACCCGGTCCTGTCGCCGGCCGGCGCGCCCTTCGGCCCCGGCCCGTTCGTCCCGCGCGGCTCGGCCCTGGACCCGTCGCGCTTCGGCGCGGCATGGCGGGGTTTGCGGGGCTTTGCATCGTCCGGCGCCCGTGCCGGTGCGGCGGGTTGGGGTGCCGCGGCAACAGGGTTCGGGGCCTCCGCGGCGACCGGGGCCGGGCGGGACGCGGCAGGCACCGGCGCGGGCGCCTTCCGCGGCGGGCGCGGGGCGCTGGCCTCCTTGCGCGCCGGGCGGCCCTGGCCCGGGGCCGGGCGGGGCGGGCGCATGTCCTCGACCGTGCCCTCGACCTGCCTTGCGGTGATGTCTTCTTCCAGGATTCCGGCGGGGCCGAGCCGGTCGATCAGGCCCGGCGCGGCGGGTTCGGCGATCTCCACAAGGGTCGTCTCGGGCAGGATGCGAATCCGGCCGATCTGCGTCTTGTCGAGATCCCCCGCCCGGCACAGAAGCGGCAGGATCCAGCGCGCCTCGGCGCGGCGGTTCTGCCCGATCGACAGCTCGAACCAGGCCGAGGGGCCAAAGGGCGCCCGTTCCGCCCGTTCGGTGCGGGCCGGGGCCGCGTTCAGTTCTTCGGGGGCGGAAAGGCCCGCGCGGTAAAGCCTCAGGCAGGCGGCCGCGATCTGCTCGGGGCCATGCTCGGCCAGCAGTCTCGCGGCAAAGGCGGCTTCGGCCTCGGACGGGGCGTCCTCCCAGACCGGATCGGCCAGCAGGCGGGTCTCGTCGAGCGCCAGGATCTCCTCGCGGCTGGGTGCTGCGGTCCATTCGGCCTCGATCTTCGCCCATTTCAGCAGCCGCGTGGCCTTGGCGGTGACCCGGTCCGGCACGATCAGCGCCGAGATTCCCTTGCGCCCGGCCCGCCCCGTCCGGCCCGAGCGGTGCAACAGCGCCTCGGTATTGGTGGGCAGGTCCGCATGGATCACCAGGTCCAGATTGGGCAGGTCGATGCCGCGCGCCGCGACATCGGTCGCCACGCAGACCCGCGCCCGGCCGTCACGCAGCGCCTGAAGCGCATGGCTGCGTTCGTCCTGGCTAAGCTCGCCCGACAGGCTGACCACCGGCAGGCCGCGATTGGCCAGCCGCGCGGCCAGCCGCGCGACCGCGGCGCGGGTATTGGCAAAGACGATGGCCGTGGGCGCATCGTGAAAGCGCAACAGGTTGATGATCGCGTGATCGGAATCGGCGGCGGCGACCTGCACGACCTGATAGGCGATATCCGTGTGTTGCGTCCCGCGCGACAGGGTGGTCACGCGGACCGCGTCGCGCTGGTAGGCCTTGGCCAGATCCGCGATCGCGGGCGAAACGGTGGCCGAGAACATCAGCGTGCGCCGCTCGGCCGGGGCCTCGCCCAGCATGAATTCCAGATCCTCGCGAAAGCCCAGATCCAGCATCTCGTCGGCCTCGTCCAGCACGACGGCCCGAATGGCGGACAGATCCAGACTGCCCCGGGTGATGTGGTCGCGCAGCCGCCCCGGCGTGCCCACGACGATATGGGCACCCCGCTCCAGCGCGCGGCGCTCCTCGCGCGCATCCATGCCGCCGATGCAGGACACCACCCGCGCGCCCGCCCTGGCATAGAGCCAGGCCAGTTCCCGCTGCACCTGCAAGGCCAGTTCCCGCGTCGGCGCCACGATCAGCGCAAGCGGCGCACCCGGCAGATCCAGCCGCGACTCGTCCCCCATCAGCGTCGGCGCGATGGCGAGGCCGAATCCCACGGTCTTGCCCGACCCGGTCTGGGCCGAGACCAGCAGATCGGCTTCGGCCAGTTCGGCGGCCGTCACGGCCTGTTGCACTTCGGTCAGCGTGTCGAACCCGCGCTCGGCGAGGGCTTCGGAAAGGGTCGGGATCATCTGGGAAACATCCGTGCGGCCAGGGCGCCAGCATGGCGCGGCAAGGCAATATGGCTAGGGTCTTCGGGCGCACATGTCCAGACTTATCCGCCCCCGCACCCCGCAACGCCCCGCCGTGCGGCCATCGACGGATCGGGGGGCGGCGCTATCGTCTGCGCATCGCGGCAGGCGAAAGGCAGGACGATGCACGATTTCTATTCCGACACCCAGACCCGCCCGACACGGGCGATGCGCGAGGCCGCGCTTGACGCACCCCTTGGCGACGAACGCCACGACGCGGATCCGCCGACGCTGGAGCTCTGCGCACGGGTGGCCGGGATGCTGGGGATGGAGGCGGCGCTGTTCCTGCCCTCGGGCACGATGTGCAACGAGATCGCCATCGCCGTCCACACCCGCCCCGGCGACGAGGTGATCTGCACCCGCGAAAGCCACATCATCTTTGCCGAAAGCGGCGGACCCGCGGCGCTGTCGGGGGTGATGATGCATCCGATTGACGGCGAACGGGGCATGCTGACGCCCGAACAGGTGCAGGCCGCCATCCGTCCGCGCTCGGCCCATGCGCCCCGCTCGCGCCTGCTGGTCGCCGAGCAGACCGCGAACCTTGCGGGCGGCGCGATCTGGCCTCTGGGTCAGTTGACCGCCGTGGCGCAGGCGGCCCGCGACGCCGGGCTCGCGACGCATCTGGACGGGGCGCGTCTGCTGAACGCCCAGGTCGCGACGGGCATTCCCGCGGCCGCGTATGCGCGCGGCTTCGACAGCGCCTGGATCGCCTTCACCAAGGGGCTGGGCTGCCCGGTCGGCGCGGTGCTTGCGGGCTCGCGCGACTTCGTGGCCGAGGCCTGGCTTCTGAAACGGCGCTGGGGCGGGGCCATGCGCCAGACCGGGGTGCTGACGGCGATGTGCCTTTACGCGCTGGACCATCACGTCGCCCGTCTGGCCGAGGATCACGCGCTGGCCCGCACCATCGGCGCGCGCCTGGCCGGGCTGCCCGCCATCGCGCGGGTGCTGCCGGTCGAGACCAATATCGTCATCGTCGATCTGGCCGAGCACGCGCCCGATGCCCGGGAAGCCGCCCGGCAACTGCGCCAAGGGGACGTGACCGTCACGGTCGTCGGCCCAAGGCGCCTGCGGATGGTCACGCATCTGGATGTCGGCCCCGCCGATGCCGACGCGCTGGTCGCGGCGATCGGCGCGCTCGGCTGACCTCAGCCGGTCGGCCGCCCCGCCTCGGTCGCGCGGACCACCTCGTTCAGTTGCCCGGTGCGCACGTCATAGACATAGCCGTAGATCGGGATCGCGGGGTTCACCAGCGGATGCGCCCGGATGCGCATCACGTCCTCGATCACCGCCGCCTCCTGGTCGCGGATCGTGTGCCATTTGACATAGCGCCCCTCGGGCGAGCCGCCGGGTTCGGAGGCATTGCGAAAGCCGCTTTCGCTCAGTTCCGCCGTCTCCAGCGACCCCGCCAGAAGATCGCCCATCGTGGCATCGTCGAAGAACAGCATGCCGCAATCGGTGTGATGGATCACGAACCATTCCCGCGTGCCCAGAAGCTTGTGACTGATCACCAGCGACCGGATCGCGTCGTCGGTGGCCCGCCCGCCCGCATTGCGCACGACATGGGCGTCGCCCTCGGACAGACCGGCATATTTCGCGGGATCGAGCCGCGCATCCATGCAGGTCAGTATGAGAAAGCCGCGCGCTGGCGGCAGCGCCAGATCGCCCTTGTCAAAGCTGGCGGCATAGGCCGCGTTGGCCTGTTCGACCTCGGTTTTCGTGCTGGACATCCGATCCTCCCTGTTCGCGGTAACGAAGGTTAGCACGAGAGCGGCCGCCACGGGCAAGGGTTCCGGGCCTTGCCGACCCCTTGCGGGGCGCTGCGGGGCGCGGGGGGGCACGGAAATCGCGGTCGCGGCGGTCGCGAAGGCAGGGTAAGCAGGCGACATGGAACACCAAGCCGATCTGGACATCTTTCTGGTTGCCCCGCCGGGGCTTGAGCATGTGCTGGCCGAGGAGGCGCGCGCGCTGGGCTTTCGCGATGTCGTCCCCGGCCCGGGCGGGGTGGCACTGCGCGGCGGCTGGCCCGAGATCTGGCGGGCCAATCTGTGGCTGCGCGGCGCGGGGCGGGTGCTGGTACGCATCGCCGCCTTCCGCGCGCTGCACCTGGCCCAGCTCGACAAGCGCGCGCGGCGGGTGCCCTGGGCAGAGATGCTGCGCCCCGATCAACCGGTGCGGGTGGAAGCCACCTGCCGCGCCTCGCGGATCTATCATGCGGGGGCGGCGGCGCAGCGGGTCGAGCGGGCCATCGCCGAGACGCTGGGCGCGCCGGTTGCGGCCGAGGGTGACACCGCGATCCGCGTGCTGGTGCGGATCGAGGATGACCTTTGCACGATCAGCCTGGACAGTTCGGGCGAGCCGCTGCACCGGCGCGGCCACAAGCAGGAGGTGGGCAAGGCGCCGCTGCGCGAGACGCTGGCCGCACTGTTCCTGCGCCAATGCGGATACAATGGCGGCGAGCCGGTGGTCGATCCGATGTGCGGCTCGGGCACCTTCGTGATCGAGGCGGCCGAGATCGCGGCGGGGCTGGCGCCGGGCCGCAGCCGCGGCTTTGCCTTCGAGGCGTTCGCGGGCTTCGATCCGGCCGCGTGGGGCGCGATGCGGGCGGTGCCCGCCCCTGCCCTGCCCGGGCTGCGCTTTCATGGCTTCGACCGCGATCAGGGCGCCATCGCGGCCAGCCGGGCCAATGCGGACCGGGCGGGCGTCGGCGCGCTGACCAGCTTCACCTGCCAGCCCATCGCCGCGCTGAACCCGCCCGATGGCCCGCCCGGGCTGGTGATGGTGAACCCGCCCTATGGCGGGCGGATCGGCAATGCCCGCGCGCTTTATCCGCTTTACGGAACGCTGGGCGAGGTGCTGAGGACGCGGTTTGCGGGCTGGCGGGTCGGGATCGTGACCAGCGAGCCGCAGCTTGCCCGCGCGACCGGCCTGCCCTTCGGCCCGGACGGGCCGCCCATTCCCCATGGCGGGCTGAAGATCCGGCTTTACCGGACCGATCCGCTGGGATGACCGCGCCCTTGGCGGGACGCGGTCAGTGCGTTCAGTCGGCGCTGGCGACCTCGATGCTGGCGAAGGCGGCCATCGCGCTTTCATAGGCCCGGCCGACCGGGGTGGGTCTGAGCCGGTCGTCGACCAGGTTGATCTTCGGCGCGCTGCCGCCCCAGGGATAGGGATTGGCCGCGAACCAGGCATAGCGTTCGACGAAGGGCAGCCCCTCCATCATCCGCATCGCGTCCTGGGCAAAGGCGGCGTTGCGCTCGTAACTGGCGGCGCGCGGGCGGTTCCAGTCGATATAGGCGAATTCGGTCACCCAGATCGGTCGGCGATATTCGCGATGCACCTGGATCAGCCAGCGGCGGAACGCCTCGACATCGCCATCGGTCGTGTAATAGTGCACCGCCATGAAATCGACCCGCATGCCGCGCCGCTCGATCTCGGACATGAAGCGGCGCTGCCAGGAATTCGGCCCCAGCGTCTGGTCGCGCGTCGTCGCCGGGCTGCCGAGTCGCAGCCCGCGCGCCTGAAGTTTGGGCCAGAGCGCGATGGCCTCGGCCACCGTCATTCCCGCCTGGTGATCGCCGCCATAGCCGTCAGGCTCGTTGAAGCCCAAGAGCGTCGTGACCCGCCGATCCGACTGGATCGGCTTGTTCACGTCCTTGGCCCCGTGGATCATCGGCACGAAATCGACATCGCGCCGCTGCTTCTGGCGCGACCAGATCTGGTCCGTTCGCCAGTTGTAATACCAGCCAAGCCCCGGCGCATCCTCGATCCAGCGGATCATCGTGTAGCTCGGGTTTTCCCAGGCGCCAACGCCCGCCTTCTGAGCCATGACCGGAGTCGACAGCATGAATAACCCCACCAGAATGGGGATGAGTTTCCTGACCATTATATACCTCGCACACCGAGATCGAGGCTAGGCGGGTCTTTAGGTAGGAATTTGGCCAGAATCGTGAATAATCGTGAAACGGGTCTGGCACGCCTCGGGCACGCCCCCGGGATGCAGGGATCAGCCCAGCGTCACGTCCAGCACCATCATCAGGATCAGCCCGATCGTCAGCCCAAGGGTCGCCCGGTTCTGGCGGCCATGGCGATGGGTTTCGGGAATGATCTCATGGCTGATGATATAGATCATCGCCCCCGCCGCGAAGGCCAGCCCCCAGGGCAGCAGATGGGCCGAGAGCGCGACCGCCGCGGCGCCGACAGCACCGCCCAGCGGTTCCACGAGGCCCGTGGCCAGCGCGATCAGGAAGGCCGTTCCGCGCCGGTAGCCATGGGCGCGCAGCGCCAGCGCGACCGCCAGCCCCTCGGGCGCGTTCTGCAACCCGATGCCGATTGCCAGCGGCATTCCTTTGGCCAGATCGCCCGCGCCGAAGGCCACGCCCACCGCCATGCCTTCGGGGATGTTGTGGATCGTGATGGCGAAGACGAACAGCCAGATCCGGGCCAGCGCCGCGGCATCGGCGCCCTCGCGGCCGGCGAAGAAATGTTCATGCGGCACCAATTCGTTCAGGGCCGCCACCGCCAGCGCACCCAGCGCGATGCCGCCCCCCGCGATCAGCGCCGCGATGGGGACGCTGCCATAAAGCGTCTCGGCCGCCTCGATCCCCGGCAGGATCAGCGAGAAGAACGAGGCCGACAGCATGACGCCCGCGGCAAAGCCCAGCATCGTGTCATTGGCCCGGCGCGAGACGGTGCGGCCGAACAGGACCGGCAAGGCCCCCACCCCGGTCATCAGACCTGCGGCCAGCGCGGCCAGAAAGGCGATCAGAACATCGCTCATGGCTCCAGCTAGGCCGAAGCACGCCGCACCCGCAAGCGCCAAGAGCGTTGCGGGCCGCCGGTCCGATTGGTAAAGCGCCTTGACCAATCTCAGGGAGACGCGCGATGCCCGTCATCACCACCATCGAGGACCTGCGCCGCATCTATGCCCGCCGCGCGCCGCGGATGTTCTACGATTATTGCGAGTCGGGAAGCTGGACCGAGCAGACATTCCGCGACAACGTTTCGGACTTTGCCGGGATCCGTCTGCGCCAGCGCGTCGCGGTGGACATGGCGGGGCGCTCGACCGCCTCGACCATGATCGGGCAGGAGGTCGCGATGCCCGTGGCGCTGGCCCCGGTCGGGCTGACGGGGATGCAATCGGCCGATGGCGAGATCAAGGCGGCGCGTGCGGCCGAGAAATTCGGCGTGCCCTTCACGCTGTCCACCATGTCGATCTGTTCCATCGAGGATGTGGCGGCGCACACGACAAAACCCTTCTGGTTCCAGCTTTACGTCATGCGCGACGAGGATTTCGTGGCGCGCATCCTGCAACGTGCAAAGGATGCGCGCTGTTCCGCGCTGGTGCTGACGCTGGATCTGCAAATCCTCGGCCAGCGGCACAAGGACCTGAAGAACGGGCTGTCCGCCCCGCCCAAGCCGACGCTGCGGACGATGGCGAACCTTGCCACCAAATGGGGCTGGGGGCTGGAGATGCTGGGCACCAAGCGGCGGTTCTTCGGCAATATCGTGGGCCATGCCAAAGGCGTGAGCGATGCCTCGTCGCTGACCGACTGGACGGCCGAGCAGTTCGACCCCTCGCTCGACTGGGACAAGGTGCGCAAGCTCAAGGAGCAATGGGGCGGCAAGCTGATCCTCAAGGGCATCCTCGACGAGGAGGACGCGCGCAGGGCCGCCGATGTGGGTGCCGATGCGATCGTCGTGTCGAACCATGGCGGGCGTCAGCTGGACGGGGCGCTGTCCTCGATCCGCGCGCTGCCGGGGATCGTGCGCGCCGTGGGCGATCAGGTCGAGGTGCATTTCGATGGCGGCATCCGGTCGGGGCAGGACGTGCTCAAGGCGCTGGCGCTGGGGGCCAAGGGCACCTATATCGGCCGCGCCTTCGTCTACGGGCTGGGCGCGATGGGCGAGGCGGGCGTGACCCGCGCGCTGGAGGTGATCCACAAGGAGCTGGACACCACCATGGCGCTGTGCGGGCGCCGGTCGGTCGCGGCGCTGGACCGCGACATCCTGCTGGTGCCCGAGGATTTCGAGGGCAGATGGGCCTGAGCGCCCGGTTTTGCCCTTCCCAATCGGCGCGGTCTCGGCTATGGGCACGGCTTCAACCGGGCATACACCCTTGGAGGATGCCCAGAACCTAGGAGAATGACCAATGGCTGGTGAGATTCCGGATCTCTTCGCCACGGAACGGACGGGGACAGGCAAGGGGGCCGCTCGTCAAGCTCGTCGTGAGCATTTCGTTCCGGGCATCGTCTATGGCGGCGGCGCAGAGCCCCTGCCGATCAACCTGAAATACAACGAACTGCTCAAGCGCCTGAAGGCCGGCCGCTTCCTGTCCACGCTCTTCAACCTGAAGGTCGAGGGGCATGAGGATGTGCGGGTGATCTGCCGCGGCGTTCAGCGCGACGTGGTCAAGGATCTGCCGATCCATGTCGACCTGATGCGTCTGCGCCGCACCTCGCGGATCAACCTTTTCATCCCGGTCGAATTCGTGGGCCACGAGAAATCCCCGGGCCTGAAACGCGGCGGCGTGCTGACCGTTGTGCGTCCCGAGGTGGAACTGATGGTCACCGCGGGCGAGATCCCCGAGAAGCTGGTTGTGGACCTGTCGGGTCTGAACGTGGGCGATATCGTCCACATTTCGGACGTGGCCCTGCCCGAGGGCACGCGCCCCACGATCACCGACCGCGATTTCGTGATCGCGAACATCTCGGCACCGTCCGGCCTGCGCTCGGCCGATGGCGAAGCCGAGGAGGGCGAGGGCGAGGAAGGCTGACGCCTTCCCCCGTCATGGATCGGAGCGGGGCCCTGCGGGGCCCCGTTTTCGTTTCGGCCATCCGCGCGCCTAGAACCCGTGCGGCGTGTCGGGCGTAATCGTGCCCAGCAGGCCCGGCAGGCCGGTGCAGAACCGGTGCATCCGCAGCGCGGACTCGCTGCCCGCCTCCGTGCGCACGCCATCGGGCCACCAGACGGCCAGCAGGTCGGTCTGGCTGGCCGCGTCGATCACCGGGCGCAACTGCCGGGCCTCGAACTCCTCGACCCAACCGGCCTGCAACCACAATTGCTGACGCGCCCGCGACCAGGTGCCCGGCCCGTCCAGCCTGTCGAGCACGCGCCAATGCTGGGCGATCATGTCCCGCGCCCAGGCGACACAGAGAATCCCGGCCTTGAGCCGTGCGGTATCGGACAGGTCGGGGTCATCCGCCGGGGTAGCCAGGGGCGCAAGTTCGGCCAGCGTCGCTTCGGGGTCGAAGGGGACGTCGCCTGCCATCGCGGGCGTGCCCAGCATCAGGGCCGCGGCAAGAGCGCGGGGCGAAAGCCCGTCCCTGCCCCGCCGCAAAGCCCCGAACCACCGGAAAAGGAAATGCCACATGCGCGTCGCCTCGCTTTTCCACGAGACTAGGGGCGGTGGGGTTTCCAATTCCTTGTCCCGGCGCACGCGTGCAACGCGGCCCAAGGGCGCGCGCCCGATTCACAGGCATTTGCCGCAAAATTGCGCAGAAACGCGGCGGTTCTCAGGCCAGATGCTGCACCGACTCGAACAGTTCCAGCTCGGGCGGTTCGGTGTAAAGGTCGGACGGCCCCTTGGCCCCCTTGTGCGCGGCCCGGAACGCGTCGGATTTCGTCCAGGCGGAAAACGCGGCCTCGCTGTCCCAGAAGGTATGCGAGGCATAAAGGCGATAGCCGTCCTTTGCGGGGCCCTTCAGCAGATGGAAGGCGACGAAGCCCGGCACCGATTTCAGATGGCTGTCACGGCTCTTCCAGACCGTCTCGAACGCCTCTTCGCTGCCCGGTTTCACCTTGAAGCGGTTCATCGTCAGATACATTGCGCGTGCCTCCCGGTCTTGCCGCTCTGGAATCCGCGGCCAGTTCACGGCATCAAGGGCAAAGGTTCAAGCAGGGAGAGCGCGCATGCGCCTGTTCGTGGGGCTCGGCAATCCGGGCGCGAAATATGCAGGCAACCGGCACAATATCGGCTTCATGGCCGTGGACCGGATCGCCGCCGATCACGGGTTCGCGCCCTGGCGGGCCAAGTTCCTGGGCCAGATGGCCGAGGGGCGGCTGGGGAACGAAAAGGTCGTGCTGCTGAAGCCCGAGACCTACATGAACCGCTCGGGCGATTCGGTGCAGGCGGCGGTGCAGTTCTACAAGCTGACCCCGGCCGATCTGACCGTGTTCCATGACGAGCTTGACCTTGCGCCCGGCAAATGTCGGCTCAAGCAGGGCGGCGGGCATGCGGGGCATAACGGGCTGCGCTCGATCCAGGCCCATCTGGGGCCGGATTTCGAGAGGGTCCGGCTGGGCATCGGGCATCCGGGCCACAAGGACCGGGTTTCGGCCTATGTTCTCAGCGATTTCGCCAAGGCCGACCAGGACTGGCTGGATGACCTGATGCGCGGGATTTCCGAAGGCGCGGCGGCGCTGGCCGAGGGGGATGGCGCGCGGTTCCTGAACGCGGTCGCGCTGCGCACCGCCCCGCCGCGCAATGCGGGGCGCGAGGCCGAACAACAGCCCGCGCCGGTCAGGGCCGCAGAGCCCGCGCCCGAAGACGGCCGCTCGGCGTTGCAGAAACTGGTGGACCGCTTCAGATAGGAGAAGGACGATGGCGAACCAAAGGGCCGCTTCGGTCAACGTTCTGGGCGGGCCGCTGGCCCCCTGTTCATCGACACCGCTGACCGGGTTCTATCGCAACGGCTGCTGCGACACCGGCCCCGAGGACCGCGGCAGCCACACCGTCTGCGCGGTGATGACCGCCGAATTCCTGGCCTATTCCAAATATGTCGGCAACGACCTGTCGACCCCGCGCCCGGAATGGGGATTTCCGGGGCTGAAACCGGGCGATCGCTGGTGCCTGTGCGCGGGCCGTTTTCTTCAGGCCCATGACGAGGGCTGCGCGCCGCGGGTCGATCTGGCGGCCACGCATGGGGCGGCGCTGGAGATCGTGCCGCTGGACGTTCTGGAACGCCACGCCCTGCCCTGAGCCCGCGCCTTCAGTGCCCGCCCATGTCGAAGCCCAGATGGCGGGCGACGGTAAAGATGTCCTTGTCGCCGCGGCCGCACATGTTCATGCAGATGATGTGATCGGCGGGCAGGTCCGGGGCGATCCTGGCGACATGGGCCAGTGCGTGGCTGGGTTCCAGCGCGGGGATGATGCCTTCGGTCTCGCAACACAGTTGAAAGGCCGCCAGCGCCTCGGCATCGGTGATCGCGACATATTCGGCGCGGCCCGTCTCGTGCAGCCAAGCATGTTCCGGCCCGATGCCGGGATAGTCGAGCCCGGCCGAGATCGAATGGCCTTCGAGGATCTGGCCGTCCTCGTCCTGCAACAGATAGGTGCGGTTGCCATGCAGCACGCCCGGCCGCCCGCCGGTCAGGCTGGCGCAATGCTCCATGCGGTCGTCGACGCCATGCCCGCCCGCCTCGACCCCGATGATTCGCACCGAGCGGTCATCGAGGAAGGGATGGAACAGTCCCATCGCGTTCGAGCCCCCGCCGATGGCGGCGACCAGCGTATCGGGCAAGCGGCCCTCGGCCTCAAGCATCTGGGCCTTGGCTTCCTTGCCGATGATCGACTGGAAGTCGCGCACCATCGCCGGATAGGGATGCGGACCCGCCACCGTGCCGATGCAGTAGAAGGTGTCGCGCACATTGGTCACCCAGTCGCGCAGCGCGTCGTTCATCGCGTCCTTGAGCGTGCCCCGGCCGGAGGTGACGGGAACCACTTCCGCGCCCAGAAGGCGCATGCGGAAGACGTTGGGCGCCTGCCGCTGGACATCGGTTGCCCCCATATAGACCACGCATTTCAGCCCGAACTTGGCGCAAACCGTCGCGGTGGCGACGCCATGCTGGCCCGCGCCGGTCTCGGCGATGATCCGGGTCTTGCCCATGCGGCGGGCAAGGATGATCTGGCCCAGCACGTTGTTGATCTTGTGCGCGCCGGTATGGTTCAGCTCGTCGCGCTTCATGTAGACCTTGGCGCCGCCCAGCCGTTCGGTCAGCCGTTCCGCGAAATAAAGCGGGCTGGGCCGGCCGACATAATGCTTCCACAGGAACTCCATCTCGTCCCAGAAGCTCTGGTCGGTCTTGGCATGTTCGTATTGCGCCTGAAGTTCGAGGATCAGCGGCATCAGCGTTTCCGACACGAACCGCCCGCCAAAGATGCCGAACCGCCCCCTCTCGTCCGGGCCGGTCATGAAGGAATTGATCAGATCGTCGGCCATCTCGCGCGCTCCTCCTCGGTCGGGCCCTGTCTATCGCGTGTCCCCGACGCGGTAAAGCCAGCCCCTTGCCGGTCGCGCGGGGGCCGGGCCGTCACCGTTCGGTGCAGAAGATCCGGGTGAAGGCCCCGATACAGGTGGCACTATCGGTGTCACCCAGCCGGACCTCGGCGCGCGAGAACAGCACCTTGTCCTCATAGTCCAGCGCGATCAGCGAGCGGAGCAGTTGCGCGCATTGCGCCCGGCCCAGCTTGCAGGTGGCGAGCAGGATCGCCTCGACCGGATCGGTCGCCGCCTCGGGGTCGGCGGCGTCGATCCGCGCCAGAA
The DNA here is from genome assembly GCF_004339675.1 of Rhodovulum steppense. Taxonomy (GTDB): domain Bacteria; phylum Pseudomonadota; class Alphaproteobacteria; order Rhodobacterales; family Rhodobacteraceae; genus Rhodovulum; species Rhodovulum steppense. The sequence goes on from NZ_SLVM01000029.1 coordinate 16,534, forward strand.
GCTGCGCTTCGAGCGCGGCCTCGAAATCGGCCTCGGTGGGCTTGGTGAACGCCATGGCGAGCGCAACAAGCGCCAGCACTGCGATCAGTCCGACAAGTCCCTTCATTGCGCATCCTCCCCGCGCGCGGCCGCGATGAACCGCGAGATCAGCGTCGCATCCTTGACCCCCGGCGCGGATTCCACGCCCGAGGACACATCGACCTGCCGCGCCCCGGTCAGCCGGATCGCCTCGGCCACATTGTCGGGCGTCAGTCCGCCCGCCAGCATCCAGGGCACCGGCCAGCGCCGGTTCGCGATCAGCCGCCAGTCGAAGGACAACCCGTTGCCGCCGGGCAGCGCGGCCTCCCTCGGCGGCTTTGCATCCACCAGAAGCTGGTCGGCCACCCGGGCGTATTCGGTGAGGCAAGGCAGATCGCCCTCATCGGCCACGCCCACCGCCTTCATTACCGGCAGGCCGAATCGCGCGCGGATCTCGGCCACGCGGTCGGGGCTTTCATGGCCGTGCAGTTGCAGCATGTCGATCGGCACCCGATCCAGGATCGCCGCCAGCGCCGCGTCCTCGGCATCGACCGTCAGCGCCACCTTGGCGATCCCGGGCGGCACCTCGCGGGCCAATGCGCGCGCAGCCTCTGTCCCGAGATTGCGGGGCGATTTCGCGAAGAAGACGAAGCCCAGATAGGACGCGCCAGCAGCGACTGCGGCCGTCACGGCCGCTGGCTGCGTCACACCACAGATCTTGACCCTGACATCGGACGCCATGGCGTCGTCTAGCCGGTCTTGCCGTCCGTCTCAAGCAGCGCGAGGATCTCGTCGCGGCCTTCGGTCTTGTGCTTGTCGGCCTTGACCTTGTCGAGTTCGCGCTTGAGCTTGGCCGCCTCGCGGCGCTGACGGCTGGCCTGCGAGCGGTACTTGCTCTCGCGCAGCCACTCCCAGAAGAAGCCGAGCAGCACGCCGACCAGGATCCCGCCGAATCCGACGACATAAAGCGGCAGTTCGATCGACCAGGCGATCCCCGAAAAGCTGGCCAACTCGTCAGGCAGCAGGTTCAGCGTCACGTCCTGGCGGTTCGCCATGGCGACCACCACAAGGCAGATCGCAAGCAGCAGCAGAAAGAGATAGCGAATGGCGCGCATGGTCAGACCCGAATTACTTCCCGTTCAGGCGATCGCGTAGCAGCTTCCCGGTCTTGAAGAAAGGCACGTATTTCTCGGACACGTCCACCGACTCGCCGGTGCGCGGGTTGCGCCCGGTGCGCGCGTCGCGCTTCTTGACCGAGAACGCGCCGAAACCGCGAAGTTCCACCCGGTCGCCGCGCGCCATGGCGGCGATGATCTCCTCGAAAATGGAATTGACGATACGTTCGACGTCGCGCTGGTAGAGATGCGGGTTATCTTCGGCAATCTTCTGGATCAATTCAGATCGGATCATCGCACTGTCGTCCCTGTTCTGTGCCCTTCTGACCTGTTCGACCGGGGCTTGCGGACTATAGGCATGTTTTGCCCCGCGGAGAAACAGAAAGCCTTTGAAAACCGGGGAGGAAGCGGCGGAACGCCGCGTTGCACGAGCCCCTGGCCATCGGTTTCGCCTTCTTTCGCCGAACCGCCGCCCCGGCACCTGGCCATCTTGCGATCGCGCAGGATTTCATGATTCGCCGACATGCGGGCGGCCCCGCAGATCCCTGCGGGGCCGCTCTGGTCCGGCCGGGCCGGAGCCGTTTTACTTGCCCTCGCCCTTCAGCGCGGCACCAAGGATATCACCCAGCGAGGCACCCGAGTCCGAGCTGCCATACTGTTCGACGGCCTCTTTCTCCTCGGCGATCTCGCGGGCCTTGATCGACAGGCCCAGACGGCGCGACTTGGCGTCGATATTGGTGACGCGGACATCCACCTTGTCGCCGACCTGGAACCGCTCGGGGCGCTGTTCCGACCGGTCACGCGACAGATCCGAGCGGCGGATGAAGGACTTCATGCCCTCGTATTCCACCTCGACCCCGCCTTCCTCGATCATGGTCACGGTCACGGTGATGATCGAGCCGCGCTTGACGCCACCCACGGCCTCGGCGAACGGGTCGCCATCCAGCGCCTTGACCGAGAGCGAGATGCGCTCCTTCTCGATATCGACTTCGGTGACGACGGCCCTGACCATGTCGCCCTTGCGGTAGTCCTGGATCGCCTCTTCGCCGCGCTGGTCCCAGCTGAGATCGGAGAGGTGCACCATGCCGTCGATGTCGTGCTCGAGGCCGATGAACAGACCGAATTCGGTGATGTTCTTGACCTCGCCCTCGACCTCGGTGCCGACCGGATGGGTCTCGGCAAAGACTTCCCACGGGTTGCGCATGGTCTGCTTGAGACCCAGCGACACGCGGCGCTTGGCAGTGTCGATCTCCAGCACCATGACGTCGACTTCCTGGCTGGTCGAGACGATCTTGCCGGGATGGACGTTCTTCTTGGTCCAGGACATCTCCGAGACGTGGACCAGACCCTCGACGCCCGGTTCCAGTTCCACGAAGGCGCCGTAATCGGTGATGTTGGTCACGCGGCCCTTGTGGACCGAGCCCAGCGGGAACTTGGCCTCGACCGAATCCCACGGGTCGTCCTGAAGCTGCTTCATGCCCAGGCTGATGCGGTGGGTGTCCTTGTTGATCTTGATGACCTGGACCTTGACGGTCTCGCCGATCGACAGGATCTCGGACGGGTGGTTGACCCGACGCCAGGCCATGTCGGTGACGTGCAGCAGACCGTCCACACCGCCCAGATCGACGAAGGCGCCGTATTCGGTGATGTTCTTGACCACGCCGTCGATGGCATCGCCCTCGGTCAGCTTGCCGATGATCTCGGCGCGCTGCTCGGCGCGGGATTCTTCAAGGATCGCGCGGCGGCTGACAACGATGTTGCCGCGGCGGCGGTCCATCTTGAGGATCTGGAAGGGCTGCTTCAGCCCCATCAGCGGGCCTGCATCGCGCACCGGGCGCACATCGACCTGACTTCCCGGCAGGAAGGCCACGGCACCGCCCAGATCGACCGTGAAGCCGCCCTTGACCCGACCGAAGATCGCGCCGTCGACGCGGGCATCCTCGGCATAGGCTTTCTCCAGCCGGTCCCACGCCTCTTCGCGGCGGGCCTTGTCTCGGCTGATGACGGCCTCGCCACGGGCATTCTCGACCCGGTCGAGATAGACCTCGACCTCATCGCCCACGGCGATGTCCGGGGCCTCGCCCGGATTGGTGAATTCCTTCAGATCGACGCGGCCTTCCATCTTGTAGCCGACATCGATGATGGCCTGGCCCGCCTCGATGGCGATGACCTTGCCCCGAACCACGCTGCCCTCGGCGGGCGTGTCGATCTCGAAGCTTTCGTTCAGGAGGGCTTCGAAATCCTCCATGGATGCTTTGGTAGCCATACGGTTCAAGTTGTCCTTCTGGTGTTTTCCGGCCGTGCGGTTGTCTCCGCCGGTCTTTCAGGAGTTTTCCGTCGTCTCTACGAAGCCGCCGCGAACCAGAAACGACAAAGGGTCGGTGGTGTCCCGACCCTGCTCCTGATCCCGCGGCTCTTCGTCCGTCTCGACGCGCGCTTCTATAGAGGCTTGCGCGCCGCGAGGCAAGAGCCAAGGCAAGACGGCCTCAGCCCGCGCGCCGTCTCTCGATCTCGGCCAGCGCCGCCGTGACCGCCTGGCCAATGGTAAGCTCCGATGTGTCGAGCACCACCGCGTCCGGGGCAGGCTTCAGCGGCGCTGCGGCACGCGCGCTGTCACGGGCGTCACGCTCGCGCATCTCGGCCAGCACCTCGTCGAGGCAGGTCTCCACCCCGGCCTCGACCAGTTCCCGGTACCGCCGGTCGGCCCGCACCAGATCGCTTGCCGTCACGAACAGCTTCACCGCCGCGTCCGGGCAGATCACCGTGCCGATATCGCGCCCGTCCAGCACCGCCCCCCCCGCGCGTGCCGCGAAGCTGCGCTGGAACGCGACCAGCGCCGCGCGCACCTCGGGGATCGCGGCAACCCGGCTGGCGGCCTGGGCCACGTCCGGACGACGCAGATCCGGACGATCCAGATCCCCGGCCGTCAGGCTGCGTGCCGCCGCCACCGGGTCAAGCCCGTCCAACACCCGCGCGCCCACCGCCCGATACAGAAGCCCGGTATCGAGATGCGCGAAGCCGAAATGCGCGGCGACCGCCCGGCTGATCGTGCCCTTGCCCGCCGCCGCCGGCCCGTCGATGGCAACCGTGAACTTCATGCCTCGGCCCGCGCGAACCGGGCGCCCAGCCCTTCCATGAGCGGTTCGAAGACAGGGAAGGACGTGGCGATCGGTGTGCAATCGTCCACCGTCACCGGATGCTGCGCCGCCATGCCCGCGCAGAGGAACGACATCGCGATCCGGTGGTCCAGATGCGTGGCGCAGGTCGCGCCCCCCGGCAACCCGCCCGGCCCCCTGCCGGTCACCGCCATCCAGTCCGCCCCTTCCTCGACCATGGCACCGCAGGCCCGCAACCCCGCCGCCATCGCCGCGATCCGGTCGCTTTCCTTGACCCGCAATTCCCCGATCCCCGGCATAAGCGTGACGCCTTCGGCAAAGGCCGCGACCACGGCCAGGATCGGGTATTCGTCGATCATGCTGGGTGCCCGCTCGGGCGGCACCTCGATGCCCTTCATCGCGGGCGAAAACCGGGCGCGCAGATCGGCGACCGGCTCGCCGCCCTCCTCGCGCGGGTTCTCGTAGCTCAGATCGGCCCCCATCTCGATCAGCGTCGTGAACAGCCCCGCCCGCGTCGGGTTCAGCCCGATCCCCGGCACCAGCACGTCCGAGCCCTCGACGATCAGCGCCGCACAGACCGGAAAGGCCGCGGAACTGGGATCGCGCGGAACCGCAATCGTCTGGGGCCGCAATTCCGGCTGGCCCGTCAGCACGATGACCCGGCCCTCGCCCGTCTGCTCGACATGCACCGCCGCTCCAAAGCCCGCCAGCATCCGCTCGGTATGGTCCCGCGTCGCCTCCCGCTCGATCACCACCGTCTCGCCCGGCGCGTTCAGCCCCGCCAGCAACACCGCCGATTTCACCTGTGCAGAGGGCACCGGCACCGCATAGCGCACCGGCACCGGCTCGGCCGCACCCACCACCGTCATCGGCAGCCGCCCGCCCGCGCGCCCATAGGCCGCCGCCCCGAACAGCGCCAGCGGCTCGGTCACCCGCCCCATCGGCCGCGCCCGCAACGAGGCATCGCCGGTAAAGGTCGCCGTGATCGGCGAGCTCGCCATCGCCCCCATGATCAGCCGCACGCCGGTTCCCGAATTGCCGCAATCGATCACGTCGGCGGGTTCCGCGAACCCGCCCACGCCGACCCCGTTCACCACCCATTCGCCCGGGCCCAGATGCGCCACATCGGCCCCGAAGGCCCGCATCGCGCGCGCGGTGTCCAGCACATCCTGCCCTTCCAGCAGCCCCGTGATCCGGGTCTCGCCCACGCTCAGCGCGCCCAGGATCAGCGCCCGATGGCTGATCGACTTGTCGCCGGGCACCTCGGCCACACCGCTCAGCGGGTCGGCCCGGCGGGCACTCATCGGGATCGGGTCGCCATGGGCGGACATGCTGGGGCTCCTCGTGGCGGATCGCGCCCGGCCGGATTAGCGAAAGCGGCGCGGCCCGTCCAGCAGCCCGAGACGCGTCCCTGCTTCTTCTTGGTCCAAATACCCAATTCCGACGCCCGCCCCCCGGCGCACCGCCCGGGTCAATGCCTCAGCGGCGGCGGAAGGTCAGGTAATGAGGCACCCGCCCCTCGCGCAGCGCCTTCTGCTCGTAGCGGGTCGACAGCCAGTCGCCCCAGGGCAGCCGCCAGTCGCCCGGCCCCTCGGCCAGCCAGTCGAACCCGGCCTTCGGCACCTCGATCAGGGTCTGGCGAACGTAATCGGGAATGTCGGTCGCCACCCGCAACTCCGCGCCCGGCCGCATCACCCGCGCCAGCGGCTCCAGGAAATCCGGCGTCACGAAGCGGCGGCGATGGTGACGCTTCTTGGGCCATGGATCGGGATAAAGCAGGAAGGCGCGCGCGATGCTGGCCCCCGGCAGCACGTCGAACAGGTCGCGCACATCGCCCGGATGGACGGCGACATTCTCGACACCGGCTGCACGGATCTTGCCCAGCAGCATCGCCACGCCATTGATGAAGGGCTCGCAGCCGATGATGCCCACCCCCGGGTTCCGCCCGGCCTGGTGAACCATGTGCTCGCCCCCACCAAAGCCGATCTCCAGCCAGACCTCGCGCCCGCCGAAGAGCGATGCCAGGTCCAGCGGGTGCCGCTCGGGGTTGACGTCCCAGCCGACCGGACCGGGCGACAGCGCGGCAAGATCGGAATCGAGATAGTCCCGGTGCCGCTCGCGCAGGGTCTTGCCATGCCGGCGGCCATAGAAATTGCGCCATTCCCGGCGCGGCAGATCGGTTTCGGAAGGCGGCTCGCTCATCCGTCGCGCCCTAATCCGCGGGGCCCCGCGCGTCAAGGGCGCCGTCCCCGCCGGAACGCGAAGGGGGCGCGCGCCGCAAGGCGCGCGCCCCCCCGGGCGACGGGCGTCAGCCCGGCGCAATCCCTGAAAAGGCGGCCCTCAGACCGCGGCCTTCAGTTCCGCCGCCAGATCGACCCGCTCCCAGCTGAACCCGCCATCGGCCTCGGGCGCGCGCCCGAAATGGCCATAGGCCGCGGTGCGGGCATAGATCGGCCGGTTCAGCACCAGATGCTCGCGGATGCCGCGCGGGGTCAGGTCCATCACCTGCGCCACCGCCCGCTCGATCACCTCGTCGGGCACCTCGCCGGTGCCGTAGGTGTCGATATAGATCGAGAGCGGCTTGGCCACGCCGATCGCGTAGGACAGTTGCAGGCAGCATTTCTTCGCCAGCCCCGCCGCGACCACGTTCTTGGCCAGGTAGCGCGCCGCATAGGCCGCCGAGCGGTCCACCTTGGTCGGATCCTTGCCCGAGAAGGCGCCGCCGCCATGGGGCGCCGCGCCGCCATAGGTGTCGACGATGATCTTGCGCCCGGTCAGGCCCGCGTCCCCGTCCGGCCCGCCGATCACGAAGGTGCCCGTGGGGTTCACATGCCACTCGGTCTTGTCGTGGATCCAGCCCTCGGGCAGCACCTCGCGGATATAGGGTTCCACGATCTGGCGGATGTCGTCCGAGGTCTGGCTCTCGCATTCGTGCTGGGTCGACAGCACGATCGAATCGACCGCCACCGGCTTGCCGCCCTCGTAACGCACGGTCAGCTGCGACTTGGCGTCGGGGCGCAGGGTCGGCTCGGCGCCGGATTTCCGCACCTCGGCCAGGCGGCGCAGGATCGCGTGCGAATACTGGATCGGCGCGGGCATCAGTTCGGGCGTCTCGTCGGTCGCGTAGCCGAACATGATGCCCTGGTCCCCCGCCCCGTCGCGGTCGACGCCCTGGGCGATATGGGCCGACTGTTCGTGCAGGAAGTTCAGCACATGGCAGGTGTTCCAGTGGAACTTCTCCTGCTCGTAGCCGATGTCGCGGATGCAGTCGCGCGCGATCTCGCCGATACGGCCCATGTAGTTCCTGAGGCGCTCGCGGTCCGAAAGCCCCACCTCGCCGCCGATCACCACCATGCCGGTCGTGGCGAAGGTTTCGCAGGCGACGCGGGCGTTCGCCTCCTCGGCGAGGAAGGCGTCGAGAACGGCATCGGAAATCCGGTCGCAGACCTTGTCGGGATGCCCCTCCGAAACGGATTCGGAGGTGAAAAGGTAGTTCTGGCGGCTCATCTGGAAGTGCTCCGTTGGGACAATCTCCGCCACGCCAGGAAGCCGTTGTGGCGGTCCGAGGTCCCGCTTACGCCGCGGCCCTGGCGGAATCAATGGCTATTTCCGGCGCGGGGTCAGTACAAGGGCCGCAAGCGCGGCCACCAGCACCAGCAGAACCGGCCAGTCGCCGACGCGGATATAAGGCGTGGGCGGCAGCGCGGGGGGCAGCGGGGCGGTCACCTGGCCCGCGACGTTCAGCGGCAGGCTGTGGGTGATCCGCCCGCGCGCGTCGATCACCGCCGAGACCCCGGTATTGGCCGCGCGCAGCAGCGGCAGCCCCTGCTCGACCGCGCGCAGGCGGGCAAGGGCCAGGTGCTGATAGGGGCCGGTCCAGTCGCCGAACCACGCGTCATTGGTCAGCTGGGCGATCCAGCGCGGCCGGACCGGCACGCGCAGATCCTGGGGAAACACCGCCTCGTAGCAGATCAGCGGCAGCGCGGCGCCAAGCCGCGGCCCCAGATCCAGCACGACCGGCCCCGGCCCCGCGGCATAGCCCCAGACATCCTGCGCCGCGAGGCCGCGGATGCCGAACCGGCCCAGCACCTCGCCGAAGGGGATGTATTCGCCGAAGGGGACCAGGTGGTGCTTGTCATAGACATGGCTCACCCCGCCGCCGGGTCGGATCACCGCAAGGCTGTTGAAGACCTCCGACCCCTCGCTGCGCTGGATGCCCAGCATGACCGGCACGCCGTCAGACACTTCGGCGATCAGCGCAAGCGCGCCACCCGCCTGTTCCAGCATCCAGGGCACCGCGGTTTCGGGCCAGAGGATCAGGTCGGGCGGCGGGTCCGAGGGGGCGGCGGTCAGGTCAAGCAGCCGCTCCCAGAACAGGCGCTGCATGTCGGGCCGCCATTTCAGGTGTTGCGCCGCATTGGGCTGGACCAGCCGGATCTGCGGCGGATCGGGGTCGGCCGGCATCGGCGCGTCGAGCCGCAGCGCGCCCCAGAACCCCGCCCCCGTGACCATCAGCGCCGCCAGCGCCGCCCCCGCCGCCCGGCCGGGGCCAAGGGGCAGCAGGAGCGGCAGCGCCACAACCAGCGTGGTGAACAGCGTCAGCCCGTATTGGCCGACCAGCGCGGCCAATTGCATCTGCGGCGTGCCGATCCAGACATGCCCCGGCAGCGCCCAGGGAAAGCCGGTCAGGACATATCCGCGCGCCAGTTCCATCGCCGCCAGCGCCAGAGCGAAGCCCAGCGCCCTGCGGCGCGGCCCCTGCCCGGCCCAGCCCGCGAAGGCCCCCGCCGCGCCCCAGAACAGCGCCAGCCCCCCCGCCATGCCGATCATCGCGAAGGGGGCCATCCAGCCATGGGCGCGAAGGTCGATCAGGAAGGGTTCGACGATCCACGAGAGCGCCAGCGCGAAATGCCCCACGCCCCCGGCCCAGGCGACCAGCGCCGCCTGTCGCGGCCCCGGCGCGCGGGCCACCAGCCAGGTCAGCCCGGCCAGAGCAGCCAGCGCGACAGGCCAAAGCCCGAAGGGCGCCTGGCCCAGCGCGGCGACCAGCCCCAGCCCGAGGGCGGCGACCGGCGCGCGGCGCAGCGCCTCGACGATCCGGGGACGGGTCGCGGACATTCCCTCAGCCGGTGCCCGCCAGCGGCAGCCGCACCCGCAGCCGCTTGATCCGGCGCGGGTCGGCGTCGACCACCTCGAACTCTGCCCCGCTTTCATGCCGGATCACCTCGCCGCGCGTGGGCACCCGGCCGATCAGCATGAAGACCAGCCCGCCCAGCGTGTCGACTTCTTCCTCGTCCCCGCCCTCGACCAGCCTCAGGCCGACCTCGGCCTCGAACTCGTCCAGCGGCGCACGCGCCTGGGCCAGATAGACGCCCGGCTTTTCGACCGTCCACAGCGCGGCCTCTTCGGTGTCGTGCTCGTCCTCGATCTCGCCCACGACCTGTTCGATCAGATCCTCGATCGTCACCAGCCCGTCGACCCCGCCATATTCGTCGATCACCAGCGCCATGTGCATGCGCTGGGTCTGCATCTTCTGCATAAGCACCCCGATCGGCATCGAGGGCGGGGCATATAGCAGCGGCCGGATCATGTCCTTCAGCGCGAAATCCGTGCCCTTGCCGTTGAAGCCGTAGCGCAGGGCGAAATCCTTGAGATGGATCATCCCCACCGGCGAATCGAGCGTGCCGTCATAGACCGGCAGCCGGGTCATGCCCGTCTCGCGGAACACCCGCACCAGATCGTCGCGCGAGATGTCCAGCGGCACCGCCTCGATCTCGGCCTTGGGTATGGCCACATCCTCGACCCGCAGGCGGCTGAGATTGCCGATGCCCAACGGCACCTGCGGCCGCGCCGCGGTGCCGTTCCCTCCCTGTTCGTCCGAATCATCCCCGGCGGCTGGCCTGATCGCCGCCACAAGCCGACCCAGAATGCCCCGGCTTTCCAGATTGTCCGTCTCCAGCGCGCCTTGCGCAGCGCTAGACGACCCGTCCGTCTCGTCGCCCATCAATCCTTACCGAAATGCGCGGGCTCGTGGCCCGCCCTCAGCCATATGGGTCAGCCACCCCGAGTTTTGCAAGTATTTCCACCTCCAGCCCCTCCATCAGGGCGGCATCTTGCGGACGGATGTGGTCGTAACCCAACAGATGCAGGCATCCATGGATCACAAGATGCGTGACATGATGGTGAAACGAAATCCCCTGCTCGCAGGCTTCCCGCGCGCAGGTCTCATAGGCGATGGCAATATCGCCCAGTTCGGTCGGCATGCCTTCGGGGGGCCGTTCGGGGGGATGAGGCGCATCGCCATCCTCCTCCGCCGCCAGATCCTCGGCCGGCCATGACAGGACATTGGTGGGCGCTGGCTTGCCACGAAACTCGGCGTTCAGCCCGGCGATGCGGGCATCGTCGCAGGCCAGGAGGCTGATCTCGCAGGCATCGGGATCAAGGCCCAGATGGGCCAGCGCCGCGGCACAGGCGTCCTCGGCCAAGGGGGCCAGACCCGCCTTGGCCCAGCGGTCATCCTCGAACACGATCTCGACACTCATGGCCGGGATCTATCCGGGATCGCCGCCCGGCGTAAGGGGAAAGACGTCCCCAAGTAGGGTCCGCAGGACCGGAGCATCCTGCGGACCCGGGTTCCGCGCCCGGTGCGGGGGCTGGCGACCCATGGTCGGCAAAGGGCCGCGCGGAACCATCTCTCGGGCGCGGGCGGTCAGGAACCCGCGGGCCAGGCGAATTCCGGACGCAAGCCTTCGTAGACGGGGCGGCCGTCATTCGGTTTGGGCACGCCGGTCTTGGGATCGTAGAAGGCGTGGTAGCTCGCCTCCAGCCCGCGCGACTGATAGCCCATCAGGTTCGGCACGATCACCCGGATGCGGTGCTGCTTGTCGTCCAGCATGATCGGCGCGCCGCAGGTCTTGCAGGTGCACAGTTCCAGCGGCCCGCCCGGATTCTCGCTGTTGAAGGGCTGGCGGTTCATGTTGTGCTCGTTCGCGGCGCTCAGGTCGCCGTGCTTGAAGAACACCACATGGGTCGTCGGCTGGCCGGTCACGCGCTTGCAGACCGAACAGTGACAGGTGTGGTTGTCGATCGGATCATGGTCGGCCCAGGTGCGCACATGCTCGCACCCGCCGACATATTTGTGAGACATCTTTTCCTCCCTCCCTCGGACGGCAAGGCCGCCCGCTGCCCCGGGCGGGAAAGGCCCGAGATGAAAGAGGATAGCGCCCGAATCGCGGGCCGGTCGATCTAGACTTCCGTCTGCGGTGGGGGTCGGGCTTGCCCTGCGGCCGTCGTTTTTCGGCCCATGAGACCGGGCCGCCTGGGACGGAGCCGGGGCGGCGGTGGCTGGCACGTCCCCGAAACGGTCCCGCGGCCGACAGCCTTTACATACCAGGTCGGAAACCTGTTCCCCACCGCGCCAGCCACAGGTCTGGCCCGGGCGTCAGTCCGGGCCGCGCCCGCCCCCCCCCGGGAGGGCGCATCGGCGATGTCGCGCATCGCGCTGGCGACAGTGATGCTTTCAAGCGTGGCGCGCCGAACTGGCGTCCCAAATCGCCCTCCCAGGCTCGGGCGCGACCCTCAGCACCCGGGACCGGATCGCCCCACCCCGGCTATGCCGGATTTCCCTTCTCAGCAGCCGGTTACCGCCCTTCGCCCCGTTCCTGATCCGCGTCATAGGCCTCGATGATCCGCGCGACCAGCGGGTGACGGACCACGTCCTTGGAGGTGAAATAGCTGAACGAGATCCTGTCGATCCCCGAGAGCAGCCTTTCCGCATCGGCCAGACCGCTGGCCACCCCGCGCGGCAGGTCGACCTGGCTGCGGTCGCCGGTGATGACCATGCGCGAGCCTTCGCCCAGACGGGTCAGGAACATCTTCATCTGCATCGTGGTCGCGTTCTGCGCCTCGTCCAGCACCACGAAGGCATTGGCCAGCGTGCGCCCGCGCATGAAGGCGAGCGGCGCGATCTCGATGCGCTTTTCCTCGATCAGCTTGGCGGTCTGCTTGCCCGGCAGGAAATCGTTCAGCGCATCGTAAAGCGGTTGCATGTAGGGATCGACCTTTTCCTTCATGTCGCCGGGCAGGAAGCCCAGCCGCTCGCCCGCCTCGACGGCGGGGCGGCTGAGGATGATTCGGTCGACATGGCCGCCGATGAACATGTTCACCGCGACCGCGACGGCCAGATAGGTCTTGCCGGTGCCCGCGGGCCCGATGCCGAAGCACAGCTCGTTCTCGTAAAGCGCGCGGACATAGGCCTTCTGCGCCTCGGTGCGGGGTTCGATCAGCTTGCGGCGGGTGTGGATCTCGACCCGGCCGCGCTGGAACATCTCGAGCTGGTCGCCCGGCTGCACGGCCGTCCCGTCGGCGGAATCGCCCAGCCGGATCGCCCCGTCGATATCGCCCGCCTCGACCGCCTTGCCCGTTTCAAGCCGCGCGTAAAGCTGGCGCAGCACCTGGGCGGCCTGCCCGCGCGAGCCGCCCTCGCCGACCACGGCCAGGCGGTTGCCGCGGCGCAGGATATGGACGCCGAGCTTGTGCTCGATCTGGGCAAGGTTGCGGTCGAACTCGCCGCACAGGTCGATCAGAAGGCGGTTGTCGGGAAACTCGACGAGCGTCTGATGCGCGTCGTCCGTATCCGTCGGGGGGGTCAGGGCGCTTATTCCCAATGACGTCTCCGTTGGCTGAAGGCCGCGAAAATATGGTGCCAACCGCCCGTCCAAACCGCAAGCGATAGCTGCGTCATTCGGCCCGATTGATGTAAAATTTGCATTAAAGGGCGGGTCGCTCGCCCGGAAAACGACGGCGGGCGGGATCGTCCGGCGCCGAAAGCCGGGATCAGGAGGCCCTTTTCAGCGCCTTGATCTCGGGCCGTTTCAGCGGCTTGTCGGCCAGACCCAGCAGAAGCGCGGCCAGATCCGGTTCGTCCACGCGGCGTGCGGCGGCGCTGACCTTGAACCAGCGCCGCCTGCGCTGGCTGCGTTCCTTCCAGTCGCGCTTGAGCTGCTCGACCAGCATGGGAAAGACCTCGACCCGGCAGGGCAGCGCGCTGCCATTGTCCAGGATCTTGTCATAGCGATACCGTCCGATCGGCTCGGTGCCGACATGGCCGATGGCGCCGGCCTCTTCCAGCGCCTCGATCTCGGCCGTGCGCCAGGGCTTGCTGACATCCATGCGCCAGCCCTTGGGCATGACCCAGCGCCCGGTCCCGCGCGAGGTCACCATGAGAACGCGCAGCCTGCCCTTCGAATCCCAGCGAAGGGGCAAGGCGGCGATCTGAGCGCCTGTCGCGGTTGTGGCCTCGTCTGTCATATCCGGCCTGCTCGGCGGGCATGGGCTGCCCGTTCGGTCTGGTTGCGCAGGGACGTCATGTAAGTGCCCCTGCGACATTTTCACAGGAGTCGATAACATTCGGTTGATCCTGACAACATGAATCGCCCGGCGGCCGGGCTTTTCCGGCCTCAAGTGCCGTCCGCGCGCAGGAAACGCTCAGCCGATGGTCAACCGCCCGGCCAGCGAGTTCGGCGCGGCCGCAAGAATCTCGACCGGCGCGATCCGGCCCAGCCAGTCCTCGCCCGCCTCGACATGCACGGCCTGCAGATGGTCGGACTTGCCCACGACCTGCCCCGGCATGCGGCCCGGCTTTTCGAACAGCACGCCGACAACGCGCCCCACCATGGCCTGTTGCGCCGCCTGCTGCTGGGCGTCCAGCAGCGCCTGCAACCGGGCCAGCCGGTCGGATTTCACGTCCTCGGGCACCTGCCCCTCGCGCTCGGCGGCGGGCGTGCCGGGGCGGGGGGAATACTTGAAGGAATAGCACTGGCCATAGCCGACCTCGCGCACCAGCGCCATGGTCGCCTCGAAATCGGCTTCGGTCTCGCCGGGGAAACCGACGATGAAATCGCCCGAGATGAGGATATCGGGCCGGGCGGCGCGGATGCGCGCGATCAGCGCAAGGTATTGGTCGGCCGTGTGCTTGCGGTTCATCGCCTTGAGGATGCGGTCAGACCCCGACTGAACCGGCAGATGCAGATAGGGCATCAGTTCGGGACAATCGCCATGGGCGGCGATCAGGTCGTCCTCCATGTCGTTCGGGTGCGAGGTTGTATAGCGGATACGCTCCAGCCCCTCGATCCGCGCCAGTTCCCGGATCAGCCGCGCAAGGCCCCAAGCCCCATCCGCGCCGTCGCCGTGATAGGCGTTGACGTTCTGGCCCAGCAGCGTGATCTCGCGCACGCCGCGCGCCACAAGATCGCGCGCCTCGTCCAGCACCCGCGCAACGGGGCGCGACACCTCGGCGCCGCGGGTATAGGGCACGACGCAGAAGGCGCAGAACTTGTCGCAGCCCTCCTGCACGGTCAGGAACGCGGTCGGCCCGCGCGCCGCCTTGGGCCGCCCGCCCAGCCGGTCGAACTTGTCTTCCTCGGGGAAATCGGTGTCGAGCGCCCTGCCCCCCGCCCGCGCGCGCGCCTCAAGCTCGGGCAGGCGGTGATAGCTTTGCGGCCCCACCACCAGATCGACCAGCGGCTGGCGGCGCAGGATCTCCTCGCCCTCGGCCTGGGCGACACAGCCCGCAACGCCGATCTTAAGGTCGGGGTTCGCGGCCTTCAGCCCCTTCAGCCGACCGAGTTCGGAATAGACCTTCTCGGCGGCCTTTTCGCGGATATGGCAGGTGTTCAGCAGGATCATGTCCGCCGTTTCGGCCGTGTCGGTGACGACATAGCCCGCGGCGCCCAGCGCCTCGGCCATCCGCTCGCTGTCATAGACGTTCATCTGACAGCCATAGGTCTTGATAAACAGCTTTCTGGGCGTGGTCATGGCGCGTTCCCGACGATCTGGCCCGAAGGCCTGAGCCGGTGTCCTACACGAAACCCGCCCCCACCCGCAACGCTTGCATCGGCGGCGCCGTTGGCCGACCTTGACGGCATGTCGCCAGGGGCGGCAAGGACACGGGCGGAGGACGCGCATGCAGATCAAATCCCGGGAATGGGCAGTGTTCTGGTTCACCATCACCTATGTCGCGGGCTTCACGATCTGGTTCTTCTCGCGCGGGAATTACGAGTTCATCTGGTATGTGCTGACCATGATGGGCATGATTGCGCTGGCCGCGCTGGGCCTGCGCAAGGCGGAATTCCCGGCCGCGTTGCTCTGGGCGCTCAGCCTCTGGGGGCTGGCCCATATGGCGGGCGGCGGGGTGCCGGTGGGCGGCAGCGTCCTTTACAACTGGATGATCTGGCATGTCGGCGGCGAGGGCGAGCTTGCCATCCTGAAATACGACCAGGCGGTGCATGCCTATGGCTTCGGCGTGACGGCGTGGATGCTGTGGCACCTGATGGTGCGCCACTACCCCGCCACCGAGGGCAGCTGGACCGCGCTGACCTACCCGGCCTTCGGTGCGATGGGGCTGGGGGCGCTGAACGAAATCATCGAGTTCATCGCTGTGCTGGGCATCCCCGACACCAATGTGGGCGGCTATTACAATACCGGGCTGGACCTGGTCTTCAACGCCGCGGGCGCGATCGTCGCTGTTGTGACGATCGCGCTGGTCCGTCGCTTCCGGTAGGCGTCAGAGCCGACGCAGCCGGATCACCACGTCCACCTTGGAAATCTCGGACCCCGCCGGAGCCTCGGGCAGGCGCGAGATCTCGATCGAGCCATGCGGGGCATCGGTCAGGCGGCCCTCGTCTTCCCAGAAGAAATGGGGATGGTCGTCGACGCGCGTGTCGAAATAGCTTTTAGTGCCGTCGACCATGACTTCCTGCATCAGGCCCGCATCGCAGAAGGCCCGAAGCGTGTTGTAGACGGTCGCCAGCGACACCCTTTCGCCGGTTCCGCAAGAGGCCGCGTAAAGGGTTTCGGCCGTCACATGCCGATCCTTCCCGTCGCCGATCAGCAGGGCGGCGAGACTGACACGCTGGCGCGTGGGACGCAGACCGGCCTTGGACAACCAGCGGCTGCTGCGCTCGATCGCATCCGGATGGGTGGGATTATCATTCAACTGTGCCATACCGAAGTATATGGTCCCGCCCAGTCGAGAATTCAAATGATTCCGAACTGCAGCGGCGCTTTGGCGCGGCATATGCGCACTATTGCCACTCGCCAAGGGCCGGTGCTACAGGGGGCGAACCGCGAAATTCGCCTTACGCAGGGGGCTGCGCCCGCATGACCGACTATCCCACAAGCTTCGACCGGGACGATCTGCTGAAATGCGCGCGGGGGGAACTGTTCGGCCCCGGCAACGCGCAACTGCCCGAACCGCCGATGCTGATGATGGACCGGATCACCGGGATCAGCGCCGATGGCGGCGCCCATGGCAAGGGCCATGTGGTCGCCGAGTTCGACATCCACCCCGACCTGTGGTTCTTTTCCTGCCACTTCCCCGGCAACCCGATCATGCCGGGCTGCCTGGGCCTTGACGGGCTGTGGCAGCTGACCGGCTTCAACCTGGGCTGGCGCGGCTGGCCGGGGCGGGGCTATGCGCTGGGGGTGGGCGAGGTGAAACTGACCGGGATGGTCCGGCCCGACCGCAAGATGCTGACCTATTTCGTGGATTTCACCAAGGCCGTGCAGACCCGCCGCCTGACCATGGGTGTGGCCGATGGCCGGGTCGAAGCCGATGGCGAAACGATCTATCATGTCAAGGACATGAAGGTCGCCCTTTCGGAAAGCTGAGTCGCGAAAGAAGGAGAGCGCCATGCGCCGCGTCGTCATCACGGGGCTGGGCATCGTCTCGCCCATCGGGAACAATGCCGCAGAGGTCGAGGCCAGCCTGCGCGCCGGCCGGTCCGGCATACGGTTCGAGCCGGTCTATGCCGAGAACGGATTCCGCAGCCAGGTCGCGGGCATCCCGCAGATCGACCTGGAGGCCGCGATCGACAAGCGGCACCTGCGCTTCATGGGGGCGGGCGCCGCCTACAATTTCCTCGCCATGGAACAGGCCATTGCCGATTCCGGGCTGGAGGATGGCGATGTCTCGAACGAGCGGACGGGGCTGATCATGGGTTCGGGCGGGCCGTCCACCTCGAACTTCTTCACCGCGCACCAGATCGTCAAGGAAAAGGGCAGCCCCAAGCGGATGGGCCCGTTCATGGTGACGCGCTGCATGTCGTCCACCAACTCGGCTTGCCTCGCGACACCCTTCAGGATCAAGGGCGTGAACTACTCGATCACCTCGGCCTGTTCGACATCCGCCCATTGCATCGGCAACGGCACCGAACTGATCCAGATGGGCAAGCAGGACATCGTCTTTGCCGGTGGCGGCGAAGAGGTGGACTGGACGCTGTCCTGCCTGTTCGACGCGATGAACGCGATGTCGTCGAAATACAACGACACGCCCGAAACCGCCTCGCGCCCGTTCGACGCCACGCGCGACGGCTTCGTGATCGCGGGCGGCGGCGGGGTCGTCGTGCTGGAAGAGTTGGAGCACGCCCTGGCCCGCGGCGCGAAGATCTATGCCGAGGTCACGGGTTACGGCGCCACCTCGGACGGCTATGACATGGTGGCGCCGTCCGGCGAAGGCGGCGCGCGGTCGATGCGGCTGGCGCTGTCCACGCTGCCCGAGGGCCGCAAGGTCGATTACATCAACGCGCATGGCACCTCGACGGTGGCGGGCGACGTGACCGAAGTGAAGGCGGTGCGCGCCGTCTTCGGCGAGGATGCGATGCCCCCCATCGCCTCGACCAAGTCGCTGACCGGCCATTCGCTGGGGGCAACCGGCGTGCATGAGGCGATCTATTCGCTGATCATGCTGGACAAGGGTTTCATCGCGGCCTCGGCCAATATCACCGAGTTGGACCCGGAAATCCGCGAAGGCGAGATCGTGACCGAGTTGCGCGAAGCGGTGGAGATCGACAGCGTTTTGTCCAACAGCTTCGGCTTTGGCGGGACGAACGCCACCCTTGTCATGTCCAGATATCGTGGATGACGGCCAATGCCTGACCTACTGAAGGGAAAACGCGGCCTCGTGATGGGCGTCGCGAATGACCGTTCGATCGCCTGGGGTATCGCCAAGGCGATGGCCGAGGAGGGCGCGGAACTGGCCTTTACCCATCAGGGCGAGGCGTTCGGCAAGCGGTTGCAGCCGCTGGCGGAAAGCGTGGGCTCGTCCTTCATGGTCGATGTCGACGTGACCGACGATGCCTCGCTGGAGCACGCCTTTCAGCGGCTGAAGGACGAATGGGGCAGGCTGGATTTCGTCGTCCACGCCATCGCCTATTCCGACAAGACCGAACTCACCGGGCGCTTCATCAATACCACGCGCGAGAACTTCAAGAATTCTCTTGCGATTTCATGCTATTCGCTGATCGACGTTGCGCGGCGCGCGCAGCCATTGATGCCCGATGGCGGCACGATCCTGACGCTGACCTACCAGGGCTCGAACCGGGTGACGCCGTTCTACAACGTGATGGGGGTGGCGAAGGCGGCTTTGGAATCGGCGGTTCGGTATCTGGCTTCGGATTTGGGGGCGGAGGGGATTCGGGTGAATGCGATCAGCCCGGGGCCGATGAAGACGCTGGCGGGGGCGGCGATCGCGGGGGGGCGCAAGACCTATCGGCATACCGAGATGAATGCGCCGCTCGGGGCCAATGCGACGCTGGAATGTATAGGCGGAACAGCGGTTTACCTGGCCTCGGATTTCGGGGCCTGCACCACGGGCGAGATCATCACCGTGGATGGCGGCTATCACGTCCTCGGCATGCCGCGCTTCGAGAATATCTGAAGCGGAACCCGGAAACGGCCGGATTCCGAAATCGGAATTCCATATGATTTCCATATGAATTCCATATGACTTTTTTCGCTCGGGACCGGGGCGGGGTCGCGATGGCTGGCCGACCGCCTCAGCCCGGTTTCTTCTGCAGAAGCGGCATCAGGTCGGCCATTTCGGGGCCGCTGCTGCGCCCGGTCACGGCCTTGCGCAGCGGCAGGAAGAGGCCCCTGCCCTTGCGGCCGGTCTTGTCCTTGACCGCGGCGGTCCAGTTGGCCCAGGTCGTCGCGTCATAGGGCGGCTGCCCCAGCAGCGCCAGCGCCTCGGCCACGAAATCGCGGTCCTCGTCGTCCACCTGCGGCGCGGCGCCGTCGCGGCAGAGGGTCCACCATTCGGCGATCCCGGCGCGGGTCTCGATGTTCTCGCGGATCACCGACCAGAAGCCTTCGGCCAGCGCCTCCGGCACGCCCAGCGCGGCAAGCTCGCCCTGCACCGCCGCAAGCGGCAGAGCGTGCAGGTGGCGCGCGGTCAGCGGAAAGAGGTCGGCCGGGTTGAAGCTGGTCGGCGCGGCGCCGAACTGGCCGAGATCGAAGCCCGCGGCCAGTTCCTCGATGCTGCCCGCCAGTTCCACGGGCTGCGAGGAGCCGAGCCGGGCCATCAGCGACAAGAGCGCCATGGGTTCCACCCCCTGCGCGCGCAGGTCGCGCAGCGACAGGGTGCCGAGGCGTTTCGACAGCGCCTCGCCCTGCGCGCCGGTCAGGAGCGAATGATGGGCAAAGTCGGGCGCGGTGCCGCCCAGCGCCTGGATGATCTGGATCTGGGTCGCGGTATTGGTCACATGGTCCGAGCCGCGCACGATATGGGTGACGCCCATCTCGATATCGTCCACCACCGAGGCCAGTGTATACAGAACCTGCCCGTCGCCGCGGATCAGCACCGGGTCGGACACGCTGGCCGCGTCGATGGAAATCTCGCCGAGGATGCCGTCGGTCCACTCGATCCGCGTCTGGTTCAGCAGAAAGCGCCAGTGGCCGGGGCGTTCGGCGCGCAGCCGGGCCTTGTCCTCGTCCGTGAGCGAAAGTGCCGCGCGGTCATAGACGGGCGGCTTGCCCATGTTCAGCAGCTTCTTGCGCTTGAGATCCAGTTCGGTCGGCGTCTCGAAACATTCGTAGAACCGGCCCGCCGCGCGCAACCGATCGGCCGCCGCATGATAGCGGTCGAGCCGGGCGGATTGGCGTTCCAGCCGGTCCCAGCGCAGCCCCAGCCAGTCGAGATCCTGCATGATCCCGTCGGCAAATTCCTGGGTCGAGCGTTCGGCATCGGTATCGTCGAGGCGCAGGATGAACTGCCCGCCGGTCTTGCGCGCGATGAGGAAGTTGAACAGCGCCGTGCGCAGGTTGCCCACATGCAGGAAACCGGTGGGCGAAGGGGCAAAGCGGGTGACGGTGGTCATGGGCATTCTCCTGGGACGCCGTCGCTCTTTCACAGAAGCGGGCTTTTGTCCATATGAGGGCCAGCGAGAGAGGACCGCCCATGACCGAGTTGCGCGTGCTGACCACCCCGCCGAGCCTGGACGAGATCGCCGCGCTGGCGCATGAGGCGCGCGAGGCCCTGCCCGAGCCGTTTCGCGGCCCCGCGCTGGCGGTGGCGATCCGGGTCGAGGATTTCGCCCCCGAGGATATCCTGGCCGAAATGGAGATCGAGGATCCGTTCGAGTTGACGGGCCTCTATGACGGGATCCCGCTGACCGAGAAATCGGTGATGGACCAGCCCGACCGGCCGGACACGATCTGGCTGTTCCGTCGGCCGATCCTGGACGAATGGGTGGAGCGCGAGGATGTGGACCTGCCCGCGCTGGTCGGCCATGTGCTGGTGCATGAATTCGCGCATCATTTCGGCTGGTCCGACGACGATATCGCCGCGATCGACCGCTGGTGGGAGTGAGCGCACAGGCCCTGTGCGAGGCCCGGGCGGGCGGGGATGCGCCTCTCGCGGGGTGTTGACGTGGCAAATGGCGGCGGTCCGGCTATCCTGTGGGCGGGAAAATCCAGGGAGAGGATGCCATGACCGAGACGAGATTGAGCCGCCGTCAGGCGCTGATGGCCGGCGCAGCCCTGCCGCTGGCGGCCGCGACCGCCGGAACCGCGCGCGCCGCAGCGCCGATGCTGGGTGCGGCCATGCCGCAATTCCACCGCTTCACGCTGGGCGGGTTCGAGGTCACGACGTTGCTGGCGGGGACGCGGACGGTCGAGGATCCGCAGACGATCTTCGGCATGAATGCCAGCCCCGAGGAGTTCGCCGAGGTCTCGGCCGCCAACCGGATCCCGACCGACAAGGCGCAGTTCTTCTTTACCCCCACGGTGGTCAATACCGGGTCCGAACTGGTGCTGTTCGATACCGGGCTGAATCCCGAGGGGATCACCGGCGTTCTGGCGGCGGCGGGCTATTCCGCGGATCAGATCGACAAGGTGGTGATCACCCACATGCATGGCGATCATATCGGCGGGCTGTCGGGCGAGGCGGGCGAGACCTTCGGCAATGCGGCCTATTATACCGGCCAGGTCGAGTTCGACGCCTGGGAGATGTCGGGCGACGAGACTTTCGAGGCCAGGGTGCGGCCGCTGGCCGAGAAGATGACGTTCCTGGACGATGGCGGGGCGGTCGCCTCGGGTGTGACGGCGATGGCGGCGTTCGGGCATACGCCGGGGCACATGGCCTACATGCTGGAAAGCGACGGGCGGCAGATGGTGATCGCGGCGGATTTCGCCAATCACTATGTCTGGTCGCTGGGCTATCCCGACTGGGAGGTGCGGTTCGACCGCGACAAGAAAGCGGCGGCGGCGACGCGGCGGCGGATGCTGGGGATGATGGCGGCGGATGGCGTGCCGTTCATCGGCTATCACATGCCCTTCCCCGGCTTCGGTTTCGTCGAGGCGCGCGGCGAGGGGTTCCGCTATGTGCCCGCAAGTTACCAGATGATGCTGGGCTGACCGGCGCGGAAACGGGCTTGGCGGCGGCGGGCGGGGGTGGCACTCTCGCCCCGGACTTGCCAACGGGGGGCCGCGCCCGATGCCGGAAATCCTGACCGTCACGCTGAACCCGACCGTGGATCTGTCGACCGCGGTCGATCATGTCGTGCCGGGCGAAAAGCTGCGCTGCGCGCCGCCGGTGACCGATCCGGGCGGGGGCGGGATCAACGTTGCCCGCGCGATCCGGCTGCTGGGCGGCGAAAGCCGGGCGCTGGTGGCGCTGGGCGGGCATAATGGCGACAAGCTGCGCTGCCTGCTGGAGGGCGAGGGGATCCGCCTGATCCCGTTGCAGGCGCCGGGCGAGACGCGGCTGAGCCTTGCGGTGATGGAGGAGGCGACGGGGCGGCAGTTCCGCTTCGTGCTGCCGGGGCCGGAATGGAACGCGGCGGGGCTGAAGGCGGTGCTGGCGGCGATCACGACGGCGGTGCCCGAGGGCGGGCATGTGGTGCTGTCGGGCAGCGTGCCGGACGGGTTGCCGGACGACATCGCGGGATGCATCGGGGCGAAGCTGGCGGCGCGGGGCGCACGGCTGATCGTGGACACGTCGGGGCCGGCGCTGGCGCGGCTGGCCGAGGGGGCGGAGGTGCCGCCCTTCCTGCTGCGGATGGATCAGGGCGAGGCGCGCGCCTTGTCGGGGCTGGCGCTGGACAGCCGCGCCGAGAGCGCGGAATTCGCGGCCGGGCTGGTGGCGCGCGGCGTCGCCTCGGTGGTGGTGGTCGGGCGTGGCGCGGACGGGTCGGTGCTGGCCGCCGAGGGGGTGCGGCTGCATGCGGTGACGCCGCCGGTGCCGGTCCGCTCCAAGGTGGGGGCGGGCGACAGTTTCCTGGGCGCCTTTGCCCTGTCGCTGAGCCGGGGCGAGGATCTGGCGACCGCGCTGCGCTGGGGCGTGGCGGCGGCAAGTGCGGCGGTGATGACCGATGCGACGGGGCTGTGCACACGCGAGGATACCGAGGCATTGTTCGGCCGCTGCGCTGTGACCGGGCTTGCCGCGGACAGGCGGGCCCCTGCCCAAGGATGAGCGGGGATTTGCCCTTTTAACCCTGATTGGCGGCGCCCATTGACCTTTGCCTATGCCGGAAGGCGAGTTAAGGGAAGCCTTCTCACCTGTGGGGAGCGGCAGTCATGGCCGGTTCTGAATTCGACGACCCGATCGAAGTCTGGCTGGCGGCCGCGGGCGATCCCGTGCCGCTGGCCGACCTGCTGTCGGGCGACGCGCCCTTGTCGCGGCGCGTGCGCGACGCGCTGGCGGCATGGCTGACCGGGGCGTTCGACGCGGAGCCCGGCCCGGAGGATGACGCCCCCGCGGCCCCGCTGACGCCCGCGCGCATCAGGCTGACACAGGCCGCGGCAGAGGTCCTGCGGGTAACCGACTGGGCCGAGACGCGCGGGATCGCGATTGACAGCGAAAGCCTGTCGCACCAGGTCGCGGCGGCGGGCGAGGTTGCGCCCGACCTGCTGAACGCCATGGTCCGGCGGATGCGCCGGGACGGTCGGCAGGACGCAAGGGCGATCGAGGCGCGGGCCTATCGGCAATGGCGGGCCCGCGGTTGCCCGCACGGCCGGGTCGCTGACCCGCGTCAGGACGGGTCGCGCCAGCGGTTGACGATGGGATAGCGACGGTCCAGCCAGAACGCGCGCGGCGTCAGGCGGGCGCCCGGCGCCGACTGGAACCGCTTGTATTCGCTGAGACGGATCAGCCGCTCGACCTTTTGCACGATGTCGCGGTCGAAGCCTTCGGCCACCAGATCGGCAATGGCGCAATCGCGGTCGATCAGCCCCTCGAGGATCGCATCGAGCACCGGATAGGGCGGCAGGCTGTCCTCGTCCTTCTGGTCCGCGCGCAACTCGGCGCTTGGCGGCTTGTCGATCACGCGGGGCGGGATCACCTCGCCCGCCGGTCCGTGCATCCAGTCGCGGTGATTGGCGTTGCGCCAGCGGCAGGTTTCGAAGACGCGGGTCTTGTAGAGATCCTTGATCGGGTTGTAGCCGCCCGCCATGTCGCCATAGATCGTGGCATAGCCCACCGCCACCTCGGACTTGTTGCCGGTGGTCAGCAGCATCCCGCCGAACTTGTTCGACAGCGCCATCAGGATCAGCCCGCGCAGGCGGGACTGGATATTTTCCTCGGTGATGTCGGGCTTGGTGCCCGCAAAAAGTGGCGCCAGCGCTTGCGTGACGGCGGCGCGCGGGCCGTCGATCGGCACCTCGTCCAGCGGGCAGCCCAGCGCGCGGGCGACGGCGGCGGCATCCTCCAGCGACTCGGGCGAGGTATATTCCGAGGGCAGCATCACGCAGCGCACATTCGCCGGGCCGATGGCATCGGCGGCAATCGCGGCGACCAGCGCGGAATCGATGCCGCCCGACAGGCCCAGCAGCACGCGCGCGAAACCGCTCTTGCGCAGGTAATCGCGCAGCGCCTCGACCATCACGCGGTAATCCTGTTCCCAGTCGTCGGGATGGACCGCGCGCGCCCCGGTTTCGGCCCGCCAGCCCTGCGCGGTGCGGGTGAAATCGACATGGATCAGGGCCTCGTCGAAGACGGGGGCCTGCATGGCCAGTTCCCCGCCCGGGTTCAGCACGAAGGAGCCGCCGTCGAACACCTGGTCGTCCTGCCCGCCGACAAGGTTCAGATAGGCCAGCGGCAGCCCGGTCTCGACCACGCGGGCGACCATGTGCGACAGCCGCAGATCGGCCTTGCCCCGGTGATAGGGCGAGCCATTGGGCACCAGCAGGATTTCGGCCCCCGTCTCGGCCAGCGCCTCGGCCACATCCTCGAACCAGGCATCCTCGCAGATCGGCGTGCCGATGCGGACCGGGCCGACCGTGTAGGGACCGTTGATCGGGCCGCTGTCATAGACGCGCTTTTCGTCGAACACGCCGTCATTGGGCAGGTGATGCTTGAAGATCCGCGCGGTGACCGCGCCGTTCTGGCAGATGAAATAGGCATTGTAGAGATGCCCATGCGCGGCAAAGGGCGCCCCGATCCCCAGCGCGGGGCCCTGCGCGCAATCGCGGGCCAGCGCGTCCACATGGGCCATGGCATCGGCGGTGAAGGCAGGTTTCAGCACCAGGTCCTGCACCTGGTAGCCGGTCAGGAACATCTCGGGCAGCGCGACCATGTCGGCGCCCGCGCGGCGCCCCTCCTCCCAGGCGGCACGGGCCCTGGCGGCGTTCTCGGCCAGCGCCCCGGTGGTGGGGTTCAGCTGGGCCAGTGTCAGGCGAAAGCTCTCGGCCATGGGCATTCCCGTGATGCGTGCCCGTGACTTAGCAGATTGACGCGCAAGTGAAAGCGGGCAGAGGGCGAAAACCGTTGTAAGCCCCGGCCCGCTCAATTACGGTTTGCGCGCTTTCACAGGATCGGGGCAGAGGGGGCTTTGGTGCGCAAGGCTGGCAAGGCACTGGCACGTCTGGCGATGGCGGGCGTCATTCTGGGCGCGGGCGCGGCTCTCGCCCAGGAGGGCGGCGATGTCGTCACCCGGCAATATGACGATGGCGGCATCTACGAGGGCACATTTCGCGACGGCAAGCAGCATGGGCGCGGCACCTACCGGCTGCCGAACGGCTATGAATATACCGGCGAATGGATCGACGGCCGGATCGAGGGCGAGGGCATCGCCCGGCTGGTCAACGGCTCGGTCTACGAGGGGCAGTTCCTCGACGGCAAGCCGCATGGGCTGGGCCGGATCACCTTTGCCGATGGCGGCACCTACGAGGGCGAGTGGGAGGACGGCAAGATCACCGGCACCGGGGTCGCCGTCTATGCCAATTCCGTGCGCTACGAGGGCGAGTTCCGCAATGCCGTCCACCATGGCGTGGGCCGGATGGAAAGCCCGAACGGCTATGTCTATGACGGCACCTGGGTCAATGGCGCCAAGGAGGGCAAGGGCCGCATCACCTATCCCGGCGGCCGGGTCTACGAAGGCGAGATGAAGGGCAACCAGCGCGAGGGCAAGGGCACGCTGACCACGCCCGAGGGGCTGGTCTATTCCGGCGCCTGGAAAGATGGCGAGATGAACGGGCTGGGCATGCTGACCCAGCCCAATGGCGACATCTACGAGGGGCTCTTCGTCAATGGCGAACGGCATGGGACCGGCAAGGTCACCTATGCCAATGGCGACGTCTACGAGGGCGAGTACCGCGCCGACAAGCGCCACGGCAAGGGCCTGTTCCGCGGCGCGGACGGCTATCTCTACGAGGGCGACTGGGTCGCGGGCCGGATCGAGGGCCAGGGCCGGCTGACCTATCCCGACGGCTCGGTCTACGAGGGCGCCTTCCGCGAGGATCTGCCCGAGGGCAGCGGCAAGGTCACCTATGCCGACGGCGCCACCTATGAGGGCGACTGGAAGGCCGGCGTGATCGAGGGCCAGGGCCGCGCCACCTTCCCCAACGGTCTGGTCTACGAAGGCGCGTTCAGGGACGCCGCCTATCACGGCGAGGGCAGGATGACCCACGAAGGCGGCTATGCCTATGAGGGGCAATGGCAGAACGGGCTGCGCCATGGCGAGGGCACGGCCAGCTATGCCGATGGCTCGGTCTATTCCGGCGGCTTCCTGCGCGGCCAGCGCGACGGCCAGGGCACGATCACCATGCCCGACGGGTTCAGCTATTCCGGCGGCTGGAAGGACGGCAAGTTCCACGGCCAGGGTGTCGCCACCTATGCCAATGGCGATGTCTATGAAGGCACCTTCTCGATGGGCAAATACGAGGGCGAGGGCGTGATGCGCTATGCCGATGGCGAGACCCGCTCGGGCACCTGGCGCAACGGCGTGCTGACCACCGGCCCCGGCGCCGCCGCCACGGACTGACCACCTGGACTGGCCGCCACGGACTGGCCGGCACGGGCTGCACGGGGCACCCGCCCTGCCCTTCTTCTTGGTCGAAATACCCCGGGGGGTGCGGGGGGCAGCGCCCCCCGCCGGTGAGCGGCGACAGGAGATTTTGACACCCTAGGATTTTCACGCCATTGAAAATCAAGGGGTTAGCGGTAGGCCAGTTGCAGGGGTTTTGACAGTTTCGGGGCTTTTCAGGGGCCGAACGTTCCGTTGCCGCGGCTGGCGGTCAGGAAAAACCCAATAAAATCAGAGGCGTCTCTCCCCACTCGGAAACTAGTCAGTTTCCGGTTTCCGATTTGGCGAGAGACTGCTCGATGAGCTTTTGGAAGTCGCTCCGATGTGGTGCATCGCGCTCGTTTGGCGCGAACTCCCTCATGCCCTCCATGAAGGCCGCCATGGCGTTCGCGGCTATCTCAGAACGCGAAAGACCAGCGATGCGCTCACCGGCCAGGATTGGGCTCTCGCTCTTCGACTGCTGTGCCCACAACCATGCAAGCAGACTTTCGACGACACGGAAGCACTGAAGGGCATAGTCGCGCTGGCTCAGCGTGGGCGAAAAGCTGTCGGCCGACCTCCCAACGAGCCAGTCGATGGAAACATCCATCCCATTGGCGATTGCGATGAGCGCATCAACACCGGGCCGCTTCGCGCCTTTCACCCGCATGTAGCCTTCCATAGAGCTCTTCGGGATGCCGCACCGCTCGGCCATTTCCCTAATACTCAACCCGCGCGTGAAGGCCAGATGCGCCAAGCGTCCCACAAGAATATCGGGCTCGTCGGTGTCAGCCACTGACAACTTCCCAAAGGGTGCATAACGCCCCCTTTGGGAGACGATTTCGTTTGGACTAAGTTCCTATGTCAGGTTCTAACATACCAGAGGATGCCGAAAAAGCCCGTTACAGGCGTGTTCGCGCCGCGTTCGTGGCTCAAGGCACGACCTTGAATGCTTGGTGCTCAGATAACGGGACGCGCATTCAGAACGTGCGAGACGCCTTCTTTGGGAACTGGAAGGGTCCGAAAGCGCGGGCCTTTGTGGATCGTGTGAACGAAGCCGCCGGGACACGTCGATGAGCCTTTCCGTTACCGACATAACAGGGCTTCCCGGCCGTCCCAAAACCCCGATGGGCGTCCGCAAGATGCTGAAGCGGTTGCGGCCTCTGCAATCTGCTGGGCCTCGAACCCCCGAACGGTCGCGATCTGGCGGGCGCGCGGGCCGAGATCGCCGACAGGATCGGGCCTGATGGCTTCCTGGTGATCGCCGAGGCGCAATACCTGATCAAGCGGAACTCGAACGGCCGCGATGACCTAGACGCCCTGGAATGGGCGCGCCAACTGGCCGAAGAGGGCTTCTTCGCCCTGGCGCTGATGGGCGATCTGCGCCTCGACAAGGCGATCAACGACCTGCCCCAGCTCAAACGGCGCACCCATCCGCGGGTGACCATCAGCCACGCCACCGAAGCGGACGTGGCGCAGTACTGCCGGGCACGCGGGCTGCATGACGATGCCACAATCCGCAAGCTGGCCGACATCGCGCGGCGGAATGGCGGGCTGGGCGACGTGGAGGACATCTTCGCGACCGCGCGCGACCTGGGCAAGGCCAAGGTCCCGACCGTCGAAGACATCCTCGCCGCGCTCGAATACCTCGAATTCACGAACAGGAGGGCGAAGTGATGGCCGCCAAGACCGAAGATCGCAACGTTCTGGTGTGCGTTCCCCTCATGGCTTCGCAGATCGAGGACGCGCGGGGGATGAGCCGTGCCTTGGCTGAATTCCCCACGATTGCATGGAACTATGCAGACCGTATTCATGCGCTGCTGAGCGGTGATGCCTCGGGCGAGGCCGTGGGACAGGAGCTTGCCCAGCTTGTTCATGGGCTCCGGATCGATGCCGAACGCGCCCATGTGGCGGCGCTGGGGCTCCGGCCGATGGTCGAAGCCGCGAAGATCGTGGACCCGAAAGGACAGGAAGGGGAGCGCCCGCAATGACCCATGAAGAGGACTACCGCGTCAAGAACGCGCACGAGCGCCGGGCGATCGATGTTCCCGGGAAGACGGTTGAGGAAAGGGAGGCAGAACGGAAGGCGGAGGCCATGATCGACCCAAAGGACACTCGCATCACCTTCACCGTACCGAAACGGGACCTGGACCACTATTGCAGCGCGTTCTGGGACTGGCCCCGCGCATTGGCCGCCGATCTGGCGATCTTCCCGCGGTCCCGGGCCGGTTGCCTTTCACCAGGGGGCAGCCAGCCCATCCTGCCCGCCGCGCCAACGGCGGGCATGGGCGGGCCGGTCGCCCCGAAGTCCCGGCCGGTCCGCCCCCCATCCACCCCGCGCGCGAGGGAGGGACAGACGTGACGGACAGTTATCCAAGGGCGCCCGCCCTTATCGCCCCCTATGTCGATATCCTCGGCACGGCGCTGGCGGTGCACTTCCTGCTGACCTTTGGCGGGGCCGAGCTCTACATGGCCGCGAACCCGACCGAGCGCGCGCGCGTGGTGCAACTCGTCGGGGTGGACCTCGCCCGCGCGCTGGGCGCGGCCGAACTTCCCCGCCGCGTGCCGCTGGCC
>NZ_SLVM01000030.1 GCF_004339675.1 Rhodovulum steppense
ACCGAGGGGCGCCGGGAGATCATCGGCTTGGGCATAGGGCCTTCGGAAGCGGAGACGTTCTGGACCGAGTTCCTGCGATCCCTGCGCGCCAGGGGACTCGGCGGGGCCAGGCTGGTGATCAGCGACGCCCACACCGGCCTCAAGGCCGCCATCGCCCGCGTGTTCGAGGCGACCTGGCAGAGGTGCCGCGTTCACTGGATGCGCAATGCGCTGGCCCATGTCTCCCGAGGCCAGCACACCGTCGTCGCCGCCGCGATCCGCCAGGCCTTCGACCAGCCCGACCGCGCCCATGCCGGCGAGACCTGGCGCAAGGTCGCCGAGCAGCTCCGCCCACGCTGGCCCAAGCTGGCCGATCTCATGGATGCCAGCGAGCACGACGTCCTGGCCTACATGTCGTTCCCCCGCCAGCACCGCACCAAGCTGCATTCTACGAACCCGATCGAACGCCTGAACAAGGAGGTGAAGCGCCGAGCCGATGTCGTCGGGATCTTCCCGAACGAGGCCTCGATCATGCGCCTGATCGGCGCCGTGCTGTTCGAGCAGAACGACGAGTGGCAGACCTCGAGCCGCTACATGATGGTCGAGGCCTTCGCCCAGATCGACAAGGAGGAGGTCGACCCCATTCTCAGCATCACAACGAAAGCCGCCTGATCATGCCCTCAGGCCATCCGGGAAATTACACCAGCTTGACGGACGTGACCGGCCGACGCGGTTACCTGCTCCAAAGCCTGCACATGGCAGCTATGGAAGCACCAGCGGGGCTGACCCGCGCGCGATGGTGCATTTTCGGGATGATGGGTTTGACGTGGGGCGGTGCGCCGTCAGGCCCAAAAATCACAATAAAAACAATACTTTATGTGGTTAAGTGGCGGAGAGACAGGGATTCGAACCCTGGGAACCCGTGAAGGCTCAACGGTTTTCGAGACCGCCCCGTTCGACCACTCCGGCACCTCTCCGCAACCTGTGGCCTCGTGGACCGGTGATCTAGTGCGAAGCGCCGGGCGTTGCAACCGTTTTTCTGGACCCTTGCCGGTTCAAGGACGTGATGCGCGGGCAGTTGGATTCCGCGCGGATCGGGATTACCTCTAGGGCAGTCAGCCACCCCGGATGCCCCGATGCGACGCCTGCTTGTTTTGCCCATCCTTGTCTTTCTGCTTGCCTTTCCGGTGCCGCTTCGGGCCGGAGCTTCCGGGGGACTCGACACCCTGCTTGAGGCGCTCGCGCTCGACGACCTCGTTGCGATCATGCGCGAGGAGGGGCTGGGCCATGCCGATGAGCTTGCCGACGAGATGTTTCCGGGCAGGGGGGGCGCGCGCTGGAAGGCGGCGGTGATGCAGATCTATGACGGCGGGCGCATGTCGGGCGAATTGCGGGACAGCCTCTCCGCGACGCTTGCGGGGGCCGATCTGGATCTGCTTTTGGACTTCTTCACCTCGGATGAGGGGGCTCGGATCGTCTCGCTGGAATTGTCGGCGCGCCGTGCATTGCTGGACGAGGCGGTCAAGGCGGCCAGCCGCGAGCGCCTGGAGGAGATGCAGGCCGATGACGACCCTCGGCTTGAGTTGATCGGGCGCTTTGTCGAGGCGAACAATCTGGTCGAGGCGAATGTGGCCGGGGCGCTGAACGCGAATTATGCCTTTTATTCCGGGCTTGCCGACGGGCGCGCCTTCGATTTCGACCTGACCGAGGAGCAGATGCTGGCCGATGTCTGGGGCCAGGAGCAGGAAATCCGCGACGAGACCCGGGACTGGATCTATTCCTATCTGGCGATGGCCTATGCGCCGCTGCCCGATGCCGCGCTGAAGGCCTATGTCGCGATATCGGAAACCCGGGAGGGCGCTGCCCTGAACGCCGCGCTGTTCAAGGCCTTCGACACCAGCTTCACCCGGATCTCGCGCGAACTGGGTCTGGCCGCTGCCGGATTCATCGCCGGTCAGGATCTCTGATCCGGGCGTGCCGCGGCCCTTGACTTGGCGGCATGAATCGCGGATACGCACGGCTCCGGCCCCGCTGCACAGCTTCGGGGCCGTCAATGTTGACAACGTCCCGCACGGGGCGCGCTGTCCGAGGCGCAGATGCCGAACGCCGCCCGCCGGGCGGGGCCACAGGACGCGGCAGAAAAGAAGGAAAAGGCCCATGTTCGCGGTCCTCAAGACCGGTGGCAAGCAGTACAAGGTCCAGTCGGGCGATGTGCTGCGCGTCGAGAAGCTCGCCGCCGATGCCGGCGACACGGTTCAGTTCAACGAGATCCTCATGGTCGGCGACACGATCGGCACGCCCAATGTGGCCGGTGCCGCGGTGCAGGCCCAGGTGATCGACCAGATCAAGGGTGACAAGGTCATCCACTTCGTAAAGCGCCGCCGCAAGCACAGTTCCAAGCGCACCAAGGGCCACCGCCAGCAGTTGACGCTGGTTCGGGTGACCGAGATCCTCGCCGCGGGCGGCGAAGGGACCGGCGTCAAGGCCGCGATCGGCGCGGGCAGCGTTGCCTCTGCCGCGTCGGGCGTCGTGGCCGCGAAACCGGCCGCGGCCGGTGGCGACGATCTGAAGAAGCTGTCGGGCGTCGGCCCGGCGATGGAAAAGAAATTCCACGAGGCGGGCATCACCCGCTATGCCGAGATCGCTGCCTGGACGCCCGAGCAGGTGGCCGCCATGGAAGAGCGCCTTGGCACCAAGGGAAAGATCGAGAAAGAGGGCTGGGTCGAGCAAGCCAAGACCCTGGTCCAGGGCTAAGCGAGAGGAGAGGACGACATGGCACACAAGAAAGCAGGCGGCTCCTCGCGTAACGGCCGCGACTCGGCCGGTCGACGCCTCGGCGTCAAGATCTACGGTGGCCAGTCGGCCATCCCCGGCAACATCATCGTGCGCCAGCGCGGAACGAAGTTCTGGCCGGGCGAGGGTGTCGGCATGGGCCGCGATCACACGATTTTTGCGGTCTGCGAAGGCGCCGTGACCTTCCACAAGGGCCTGAAGGGCCGCACCTTCATTTCCGTTCTGCCGGTAGCCGAGGCCGCGGAGTAAACCGACACCACGCGAGAATCGACAAAAGCGGGGGATCGGTTGCGAACCGGTCCCCCGCTTCGTTATTCGTAACCGGCACGATGCATGGGGAGGCGCGGGTCGGGGACGAGGCGCAGGAACCCGCCGACCGCCCGGACCCGACTTGCGGACGGGCTGCACCGTTGCCATCTGACCCGAGAGGGGCGCGAGGAGGAGAAGCATGAAACTGGACGTCGTTTCCAGCCAACCCGTCATCGAGGCGACACGCTTCGTTCTGCGGCCGGTGCGCCGGTCCGATGCCGGACTTCTGGGGCTTTACACGGGCGATGAGCGCGTGGCGCGCTTTACCCGTTCGATCCCCCATCCCCTGCCGCCCGGCACGACCGAGGCGTTCATCCAGCGTGCCCAGAATCGCGATCACAGCGAGGATGTCTGGGTCATGGATGGGGCCGCACAGGGGCTGTCCGAGGTGCTGGGGGTGATCGGCCTCGACCGGATGGAGCGCGACCAGTCGCAGATCGGCTATTGGGTGGCGCCCGCCTTCTGGAATACCGGCCTCGCCTCCGAGGCGGTTCATGCCCTGATTGCGGCCAATCCGCAGGGCTGCAAGACGATCTTCGCCGAGGTGTTCCAGGACAATCCCGGCTCGGCGCGGGTGCTGACCAATGCGGGGTTCGAGTATATCGGCGATGCCGAGGCATTCTCGGTCGCGCGCGGGGCCAAGGTGGCCACCTGGACCTATCTGAAGAAACTCGACTAGGCGATGGGGGCGGCGTCCGCGTTCATCGTCGAGACGCCGCGCCTTGTGATCCGGCCGTTGGCGGCAACCGACGGGCCGACGCTGGGTCGTATCGCGACCGACCCGCGCGTGGCGCCGATGATGGGCACGATCCCGGTGCCCTGGTCGGACTCCGAACGCGCGTTGTGGATCGCCAAGGGGCGCTTTCGCGGAGAGGTCGGTTTTCGTGTCGGGGTCGCACGACGCGGTGATGGTCAGTTGATCGGTGCCTGCGGGCTTTGGGGGGCGCCTGCGGGGCTGTTCTATTTCCTCGACCCCACGCAATGGGGCAGGGGCTTTGCCACCGAGGCGCTGCGCGCGTTCCTCGCCGCCTCTTTCGTCCGCCTGCCGGGACTTGACGTGGTCACGGCCGATCATTTCGCCGACAACCCCGCCTCGGCCCGGGTGCTGCAAAAGCTGGGCTTCAGGCAGATCGGCACCGGGATGGGGCAGTCGCTGGCGCGGCTTGAGCCTGCGCCGAATATCCACTATCGCCTGTTCCGCACCAGCTTCGAGGCCGTCCATGAAATTTCTTGACCTCGCCAGGGTCCATATCCGGTCGGGCAGCGGCGGGAATGGCTGCGCCAGTTTCCGACGCGAGAAATTCGTCGAATATGGCGGCCCCGATGGCGGCGATGGCGGCCGCGGCGGCGATGTCTGGGTCGAGGCGGTCGACGGGCTGAACACGCTGATCGATTTTCGCTACCAGCAGCATTTCTTTGCCGACAACGGCCGCCCCGGCATGGGGCGGCAGAAGACCGGCGTTTCGGGCGACGACATCGTGCTGCGCGTGCCCGTGGGCACCGAGATCCTGGATGAGGACGAGGAAACCCTGATCGCCGATATGACCGAACTGGGCCAGCGCGTGCTGCTGGCCAGGGGCGGCAATGGCGGCTGGGGAAACCTGCATTTCAAGACCGCGACCAACCAGGCGCCGCGCCACGCCAATCCGGGCCAGGAGGGGGTGGAGCGGACGATCTGGCTGCGGCTCAAGCTGATCGCGGATGCGGGGCTGCTGGGCATGCCGAACGCGGGCAAGTCGACCTTTCTGGCCGCCACCTCGAACGCCCGGCCCAAGATCGCCGATTATCCCTTCACGACGCTGCATCCCAATCTGGGGGTGGTCGGCATCGACGGGGTGGAATTCGTGATCGCCGACATTCCCGGCCTGATCGAGGGCGCGCATGAAGGCCGCGGCATCGGCGACCGCTTTCTGGGCCATGTCGAACGCTGCGCCGTGCTTTTGCACCTGATCGACGGCACGTCCGAGGATGTGGTGGCCGATTACCGCACGATCATCAACGAGCTTGAGGCCTATGGCGGGCATCTGGCCGACAAGCCGCGGGTCACCGCGCTGAACAAGATCGACGCGCTGGACGAGGACGAGCGCGCCGAAAAGATTGCCGCGCTGGAGGCCGAGATCGACCGGCCGGTGCTGGCGATGTCGGGCGTCTCGCGCGAGGGCATCGCCGAGGTTCTGCGCGCGCTCCGGGCCGAGATCGACGAGGACCGGTTGCGCCATCATGCGGGCGGGGACGAGGACGAGACATGGCGTCCCTGAGCGGTGCGAAGCGGATCGTCGTCAAGATCGGCTCGGCGCTTCTGGTCGATCGCGACAGCGGCGCGCTGCGCGCGGACTGGCTGCGCGCGCTGGCCGAGGATGTGGCGATGCTCAAGGCACGCGGCGCGGATGTGATCCTGGTCTCGTCCGGATCCATCGCGCTGGGCCGCGGTGTGCTGGGGCTGGGGCTGGGCACGCTGGCGCTGGAACAGTCGCAGGCCGCCGCCGCGGTCGGCCAGATCCGGCTGGCGCGCGCCTATGAGGAAGTGCTGGCGCCGCACGGCATCACCACGGGCCAGGTGCTGGTGACGCTGGAGGACAGCGCGGACCGCCGCCGCTATCTGAACTCGCGCGCGACTCTGGAAACGCTGCTGGGCTATGGCGTCGTGCCCATCGTGAACGAGAACGACACGATCGCGACCGACGAGATCCGCTATGGCGACAACGACCGGCTGGCCGCGCAGGTGGCGGTGACGGTGGGGGCCGATGTGGCGGTGCTGTTGTCGGATGTGGACGGGTTCTACACCGCGAACCCGGTGCAGGATCCCGGTGCGCACCGCTTTGACCTGATCGAGGAGATCACCCCCGAGATCGAGGCAATGGCGGGCGATGCGGCTTCGGGCCTGTCCAAGGGCGGCATGAAGACCAAGCTGATGGCCGCCAAGACCGCCACCGGCGCGGGTTGCGCGCTGGCGATCACCCAGGGCGCGGTGCTGCGGCCCCTGAAGGCACTGGAGGACGGCGCGCCCTGCACCTGGTTCCGGCCCAAGGGCGACCCGCAGGCCGCGCGCAAACGCTGGATCGCGGCGATGAAACCGCGGGGCACGATCACCGTCGACGCGGGTGCGGTCGTGGCGCTTGGCACCGGCAAGTCGCTGCTGCCCGCGGGGGTGGCGGCGGTCACCGGCGATTTCGGGCGCGGCGATCCGGTGACGATCCTGGGGCCCGAGGGGCAGGGGCTGGGCACCGGCCTGACCCGCTACACCTCGGCCGAGGCGCGGCTGATCCGCGGCTGCCGTTCGGGTGACATCGAGGCCATTCTGGGCTATCCCGGCCGCGCGGCGCTGATCCACAGGGACGACATGGCGACATGAAGGACGAGACCGACATTCCCGCGATGATGGCCGAACTGGGCGCGCGGGCGAAGGCCGCGGCCGCAGAGCTTGCCTTTGCCGATCCGGCCGCCAAGCGACGCGCGCTGGAGGCTGCGGCTGACGCCGTCGCGGCGCACGAGGCCGAGATCCTTGCCGCCAACGAAAAGGACATGGCGTTCGGCCGCGACAAGGGCCTGAGCCCGGCGATGCTGGACCGGCTGAAGCTTGATGAGGCCCGGATCGCGGGCATCGTCGCGGGGCTGCGCGCGGTCGCGGCCCAGCCCGATCCGGTCGGGCAGGTGATGGCGGAATGGGACATGCCGAGCGGCCTGCATATCCGCCGGGTGCGCACGCCGCTGGGCGTGATCGGCGTGATCTATGAAAGCCGCCCGAACGTTACGGCGGATGCGGGGGCGCTGTGCCTGAAGGCCGGCAACGCGGTGATCCTGCGCGGCGGCTCCGAGAGTTTCCACTCCTCGGGCGCGCTGCATGCCTGTCTGGTGGACGGCCTGCGCGCGGTCGGCCTGCCCGAGGACGCGATCCAGCGCGTGCCGACGCGGGACCGGGCGGCCGTTTCCGCGATGCTGGCGATGACCGGGGTGATCGACGTGATCGTGCCGCGCGGCGGCAAGGGGCTGGTCGGCCTTGTCCAGCGCGAGGCCCGCGTGCCGGTCTTTGCCCATCTCGAAGGGATCGTGCACATCTATGTCGACCGCGCGGCCGACCCCGAAAAGGCGCTGCGCGTGGTGCTGAACGCCAAGACCCGGCGGACGGGCATCTGCGGGGCGGCGGAATGCCTGCTGGTCCATCGCGATCTGGCCGATGGGCTGGGCGCCGATCTGGTCGCGGCGCTGGTCGCCGCGGGCGTGCGGGTGCATGCGGACGAGGCGCTGGCGCGGCTGCCCGGCACGATCCCGGCCACCGCCGAGGATTGGGGGCGCGAATATCTCGACATGGATATCGCGGCGCGCGTGGTCGAGGATATCGACGCGGCCATCGCGCATGTGCGGGCCCATGGCTCGGGCCACACCGACGCGATCCTGACCGAGGATGATGCGGCAGCGGCGCGGTTCTTCGAGCGGCTGGACAGCGCGATCCTGATGCGCAACGCGTCCACCCAGTTCGCCGATGGCGGCGAGTTCGGCATGGGTGCCGAGATCGGCATCGCGACCGGCAAGCTGCATGCGCGCGGCCCGGTGGGGGCCGAGCAGTTGACGAGCTTCAAGTATCTGGTCGAGGGCGCGGGAAGCATCCGCGGCTGAAAGGGCAGGCAAGGGGCGCTCCCGCCCCCGTCCGGCGCAAGGCGCATGCGCCTTGCTTGTCCGGGGTTGGGCGTGGCGCGGCCTTGCGGCCGCGGCCTCCGGCGGGGATATTTGTCGCCAGAAGACGGCCCGGATCTCAGCCCGAGGGGCGTTCCGCCCAGCCCGCGAAGATGCGTTCGAGCACCAGCACCGCGTAGTAGAGCAGGATGCCGAGCGCGGCGAGCGCGATCAGGACGGCGAACATCAGCGGATAGTCGCCATTGGTCTCGCCCGACTTGAAGAGCGCGCCGAGGCCGCGGCCATGCGGCGAGACGATTTCCACGAGATTGGTGCCGATGAAGGCCAGCGTCACCGAGACCTTGAGAGCGCCGAAGAACTCCGGCAGCGTCTTGGGCAGCGCGATCTTCCAGAAGATCGTCATGCGCGAGGCGCCGAGGCTGCGCAGGATGTCGCGATATTCCGGCTCCAGCGTCGAGAGCCCGATTCCGACCGAGACGGCGATGGGGAAGAAGCTGATCAGGAAGGCCATGAGCACGGTGTTGAAATCATGCTGGCCGACGAACAGCAGCGCGATCACCGGCACCAGCGTCGCCTTGGGGATGGCGTTGAAGCCCACCAGAAGCGGATAGAGCGCGTCGCGGGCGATCCGGGAAAAGCCCATGAGCACGCCGATACCCGTGCCCACCAATACCGCGATGCCAAGCCCCAGCACCGTGCGCCA
This sequence comes from Rhodovulum steppense, assembly GCF_004339675.1. Taxonomy (GTDB): domain Bacteria; phylum Pseudomonadota; class Alphaproteobacteria; order Rhodobacterales; family Rhodobacteraceae; genus Rhodovulum; species Rhodovulum steppense. Next base: position 8,417 of record NZ_SLVM01000030.1, read on the forward strand.
GAGTGTCTGCCAGCCCATTTCCAGGAACAGGTGACGGAATTTCCAGAAGGCGGGCGGCAGATCCGAGGGCGAGGCCATCTTGTAGTTCGGCCATTGGTTGACCCAGACCAGCGCCTCCCACAGGCAAAGGAAGATCAGCACGGCGGCGATCGGCACGGCGATCTTGCGCAACATGTCCATCAGTGGGTTTCTCCGTCACGGCCCTGCGCGATGCGGATCTGGTCGCGCAGGTAATGCAGCATGTCCTGGGCTGCGGGCTCGAACAGGATGTCGAGCGTGCGGTCTGCGGACAGGGTCACATCCAGCACGGCCTGGGTGCGGGCGGGCCGACCCGACAGGACGAAGACCTGATCGCCCAGGAAGACGCTTTCGCGCAGGTCATGGGTGATGAGAACGCAGGTGAAGGGTTCTGCCGCGCGCAGATCGCGCATGGTCTGCCACAGATCCTCGCGGGTGAAGGCGTCGAGCGCGCCGAAAGGTTCGTCCATGATCAGCACGTCGGGCTTGTGCACGATGGCGCGGCAGAGGCTGGCGCGCTGGCGCATGCCGCCCGACAGCTCGCTCGGGCGCTTGTGCTCGAAACCCTTGAGCCCGACCATCTCGAGCAGGTGCAGCGCGCGCGCCTCTCGGTCCCGGCGCGGCATCCCCGGCGCGACGATCTCGAGCGGGAGGATCACGTTCTGCAGGATCGTGCGCCATTCCAGCAGCACCGGGTTCTGGAACGCCATGCCCACCGTCTTTCGCGGGCCGGTGACGCGTTCGCCATGCAGCCAGACCTCGCCCCGGTCGGGTTTCATCAGCCCCGCGATCAGCCGCGTCAGGGTGGACTTGCCGCAGCCCGAGGGGCCGACGACGGCGGCGAATTCGCCCTCGGGAACCGAGATGTTCAGATCGTCCAGCACCGGCAGCGGGCCGGACTTCGTGCGATAGGCGTGGGTGACGCCCTTGATGTCGATGAGATTGTCCATGCCGGATGAGAGATCGCCCCCGGGCCTGCGCAAGGCGGGCCCGGGGGCGGAATCCCTGTCACTCCATCGACAGGCTGCCGTCAGCGGGCAGGAAGGAGGCGTCGAAATACAGCGCCATGTCGGGGGCGTTGGTGAACTCGTAGACCGATTTCGTCTGCTCGATGGCCAGCGCCATGCGCTCGGGGTCGATATTGCCCATGCCGTTGGCCATGACCCAGTCGGTCATCACGTTGTCGGCCAGCGCCATCTGAAGCCGCTCGGTCTCCAGCGCCTTGTCGGCGGCGGGGTTGCGCCGGATCAGGCTGTCGATGGCGGCCTCGGGGTCGGCCACGGTGTCCTTCCAGCCCCTGGCCACGGCGCGCAGGAAGCCGGTGATCACCTCGGGATTGGCCTGGGCAAAATCGCTGTTGGCGATGATCGCGTTGCCGTAAAGCGCCACGCCATGATCGGCCATCAGGATCACCGAGATGTCCTCGGCCGGAACGCCGAGCCGCTTGAGGTTCAGCGTCGAGGAAAATGAAAAGCCGGTGACCGCGGCCACCTTGCCCTCGGCCAGCATCGGCTCGCGCACCGGGAAGCCAACGGGTTCGACCGTGACCGTCGCCATGTCGATGCCGTTCTCGGCGGCGAAGATCGGGAATTGCGCCCAGGCGCCATCGGGGGGCGGGGCGCCCAGCACCTTGCCTGCGATATCGCCCGGCGCCTCGATGCCCAGCGACTTGCGCCCGACCATGGCGAAGGGCGGCTTGTCATAGACCATCATCACCGCGATCACGGGGGCGCCGGGGTTCTGGTCGAGGAATTTCATCAGGCTGTTGATATCGGCGAAGCCCACCGGGAAGGCGCCGGTCGCTACTTTCGGGATTGCATCGAGCGAGCCCGCGCCCTCGCTGATCTCGACCGTCAGTCCTTCCTCGGCAAAGAGGCCCTTGTCCACGGCCACGAAATAGGGTGCCGCAGGGCCTTCGAATTTCCAGTCGAGGGCAAAGGACAGCGAGGTTTCGGCCTGGCTTGCCGTGGCGACCAGCGCCGCGGCGGCGAAGCTGGCAAAGGCATGTCGGAACATGAGTCTCTCCACTTGGTGTTGTCCGGCGACCGTGGCCGCGGCGTGCGCAAAGTTTAATCGACGTGGCCCGGAATTGGGACAAGAGCAGAAATCCGGTTCGGAAAACAGGCGTTTCGGTGGGATGATGCTGAAAAACCATGCGCGTGGCTATTGGAATGCGGGTGCCGGGGGCGTGTCGGTGACGCACTTCGGTCGGACAGCCCCCGCCCGGCGGGGAATCATCCGCCCCCGGCCATCCGCGCGACCCTGGCACCCCGGCGCGGTCCGGTTTGCCGTTGCCAAGGCCTCGCAGGTGTTGTGAACTCGCGCGCCAGCGATGCAGGCGAAGCGGCCCCTTGACGGTGCCCGTTCAGCGTCCTCTGGCCGGAGCCCCCATGCCGCGACATGGCAACATGACCCCCAACCGCTGCGTGGCCAATGGCTGCGGCGGGCGGGGGCGTGCCGCGTGAGCCCCGGCCTCGATCAGGTCGGCACCATCGCGGCGACGATGGTGGGTGGGCTTGCGCTGTTCCTCTTCGGGATGGAGATCATGACCCGCGCGCTGAAGCAGGTCGCGGGCGAGTCGATGAAGACGATCCTGGCGCGGATGACCGGCAACCGCTTTGCCGGGCTGACCGCGGGGGCGGTGGTGACGGCGCTGATCCAGTCCTCGTCGGTAACGACGGTGCTGCTGGTGGGATTCATCTCGGCCGGGCTGATGACCTCGGCGCAGAGCGTCGCGGTGATCCTGGGCGCCAATATCGGCACGACGCTGACCGCGCAGGTTCTGGCCTTCGATGTCGATGCGCTGGCCTTGCCGATGCTGTCGCTGGGCTTTTTCGGCTCGCTGCTGGCGCGGCGCAGCCGTCATGCCGAGATCGGGCGGATCGTGCTGGGGATGGGGATGATCTTCTTCGGCATGGCGACGATGAAGACGGCGATGGCCCCGCTGCGCGACGTTCCGGCCTTTCTCGATCTGCTGGCGACGCTCGACAACCTGCTGCTGGCGGCGCTGGCGGGCGCGGTGCTGACCGCGGTGTTGCAGGCCTCGGCGTTGACGGCCGGGCTGGCGATCGTCCTGACGGGGCAGGGGCTGATCGGGCTGGAAACCGCCATCGCGATCGCGCTGGGTGCCAATGTCGGCACCTGCATGACCGCACTTCTGGCCTCGATCGGACAGCCGCGCGAGGCGGTCCGGGCGGCGATCGTGCATGTGATCTTCAATGTCGCAGGGGTCGTGCTGTGGATCGGGTTCATCGACCAGCTTGCGGTTCTCGCGCAACTCTTCGCCCCCGAGGGCGCCTCGACGCCGCGCCATCTGGCCAATGCCCACACGATCTTCAATGTGGCCAATGCGTTCCTGTTTCTCGGCTTTACCGGGCAACTCAGCCGTCTGGTGCTCTGGCTGCTGCCGGACCGCCCCGAGCGGGTCGAGCCGCTGCACGCACCGCGCCATCTGGACCGGCAACTCCTTCAGGTGCCCGCCTTCGCCCTGGATGCCGCGCGGCTCGAGGTGGGGCATCTGTCCGAGCTTGTCCGGAGCCAGTTGGACGCTGCAATGCCCACGGTCGTCTCGGGCAGCCTGTTCGAGATCGACCGGCTGAAGGTGATGGACCGCCCCGTGGACCTGCTGCACCGCGAGATCGTCGGCTATCTGAGGGAGGCGGGGCTGGGCCGACTGCCCGAGGAACAGTCCAAACGGCTGCTGGCGCTGATGCGCATCGCCAATGACCTTGAACATATCGGCGATCTGGTGGCCACGGGGCTTGTGACCTCGGCACGCAAGCGCCACGAGGAGAACGTGGTGATAAGCCCGCAAACCGCGGCGATGCTCGGGCGGCTGCATCGCGAGGTTCTGCGCGCCTTCGACGGGGTCGTCGCCGCGCTGGAGGCGCAGGATGCCGGGCCAGCGAAAACGGTGCGCGAGATGAAAACGGGGTTCTCGGCGCTGATGGAGGAGGCCGCCGCGCACGAGGTCGTGCGGTTGAGGGCCGATGCGCCGCGTCGGTTGCACACCTATACAAGAGAGATCGAACTGACCCAGACCTTCGACGACATCTTTCGCATCCTGCGCCGGATCGCGCGGACGGAGCTTGGAATCTTCGTGGAGCTTTCCGTGCCCGATGCCGGTGACGCCAACGGCCCAGCGGAAAACCGCGCCGCGGAGTGAATGCCGCGCCCGGTCGCGCGGAATTGGGCCGGGCGGGGACGGTGCATTCGGGTCCCCCGTGCTGCGACCTTGAGTGATCGGAACGGGAGATGGGAAACACACCTTCCGGGCCGTGCGACGCCGCGATGCCTCCCCCGAGAGGGATATCTGGTCCCTTGGGCGAGATGTCCGGCATCAAGCGTATTCCGCCCAGCATCCCCTGACGCCTGTGCGGTGCTTGACGGCGGTCAATTACAGGGCATCGGCCGCGTGGCAGACAGGGCGATCTGTCCGCAAGGGGGGCTTGCCATGGGAAGCGTCCGGGTCTGGGGTCTTGCGATGACGGCGACGCGCGCGCGCATTCTGCGCGGGCTTTCCGTGCCCGGCGCGGGCGGGTTGGCCACGGAACTGGTCATGCGGGCCAGGCACCGTCACCTGATCGAGGCGATGCAGCATCCGCCCGTCGATGCGGGGGCCGCCGCCCCGATCCCACCGCCTGTCCCTGAAGGTAGCAGCGATCCTCTGGCCCTGGACCAGCGCGACTTCGTGCGTCAGGTGGTGCAGATACTGGAAACGCACCGGGTTGCCGGAGATTTCGACCGGCTCGCGATCTTCGCGCCCCCGGCCATCCTGGCGCAACTGCGCGCGGAGATGCCCTCGCGACTGGCGAAGGTGATTGCTGCGGAACGGAGCGGATGCGCGATCCATCTCTCGGAAACCGAGTTGCAGGACGTTCTGCGGGCCGAGTTGGCCACCCTGAAAGCCTGAGATCCGCCGCGCCGGGCGGTCCGGCGTGGTGCACTCATGGCATTCTTTCGTAGATGCACAGCATGGAGGGCAGCGCCCCGGCGCTGCGCGTGTCAACGCCCGCGCGCGCCCCGGGCAATGACGATCCCCCCCGGATCAGGCCCACCCCCAGATAGCCTTTGCGGCGGTCAATCCGGTCGTCCACCCCTCCATGCTGGCAGAACCGAGACTAATGGCTCACCCGCACATGATGCATTGATGAGTGTCATCGGCCCGTGCGCGAGACCGGGTTTCGGTCCGACAGGCCCTGGCGCGCAAGGATCTTCGCCATCGGTCAGGCCGGCACGTTCGGCCAATGCGTCGATGTCGAGAAACAGGATATGGGCCGGATCCAGCAGGCGGATCAGGCCATCGCGTTCGAGCGCCTTGAAGACCCGGCAGATCGTCTCGACCGAGGTGGCCAGAAGATCGGCGATGTCGCGCCGCGCGACGGCAAGCGAGATCAGCCCGGTGCCATCGGGCAGGGCGCGGTAGGGCATGTAGCTGCGCGCGCTCAGCAGGAACGCCGCGATCCGTTCGTCCGGGCGCATGGCGCCGATGGTCCATGTCAGCCAGCGCAGCCTTTCCAGACGGCCCGCGTTGAAACGGTAAAGCGCGCGGCGCAGCATGCCATCCTCGGTCACCAGACGGTCGAAAACGCGCCGGTCGAACCGGCACAGCGTCGCCTCGGTGGCACTTTCAAGCGTATAACCGTTGCGGCCTTCGCTCTCCTGGCCGAAAAGGTCACCCGGAACGGTCAGGTTCAGGATCTGCCGCCGCCCCTCGCGGCTGTGACGCTGGAATCGCAAATAGCCGGAGACCACGATGCCCACGGCAGATGGCGGCGCGTCGTCGTGCCAGAGCACCTTGTCGGCGGGAACGGTCTCGACATGCGCGGCCCCGGCCAGCCGCCGACAGGCCGGTTCGCCGATCTCGGTGCAAAAAACCGACTCTGCCAGATAGGCCGCGCCCGCTGGTGCCCCACGGGTTGTCTGTCCGAAACTGCGCATCGCCTGCCTCCCGTTGGGGCGCGGTCCCGGGATGCGCCGAACCTGCCCCTTCGGACGGACCGTGCCCGATTGTCGCCAAGATAACATTGACGGTGGTCAATGCCTGACGGATAGGGTCCACTACCAGACGGCGCGTTTATGACGATTTCGCCCTTCCCCCTGAGGAAACGGGTGACGATGGGGAGGACGCATGGCGAATCGTGACCTGTACGGCGCTCTGCCGGGTCCGCAGGGGGGCGATATCGGCGGGCTGCTGGCAGAGGTGCTGGCGGATATGCCCGATGCGCAGCTTCACGGTCTCCAAGGCATTGCCCGGCTGCGCGACATCCCGCGCGGCGGCGTGGTGGTGACCGAAGGCGGGCGGCCGGACGAGATAGGCTATCTGATCCACGGGGCCCTGGGCATGCAAAAGCAATTGCCAGATGGACGGGTCCACATCATCGGGCTGCTGGTGCCGACCGACATGTATGGTCGGCTGTTCGATGGTCCCGCCGCCTATGACATCGTCGCGCTGACCGATGCGCGCGTGCTGGCGTTCCCGCGCGATGCGTTCGAGCGGATTCTGGTCTCCAGCCCCGAGATCGAGCGGCGCTTCCTCGTCAACGTGCTGGACGAGCTTGATTCGGCGCGGGAATGGATCCTGCTGATGGGCGGGCACAAGATCGTCGAGCGTCTGGCCTCGTTCCTGCTGATCCTGTTGCGGCGGATGCTGCGCGGTGGGCGGCACCGGGTTCCGGGCGCGCCGGTCACGGTGCGGATCCCGATCCGCCGCGTGGATCTTGCGCATTATCTGGGGACGACGCCGGAATCGGTCAGCCGCGCGCTGCACGAGCTGGAGGGGCAGGGACTTGTGCGCCTGCGCGACGCCTACGAGATCGAGATCGCAGACCTGCCGGGGCTGGTGCGGGTGTCGGGGGCCGATCATCTGGGGGCGGAGCGCGCGGGCTGACGGGCGCGTGCCGGGGGCGGCGTCAACTGCGCAAGACATGGATGCAGCGCGTCCCGGCCAGAAGCGCGGCTAGCCGCTGGGCCTCGAACTGCGAGAACAGAACGCTGCCCGCGCCAAGCTGCGCCAGATCCGGCGCGGCCAGCCGACGCAACGGGCGGCTGAGACGGGCAGCGGCCGCCTCGGCCAGCGGCGCAAGCGCGGCATCCGCGCCTGCCGCCAGTACGATCTCGCGCAGCGGCGCACGCATGGGGCCAGCGGGCAGCACCAGAAGATCGCCGGGCGCGGCAATGCCTGCCAGCGCCTCGGCCAGCCGCCCCTGCGTGTGGCGAAAGCTCCAGCTCAGTGCGGCAGCCGTCGCAGCCCTGGCCAGCAGCCGTTCGAAGCGGGCGGCATCGCGGGCATAGGCCGCGCCCATCCGCGCGGGGTCAAGTCCGGCCAGCATGCGCCCCGCCGGATCGACGAAGCGCGCCGCCCCTGCCAGTGCCAGTGCGATATTGTCGGCATCCTCGATCAGCACGCCCGCCAGCGCCGCCCCCGCCTCGGCCGCCAGCCCCGTGGCCAGCGGCAGCGCCGCCTCGGCCTCGGCCAGGCAGGTGGCCGACAGGATCACCCGGACGGTGCTGACAGGTGCGCTCATCCGTCCGTCTCCGACGGACTGGGTTTCTGGCCGAACCGCTGCCGTGCCTCGGCATAACCGATCAGCCGCGCCTCGACCCTGCCGTTCACGCTGTCGGGCGGGAAGGCGCCGTTGCCCCCCCGAACCCCCGTCGGCCGGCCGGTCAGCAGCGCGATGCCCTCGTCGACGGTCGCGATCGGGATCACCCGGAACCGGCCCGCGTCCATCGCATCGCGCACCCGCGGGCGCAGCACCAGATGGGGTACGTTCGAGACCGGGATCAGCACGCCCTGCCGCCCGGTCAGCCCGCGCGCGGCGCAGGTATCGAAGAAGCCTTCGACCTTCTCGTTAACTCCGCCGATGGCCTGCACCTCGCCGAACTGGTTGACCGAGCCGGTCACCGCAAGCGACTGGTCGATGGGCAGATCGGCCAGCGCCGAGAGCAGCGCGAACAGCTCGGCCGCCGAGGCGCTGTCGCCCTCGACCCCGCCATAGCTTTGCTCGAAGACCAGGCTCGCCCAGAGCGAGAAGGGCAGATCGGGGGCGTAACTGCCCGCCAGATAGCCCGACAGGATCATCACGCCCTTGGAATGGATCGGCCCGCCCAGTTCGGCCTCGCGCTCGATATCGACCAGCTTGCCCGCGCCCATCCGGACCCGCGCGCTGACCCGGCCGGGCCGACCGAAGCGGGTCTTGCCGATTTCCAGCACCGACAGCGCGTTGACCTGACCCACCCGCGCGCCGTCGGTGTCGATCAGCAACAGGCCGCGGGAAATCGCCTCCTGGCTGCGTTCGCGCAGCCGTCCGGCGCGCCGGTCCGCCGCGGCAATCGCCGCCTCGACATCGTCGCGCCCGATCGCGTCCGCACCTGACGCGCGGGCAATGTGATCTGCCTCGCGCAGGATGTCGCCCAGCGCGGCAAGGTTCAGCCCGAAGCGTTCCCCGTCATCGGCCAGCCGCAGGCTTTCGGCCAGCAGCCGCGCCACGCCATCCGCCGCAACCGGCCGCAGCCCGTCGTCGCGCGCCATGGTGCCGATGAGCCGGGCCAGCAGCAGCGCGCTGTCGGCGCTGCGCTCCATCCGGTCGTCGAAATCGGCCTCAAGCTTGAACAGCCGCCCGAAATCGGGATCGAACTCGGCCAGCAGGTAGTAAAGACGCCGGTCGCCCACCAGCACCACCCGCAGTTTCAGCGGCATCGGGTCGGGGTCCAGCGTCTCGGTCGAGATCAGGCTGAAGCGTTCCCCCGCGGAATAGATCGCCACCTCGCCCGATTTGAGGCTGCGCTTGAGCGCGTCCCAGGCCAGCGGCTCGGTCAGCACCTGCATCGCGTCTAGGATCAGGAACCCGCCATTCGCACGATGCAGCGCGCCGGGCCGGATCATGGTGAAATTCGTCACCAGCGTCCCCTGGTCCGAGGCGTATTCGATCCGCCCGATCAGGTTGGCCAGTGTCGGCAGGCTTTCCTCGATCACCGGCGCGCCGCTGGCCTGATCGGGGTCCTGCCCGACGATCACATTGACCGCGTAGCGGCGGAATTGCGGCTTGAGGTGATGGCGCGAGGTCGCGACCGGGAAGGCGCCCGCCTGCGCGCCGTCTTCACGGATCAGGAACAGTTCGGCATTGTCGATCAGGTCCTCGCGCAGCGCCTGAAGATGTCGGGTGACGGAAGGGTGATCGGCAAAGCGGCCAAGGGCGTCGGCCAGTGCCGCATCGACACCTTCGCGCGCCATGGCGATGTTCAGTTCCTCGACCTCGGCGCGCTGCGCCTTGAGCCCGCGCGGCACGTCCTTCAGCACATCCTCAAGCTGGGCGCGCACCGCGTCGATGGCCGCGCCGATCCTCTCGCGTTCGGCCTGCGGCAGTTTCTCGTATTCGTCGGGGGGCAGGATCTCGTCGCCCTTGCGCGGCGCCACGCCAAAGCCCATGGGCGTGCGCACGATCGCCACGCCACGCGCCCGCGCCGCATCCGCCAGCACGCCCATCGCCTGTTCGTGCCGCTCGGAATAGCTGTCCTCGATGGCGCGGCGGCGGGTCTGGTAATCCTCGGACTCAAAGATCGCGGGGATGTCGTCGGCCAGATCGTTGACCACCTTGCGCAGCGCGTCGCGCAACTCGACCGCGCGGCCCGGCGGCAATTCGATGGCGATGGGCCGGCGCGGATCGTCGAAGCGGTTGACATAGACCCGGTCGGGGGGTGGCGGGCGCCGGGCGGCGGCCTCGGCCAGAACCTGACGGGTGGCGCTGTGCCGTCCGGTGCCGGGCGTGCCAAGGACATAGAGGTTGAAGTCGCCGTGATCGGTGCCGGCCGCCAGCCGCAGCGCCTCGAGCGCGCGATCCTGCCCGGGCCAGTCGCTCAGCGGGTCCAACTCGGCCGTGGTCGCGAAGCCGAGCGCGAAATCCTCCTCGCCCGCAAGATGGCGGGCAGATAGCGGCTGGCCGGTCGCGATCTGGTCCATGGCTCTGCCCCGCTCGGGTTGCCGATGCCAAGCGAACACGGTTTCGGGGCAGGGCGCAAGCCCGGCCGCGGCTCAGACCGCGTGCAGCACCGCGCGGCTGCCCAGCGGCACCTGTTCGTAAAGGTGGATCACATGGGCATTGACCATCCGAACGCAGCCATTCGAGGCGCGTTGGCCGATGCTGGCCAGATCATTGGTGCCATGGATGCGCAGCATGCTGTCCGCGCCGCCAAAGGTGAACAGGTATAGCGCGCGCGCCCCCAGCGGATTGTCCGGCCCGCCGGGCATCCCGTCCTCGTATTTCTTGTAGAGATGCGGCTGGCGCGCGATCATCTCGTCAGTCGGCCGCCAGGAGGGCCATTCCTTCTTGACGTCGATGCGGAACACGCCGGAATCGTAAAGCCCGTCACGCCCGATCGACACCGGATAGCGGATCGCCTTGCCCTCGGGCAGGGTCCAGTACAGCGCGAAATCCCTTGGAACGACATGAACTTCGCCCGGTTCCACATTGCGGATGCGCACGATCCGGGGCGCCAGCGGGTCCGGGTCTTCGGTGGCAGGCCTCGTCGCCTGGGCCAGCGCGGGGCTGCCAATCAGCCCGGCCGCCGCTGTGTTCAGCAGGAAAGATCTGCGGTTCATCTTGGAAATACCTTACTTGCCAAGGCCTTAGAATAGGTTAACGCAAGATTCGGGCAACACAAGGGCGAACTGCGTCCGTTCACGCGGTTGCGAGCCTTACCGGTCGTCGCCGCGCCGGTGGCGCAATCTGCGCATCAGCGCCGCGATGTCGAACCAGATCAGCGCAAGGCCCAGCGGAATCATCCAGAAGCCGACCACCGGCAGGAAGCCGACGAGACCGCCCAACAGGAACAGAATCCCCACCAGGCTGCGCACCCCCGGCGGCAGGCGACCGCGCGCCCAGCGCGACACTTGGCCGATCCGGGCGCGCAGTCCTCTCCGGTCCTCTTTCCCGCTCATCCCGAGTGTGGGCGGCGGGTCTCAGCCTGCCGCGCGTGCATGTTCGGGGAACATCGCCGCCAGCCCCTCGGCCGTGGCCGGGGAAACGCCGCGTTCGGTGATAAGCCCGGTGACAAGGCGGGCGGGTGTCACGTCGAAGGCGGGGTTGCGCGCGGGTGTGCCCTGGGGCGAGATCAGCACCTGCCTGATGGCACCGTCGGGCATCCGGCCCTGCACATGGGTCACCTCGGCCTGGGCGCGCTCCTCGATCGGGATCTCCGTGACCCCGTCCCACACCGTCCAGTCGATGGTGGGCGAGGGCAGGGCGACATAGAAAGGCACGCCATTGTCATGCGCGGCCAGTGCCTTGAGATAGGTGCCGATCTTGTTGCACACGTCGCCCTGCGCGGTGGTGCGGTCGGTGCCGACGATCACCAGGTCGACCTCGCCATGCTGCATCAGATGCCCGCCGGCATTGTCCACGATCAGGTCATGGCTGACGCCGTGGTTCAGCATTTCCCACGCCGTCAGTTGCGCGCCCTGGTTGCGTGGCCGGGTCTCGTCGACGAAGACATGGATGTCGATTCCTTCCTCGACCGCGTGATAGATCGGCGAGGTCGCGGTGCCCCAGTCGACGGTGGCCAGCCACCCCGCGTTGCAATGGGTCAGCACGTTCACGCGCCCGCCGCCCTTGCGCGCGGCGATCTCGCGGATCAGCGCGAGGCCGTTCACCCCGATCCGGCGGTTGATCTCGACATCCTCATCGCAGATTTCGGCCGCGCGCCGGAACGCCGCCTCGGCGCGGTCGGCAGGGGACAACGGTTTCAACAGCCGGGTCATTTCATCCAGCGCCCAGCGCAGGTTGATCGCGGTGGGCCGCGTCTCGTGCAGCACCTCGTAGGTTTCCGACAGCGAAGCGTCCGAGGGATCCTCGGCCATCTGCACCGCCACGCCATAGGCCGCCGTCGCCCCGATCAGCGGCGCGCCGCGCACCCACATGTCGCGGATCGCGTCGGCAAAGTCTTTGCGGCTGCATAAGCTTACGATCCGAAGCTCATGCGGCAACCAGCGCTGGTCGATGATCTTGACCGTGCCGTCGGCCTCGCGCCAGATGGAGCGGTAATGGGTTCCGTCGATCTTCATGGCCCTTGTGGTCCCTTGTCCTTGCGTTTGCGGTCTTTTGGCCGATTGCGGCGGGCAGCGAAAGGCGGTTCCTCGTCTCACGCGGTTTCGGCCAGATGCGCTGCGCAGCCCCTGAGCGCGGCGAAATCGTCGGTGATGGTGGCGATCGCGAAACTCTCCATCAGCCGCGAGAACCGGCCCTTGGCGCGGAAACTGTCGTCCAGACCCAGCCGCGCCAGATGCGGGGTCATCGCGCGGGCGACGCCTCCGATCAGGTAGATGCCGCCATAGGGCAGATGGTGCAGGGCAAGGTCGCCCGCAACCCGGCCCAGCATCCTGGTGTAGGTCCGCAGCGTCTGTTCGGCCGCCGGGTCGTCCGGCGCGGCGGCGATGATCTCGGACCCCTCGATCCGCTGCGGCGGGCCTGTCCGGCTTGTCACCCAGTCATGAAGCGTTGCCAGCCCGCGCCCGGCCAGCACATCCTCGACCGCGGCAAAGCCATCCTCGCCGGCGGCGAAGCGGGCCAGCGACAGGTCTTCCTCGCAGGCCACGGGCAGGCTGACATGGCCGGCCTCGTTCGCGGTGACCAGCGTGCCCGTGCCGGTGCGGTGAACGACGGTGACATTGACCCCGGTGCCCAGCCCGATCACCAGCCGCACGCCGCCCACCGCGCGCGGGCCATCCAGCACCGGGACCAGCGCCACGGGCGCAAGCTGGTCCAGCGCATGGCCCTGTGCCTGAAGATCGTTCAACAGCCGTACCCGGTCCGCGCCGGTAACACGCGCGATCTCGGCCTCGTCGATCAACCAGTCCAGATTGGTCAGCCGCCCCCGCCCGGCCTGCACCGGCCCGGCCAGCGCCGCGCAGGCGCCGTCGATCTGGGGGCTGCCCGCCTCGGCCAGATAGCGCATCAGGACTGCGGACAGCCCCGCAAAGCCATCGTTGCGGTAGCGCCGGACGCTGTCCTCGACGATGCGGGGCCCCTCGGCCAGCGCGGCGCGGGTGTTGGTGCCGCCGATATCCACGACAAGCCGGGTCATGTGGCCTCGATGCGGGGCGGGGGGCGGTCTTGCATCATGCTGCGCAGGTTCGGCGGGGCGGGGGGGCTGCGTCAAGCGCGGATCGCGGCGCGGTGGCACCTTGCGGATCGGCGCGCGCCCGGCCAAGCTGGGCAGGACAGGCAGGGCGGCTTGAGAGGAGAGCGGAAATGACCGGACGGATGGGCCGCGCGGTGGCGGTGCTGGCGATGGCGACAGCCCTTGGCGGCTGCGTCCAGAACAGGGCGCCATCGGGGCCGGTGCCCTCGGGTATCGTGCCGGTGTCGATGGGCAGCGCCCATAGCGGCATGATCGGGGCGGTGGTGCAGCCGGGCGGCGGCGCGTTGCCGGGCTGGGCGCCGGAGCTTTCGGACGGCACCTTCCGTGCGGCGCTGGAAAACGCGCTGCGCCAGGCGGGGATCATGGCGCCGGGCGGGGTGCGGACGCTCGAGGCAACGGTTCTTCAGGTCGATCAACCGCCCAGCGAAACCTCGACCACCAAGGTCGTGCTGACCGTACATTACCTGCTGCGCGATGTCACCGGTCGGCCGGTCCTCGAACGCCGCGTGACCTCGGGCTATACCGCCACCATCGCGCAGGCAGTGCAGGGGGTCGACCGGCTGCGCGTGGCCCGTGAAGGGGCGATGCGGCAGAACATCGACGTGTTGCTGCGCGAGTTCGGCAGTGCGAGTGCCGACGCCGCGTATTGAAGGCCCTGGCCTGCATGCAGAGACCGCCTCTGTCCTGGGCGCCGCCCGGCAGCGCCGCCGCTTCGGCGGGCAGACCTTCGTCGCCTGGCATCGCGGCGCTTGCAGCGGCTTGACCCTGGTGCCCGGCGCCCGGGAAGAACTGTCACGCATCACCGCACGGGATGCTGCCCCGTGCCCGATCAGGAGAGTCCTGTCATGCCCATGCTCGCCTATCGCTGCGACGCCTGTGGAACCGACTGCGAATTGCTGATGCGCCCCTCCGATCCGCCGCCGGTCTGCCCGGGCTGCGGCAGCGGAGATCTGCGGCAGACGCTGTCGCGCGTGGCCCAGCCCGGCAAGACCGGCGCGCTGATCGCGGGCGCGCGCCGACTGGCCGCGAAGGAAGGCCATTTCAGCAATTACGCCAAGACCGAGCGGCCCGGCCGCAGCTGACGGGCGGGGCCGGACAATCCGCGCTCACGTTCCCGTCAACGCCTTGGTGGGTCCGACGAAAAGCGATTGGCGCGCGCCGCCTCGGCGTCTAGAACATCTTCATGGTCATAGAACTCGGTCACTTCGCCCTTACGCTCGCCTTTGCCATCGCGCTGGTGCAGGCCGTCATCCCCCTGATCGGCGCCCACAAGGGCTGGAGCGGATGGATGGCCATGGCCGAACCCGCCGCCACCGCGCAATTCCTGCTGACCGCGTTCAGCTTCGGCGCGCTGACCTATGCCTTCGTGACCTCGGATTTCTCGGTCAGCCTGGTGGTCAGCAACTCGCACACGCTGAAGCCGATGCTCTACAAGGTGACGGGCGTCTGGGGCAACCACGAGGGATCGATGCTGCTGTGGGTGCTGATCCTGACGCTGTTCGGTGCGATGGCCGCCTGGTTCGGCGGCGGGCTGCCGCCCGGTCTGCGCGCGCGGGTGCTGGCGGTGCAATCGGCGATTTCGGCGGCATTCTTTGCCTTCGTGCTGTTCACCTCGAACCCGTTCACCCGGATGCAGTCGATCCCCTTCGACGGGCGCGACCTGAACCCGCTTCTGCAGGATCCCGGTCTCGCCTTCCACCCGCCCTTCCTCTATCTGGGCTATGTCGGGCTTTCGATCTGCTTCTCCTTCGCGGTCGCGGCCCTGATCGAGGGGCGGGTCGATGCCGCCTGGGGGCGCTGGGTGCGCCCTTGGACGCTGGCGGCCTGGGTATTCCTGACCATCGGCATCGCGCTTGGATCTTGGTGGGCCTATTACGAACTGGGCTGGGGTGGGTTCTGGTTCTGGGATCCGGTGGAGAACGCCAGCTTCATGCCCTGGCTGATCTCGGCCGCGCTGCTGCACTCGGCCATAGTGGTGGAAAAGCGCGAGGCACTGAAAAGCTGGACGATCCTGCTGGCCATCGTGGCCTTCGGTTTCTCTCTGATCGGCGCCTTCATCACGCGCTCGGGCATCATCACCTCCGTTCACGCCTTTGCCTCGGACCCCGAGCGGGGCATGTTCCTGCTGCTGATCCTGGGCGTGTTCATGGGCGGCGCGCTGACGCTTTACGCCGCCCGGGCCACCGCCATGGAGGCAAAGGGCGTCTTCAGCACCGTCAGCCGGGAATCGGCTCTGGTGTTCAACAACATCCTGCTCGCGGTCTCGGCCTTCGTGGTCTTCGTGGGCACGATATGGCCGCTCTTTGCCGAGATGGCCTTTGACCGCAAGCTGTCGGTCGGCGCGCCCTTCTTCAACATGGCCTTCACGCCCTTCATGGTCGCGCTCGCGCTGCTGCTGCCGATCGGCTCGACGCTTCCGTGGAAACGCGGACGTCTCGGTCGGGCGGTGCGCGCGATGCTGCCCGCCATGGGTCTGGCCCTCGCGATCGGCGCACTTGCCTGGGCAATGCAGACCGGGCGCAGCGCACTTGGCCCCGTGGGCCTGGCGCTCGGCACCTGGCTCATCAGCGGTGCGGCGGTCGATCTGTGGCTTCGGGCGGGTCGCGCGGGTCTCGTGGACAGGCTGCGCCGGATCGCGCGGTTGCCACGCGCCGATTGGGGCAAGTCGGTCGCCCATGCCGGTGTCGGCATCACCATGATCGGGGTCGCGGGCGTCATGGCCTGGGAGATCGAGGATATCCGTGTCGCCCAGATCGGCGACCGGTTCGAGGTGGGCGGCTACGGCATCAGCTTCGAGAATGTCGAGGATGTGCAGGGGCCGAACTACATCTCGACCATGGCAACGATGGGCGTCTGGCGCGGCGAGACGCGCATCGCGACGCTGACGCCGGAAAAACGGGTCTATCCCGTGGCCCGCATGCCGACCACCGAGGCGGCGCTGGATATCGGCTTCTTCCGCGACGTCTATCTGGTGATCGGCGATCCGCAAGTGAATGGCGGCTGGGCGATCCGCAGCTATATCAAGCCCTTCGCCAACTGGATCTGGGGCGGCTCGATCATCATGGCTCTGGGCGGGCTTCTCAGCCTCAGCGACCGGCGCGTGCGGGTTGCCGCAGGCGCACGCCGGGAAGGCGGTGCCGCGCCGCTTCCGGCCGAGTGAAGGGTAGGGCCATGCTCAAGCGGATTTGCGTGATCCTGGTGGTGGTATTCGCCCAGACCATGCTTTCTACCGGTCCGGTCCGGGCCCTCGACCCGTCCGAACTTCTCGCGGACCCCGCGCTCGAAGAGCGCGCGCGCGAATTGTCGAAGGGCCTGCGCTGCCTTGTCTGCCGCAACGAGAGCATCGACGATTCAAACGCCGAACTGGCCAAGGACTTGCGCCGGATCGTGCGCGAACGGCTTGTTTCGGGCGATAGCGACGACGAGGTTCTGGACTATGTCGTCGGCCGTTATGGCGAGTTTGTCCTGCTCAAGCCGCCTGCGACCGGCGCGAACCTTCTGCTTTACATTGCCGGTCCCGCGATGCTCGGCCTGGGCCTCCTTGTGGCGGTCTTCTACATCCGCGGCCGCCGCGGTCGCGACACCGGTCCGGGCGAGCGGCTCAGCGCCGAGGAACAGGCCCGCCTCAAGGAAATCATGGGCGACTGACGCGGCCCGCTGCCATCTTGTTGGCCGAAACATCCCGGGGGAGTGCGCAAAGACGGGGGCGGTGCGCCCTGCGCCGGTCGCGCTTCAGGCATCGGCCGGGATCAACCCCAGCCCGCGCAGATAGATGCCGATGCCGGTTTCCAGCAGATCCTCGGCCGGGAAGGGCACGCGGGCCCCGGGGGCGCCGCGGGTGTAGAGTTCCACAACGCCATGGCTCATCGCCCAGATATGGGCCGAGACCATCGCCACGGGCGGCCGCTTTGCCTCGGGGATATGGCGCGAGAGGTCGCGCGCGGCGCGTTCCAGCACCGCGCTGGCCCGGTTCGCCACGGTGCACAGATCGGGATCGGCGTTCAGCGACAGGCCCGATTCGAACATCGCCATGTAATGGCCGGGGAAATTCCGCGCAAAGGCAAGATAGGCCCGGCCCGTCGCCGACAGGCTCGCCAGGGCCGAGGGCTGGCCGCTTTCATAGGCATGTTCCATCAGGTCCGCGAAGATCACGAAACCTTGCCGCGCACATTCCGCGATCAGGTCCTCGCGGCCCTCGAAATGGCGATAGACCGCAGCGGGCGTCACGCCTGCGGCCCGCGCCGCCTCGGTCAGGGTGAAGCCCTGCGGGCTTTTCTCGCGGATCAGAACCAGCGCGGCCTCGACCAGCGCCTGGCGCAGGTTTCCGTGGTGATAGCCGCGTTTAGACATCCCAGATCTCGGGGCCACCGCAGATCCTTGGATCGGGTGCGCCGACCGCGTCGATATTCTTGCCCGCGTAATCGACCCGCGTCAGCACCCGCCGGATTGCCGCAAGCCGCGCGCGCGACTTGTCGTCGGCGCGGATCACCGTCCAGGGCGCGGGACCGGTATGACTGCGCGCAAAGGTGTCGCGGATCGCGGCGCTGTAATTATCCCAGCGCTTCAGCCCCTCGACGTCGATCCAGGACACCTTCCATTGCTTGAGCGGATCGTTCTCGCGCTTGAGGAAACGGCGCAATTGCTCCGCCCGGCCCACGTTCAGCCACAGCTTGATCAGCACGATGCCCTCGTCGACCAGCATCTTTTCGAACTCCGGCACCTGGGCAAAGAAATGCTCGCGCTCGTCCGGGGTGCAGAAGCCGAAGACATGTTCGACCACCGCGCGGTTGTACCACGATCGGTCGAAGAACACGAGTTCGCCGCCCGCGGGCAGATGCGGGATGTAGCGCTGGAAATACCATTCAGTCTTCTGACGATCAGACGGCGCGGGCAGGGCAACCAGACGCGCAACGCGCGGGTTCAGGTTCTCGCGGAAGCGCTTTATCGTGCCCCCCTTGCCGGCGGCGTCGCGGCCCTCGAAGACGATGGCGACGCGCTTGCCGGTCGCCTTGATGTCGGCCAGCATCTTGACCAGCTCGATCTGCAATTTCTCAAGCTGGTCGAGATACTCCTTTTCATCCATGCGCTTGCGATAGGGGAAGCTGGCGGACAGGACGTCGTTCTTGTCGCTTGCCTCGATGGCATCCCGGATGTCCCTGGGCGCGTCGTCCTTGTAGAACTTGGTGATCGCGCCGTCGAATGGCAGGTCCTTCATGCGTGCCTCCGTCGCGTTTTCCGCCAGTATGGCGATCAGGCGCGCGGGCGCAATCCGGCGCGGGCGGCGGCGCGGTCGATGGCGGCCAGCGTCGCGGCGGGGGCGGCATGATGCGGCATGTGGCCGATGCCGGGCAATTCGGTCAGTCGGCCGGTCCGCAGCCGGGGCGCCAGCGCGCGGGAATGGAAGTCGATCGAGACAGCGTTGTCGGCGGTGCCGTGCAGGATCTCGACCGGCACTCGCAGGCCCGGATAGCGTTCGTTCATCGCCTGAAGCTGCGGTTTCAGGATATCGACCTGCCGCGCGCTGGTGCGCAGCGTCTCGGTTCGCAGGGCAAGCTCGATCCCCACCTGGTCCAGATAGCCCGCGGGCGGGCGTTGCGGGGCAAAGAATCGCGCGACCGCGCGTTCGGCGCGCGCGCGGGTGGCCAGCGCCGAAACCACCGCGCTGCCCAGCCCGCTGGAGGCCACCGTGTAGAAGCGCGGCAACTCGCCCGGCCAGGGCATCGTCACCCCGGCCAGCGTGACTACGCCCGCGGCGCGGTCCGGGTGGTTCAGCGCCCAGGCCATCGCGACGGCGGCGCCATAGGAATGGCCGACGATCACGGCCCGGCGGATGCCCAGCATCCCGGCGGCGGCGTCAAGCTGGGCGGCCTGTTCGGCCGGGGTCTCGCCGCGATTGTTCAGCGTCTGGGAATGGCCAAGGCCCGGCCGGTCGAAGGCGACGACACGGTAGCGCCGCGCCAGACGCCCGCTCAGCGAAAAGGTGAAGTCGCGCAGATTGGCCGAGGCGCCATGGATCAGGATTACTGCCGGTCCGCGCCCCTCGACATAGGCATGCACGATCCGCCCACGCACCCGCATCAATTGCCCGATGGGCGGATAAAGCTGCGCCGCCCGGTCCGGCGCTTCGGGCCGGTCCTGCGCGGCGGGGCTGGCGCAGGCGCTCAGAACCGAAGCGGCCATCAGGCCGGTAAAGGCGCGTCTGGTCGGCATCATGGCGATCTCCCTCGCAGGGGACATAGCGGCCGGGGCAGGCGGGTCCAGCGGGATCAGTCGTCCGCGCGCAGCCCCGCACGCCGTGCGGCACGCAGGATCGCGGCGACGGCGGCTTCGGGGCGGGCGTGGTGGGGCATGTGGCCCACGCCATGCAGCTCGATCAGGTTCGCGCTTTGCACCCGGGCTGCCAGCGGCCGGGAATGGACCTCGATCGGCACGATCCTGTCGGCGGTGCCGTGCAGGATCTCGATCGGCATCTTCAACTCGCCATAACGCGCTGCCATCGCGCGGATATGGGGCTTCAGCCCATTCACCTGCCGGGTGTTGGCGCGCAGGCTGTCGGGGCGCATCGACAGCTCGATCGCGATATGCTCGGCATAGCCCTCGGGCACCGGGTCGGGATCGAAGATCCGCTCGATGGTCTGGTGCGCCAGCGCACGGGGCGCAAAGGCCGATATCAGCGGGATCACCACAGCCGCGCCAAAGGCCGAAGAGGCCAGCTCGTACCACGGCCCCAGCCCGCCTTGCCAGGGCATCGCGGCCCCGGCCAGAGACACCACCGCCGCCGCGCGGGCGGGATGGTCCAGTGCCCAGGCCAGCGCCACCGAGCCGCCAAAGGAATGGCCGACAAGCACCGCGGGCCCAAGCCCGAGCCGAACCGCCGCCCGTTCCAGGATTTCGGCCTGTTCGAAGGGGCTTTCGCCATCGGGATGTAGCGGATCGGTATGGCCCAGCCCCGGCCGGTCAAAGGCGGTCACGCGGAAGCATTCGGCCAGTCGCCCCATCAGGTCGAAGCAGAAGTCCCGCGTATTCCCGCCCGCCCCGTGCAGAAGGATCACGTCCGGGCCTGCGCCCTCCTGATGGGCGTGGACGCGGGTGCCGTCGATATCCAGAACCTCGCCCGTGGGCATGTAGCGGTCATGCATTCTCAGGCGGCCCCGATCCGGTCGATGTCATAGGGCGTGGTCTGGTAGATCTGGTTGATCCAGTTGCCGTAAAGCAGATGCGCATGGCTGCGCCAGCGGTTCTGCGGCGCCTGCGCCGGATCGTTGCCGGGATAGTAGTTGATCGGCACGTTGATCGGCGTGCCATTCGCCACGTCGCGGTCGTATTCCTGTTTCAGCGTGTCGCTGTCATATTCGAAATGGTTGAAGATATAGAGCGCGCGATGCGCCGCATCCTCGATCAGGCAGGGCCCTACCTCGTCGCTGCCCAGAAGCGTCACCAGCCCCGGCACCGCGTCGATCTCGGGCTGGCGCATCTCGGTCCAGCGGCTGACCGGGATCACGCAATCGTCCGAAAAGCCACGCAGATAGGGCGATGCGGGAACGAGGTTACGGTGTCGGAAACAGCCGAATGCCTTGTGGTCCAGCATGTGTTTCTGCACGCCATGGAAATGATAGATCATCGCCATGCCGCCCCAGCACACGCCGAAGGTGGACTGGACATGGGTCTGGGTCCAGTCCATCACGCGGACCAGTTCATCCCAATAGGTGACCTCGGTGAAGGGCAGATGCTCGATGGGGGCGCCGGTGATGATGAAGCCGTCGAATTTCTCGCCGCTCGCGGCGACCTCGGCAAAAGGGCGGTAGAACGCCTCCATATGCTCGGCGGCGGTGTTCTTGGTCTGATGCTCGGTCATCCGGATCAGGCTCAGTTCGATCTGAAGCGGCGTGGCGCCGATCAGCCGGGCGAACTGGGTCTCGGTCTGGATCTTCTTGGGCATCAGGTTCAGCAGGCCGATGCGCAGCGGCCGGATGTCCTGACGCGCCGCTGCCTCCTCGCCCATCACCATCACGCCCTCGCGCGTCAGCACGTCGAAGGCGGGCAGCGAGGTGGGGATCTTGATCGGCATCGGGCGGGCCTTTCCGGAAGACGCGGAGACGAGAGATAGGCGGCTTCTCAGCGGGCCTCAAGGGCGCGGGCGACCAGTTCGACGAAGTCCGCGGGGCTGGTGACCCTTGCCACATCCTGGGCGGCGACCTTGACGCCCCAGTTGCGCGCCATCGCCGCGTAGCGCGGCTGGCGGTGGGCCAGCGCGCGGGCATAGGTCCAGCGCACGAAGGCATCGGGATCGACCTCTGGCTCGGTCAGGCCGGTTTCGTCCAGATAGGCCGCCCAGGCCGCGTGCAGGAAATCGGGCTGGTAATACATGGGCTTGGGGGCGCGGTCGAAACGCGCGACCAGATCGGCGGTGTGTGCCTCGGACCCTTCGATCCAGACCAGCAGCAGGTTGCGCGCAAGCGTCGTCAGCACCTCGTCCTCGGGGTTCTCGGGGTCCACCACCTCGCAGACCGATCCGCCCGAGTCGCAGACGAAGTTGCCGTAGCCGTAAAGCTCCTCGGCCCGCTCGATGAAGCGCGGGGTGTCCAGCAGGGCGCTGATCTCGGCGGCGCGGTGCTGTTCCTGACGGCGCATGTATTCGGCAAAGCTCAGCCCGCCCTTTTCCGCCGCGCCGGGCTTGCCCAGATAGGTCGAAAGCGGTGCCAGATTGTCGAAGGTGATGTTCGAGGCGATAAAGACGCTGTCGGTCAGCAGCAATTCGCGCAGCAGCGGAACCTTCATCGCCTCGCGCTTGAAATTGTCGGCGATCAACTCGCCCATGTAGCGGGTGCCGATGCGGTAATCGACCGAGTAGTGGAACCAGTCGCCCCGCGCGCGCAGCATGTTCGAGACATGGGTCTTGCCCAGCCCCGACATCCCGAACAGAAGCACCCGCTTGCGGGGCGCCGAACGCCACTCTGCCGCCGACTCGTAGATCATGCCATGCCGCCCTTGCCGAACGGGCATCTGGTAGCGGGCGGGCGGGGGGCGGTCAAACGAAACCGCCCGGACGTGCCGGGCGGCCGCAGGACAGGGCAGGAGGGCCGCTCAGAACGAGTAGCCGACGCGCAGGCCGAAGCCCCAGCCGTAGTTGCCTGAAAAGTCGCCATCTATCCCGCGGGTCGTCGCATCGCCGATATCGACATAGCGCAGGCCGCCGGTGATCTTCGCCGGACCGTTCGTGTAGGTGAGCGCCAGGCCCGCCGACTTGAACCCATCCGTGGGGCCCAGATTGCCGGTCACATTGCCCTTGGTCTCTTCGTAGCCGAGCAGAACCGCGCCGGACCAGTTGTCGTTGAACTTGCGGCCCAGCCCCAGATTGTAGGTGATGACATCGTCAGTGTAGAAAACGAGAGCATTGCCATAGACGTTGCGGTATTCGTCGGGGTCGATCGTGAACTCGGTCCAGTTCACCCAGCGGACCGAGCCGAACAGCAGCGTGTCGGCCGCGATGCCGGTCTGGAACTCCAGGTTGATCGATTCCGGGATCTCGGTCTTGAAGGTGCTGTCGACGACGATGCCGCCCGTCGACGGGCCGCTTTCGGCGGCATCGAACGTGTGGTTGATCGCAGAATTGTAGGTCAGCGCCACCCGCGCTGCAATCTCCGGCTTTTCCCATGCGATCCCCAGAACATAGCCGAAATCCGTCTCTTTCGAGGTCTCAAGCGTGTAGGGGTTCGGGTCGAGTGCCGGGAACGGCAGATTGACCGTCCCGGATGTCCTCAGCGCGCGCAACCCGCCGATCAGGCTGAGATTGTTGTCGAACCTGTACCGGGCCAGTGCTGTCACAGCGGTCGCGTCAAGTTCGGCCGTGGTGCCCGCGACCGGGTAGCCCGTGCCGGACCGGTAGTCGACATCCGCGCCGATCGGCTGGTCGAGGATCAGCGCGAGATCCAGCGACGGGGTAAGAGCCTGCTTGTAGCCCAGCGAAAAGGTGTTGTAGCCGGGCGCCATGTCACCGGCTCCGATTGTGGGCCCCAGGAAGGCACTCGTCCCCGACACATTCGCGTCGAACCTGCTGAAACTCAGTTCCGCATAGGTGCCCGGCTCGAACAGGATGCCGACCGACTGGGTCGAGCGCTCGACGCCTCCGGCATGGGCGCTGCCGATCCCCATGGCGGTCAGGACGACCCCCGTCACCACGTTTTTCATTTTGCCTCCCCACGAAACGTCGCGCCCGTTAACGCTAGTGTGATGGGCCGCTTTCGGTCAATTGCGAACGCCGCGTTAATCGCGCCGGGTAATGCTTTGCCGCAAAGCGTGTCACCGCGGACGCAGTTCCGTCCTCAGGTTGAGCAGGTTCGCCGCCAGGATCACCGCAGCGCCCAGGAACACCGCCGCTTCCAGCGGCTCGCCGTAAAGCAGCATGCCGACCACGGCGATCACCGGCAGGCGCAGGAAATCGAGCGGCATCACGATGATCGCGGGTGCGACCATGAGCGCGCTGGTCAGGCAGTAATGCGCCATCAGCCCGGCCACCCCCAGCACCGCAAGCGGCACCCATGCGGCGGCCGAGGGCCAGGCGATCTGGCCGTCGATCCCGGCGCAGACCAGCCCCATTCCTGCCTGCATCACCGTCAGCCAGAACAGGATCGACACGATCGACTGCGTGGCCGTCAGCCGCTTGGTGAAAAGCGCCGACCCCGCAAAGCCCAGCGCCGCCCCCAGCGCGGCCAGTGCGCCGGGTTCCAGCGCCATGGGGTCAGGGCGCGCAACGATCAGGATCCCGGCAAAGCCCGTCAGCGCCGCAAGCGCGCGGGCCCGCGTCAACCGCTCGCCCAGGATCAGCGGGGCCAGAAGCGCGACCCAGAGCGGCGCGGTGAATTCCATGGCGAAGACCTGCGCCAGCGGGATCAGCGCCAGCGCCAGGAACCACAGGTTCTGCCCGGTGAAGTGAAAGACATTGCGGACGAAATGAAGGCCCAGCCTCTGGCGCGACACTTCGCCCAGCCGCCCTGCCAGCCCCGCGAGGCCGACCACCAGCACGATCCCGATCACCGAACGGTAGAGCATCAGCTCGAACGTATCGAGTTCCACCGACACGGCCCGCCCGGCCACCGCCATCGACGAGAAGGACAGGATCGCCCCGGTCATCCACAGCGCAGCGCGGGGGATGTCCGGGCCGCGCGCCGGAAGGCTCATTCCCACTCGATGGTGCCGGGCGGCTTCGACGTGATGTCGTAGGTGACCCGGTTGATGCCCTTGACCTCGTTGATGATCCGGGTTGCCGTCTCGGACAGGAAGTCATGGGTGAAGGGATAGTAATCGGCGGTCATGCCATCCACCGACGTCACGGCGCGCAGCGCGCAGGCGTAATCATAGGTCCGCCCGTCGCCCATCACGCCGACGGTGCGCACGGGCAGCAGCGCGACGAAGGCCTGCCAGATCTCGTCGTAAAGCCCGTGGCGGCGGATCTGGTCGATATAGACCGCATCGGCCTTGCGCAGGATCGCCAGCTTCTCGCGGGTGATCTCGCCGGGGCAGCGGATGGCAAGGCCCGGGCCGGGAAAGGGATGGCGGCCGATGAAGCTGGCGGGCAGGCCCAGTTCATGGCCCAGTGCGCGGACCTCGTCCTTGAACAGCTCGCGCAAGGGTTCCACCAGTTTCAGGCCCATCTTCGCAGGCAACCCGCCGACATTGTGATGCGACTTGATCGTGACCGAGGGGCCGCCCGAAAAGCTGACCGACTCGATGACATCTGGGTAGAGCGTACCCTGCGCCAGGAATTCGGCGCCGCCCACCTCGGCCGCGTGTTTCTGGAACACGTCGATGAACAGCTTGCCGATGGTCTTGCGCTTCACCTCGGGGTCGGAAACGCCATCGAGCGCCGACAGGAACAGGTCGCTTTCATCGGCATGGATCAGCGGGATGTTGTAATTGTCGCGGAACATGGCGACCACCTCGGCCGCCTCGTTCTGGCGCAACAGGCCATGATCGACGAAGACGCAGGTCAGCTGGTCGCCGATCGCCTCGTGGATCAGCACGGCGGCCACCGAGGAATCCACGCCGCCCGACAGCCCGCAGATCACCTTGGCATCGCCGACCTGCGCGCGGATCTTCGCGATCGCTTCCTCGCGATAGGCGCCCATCGTCCAGTCGCCCCGGAACCCGGCAAGGCGGATGAAATTCTCGTACAGCGTCCGGCCGTTCGGGGTGTGATGCACCTCGGGATGGAACTGCACGGCATAGAAGCGGCGCGCGGGATCGGCGGTGATCGCAAAGGGCGCCCCGGGCGAGGTGCCCAGAACCTGGAAACCCGGCGCGATTTCCGCGACATGGTCGCCATGGCTCATCCAGACCTGCTCGCGCCCGCCCTGGAACCAGCCGGACAGGAACTCGTCGCCCCGGCCCGCCTGTTCGACATAGGCGCGGCCGAATTCCGCGGTGGCATGTTCGCCCGCCTCGACCCGACCGCCCAGGTCCTGCATCATCACCTGCTGGCCATAGCAGATGCCGAGGATCGGCACGCCAAGGGCATAGACCGATTGCGGCGGGCGCGGGCTGCCCGGGCGCGTCACCGAATCCGGCCCGCCCGAAAAGATCACCGCCCTTGGCGCGAATGCGGCAAGGAAGGCGTCGGTGACGTTCTGGTAGGGATGGATTTCGCAATAGACATTCAGCTCGCGCAGCCGACGCGCGATGAGCTGGGTCACCTGAGAGCCGAAATCGATGATGAGGAGGCGGTCATGCTGGGTCATGGCCGACTGATAGGGCCGGGCGGGAGCCTGCGCAAGCCCGCGCCGAGCAGGGCCATAAATGGCGCGACGCCGCAGCGCGGCGACGGATCTCAAGGGATGTCGCACTTGGCGCAGGATGGGGCGAAAACCGCCCGGCGCACAGTGCGTCTTTTGCGCTAGATGAGCGCGCGGCGGACAGGGCCAGCGACGGGAGAAGTGCATGGGCGAAGCGGAACAGCGGGGCACGCGCAGCCGTGGCGGCGGTGGGGCAGCGCGCCGGGCGGCGCGCAGCGGGATCGCGATCGAGACGGCGCGCTTCATCGAGCGCAACATTCCCGATTTCGAGCTGCTGAGCGCCGAGGCGTTGGCGATCATCGAAGAAAACGCCGAACGGGTGCTTGAAGAGATCGGCGTCAATTTCGTCGAGAATCCCGCCGCGCTCGACCGCTGGCGCGCAGCGGGCGCGGATGTCCAGGGCGAACGCGTGCGCCTGCCCCGGGGCCTTGCCCGCCAGCTTTGCGCGACCGCGCCCAGACGGTTCACCCAGCATGCCCGCAACCCCGAGCGCAATGTCGAGATCGGCGGACGCAGCCTTGTGCTGGCCCCGGTCTACGGGCCGCCCTTCGTGCGCGATCTGGACGGCGGGCGGCGCTATGCCACGATCGAGGATTTCCGCCGTTTCGTGCGGCTGGGCCAGATGTCGAAATGGCTGCACCATTCCGGCGGCACGGTCTGCGAGCCGACAGACGTGGCCGTGAACAAGCGCCATCTGGACATGTTGCTGGCGCATATGACGCTGTCGGACAAGCCTTTCATGGGCTCGGTCACCGAACCCTCGCGCGCGCGGGATTCCGTCGAGATGTGCGAGATCCTGTTCGGGCGGGAGTTCGTGGCGCAGAACGCCGTGATGACCTCGCTCATCAACATCAACTCTCCGCTGACCTTCGACGCGACGATGATGGGCGCGCTCGAGGTCTATGCCGCGGCGAACCAGGCCTGCATCGTGTCGCCCTTCATCGTCGGCGGCGCGATGGCGCCGGTGTCGGTCGCGGGCACGCTGACCCAGGTTCTGGCCGAGGTGCTGGCGGGCGTGGCCTATTCCCAATTGATCCGGCCCGGCGCGCCGGTGATCTTCGGGGCGTTCGTCACCTCGATCGACATGAATTCGGGGGCGCCCACCTTCGGCACGCCCGAGGCCAGCCAGATCCTGTTCGGCGCGGGTCAGCTTGCGCGCCGACTTGGGTTGCCGTTCCGATCTGGCGGGGGGCTGTGCGGCTCCAAGCTGCCCGATGCGCAGGCGGCCTATGAAACGGCCAATACGCTGAACGCAGCACTTCTGGCGGGCGTCAACTTCATGCTGCATGCCTGTGGCTGGCTGGAAGGTGGGCTGGTGGCGAGCGTCGAGAAATTCGTGATGGATGCCGATCAATTGGGCGCCCTGCACAAGATGGCGCAGGGCGTGGCAATGGATCCGCAGGCGCAAGCGATGGATGCGCTCGCCGAAATCGGACCGGGCGGCCATTTCCTTGGCTGTGCCCATACCCAGGCGCATTTCAAGGAGGCGTTCTGGCGCTCGGATCTGCTTGACTACAAGCCCTTCGAGACCTGGGACGAAGAAGGCGCGCGCGACACGGTCAGTCTGGCCGCCGATCGGGCGAAGGCGCTGCTGGCGCAGTACCAGCCGCCGCCGCTTGATGAGGGAGTCCGCGAGGCTCTGGAAGCTCATGTGACCCGGCGCAAGCAGGAGATGCCTGACGCCTTCGTGTGAGTGTCTCAGGCGGCTTCGCGCTCGGGTTGGGTTGCGGCCAGCGCATGCGCCTCGGCCATCAGGGCGATCAGAATCTCGATGTGACGGGCATAGGAATACCCGGCATCGCCGCTGCGGCGGCGGTCGTCCATCGCCGTTTCGAGGTCGATCAACCGGTCGATCACGGCCGCCGGATTGGTTTGGCGATGGCCTGGAAGCAGCCGGGCGAGGTCGCGGTCGCGGCGATAGTCGGCAAGGCCGAAACGGGCGGCCTGGACCATCAGTCGGGGACGACGAAGATGGGCGAGATGGGCGGGAATCCGGATCATGGCAGAACCTCCGATATGTCGATCGCAGGCAGAATGGCACAACCCTGGCGGGTGTTGCGTGTCGACAGAGATCTGCGTACGGAGGTTTCAGAATTCTTTACCGTTTAGAAACAATACTAAGCATCACGACTTTTGTTAACTCGACGGTAACCAATTCAACCTTGGATTGCATTAAGCTGTGATGGGCCCGAGACCCATCCAGTTGCATCAGGATCAGGAGAACGTCCCGAAATGGAATGCGTCTTACCGTCGGAAACCGCGCTGACCTGGCTGCCGCAGGCGGCGCGCTTGTATCTTGCCCATACCGAGGGCGGGTGTTCGCTGCGTGAACTTGCGCGCATTGAGGGCTGCCATCCCTCGACCGTGCTCCGCCAGGTGCGACGGGTCGAGACACGGCGCGACGATCCCCTTGTGGACCAAGCGCTCGCCCGCCTGGGTGCGCAGGCCCGGACTGCCCTTCCACCAAAGGAGATACCTCCGATGACAGCCACGATGCGCATTGATCGGCCGACGGTCGAGGATGCCACCCTCCAGCGTGAGGCGCGCCGCGTGCTGCGCCGCATGAACGAACCGGGTGCCTTTCTCGCAGTTGCGCGCGACATGGAAAAGGCCGCCGTGCTGCGCGAGGGGCCGGACGGTCATACCAGCCGCGTCGCCGTGGTGGACCGTGCCATGGCCGAGGTCTTCGCGCTCAAGGACTGGATTGCCTGCCGCAGCCGCGGTCGGGTGACGATCTATGAAATCACCACGGCAGGACGGGCCACGCTGAAGCGCATGCTCGCCGAGAACGAGGCGAACAAGAACGGACAGGCCGACGCCCTGGCACCGTTCGGCGACCAGCATCGCGACTGGGAAACGGCCAGCGACGAAAAGGCCGAGCGCATCCGCTACAATCGCGCCGAGTCGCCGCTCTCGATCCTGGGGCGACGGCGCGACAGGGACGGCAAACCTTTTCTGACGCCCGACCTGGTAGCGGCAGGAGAGCGGCTGCGCGAGGATTTCGAGGTGGCGCAGATCGGCCCGCGGGTTGCACAGAACTGGGACCGGTTCCTGACCGGCTCCGACAGGGGCGCGTTCCAGCCCGGCTCCGGCCCGTGTGACGGTCCGAGGGGCGCGCGCGAGCGCGTGGCGTCGGCTCTTCGCGACCTGGGGCCGGGGCTCGGCGATGTGGTCCTGCGCTGCTGCTGCTTTCTGGAAGGCATGGAGCAGGTCGAGCAGCACATGGGCTGGTCTGCGCGCTCGGGCAAGATCGTGCTCAGGATCGGTCTGCAAAGGCTCAAGCTGCACTACGAACGGCTCGGCGAACGGGCCGGAATGATCGGCTAGGCGTTCGCCCCCACGATCATTCCCACCACATAGGCGACTATCGCGCAGACGCCGCCCACCAGCATCGTCTCGCCAACCGACCGGAAAAGTCCCAGCCCGGTCGCATTCCAGCGTAACAGTCCCAGTGCAGCCAGCGCGCATATCGTTGCACCGATCGACAGCACGAAGGTCCGCGGCTCGGCCGACAACAGGAAATAGGGCACCAGCGGAACGATTCCGAAGGTCACGAAGGACAGGAACGTGAACAGCCCGTTGATCGCCGGGTTGTCCTGGTCGGGATGGCCAAGTCCGTTTTCGTAGCGCAACAGCATCTCTGCCGTCATTTCCGGCGTGCGCGTGATGATTGCCGCCGCAGAATCGGCATCGGTGGACGACAGTCCGCGGCCGCGCAGATGGGCGGCAAGGCGCGCGCGCGCCGCGGGAGGATCGCAGCGGATCGTCTCGATCCTGCGGGCTCTCTGGGCGCCATAAAGGTCGCGTTGCGCCCGGCCCGAAAGGAACTCGCCAAGACCCATCGAGACGGCATCTGCCAACAGGTTGGCCATTCCGAACACAAGGACCGCCAGCGCCCCGATCTGCGCAACCCCGTCGGCCCGGGCCCCTGCAAAGCCCGCCACAACGGCAAAGGTGGTGACGATCCCGTCATTCCCGCCATAGACGATCTGCTTGAGGAATTCCTGGGTCCGGCCCAGCCGAGCGGTCCGGTAAGGGGCAGGATCGACTTGGGTCATGGGGCCTCCCGAAACACTGGCGCAACCATACAGCCGACACCGTTCCGGTCCAACGGACAACGCCGTGTCGGCCGGAAAGCGTTAACCTTGACGGGTGCAACCGGGGAAACATTGCAATTCCCCTGAGCGTATTCTGTGTGGACCCGTCAACGACAACCCAAATATGCCCCGAAATTGTGCGCCAAGTAGGCGCTTGTTTACGCATTCCCGCCTATCTCCAGGCTCAGATGCGTATTCCGAAATCTAAAATTGAACATATCTCAGGAACGAGTTCGATGTCCCTCCGTGCAAAGATCATCCTTTCGATTCTCGCCTCCGTGGCCTTGTCCGCGCTTGTCATCCTCGTGCCAATGCTGTTCGGAATGAAGGGGATGATCGAGCAGGGGACCGCGCGCGAGCTTGAGCAGGTGCGCCAGCGGTTTCAGTCCGCGCTTGATGACCGCAACCACAACGCATTGTCGATGGCGACCATGGTGGCCCGCATGCCCCAGGTTCAGGCCGCGGTGGTCGCCGGGGACCGCGAGGCG
Source organism: Rhodovulum steppense (assembly GCF_004339675.1). Taxonomy (GTDB): domain Bacteria; phylum Pseudomonadota; class Alphaproteobacteria; order Rhodobacterales; family Rhodobacteraceae; genus Rhodovulum; species Rhodovulum steppense. Next base: position 38,945 of record NZ_SLVM01000030.1, read on the forward strand.
TTGCACGATCTGTTCGTGCCCGGCTTTGCCGAGCTTCGCGACCAGCAGGGTGTGCGGCAGTTCCATTTTCACACGCCGCAGTCGCATTCGTTCTTCCGTGTAAATCAGCCCGAAACCTTCGGTGACGATCTCTCCGCGTTCCGCAAGACCGTGGTGCTGGCCAATACGACTCGGGCGCCCGTGACCGGACTCGAACTCGGACGGGGGGGCCTGGCCGTGCGCGGCATCGCCCCCATCGCCCATAACGGCGGCCATGTCGGCACGGTCGAATTCGGGCTCAGCCTGGACGAGGACTTCTTCCGCGCATTGGTGGCGGAGTCCGAGGTCCAGATGGAGTTCTACGTTGTCCCCGGAACGGGCATCAACTCGTTCGAGAGTTCGGATTCCGCAGCGCTCAACCGCAGCGTGGCAAGCATTGACGCGCCCCCGTTGCTGAGTGCGAATGCCGTGCTTGGCGCCCGCGATATCGGCATCGATCCCTACGAACTGTTGATCGGAACCGAGCCTTTCAGCGGCGCGGCCTTCCCGGTGAAGGATTTCGCGGGCGAAACGGTCGGAATGCTGCATGTGATGGTGCCGCGCGCCTCTTACCTGGCTCTGATGAACGAGGCCCGGACGATCGCCTTTGCCGCGGCCGCAGCGGCGCTGATCCTGGGGCTTCTGGGCGCGCTGCTGATGGGCGGGCGGATCACCGCGACGCTGGCCGACCTGATCGCCAAGCTCAAGCGCCTCTCCGATGGCGACCTGCAGATCGACGTCTCGGCGGCGCAGGCAGCGGGCGGCGAACTCGGTCAACTCGCCAATGGCATCGCCGCCTTCCGGGATCACCGTTTGCAGGAGGTGACCACTCTGGCGCGCGAACGAGAAGAGGCGCAGGCCCACCGGGTCGCGCTGGTCGAAATCCTGGGTGATGGCCTGCAACGGCTGGCCGCTGGCGATCTGTCGACGCCGATCCGCGAGGATCTGGGCGAGGGCTACAACAGCGTGCGCGACGACTACAACGCCTCGCTCGACAGTCTGGCCGACCTGATCGGGTCGCTGCGCGAAGCCGCGACCGAGATCCACGCGCGTGCCGAGGAGATCGGCGGGGCGTCGGAGGATCTGTCGCACCGGACCGAGAACCAGGCGGCGACGCTGGAGGAGA
>NZ_SLVM01000031.1 GCF_004339675.1 Rhodovulum steppense
GCCGAACTGCGCCACCTTGAACCACCCGAGACCATCGGTATGGTCGCCTGACCCGTTGAACAAAACGCCCTCCGGCAAACCCGGGGAGATTCAGGGCGTTCCGAATTGCAGCACTCTTGCCAGCGTCGGCAACCGGAACGCCTGGCCGCCCGCGCCGATCAGCTCGCCCGCCGAGCCGACCTCGGCGCCGATTCTGGAGGTAATGTGGGGCGGATGGGGCAGTCATTGCGCGGGCTTTGCCGTGCCGGGCGCCCCGTCTTGTATCCCATCGCGTGCACGGGTGACGTGGTCGCGGGCCACTGACATGGATTTGAGGATCGCATGAACGGTGTCGCCCGGGTGCAGCGACAGCTGATCGGCGGCGCGGCGGGTGATGCGGGCAAGGATTTCGTTCTGGCCCACAGCGACATGAACCACCACCCCCGGTCCGGTTCCCGCCACGATCCGCGCGACCGTCCCTGCCAGGATGTTCTGCGCTGACAGGCCTTCTGGCCGGGCGCGCGACAGGATCACCTCATGCGCCATGATCCGCACCCGCACCCGCGTTCCCGGCTCCGCCTCGACGGTGGGCAGGAACAAGGGTCCGGTCGCGGCGTCGAGACGGCTCAGCCCGTCGGCCAGATGCTCGGCCACCGTCGCGGGCAGCATCGCCGCCACTTCGCGCAGCCCCATGGCGCGCAACGCGTCCGGATCGGCCATCACCTCGGCGGTGGTGCCGACCCGGATGACCTGCCCCTTCTCGATCACCAGCATGCGGTCGGCCAGCAATTGCGCCTCGTTCACGTCATGCGTGACCAGCACCACCGGCATGGCGAGATGCGCCCTGAGCGCGATGATCTCGCCATAAAGCTTTTCGCGCGTGGCGCGGTCCACCGCCGAGAACGGCTCGTCGAGGAGCAGGGCCTGCGGGCGCCGGGCCAGCGCGCGGGCGACGGCGACACGCTGCTGCTGTCCGCCCGAAAGCTGCGCAGGCTTGCGGTCGCCCAGGCCGTGCAGGTTCACCAGGTCGAGCATCTGCGCGGCCTCGGTCGGGTCGGGCGCGGCCATTGCCGCCATCACGTTCTGCGCCGCCGTCATATGCGGGAAAAGCGCGTAGTTCTGGAACACGACGCCGACGCGCCGACGGTGGCCGGGCAGGTTCACACCCGCCGCCGTGTCGAGCCAGACCCGCCCGTTCACCGTCACCCGTGCCGTTTCGGGTCGCCACAGCCCGGCAATTGTGCGCAGAAGCGTCGTCTTGCCCGAGCCGGAATGGCCGACCAGCGCCAATAGCTCGCCCGACTCCACCCGAAACGCCGCGTCCAGCGGGATTGGCGCTGCCGCTTGCGCCACGACCTTCAGCGCCATCAGGACAACCTCCGCCCGACGCGGGCCGACAACCAGAATGTCAGTGCGATGGTGAAGAGCGAGATCGCCACCAGCACCGCCGACATGATCGCGGCCCCCCGGTCATCGAAGCTCTGGACCCGGTCATAGATGGATATGGCGATGGTCTTGGTCTCGCCGGGGATCGAGCCGCCGACCATCAGCACGATGCCGAATTCGCCCAGCGTATGGGCGAAGGTCAGCACCATGGCTGTCATCAACCCCGGCCAGGCCAGTGGCAGTTCCACCTTCCACAGGGACCGCAAGGGCGACATGCCGCAACAGGCCGCTGCCTCGCGCACCTCCACGGGTATCGCCTCGAACCCGCGCTGTGTGGGCTGGATCGCGAAGGGCAGGTTGAAGATGATCGAGGCGACCACCAGCCCCTCGAAACTGAATACGAGCTGGTTGCCGAAAAGGCTCTGCCACAGCTCGCCCACAGGCGAATTGCGGCCGAAGGCCACCAGCAGGTAGAACCCGAATACCGTGGGGGGCAGCACCAGAGGCAGCATCACGAGGGCCTCGATCAGGCCCTTGGCGCGGAACTGGCGATAAGCCAGAAACCGCCCCATGATCACCGCGACCGGCAAGAGGAAGATCACCGTCCATCCGGCCAGCCGTAGAGACAGCCAGAGCGCCTCCCAGTCCATGCGCTTACCCGCCCGGCGGCAGGACGAAGCCGTAACGCGCCATGATCTCGCGCGCCGCCGGTTGCTTCATGTAGGCATAGAAGGCCCGCGCCACCTCGTCGGCATGATTGAGCAGCGCCATGCGCTGGCGAAGCGGCTCGTGCCAATCCTCGGGGATCAGTGCATAGGTGCCGCGCGGCGCGACCTCGGGGGCAAGGGCCAGGGAATAGGCGATGATACCGCCCTCGGCATTTCCCGACAGCGCGAACTGCGCGGCTTGACTGACGTTTTCGCCCAGCACCAGAACGGATTGCAGATCATCCCAGATCCCTTTGGTGATCAGCGCCTCGCGCGCGCGCATCCCATAGGGCGCGTGATCGGGATTGGCGATTGCAAAGCGCGTGATCCGGCCCGCCGCCAGCATTTCGGCAAGGGAGTTCAACTCCGGGTCCGGCGTCAGTGCGGCGCCGTTCGGCGCCACGATGACCACCCGCCCGACGGCATAAAGATCGCCCTCGTCTGGTGTAAACCCGTCGGCGTGAAGTTCCGAAATGAACTTCTCATCGGCGGCCATGAAGATCTGAAACGGCGCGCCCTCGCGGATCTGGCGCGCGAAGTTGCCGGTGGACCCGAAGGACAGCCGCACCGCCATGCCTGTGTCCTCCCGGAACGCCTCGGCAATCTCGGCCAAGGCGAATTGCAGGTCGGAGGCCGCAGCGACGACCGGCGCGTCGTCCTGCGCGGAAACCGATCCGGCAGCAAATCCGAACGCTGCGGCCGCCGCAAGCAGCGTTCGGCGAACGATGGAAACAGGCATGGTGCATCTCGTTTGATATGGTTCAAGAAACATGTCGCAGAGCGGCTGCCCGACAGGCAAGCGTTATTTTTCTTCGGGAACATCCCGAAGCATGGCCTGGAGCGTATCGAGACGCGCGGCCCCCGCCTCGGCCGCATCACACTCGAAGCCCCGATAGAGGTCGAGCACCTTCCGGCCTGCCTCGGTCAGCACGGCCCCGCCTCCACCCGGTCCGCCACGGGTGCTGTCGACGAGCGGCTCGCGGAACATGGCGTTCAAGATTCCAATCAACTGCCAGGCGCGCTTGTAACTCATGCCCATTTCGCGCCCGGCAGCGGCGAGGGAACCGCAGCGGTCGACCCGTTCCAGCAATTCGGCCTTGCCGGGTCCGATCATTTCCCCGTCGTCGAATACAATGCGGATGCGCAGGCGCGGGCGTTTTGTATTCTCATCCATATCCGCACTATCGTGGACCGCCATGGCGGGATGCAAGGGCAATCCTCCCGAGTATCCTGATGTGGTACGAGGTCTTTCGCGGGTGAATCGCTCTCCATCCTCCAGACAGGTAACCGAAATGACTTGTGCTGGTCTCAAACTCAACTCGCGTGTCCAAACCCTGTTTTGCGCGGCCAGCACAGGGCGGTGAAGAGTGGAGTTCTATTCCACTGTCACCGATTTCGCGAGGTTTCGGGGTTGGTCGACATCGGTCCCCTTGGCGACGGCGGTGTGGTAAGCCAGCATCTGGGCGGGCAGGGCATAGAGGATTGGCGCGAACAGTTCGGGCACTTCGGGCATCGCGAGGCATTGCCAGACCCCTTCGCCTGCTTCGGCCGCGCCGCGCGCGTCGGTCACCAGCAGCACCTTGCCGCCACGGGCCATCACCTCCTGCATGTTCGACACGGTTTTGTCGAACAGCCGGTCATGGGGGGCCAGCACGATCACCGGAACGGTGTTGTCCACCAGAGCGATAGGGCCGTGTTTCAGTTCGCCTGACGCGTAACCTTCGGCGTGTATATAGCTGATTTCCTTTAGTTTCAGCGCGCCCTCAAGGGCCAGGGGATACATCGCGCCGCGACCCAGAAACAGCACGTCGGTCGCCTCGGAAAGCAGCCGGGCAATCGCCTCGGTGCGGGGTTCGGTGGCCAGGGCGGCGTTCAGCCGACCGGGCATCGAGCGCAGATCCTCGATATGGCGGGCAAGGGTCGGCGCATCCAGCGTGCCGCGCTGGCGCGCCGCCTCGAGCGCAACCAGCGCCAGCACGGCCAACTGGCAGGTGAAGCCCTTGGTCGAAGCCACCGAGATCTCGGCGCCTGCAAGGATCGGCAGCGCCAGATCGCTTTCCCGCGCGATCGAGCTTTCGGGGACGTTGACCACCGACACGATCCGCTGCGCCTTGTCCGCGCAATAGCGCAGCGCGGCCAGCGTGTCGGCGGTTTCGCCTGACTGGCTGACGAAGACGGCCAGCGTGCCCTCGGGGATCGGCGGTTCGCGATAGCGGAATTCCGACGCGATATCGACATCGACGGGCAGCCCCGCCAGTTGTTCGATCCAGTATTTCGCCGTCATGCAGGCCAGATAGGCGGTGCCGCAGGCGACCATGGTCAGGCGGCTGACGCGGGTGAAGTCGATGCCGCCGCCGGGCAGGACGATCTCGCCGCTTTCGCTGATGTAATGGCGCAGCGCGTCGCCCATCACGCTGGGCTGTTCGGCGATTTCCTTGGCCATGAAATGCTTGTAGCCGCCCTTTTCCACGCGGGTCGCGTCGATCTCTATGGTGCGGATCTCGCGGTTCACGGGGCGGCCCTGATCGTCGAAGAACTGGGCGCCCGCGCGGGTGACGATGGCGCGGTCGCCTTCCTCCAGGTAGGTGATCCGGTGCGTCAGGGGGGCCAGCGCGATCGCGTCCGAGCCCACGAACATCTCGCCCTCGCCATGGCCCACGGCCAGCGGGCTGCCCTTGCGGGCGGCGATCATCAGATCGTCCTCGCCCTCGAACAGGAACAAGAGCGCGAACGCGCCTTCCAGCCGTTCAAGCGTGCGTTCGGCCGCCTCGCGCGGGGCAAGCCCCTGATCGAGGAAGACCTGCGCCAGATGCGCGACCGTCTCGGTGTCGGTATCGCTTTCGAAGCCCGCGCCCTGCGCCACCAGTTCATCGCGCAGCGCACGGAAATTCTCGATGATGCCGTTATGGACAACCGCGACCCTGCGCGCGCGGTGGGGATGGGCGTTGGCGATGCTGGGCGCGCCATGGGTGGCCCAGCGGGTGTGCCCGATGCCGGACTTGCCCGCCAGCGGATCATGCACCAGCAGGTCCGACAGGTTGACAAGCTTGCCCACTGCGCGGCGGCGGTCCAGCCTGCCTGCATTGACCGTGGCAATGCCCGCGCTGTCATAGCCGCGATATTCCAGACGCTTCAGCGCCTCGACCAGAATGGGGGCGACTTCGTGATCGCCCAGAACGCCGACAATTCCGCACATGAGTTCAATTCCCTTTGCGTCGTGCCTTTTCGGCCCGCAATCTGTCGAGCAGTTTCGCCGCCAGTCCCGGCTTGTTGTCCTGCCGCGCGCGGCCCAGCGCCAATGCCCCATCCGGCACGTTCGAGGTGATGACCGATCCGCTGGCGGTCATCGCGCCTTCGCCGATGCGGACCGGGGCCACCAGCATCGTGTCCGAGCCGATGAAGGCGCGCGCGCCGATCTCGGTATGGTGCTTGAAGACGCCATCGTAATTGCAGGTGACGGTGCCCGCGCCGATATTGGCCTCTGCGCCGACGGTTGCATCGCCGATATAGCTGAGGTGGTTGATCTTGGCGCCCTCGGCCACCAGCGCGTTCTTGACCTCGACGAAATTGCCCACACGCACGTCTTCGGACAGTTCCGCGCCCGGGCGCAGGCGGGCAAAGGGGCCGACGACCGCGCCGCGGCTGACATGGGCGCCTTCGAGATGGCTGAACGCGCGGATATGGGCGCCGGATTCGACGGTGACGCCGGGGCCGAAGATCACGTTGGGCTCGATCAGGGCATCGCGGCCGATCACGGTGTCATGGGCGAAGAACACGGTTTCCGGCGCGATCAGCGTGACGCCGTTTTCCAGCGCCTCGGCGCGGGCGCGGGACTGGAACGCCGCCTCGGCGCGGGCCAGATCGGCGCGGGAATTGACGCCCAGCGTCTCGGCCTCGTCACAGACCACGACGCCCGCCGAAAGGCCCCGCGCGCGCGCCAGTCCGACGATATCGGTCAGGTAGTATTCGCCCGCGGCATTGTCGTTGCCGACCGCGTCGATCAACTGGAACAACAGCGCGCAATTGGCTGCAATTACACCGGAATTGCACAGCCCTATGGCCTGTTCCTCCGGGGTTGCGTCCTTGAATTCCACGATCCGGTCCAGCGCGCCGCCCGCCATCACCAGCCGGCCGTAACCGCCCGGATCGGCCGGTTCGAAGCCCAGCACGACCACCGCATGGCGCGCGCGCGCCTCGGCCATCGCCGCAAGCGTTTCGGGCCGGATGAAGGGGGTGTCGCCGTAAAGCACGATGGCATCGCCCGTGAACCCGTCCAGCGCCGCCCGCGCCTGCGCCACCGCATGCGCGGTGCCCAGTTGTTCCTGCTGCACGACGACCGTCACATCGGGGTCGATCTCGTGCACCGCTTCCCGCACCGCGTCGGCGCCATGGCCCGCGACGATCACCGTGTGGTCGGGGGCAAGCGCGGCACCGGCGGCCATGGCATGCGTGATCAGCGGCGCGCCCGCCACCTCGTGCAGCACCTTGGGGCGGTCGGACTGCATCCGCGTGCCCTGGCCCGCGGCCAGGATGATCAGGGCTGTCGGCATGGGGCCTGTGCTCTTTCCTTTTGGTTGCATCCCTTTTATCGCGGATGCGTGGGCGCGCAACCGTCGCCCGGATCACTTGGCGTTTCGCTCTGTTTCAGGGCGCGCAACAGGCAGTGGGGGGCATATGCGCACGGTCATCTTCGATCTCGACGGAACGCTGGCCGATACCAGCCGCGACCTGATCGACGCGGCGAATGCCTGTTTCGAGGATGTGGGGCTTGGCCTGCCGCTTGACCCCGTGCAGGACGCCACGACCGCCTTTCTGGGCGGGCGGGCGATGCTGCGGCTGGCGTTCCAGCGGCTGGGCGTGGCCGCGCCCGAGGCAGAGGTCGAGGCGCAGTTTCCCGTCTTCCTGGCCCATTACGCGCAGAACCTGGACCGGCATACCCGGATCTATCCCGGCGCGGTCGAGGCGGTCGAGCGGCTGCGCAGCGCGGGCTACCGCGTGGGCATCTGCACCAACAAGCCCGAGGCGCTGGCCGAGGATTTGCTGGCGCGGCTGGGGGTGCGGGGCCTGTTCGGCTCGCTGGTGGGCGCCGACACGCTGCCCGTGCGCAAGCCCGATCCCGCGCCCTATCGCGCCGCGGTCGAGCGGGCGGGCGGCGCGGTGCCGCGCTCGATCCTGATCGGCGACAGCGCGACCGACCGCAACACCGCGCGCGCGGCCGGCGTGCCCTGCGTGCTGGTCACCTTCGGCCCGGCCGCGGCCGAGATGCCCGCGCTGGAGCCCGAGGCGTTGATGGCCGATTACGCCGAACTGTTCGACCTGGCCGGGCGGCTGATCCCGCAGGCGGTGCCATGACCGACCGGTTCACAGGCAGCTTCACCCAGCAGGAGCCGATCCCCGACGAGGCGATCGCGGCGGCCGTTGCGGTGATGCGGCATGGGCGGCTGCACCGCTACAACCTTGCCCCCGGCGAGGCGGGCGAGGTGACGGCGCTGGAACGGGACTTCGCGGCCTTTACCGGGGTGCGCTATTGCCTTGCGGTCGCCTCGGGCGGCTATGCGCTGGCCTGCGCGCTCCGGGCGTTGCAGGTCGAACCGGGCGAGGCGGTGCTGACCAATGCCTTCACGCTGGCCCCGGTGCCGGGCGCGATTGCCAGCCTTGGCGCAAGGCCGGTCTTCGTCGAGACGACCGAGGCGCTGACCATCGACCTTGCCCATCTGGAACGGCGGATCGAGGAAACCGACGCGCGGGTGCTGATGCTGTCCCACATGCGCGGCCATCTCTGCGACATGCCCGCGCTGATGGCGCTGTGTGACGGGGCAGGTGTCGCGGTGATCGAGGATTGCGCGCATACGATGGGGGCCGACTGGGCGGGCCTGCCATCCGGGCGGCATGGGGTTATCGGCTGCTATTCGACCCAGACCTACAAGCACATCAATTCGGGCGAGGGCGGGCTGATCGTCACCGACGATGCGGAACTTGCCGCCCGCGCGGTGCTGTTGTCGGGCAGCTACATGCATTTCGACCGCCACGGCGCCGCGCCCCCCGCCGAGGCGTTCGCGCGGCTTCTGGGCGAGGTGCCGAATGTCTCGGGCCGGATGGACAACCTGCGCGCCGCGATCCTGCGCCCGCAACTGGCCCGCCTGCCCGAACAGGTGGCGCGCTGGAACGGGCTTTACCGGGTGATCGAGGCGGGGCTGGCGGGCGTGCCGGGGCTTGCGCTGATCGCGCGGCCGCCAGAGGAGGGGTTCGTCGGCTCGTCCTTCCAGTTCCGCCTGCCGGACTGGCCTGCGCCCCGGATCGAGGCGTTCCTGGCCCGCTGTGCCGCCCGGGGGGTCGAGCTGAAATGGTTCGGGGCCGCGCGCCCGCAGGGCTTCACCTCGCGCTATGCCCATTGGACCTGGGCCGACCCGGACCCGCTGCCGAGGACCGACCGGGTGCTGGCGGGGCTGATCGACATGCGCCTGCCGCTGACCTTTTCGGAAGAAGACTGCGCCCTGATCGCCCGCATCATCCGCGCCGAGGCAGGTGCAATCTGAACAGACCGCGAGGCCGGGGGCAGGGCACTGGACCTTGTGGCCCGCATGCGGCATATGTCGCATAGCACCACGCGGAGGATCCCATGGGCGTGATCGACGACCTTCTGAAATACGTTACCTGGTGGAACGCCGAAACGCTCGGCACGCGCCTGTTCACTGCCCGCCACGGCCAGAAGGTCGGCGAGGACGCACAGGGCAATGTCTTCTACCAGTCGAAGGACGGCACGCGGCGCTGGGTGATCTACAATGGCGAGGTCGAGGCCAGCCGCATTGCGCCGGACTGGCATGGCTGGCTGCACCACACCTATGCCGAGCCCCCGACCGAGAAGCCGCTGCCGCGCAAGAGCTGGGAAAAGCCCCATCAGGAAAACCTGACCGGCACGCCGCTGGCCTATGCCCCGCCGGGGTCGATCCGCAGGCCCGAGCCCGCCCCGCGGCGGGATTACGAGGCGTGGCAACCCGAATAGCACCATGGCCGAGAATACCACGACAGAGGTGATCACGGGCGGCGCAGTTCTGGCGCTGGCAGTGGGGTTCTTCCTGTACGCCAGCCAATCCACCGGCATCGGCGGCGCCGCGGGCAGCTATGAGCTGACGGCAAGCTTCCGTTCGGTCGAGGGGGTCAATGTCGGCACCGATGTCCGGCTGGCCGGCGTCAAGGTGGGCACGGTCACCGCGCTTGAGTTGAACCCCCAGACCTTTCGCGCCGATGCCCGCTTCACCATGAAGAAGGGGATCGAACTGCCCGATGACAGCGCGGTTCTGGTTTCGACCGAGGGGCTTCTGGGCGGCACCTTTGTCGAGATCATCCCCGGCGGCTCGCCCTTCAACCTGTCGCCAGGCGACGAGATGCTGGACACCCAGGGCGCGGTCAGCCTGATCTCTCTGCTGATGAAGGTCTTTACCGCAACCGCCGACGAGGCGGGCCGATGACTGGCCGACTGGCTCTTGTCTTCGTGCTGCTTGCCACGCCTCTGGCGGCGCAGCAGGAACCCGTCTGGGATCCAGACAGTTGGACGACCGAGGGCTGGTCGGTCGGTCCCCTCGACGATCTGCCGCCGGGCGAGACGATGCTGAACGAGCAGTTGCAGGGCGAACCGCTGCCGACGATCGAGCAGGAAGACCCGCTTGTGATGCTGCCGGTCGCGCCGGACCCGCAGGCCGATCCGGCGATCCGGACCGAAACCGCACAGGCGGGCGCGGTTCTGCGCGGGCTTGACCGGGTGTCGGGCGAGGTGGTCGATCTGGAGCTTGCGCCGGGGCAGGGCGCGCGGGTGGGGCGGTTGCAGGTGATGCTGCGCGAATGCCGCTATCCGGCGGACAACCCGGCCTCGGATGCCTTCGCGCTGATCGAGATTGCCGACGAGACGGGGGTTTCGCGGCTGTTCTCGGGCTGGATGCTGGCGTCAAGCCCGGCGCTGAACCCGCTGGACCATGCCCGCTACGATGTCTGGGTCCTGCGCTGCAAGAGCGCCTGACCCGAGGCGGGCGTCCGGGGGGCGGTGAAATCCGCCTGCCGGGCCAGTGCCGCCCCAAGCTGCCACATATAGGCGTCGCGGCCGATCTCGATGGCGCCGAGGCTTTGCAGATGCGGCGTCAGGAACTGCGCGTCGAACAGCTGGAAGCCGCCCGCGCGCAGCCGGTCCACCAGATAGGCCAGCGCGATCTTTGACGCATCCGTGCGGCGCGAGAACATGCTTTCGCCGAAGAAGGCCGCGCCCAGCGTCACGCCATAGACCCCGCCGACCAGCGTGTCGCCCTCCCAGACTTCCAGCGAATGGGCGTGCCCCATCGCGTGCAGCTCGCGGTACAGCGCAAAGATCGTGCCGTTGATCCAGGTCTCGTCCCGCGCCGCGCAGCCCGCGACGACGCCTGCGAAATCGGTGTCGATGCGGATCGTGAAGGGATCGCGGCGGATATGCCGGGCGAGGCTCTTCGAGATGTGAAAGCCGTCGAGCGGAAAGATCCCGCGCCGCCGCGGCCGGACCCAGAAGACCTCTGGATCCTCGCGCGACTCCGCCATGGGAAAGATGCCCGCAGCATAGGCGTTCAGCAGAACCCGGGGCGTCAGTCTGTCGGCCGTCATTCCCTCGATCCCGGCGGGCCGGAGCGCGGGTCCGTCAGAGATCCGGCCCGGCCTCCAGCCAGCGTTCCAGCCAGTGGATGTTGTAGTTGCCCTTCTGGATGTCAGGCTCCAGCAAAAGCGCGCGGAACAGCGGTGCCGTGGTGTCGATGCCATCCACGATCAACTCGCCCAACGCGCGGTCAAGCCGGGCCAGTGCCTCGCCCCGGTCCCGGCCATGCACGATCAGCTTGCCGATCAGGCTGTCGTAATAGGGCGGGATCGAATATCCGTCATAGAGCGCGGAATCCATCCTGACGCCCAGACCGCCGGGCGCGTGATAGGCGGTGATCCGGCCCGGGCAGGGGGCAAAGTTCGGCAACCGCTCGGCATTGATCCGCACCTCGACGGCGTGCCCGTTCAGAACCAGATCGTCCTGGTCGAAGGACAGCGGCCGCCCCTCGGCCACGCGGATCTGCTCGCGCACGAGATCCACGCCAAAGATCGCCTCGGTCACGGGATGTTCCACCTGAAGGCGGGTGTTCATCTCGATGAAATAGAATTCGCCGTCTTCGTACAGGAACTCGATCGTGCCCGCGCCGCGATAGTTGATGCGCGCCACCGCGTCGGCACAGATCTTGCCGATCCGCGCCCGCGTCTCGGCGTCGATCGCGGGGCCGGGTGCCTCCTCCAGAACCTTCTGGTGGCGGCGCTGCAGCGAACAGTCACGTTCGCCCAGATGCACCGCGCGGCCCTGGCCGTCGCCGAAGACCTGGATCTCGATATGGCGCGGCTTTTGCAGGTATTTCTCGATATAGACCTCGTCATTGCCGAAGGCGGCCTTGGCCTCGGCCCGCGCGGTCTGGAAGGCGCGTTCCAGATCGTCGGCGGTCTTGGCCAGCTTCATGCCGCGCCCGCCACCGCCCGCGGTCGCCTTGACGATGACCGGATAGCCCATATCGCCCGCGAGTTTCCGGGCGGTCTCGACATCCGGCACCCCGCCTTCGGAACCGGGCACGCAGGGAACCCCCAGCGCCTTCATCGTTTCCTTGGCGGTGATCTTGTCGCCCATCATGCGGATATGTTCCGCCGAGGGGCCGATGAAGGTCAGGCCGTGATCCTCGACGATCTGCACGAAGCGGGCGTTTTCCGACAGGAAGCCGTAGCCGGGGTGGATCGCCTGTGCGCCGGTGATCTCGCAGGCCGAGATGATGGACGGGATCGACAGATAGCTGTCGGGGCTGGGCGGCGGGCCGATGCAGACGCTTTCATCGGCCATGCGCACATGCATCGCGTCGGCATCGGCGGTCGAATGCACCGCGACCGAGCGGATGCCCATCTCGCGGCAGGCGCGGATCACGCGGAGCGCGATCTCGCCGCGGTTCGCGATCAGGATCTTGTCGAACATGCGCCGCCCGCCCTATTCGAGGATCATCAGCGGTGCGCCATATTCCACCGGGGCACCATCCTCGATCAGGATGCGCTTGACGGTGCCCGAGCGTGGCGCCGGGATGTGGTTCATCGTCTTCATGGCCTCGATGATCAGAAGCGTCTGGCCCTCGGTCACCGTGTCGCCCACCTTGACGAACGAGTCAGACCCGGGCTCGGGTTGCAGATAGGCGGTGCCCACCATCGGCGAGGTCACGGCGCCGGGATGCTGGGCGGGATCCTCGGCCGGTGCCGCGGCCGGCGCGGCGGCTTGCATCGCGGGCATGGCAAGGGGCGCGGGCGAGTGCATTACGGGGGCGGCCATCGGCGCGGGCAAGGACCGCGATACCCGCACGTCCAGCGAGTCGTCCTCGCCATATTCGCGCTTTACCTGAAGCTCGGTCAGGTCGTGTTCGCGCAGAAGTTCCGCCAGCGCCTGGATGAAGGCGACGTCCGCCTCGTGGGAAGTCTTGGTCATGCCTGTCCTCGATCGGTCGCGATCCGGTCCGCCGCGGGGCCGCCCGCTTCGTGAATTGGGCCGCTTATACGCGAGGGTCACCCCCATGGAAAGCGGGTGCGGCGGTTTTTGCCGATGGGGGCCTGCCGCCGACTCTGCTTATTCCTTGGGCAGCATCTTCGGCCGCTCCGGCAAACCCGCCGTCTCTGCCGCGCCCTCGGAATTTACCGTTTGATAAAATCCGTTGCTGTGGCAGGCTGCTCCGAAAAGGGAAGGCAGCAGGGAGGGCCGGAATGGCCAATACGCCACTTACCCCCGGGGTCGTTTCCGGGCGCCTCGCGCCCGAAACCTACCGCGACAATTTCGCCGACAAGGCGCCGCCTTTGACGGCGCACGAGGCGCGGGTTGCCGCTGACCGCTGTTATTTCTGCCATGACGCGCCCTGTGTGACGGCCTGTCCCACCGCCATCGACATCCCGCTCTTCATTCGAGAGATCGCGACCGGGGCGCCCCGGGCGTCCGCGCGGACCATCTTCGAGCAGAACATCCTGGGCGGTATGTGCGCTCGCGTCTGCCCGACCGAGCAGCTTTGCGAAGAGGTCTGCGTGCGTGAGGTGGCAGAGGGCAAGCCGGTCGAGATCGGTCGGCTGCAGCGATTTGCCACGGATATTCTGATGGCCGAGGGCGCCCATCCCTTCACACGCGCCGAACCGACCGGCAAGCGGGTCGCGGTGGTGGGAGCGGGACCCGCGGGGCTGGCCTGTGCGCATCGTCTGGCGATGAAGGGGCACGCGGTCGACCTGTTCGATGCGAAACCCAAGGCAGGCGGACTGAACGAATACGGCATTGCCGCCTACAAGACGGTGAACGATTTCGCCCAGGCCGAGGTCGAATGGCTGCTGGGCATCGGCGGCATCGCGGTCCACAACGGCAAGGCGCTGGGGCGTGACCTGTCGCTGGACGGGCTGCGGTCGGAATACGATGCGATATTCCTGGCGATCGGGCTGGGCGGCGTGAACGCATTGCGCGCCGAGGGCGAGGAAAGATCCCATGTCCGCGACGCGGTCGATTTCATAGCCGAACTGCGGCAGACCAAGGATCTGTCGGCTCTGCCCGTCGGGCGTCATGTGGTGGTCATCGGCGGCGGCATGACGGCGGTGGATGCGGCGGTGCAGTCGAAACTGCTGGGAGCAGAGAACGTCACCATGGTCTATCGCCGCGGTCGCGAGGCGATGAGCGCGTCCGAGGCCGAGCAGAACCTGGCCGCGTCCAAGGGTGTGCGCATCGTCACCGGCGCCGCTCCCCTGCGCCTTCTGGGCGAGGGGGCGGTCGAGGCGGTGGAATTCGCCTATACGAAGGAGACCGACGCCGGTCTGGAGCTGACCGGCGAGACCTTCCGACTGAAGGCCGACCAGGTGCTCAAGGCCATCGGCCAAAGCCTTGAAGGCGCGCCCGAGGGGCTGGCGCTGTCGGGCCGCAAGATCGCCGTGACGGGGCCGGGGCGCACCAGCCTGCCGGGCGTCTGGGTCGGCGGCGATTGTGCGGCGGGCGGCGACGACCTGACCGTGACGGCGGTGGCCGAGGGCCGCGACGCCGCCAAGGACATTCATGCGACCCTGATGGGGGAGGGCTGAGCCATGGCCGATCTGAGAAACGATTTCGTGGGGATCAAGTCCCCGAACCCGTTCTGGCTGGCCTCGGCGCCGCCGACCGACAAGGAATACAACGTCGTGCGCGCGTTCGAGGCGGGCTGGGGCGGCGTTGTGTGGAAGACGCTGGGCGAGGACGGCCCGCCCGTGGTCAATGTCAACGGCCCCCGCTATGGCGCGATCTACGGGGCCGACCGGCGGCTTCTGGGGCTCAACAATATCGAACTGATCACCGACCGCCCGCTGGAGGTGAACCTGCGCGAGATCAAGACGGTCAAGCGCGACTGGCCCGACCGGGCGATGGTCGTCAGCCTGATGGTGCCCTGCGAGGAGGAGGCGTGGAAGCGCATCCTCGCGCGGGTCGAGGAGACGGGCGCGGACGGGGTGGAACTCAATTTCGGTTGCCCCCACGGGATGAGCGAGCGCGGCATGGGCTCGGCCGTCGGGCAGGTGCCCGAATATGTCGAGATGGTCACCCGCTGGTGCAAGGCGAATACGCGCATGCCGGTGATCGTGAAACTGACGCCCAACATCACCGATATCCGGCTGGCCTCCCGCGCGGCGCACAAGGGCGGCGCGGATGCGGTGTCGCTCATCAACACGATCAACTCGATCACTTCGGTTGACCTCGACCTGATGTGTCCGGAACCCACCATCGACGGCAAGGGCACCCATGGCGGCTATTGCGGCCCGGCGGTGAAGCCCATCGCGCTGAACATGGTGGCCGAGATCGCCCGAGATCCGCAGACGCGGGGTCTGCCGATTTCCGGCATCGGCGGCGTGACGACATGGAAGGATGCGGCCGAGTTCATGGCGCTGGGCGCGGGCAATGTGCAGGTCTGTACGGCGGTCATGACCTACGGCTTCCGCATCGTGCAGGAAATGATCGCGGGCATGTCGGACTGGATGGACCGCAAGGGGTTCTCAACCCTGTCGGACTTTACCGGGATGGCCGTGCCGAACGTAACGGATTGGCAATATCTGAACCTTAACTACATCACCAAGGCGGTGATCGACCAGGAGGCCTGCATCAAGTGCGGACGGTGCTATGCGGCCTGCGAGGATACCAGCCATCAGGCGATCGGGATGACGCCCGAGAGGCGATTCGTGGTGAAGGACGAGGAATGCGTTGCCTGCAATCTGTGCGTCGATGTTTGTCCGGTCGAGGGCTGCATCACCATGCGCCGCCTGGCGCCGGGCGAGGTCGATCCGCGCACGGGAAAGACTGTTCCCGCGGACTACGGGAACTGGACGGCGCATCCCAACAATCCGGCTGTGCGCGCCGCAGAATAGGCGCGCGCGCCTGCATTGGCCGTCCGGCTCAGAGCTCGATGTCGAGCTGGCGTTGCGCCGTCTCGGGCATCGGGGCGCCGCTGCGCCAGAAGGCCGATGCCTCGCTGAGGCGCCGCTCCGCCTCCAACTGGAGGGGCGTGGTGTCAAAGCTCGGCGGCGGACCGGCCGGCCGATCCGGATCGGGTGCGGGGAAGATGGCGCGGGGCGGCTGCTGGCCGCGCTCGCCGGTTTCGCTGCGGGTCTGCCCGGACGAGTTTCCGCCTCCCGCTGGCGCGACAGTGGTTGTCGCCGCAACGGCACTGACGGCGGTAACACCGCTGTCCTGAAGGCCGACCGCCGGGATAGGGCCGATGATCTGCATTGGTCCCAAGCTCCTGCTCAGACCCCCACCACCTGAAACTATGGGCAGAAATGTGCGCGCGCGAAAAGGGTTTGGCGAGGAAATTCGTATCCCATGGTTAACGGGCGCGGGTCTGTTCATGGGGTCAGCAGCCGGGTGAAGAGCGTGACCAGATGGCGTTCGGCCCCGTCGAACGGATCGCCGCGATCCGGTCCCAGCACGGCGCGGACCTGCACGTCGAAATCGGCATAATGCTGGGTCAGCGCCCAGATCGAGAAGATCAGGTGCCAGGGATCGACATCTGCAATTCGCCCTGCGGCGGACCAGCCCGCGATCACCGCCGCCTTTTCGTCCACCAGCGATTTCAACTCGCCGTCCAGCGTCGGCCCGATCCGCGGCGCGCCTTGCAGGATCTCGTTGGCAAAGAGCCTGCTCTCGCGGGGAAAATCCCGGCTCATTGCCAGTTTGCGGCGGACATAGCCGAGGATCTCCTCGATGGGGTCGCCCGCGGGGTCGAGCGCGCGCAACGGGTCGAGCCAGGTTTCCAGAAGCCCGGCAAGAAGCGTCTCGTGGATCGCCTCCTTGGAAGGGAAATAATAGAGCAGGTTGGGTTTCGACAGCCCCGCCTCGGCCGCGATCTGGTCGAGTGTGGCGCCACGAAAGCCGTGCTGCGAGAACACCGCAAGGGCGGCCTCCAGGATTGCGCGGCGGTTGCGGCGCTGGATACGGGTGCGGGGGGGATCGGATGACATTGCGAAATGGATCGGTGGAAATCTATTGGGTTTCATTTATCATGTCACCCGCCGGACCGATGGCGTACCCCGACGGACGCGGGCCGTTCGCTTGACTGCCCCGCGCCCTCTGCTAGCCTGATCCTGACCGTCCGGTCAAACGTTTTGCCCGCCCGATCCGGGTGGCCCGCCTCTTGGAGATCGTCATGGCGCTCGACCGCAATCCCGGACCCAATGACCTGTCCGCCTTCTGGATGCCGTTCACCGCGAACCGTCAGTTCAAGAAGGCGCCGCGGATGTTCGTGGGCGCCGAGGGGATGTATTACAAGACTTCCGATGGGCGCGAGGTGCTGGACGGCACCGCCGGGCTGTGGTGCTGCAATGCGGGCCATTGTCGGCCGAAGATCACCGAGGCGATCCAGAAACAGGCCGCCGAACTGGATTATGCGCCCGCCTTCCAGATGGGGCACCCCAAGGCGTTCGAACTGGCCTCGGCGCTGCGCGACATGGCGCCCGAGGGGATGGAGCACGTCTTTTTCACTAACTCGGGCTCCGAGTCGGTCGAGACCGCGCTGAAGATCGCCATCGCCTATCACCGCGCGCGGGGCGAGGGCGCGCGGACCCGCCTGATCGGGCGCGAGCGGGGTTATCACGGCGTCAATTTCGGCGGAATCTCGGTGGGCGGCATCGTCAACAACCGCAAGATGTTCGGCACGCTTCTGGCCGGCGTCGATCACCTGCCGCACACCCATCTGCCGGGACAGAATGCCTTTACCCGTGGCCAGCCCGAGCATGGCGCGTATCTCGCCGATGACCTCGAACGCATCGTTGCGCTGCACGGGGCAGAGACCATCGCCGCCGTGATCGTCGAGCCGATGGCGGGCTCGACCGGCGTGCTGATGCCGCCCAGGGGCTATCTGGAAAAGCTGCGCGAGATCTGCACGAAACACGGCATCCTGCTGATCTTCGACGAGGTCATCACCGGCTTCGGGCGGCTGGGCAGCGCCTTTGCCGCCGATCATTTCGGCGTGCAGCCCGACATGATGACCGTGGCCAAGGGCCTGACCAACGGGGTGATCCCGATGGGCGCGGTGCTGACGACCGGGGCGATCCACGACGCCTTCATGGCTGGCCCCGAGCATGTGATCGAACTGTTCCACGGCTATACCTATTCAGGCAACCCGATTGCCTCGGCCGCCGGGATCGCCACGCTTCAGACCTATCGCGAGGAGGGGCTGTTCGAGAATGCCGCTGCGCTGGCACCCTATTGGGAGGATGCGCTGCACAGCCTCAGGGGCCTGCCCCATGTGATCGACATCCGCAACATGGGCCTGATCGGCGCGGTCGAACTGGAACCCATCGCGGGCGAGCCGACAAAACGCGCCTTCACCGCTTTCCTGAACGCCTATGAGGCGGGGCTTCTGATCCGCACAACCGGCGACATCATCGCACTGAGTCCGCCGCTGATGATCGACCGCTCACAGATCGACGAACTGTTCGGCAAGCTGTCCGCCGTGCTGAAGGCGCTGGACTGATCCGGGCGCAAGCGCCCGCCCGGACTGGCCGGGCGGGCGGCTGACTGTCAGCTTCCGCAGGCGTAGCCGAGGCTTGCCCGGTTGCCCTCTACCCCGCCCAGCGTGACCGAGCAGGCCCCGTCGGCCTCGACGCTTTCGCCTACGGCCAGCGTGGTGGTGGCAAGCCCGTTGACCGCGATCCGCGCCGTGCCCGCCGCCGCGTCGACCCGCGACAGGAACACCCGCACCGCGCCATCGCCGAAGATTGCGGTCTCGCCCACACCGGCGTCCACCGCCGCCGCGGCCGTTACCGGGGCGGCTTCGGGTGCATCTGCGGGGGCAGGCGCCGCGGCGGTCTCGGCGACCGATCCCGAGACCTCTCCCAGCCCCTGAACGGTTTCGGCCAGTCGGCTGCCCAGCGTCGCGGTCTCGGCGATCACGGCGGCCTGGGCATCGGCGCGCTCGGTCACCTCGGCGAGCGAGCTTTCCAACTCGCCGATCCGGTCGTTCAGCGCCGCGACCCGGGACTCGATCTCGGCGTCCTCCGTGCCGGAGCGTTTCTGGGTCACCACGAAAGCAAAGGCCGCCGCGACAACCACCCCTCCGATCAGCAACGTGTTGTTGTTCATCTGCGTTTTCCTCCCTTATCCTTTTCCCAAGACTGCCCGCCCCGGTTGTCATTGGTCCCGTTTTTGCCCGGGACGACGGCACTTTAACCGCTCACGGTGCCGAATCGCGAAAATTTTTCGCCCGCCGCCCCGCGCCGCTTGAACTCGGATCGGGGGGAGGCAAGAGTGATTGGCGACAACGCCCCGCAGAGGGCGTGGGCGGCATGACCGCAGGCAAACAGGTGAGGACGACGTGACCATGACAGCCCCCGGAGAGAATCTGAAGATCAACGGCGAACGGCTGTGGGACAGCCTGATGGAGATGGCGCAGATCGGCCCCGGCATCGCGGGCGGCAACAACCGCCAGACCCTGACCGATGCCGATGCCGAGGGCCGCGCGCTGTTCCAGCGCTGGTGTCAGGAGGCGGGCTGCACCCTGGGCGTGGACGAGATGGGCACGATGTTCGCCACCCGGCCCGGTGAGGATCCGGATGCGCTGCCGGTCTATGTGGGCTCGCATCTCGACACCCAACCGACGGGCGGCAAGTATGACGGGGTGCTGGGGGTGCTGGGGGGCCTTGAGATCATCCGCACGCTGAACGATCTGGGCATCCGCACGAAGCACCCGATCGTCGTCACCAACTGGACCAACGAGGAGGGCACGCGCTTTGCCCCCGCCATGCTGGCCTCGGGCGTCTTCGCCGGCGTGCTCGAGCAGGACTGGGCCTATGACCGGCGCGATGCCAAGGGGCTGCGCTTCGGCGACGAGCTGGACCGGATCGGCTGGAAGGGCGACGAGCCCGTGGGTGCGCGCAAGATGCACGCCTTCTTCGAGTTGCACATCGAGCAGGGCCCGATCCTGGAGGCCGAGGGCAAGGAGATCGGCGTCGTCACCCACGGCCAGGGCCTGCGCTGGATCGAATGTACCGTGACCGGCAAGGGCCAGCACACCGGGTCCACGCCGATGTACCTGCGCCGGAACGCCGGCCGCGGCATGGCGCGGGTGATCGAGCTGGTCCACGAGATCGCCATCGCCCGCCAGCCGAACGCGGTGGGGGCGGTGGGGCATGTCGACGTCTACCCCAACAGCCGCAACATCATCCCCGAAAAGGTCGTCTTCACCGTCGATTTCCGCAGCCACATCCTGGACACGCTGGACGCGCTGGTGGCCGAGTTCCTCGCCCGCGCGCCGGGGGTCTGCGCCGATATCGGGGTCAAGTTCTCGTCCGAGCTTGTCGGCTTCTTCGACCCGCCCGCCTTCGACCCGGTGCTGGTGGGCCGCGTGCGCGACGCCGCCGAGCGGCTGGGCTATTCCCACATGGACATCGTCTCGGGCGCGGGCCACGACGCCTGCTGGATCAACCGTGTGGCGCCCACGACCATGGTGATGTGCCCCTGCGTGGACGGGCTCAGCCACAACGAGGCCGAGGAGATTTCCCCCGAATGGGCCGAGAAGGGCGCGAACGTGCTGTTCCACGCGGTGGTGGAGACGGCGGAGATCGTGGGGTGAGGCCGGTTCCCGAAGACCCCGTCCCGGGCTTGACCCGGGACCTCTGCCCGCCGGCCAGAAGCGGCGAGGCCCCGGCGCGGAGGCCGGGGCGGGGTTTACACTTGCTTAACCGGTTTTCGCGACCCTGCGCGAATGGTGCATTGGGTCTACATCATGGCATCGCGCCCGGGCGGGGCGATCTATATCGGGCGCACGCACGACTTGCGGCAGCGGGTCGAGGCGCATCGCGCCGGGCTCTCCGCGCATACGGCCAGATACAACATCCGAACCCTCGTCTGGTTCGAGGCCCATGCCGAGTTCGAACCCTCCTTGCGCCGGGAACGCCAACTGAAACGCTGGCGGCGCGCGTGGAAGGATCAGTTGATCACCGAGTCCAATCCGAACTGGAAGGATATGACCCACGCGATCCCCTGAGTGCCGGCGGCGAGGCCCCGGCGCAAGGCCGGGGCGGGTGGCAACAGGGAGAAAACGAATGACCACAATCATCAAGAACGGCACCATCGTTACCGCCGACCTGACCTACAAGGCCGATGTAGCCGTTGAGGGCGGCAGGATTCTCGAGATCGGGCCGGACCTGAAGGGCGATGAAACCCTCGACGCGACCGGCTGCTACGTCATGCCCGGCGGGATCGACCCGCATACGCATCTGGAGATGCCCTTCATGGGCACCTACTCGGCGGACGATTTCGAATCCGGCACCCGCGCGGCCCTTTCGGGCGGCACCACGATGGTGGTGGATTTCGCGCTGCCGAGCCCCGGGCAGGGGCTGCTCGACGCGCTTCAGATGTGGGACAACAAGTCGACGCGGGCGCATTGCGATTACTCGTTCCACATGGCGGTCACCTGGTGGTCGGAACAGGTCTTCAACGAGATGGAGGCCGTCGTCCGCCAGAAGGGCATCACCACCTTCAAGCATTTCATGGCCTACAAGGGCGCCTTGATGGTGAACGACGACGAGATGTATGCCTCGTTCCGCCGCTGCGCCGAACTGGGGGCGATCCCGCTGGTCCATGCCGAGAATGGCGACGTGGTGGCCGAATTGCAGCGCCGCCTGCTGGACGAGGGCAACAACGGCCCCGAGGCGCATGCCTATTCGCGCCCCCCCGAGGTCGAGGGCGAGGCCACCAACCGCGCGATCATGATCGCCGACATGGCGGGCGTGCCGCTTTATGTCGTCCACGTCTCCTGCGAGGAGGCGCATGAGGCGATAAGGCGCGCGCGGATGCTGGGCAAGCGGGTCTGGGGCGAACCCCTGATCCAGCACCTGACGCTGGACGACAGCGAATATGCCCATCCCGACTGGGACCATGCCGCGCGGCGCGTGATGTCGCCCCCCTTCCGCAACAAGCGCCATCAGGACAGCCTGTGGGCGGGGCTGGCCTCGGGCTCGCTGTCGGTCGTGGCGACCGATCATTGCGCCTTTACCACCGCGCAGAAACGCTTTGGCGTGGGGGATTTCACCAGGATCCCGAACGGGACCGGCGGACTTGAGGATCGGTTGCCGATGCTCTGGACCCACGGGGTGGGCACCGGCCGGCTGACGCCGAACGAGTTCGTGGCCGTGACCTCGACCAATATCGCCAAGATCCTGAACTGCTATCCGAAAAAGGGCGCGGTGCTGGTGGGGGCGGATGCCGATCTGGTGGTCTGGGATCCCGAGAAGGAAAAGACGATTTCTGCGGCGACCCAGCAATCTGCGATAGATTACAACGTGTTCGAGGGCCACAAGGTCAAGGGCCTGCCGCGTTTCACGCTGACGCGGGGGCGCGTTGCGGTCCATGACGGCGAGTTCCGGGGCGAGGAAGGGCATGGGCAATTCGTGCGGCGCGAGCCGAACGGGGCGGTGAACCGGGCGCTGTCGTCCTGGAAGGAACTGACCGCGCCGCGCAGGGTGGAACGGACGGGGATTCCGGCAAGCGGGGTCTGAGGCAGGGGCAGGGTGGCGGGGCCTGTGGCCCGCCCGGGCAAGGGAACGATTGTGAAGTCTGCGGTCATCAAGGCGGATCACCTCGATCTGGTGTTCCAGACGAATGACGGGCCTGTTCAGGCACTTAGCGATGTATCGCTGAGCATTGAAAAGGGCGAGTTCGTCAGTTTCATCGGGCCAAGCGGTTGTGGGAAAACGACTTTCCTGCGCTGTGTGGCGGCGTTGGAGCATCCGACGGGGGGCAGCCTGACGGTGAACGGGCTGACGCCGGATGCCGCGCGGCAGGCGCGCAGCTATGGCTATGTGTTCCAGGCGGCGGGGTTGTATCCGTGGCGGACGATTGCGAAGAACATCAAGCTGCCGCTGGAGATCATGGGGTTTCCCCGGGCCGAACAGGAGGAACGGGTCGCCCGCGTGCTGGAGCTGGTGGACCTGAAAGGGTTCGGCAACAAGTATCCCTGGCAGTTGTCGGGGGGGATGCAGCAGCGCGCCAGCATTGCCCGGGCGCTGGCGTTTGACGCCGATATTCTGCTTATGGATGAACCCTTTGGCGCGCTGGACGAGATCGTGCGCGACCACCTGAACGAGCAGCTTCTGGCGCTTTGGGCGCGGACGGGGAAGACCTGTCTGTTCGTGACGCACTCGATCCCCGAGGCGGTCTATCTGTCCACCAAGATCGTGGTGATGAGTCCCCGCCCGGGGCGGATCACGGATGTGATCGAGAGCCCGCTGCCGAAGGAACGGCCGCTGGATATCCGTGACACGGCCGCGTTTCTGGAAGTGGCGCACCGGGTCCGCGAAGGGTTGCGCGCAGGACATGCCTATGACGAGTGAGGCCGGAAAACGGAATATGATTTCCATATGAATTCCATCGGATTTCCATATGATTTCGGGCCATGCGCCCGGTGCATGGCGCGGGCGCCAGGGCGGCGTCGTCCCGCCGGGCAGGCCGGACATCGCCCGTCGCCTGCGCGCGGGCCAGGGGGCGGGGCATGATCATGACAACCAGACGCTGGATCATTCTGGGGCTGGGCGCGCTGTGGCTGGCGGTGGTGCTGGCCTGGGTCTTCGATCTGGGCGTCAGCACCTACCCGCTGCTGGGCTGGGTCGCCTTTCTGGTGACGGTGGCGCCGGCGGTTCTGGGGCTGCATCTGCTGGGCAAGCGGTTTGGCGCCACGCGCAGCCCGCGGAGGCCGCCGGATGCGTAGCGTCCTGCCGATCCTGACGGTGGTGATGGCGATCCTGGCGCTGTGGTATGGCGCGGCGGTGATGCTGAACCGGCAATGGACGCTGGATCAGGCGGCCCGCGCCGGGCAGGACCTGACAATTGCCCAGATCGTCGCCGACACGATGGCGCAGGAGCGCCCCAAGCTGCCCGCGCCGCATCAGGTCGGGGCGGAGTTGTGGAACACCACCGGCGCCATGGTGCTGGAGGGCCGGGCCTTCACGCGGCGCAGCCTGATCTGGCATGGCTGGGTCACGCTGTCGGCGACGCTGGTGGGTTTCGGCATCGGGACCGGGCTGGGCATCCTGCTGGCCGTGGGCATCGTGCATAACCGCGCGATGGACATGAGCGTGATGCCCTGGGCGATCGCGTCCCAGACCATCCCGATCCTGGCCATCGCGCCGATGATCATCGTGGTGCTGAACTCGGTCGGCATCAGCGGGCTGCTGCCCAAGGCGATCATCTCGGCCTATCTGTCCTTCTTCCCCGTGGTGGTCGGCATGGTGGCGGGGCTGCGCAGTCCCGACCGGATGCAGCTTGACCTGTTGCGGACCTATTCGGCCAGCCCGTCGCAGGCGTTCTGGAAACTGCGCTGGCCGTCCTCGATGCCCTATCTGTTCACCTCGCTGAAGGTCGGGATGGCGGCGAGCCTGGTGGGCGCCATCGTGGGCGAGTTGCCCACCGGCGCGGTGCGGGGGCTTGGCGCGCGGTTGCTGGCGGGCAGCTATTACGGGCAGACGGTGCAGATCTGGTCGGCGCTGTTTGCCGCCGCGATCCTGGCCGCGACGCTGGTGGGGATCATCGGGCTGATCCAGCGGATCACGCTGAAGCGGATGGGGATGGCGCGATGATCTGGCTGGGCGGGGTCGCGGCGTTCTGGGCGGCGGCGCTGGCGCTGAACGTGTGGCTGTCGAATTCGCCCTGGCGGCGGACATGGGCCGTGCGGCTGGCGGTGCCCGCGATCTTCGGCCTCACGATCCTTGTGGTGTGGGAGGGGCTGGTGCGCGGCCTCGGGGTGCCGAGCGTGATCCTGCCGCCGCCCACGGCCATTGGGGCGCGGATCGCGTCCAGCACGTCGATCCTGTGGGTCGATTTCGTGCAGACCTTCGTCAAGGGGGCGCTGTCGGGCTATGTGATGGGCTGTTCGGCGGCGGTGCTGACCGCGATCCTGATCGACCGCTCGCCCTTCCTGAAACGGGGCCTGTTGCCGGTCGGCAATTTCATCGCGGCGCTGCCGATCATCGGCACCGCGCCGATCCTGGTGATGTGGTTCGGCTTCGACTGGCAGTCCAAGGCGGCGGTGGTGGTCGCGATGGTGTTCTTTCCGGTGCTGGTGAACACCGTGCAGGGGCTGGCCGCCAGCGATCCGATGCAGCGCGACCTGATGCGGACCTGGTCGGCAAGCTATGGCCAGACGCTGCTGAAGCTGCGGCTTCCGGCGGCGATGCCGTTCATCTTCAACGGGCTGAAGATCGCGACCACGCTGGCGCTGATCGGGGCCATCGTGGCCGAGTTCTTCGGCAGCCCCATCAGGGGCATGGGATTTCGCATCTCGACCGAGGTGGGGCGGCTGGCGCTCGACATGGTCTGGGCGGAAATTGCCGTGGCGGCGCTGGCCGGTTCGGCATTCTACGGCCTCGTTGCACTGGCCGAACGGGCGGTGACCTTCTGGCACCCCTCGCAGCGGGGCGAATAACAAAGGCAACACGGAGGTAAATATGAAACTGAGAATGACGACGGCGGCGCTGGCGCTTGTGCTGGGCGCGGGGGCGGCGCAGGCGGCGGACAAGCTGAACCTGCAACTGAAATGGGTCACGCAGGCCCAGTTCGCGGGCTATTACGTCGCGCTGGACCAGGGCTTCTACGAGGAAGAGGGGCTGGATGTCACGATCAAGCCCGGCGGCCCCGACATCGCGCCGGTTCAGGTGCTGATGGGGGGCGGGGCCGATGTGATGGTGGACTGGATGCCCTCGGCACTGGCCGCGCGCGAGGCGGGGGCGCCCATCGTCAACATCGCCCAGCCGTTCAAGTCCTCGGGCATGATGCTGACCTGCCTGAAGGAGACCGGCGTCACCGGCCCCGAGGATTTCCCCGGCCGGACGCTGGGGGTGTGGTTCTTCGGCAATGAATATCCGTTCCTGAGCTGGATGAGCCAGCTTGGCATCCCGACCGACGGGTCGGCGGGGGGTGTGACGGTGCTGAAGCAGGGCTTCAACGTCGATCCGCTGTTGCAGAAGCAGGCCGATTGCATCTCGACCATGACCTATAACGAATACTGGCAGGTGATCGATGCCGGGATCTCGGCCGACGAGCTTGTGACCTTCAAGTATGAGGATCAGGGCGTCGCGACGCTGGAGGACGGGCTTTATGTCCTCGAGTCCAAGCTGGCCGACGAGGCCGAGGCGGACAAGCTGGTGCGGTTCGTGCGGGCCTCGATGAAGGGGTGGAAATGGGCCGAGGAAAACCCCGACGCGGCGGCTATGATCGTTCTGGACAATGACGAGACCGGCGCCCAGACCGAGACCCACCAGAAGCGGATGATGGGCGAGGTCGCCAAGCTGACCGCCGGATCGAACGGGGCGCTGGACCCCGAGGATTACGCGCGCACGGTGGCCTCGCTGATGTCGGGCGGCTCGGATCCGGTCATCACGAAGGAGCCCGAGGGCGCCTGGACCCACGCGATCACGGATGCGGCGCTGCAATGACGCGCCCCGGCCCGGTCCCCGCTGCGGGGGCCGGGCCTAGCGGGTCAGGACGGCGGCCAGATTGTCCAGCATGCTCAGGCATTGGGCCAACTGGTCGAGCGTGATGTATTCGTCGGGCTTGTGGGCCTGGGCGATGGACCCCGGCCCGCAGACGGCGGCCGCGCAGCCGATGGACTGGAACAGCCCCGCTTCGGTCGAGAAGGGCACGGTTTCGGCGCGGGCCTCGCCGGTCAGGTCCATCAGCAGGCGGCGGGCGGCGCTGTCTTCCATCGGTTCCAGCCCGGCGACCTCGCCCACCACGCGGGTCAGGATGGCGGCGGCGGGATCAACGGCGCGCATGCCGGGCAGCAGGACCTCGTCCACATGGCGGGCCATCTGGTCCTTGACGAACGCCATGTCCGCGGCCTGGACGGGGCGCATTTCCCAATCCACTTCGGCCCGGCCGGGGATCACGTTATGGGCATGTCCGCCCGCGATGCGGCCCAGGTTGATCGTGGTCCAGGGCGGGGTGAAGGGGCTGTTATGCGGGGCGCGCGCCTTCAGCGCCTGGGCCAGGTCCATCAGGCGGGCGACATAGCGCACCGCGGCCTCGGCGGCGTTCACGCCTGCGTCGGGGTTCGAGCCGTGGCCTTCCAGCCCGTGAAACTCCACCGAATATTCGCAGCAGCCCTTGTGCGCCTCGACGATGCGCATTTCGGTGGGCTCGCCGATGATCGCGACCTCGGGGCGGAGGCCGCGGGCGGCCAGTTCGGCCACCAGCGCCTGCCCGCCGAGGCAGCCCACCTCCTCGTCATGGGTGAAGGCGAAATGCAGCGGGCGTTTCAGATCCAGCGCCGCCCAGACCGGCGCCATGGCCAGCGTCGCGGCGATGAAGCCCTTCATGTCGCAGGTGCCGCGGCCGTAAAGCCGCCCGTCGGCCTCGTGCAACCGGAACGGATCGGTGGACCAGTCCTGGTCGGTCACCGGCACCACGTCGGTATGGCCCGACAGCACGATCCCGCCGCCCGCCGCGCGCGGGCCGA
This sequence comes from Rhodovulum steppense, assembly GCF_004339675.1. Lineage (GTDB taxonomy): Bacteria > Pseudomonadota > Alphaproteobacteria > Rhodobacterales > Rhodobacteraceae > Rhodovulum > Rhodovulum steppense. Next base: position 27,080 of record NZ_SLVM01000031.1, read on the forward strand.
GCGTGGCAAACAGGTTGGCCTTCTGCCCGGTCTCGTCATGGAACAGGTCCACATGCGCGCCCAGATCGCCCAGCATGGCGGCGATATGGACGATCATCGCGAGATTCGAGTCCGAGGATACGGTGGGAAAGGCCACCAGATCGGCCAGGATCGCGCGGGTGCTGTCCAGCCGGTCGGTCATGGCTTGACGTAGAGCTTGCGCGGGCGGTTGCAGAAGGTCTCGGCCGGGCCGTCCTCGCGGATCAGGATGGATTCGGTGATTTCCAGGCCCCAGTTCTCCATCCAGAGGCCGGGCATGAAATGGAAGGTCATGCCGGGTTCCAGAACGGTGTCATCCTCGGGGCGCAGGGAGATCGTGCGCTCGCCCCAGTCGGGCGGGTAGCTGAGGCCGATCGGATAGCCGCAGCGCGCGCCGCGGCGGATGCCTGCCCGTTCAAGGGGGGCGGCCAGCGCATTGGCGATGTCGCAGGCCCGGTTCCCGGCCTTGGCGGCCCATAATCCGGCCTCGATCCCTTCGAGCAGGGCGGCCTCGGCGCGGCGCATGTAATCGGGCGGCTCGCCCAGGAAGATCGTCCGGCAGAACGGCGCGTGATAGCGCCGGTAGCAGCCCGAGATTTCGAAGAAGGTGGCCTCTCCTTCCGCGAAGGGCCGCCCGTCCCAGGTCAGGTGCGAGGCCGAGGCATCCGCGCCGGAGGGCAGGAGCGGCACGATGGCGGGGTAATCGCCCCAGCCCTCGTCGGTGCCGGTGATCGCGTCGTGATAGAGATCGGCCACCAGCCGGTTCTTGGGCAGGCCGGGTTCGATCCGGTCCAGCACGCCGTCGATCATCTTTTCCGAGATCCGCGCGGCGCGGCGCATGAAATCCAGTTCCTCGTCGGATTTCACGGTGCGCTGCCAGTTCACCAGCGCCGTGGCGTCCACCAGTTCGGCCTCGGGCAGCGCCGCGCGCAGGGTCAGGTAGGCCTTGGCGGAGAAATAGTAGTTCTCCATCTCGACGCCGATCCGCCTGGCGCCATAGCCCAGGTCGCGGATGATGTCCGCAAGCTGCTGCATCGGGTGGCGTTCGGTCGATTGAACGTAAGCGTCCGAATAATGGGTGATATGGGCGCCCGCCATCCAGACCGTGCGCACCGCGGCATTGGCGTCCATCTGGCGTCCCCACCACATCGGGTCGGCATCGTGGAAGACCAGAACGCCCTGATGGACATAGAAGGACCAGCCGTCATAGCCCGTGAGCCAGGCCATGTTCGAGGGATCCTCGACGAACAGGATGTCGATGCCGCGCTCTTCCATCGCCCGGCGCACAAGGCCCAGACGGCGGTCATATTCGCCCAGGCTGAAGGGCGCGTGACCCTCGGTGGCGTAGCCGAACTGGACGATTTCCTCGGTCATGGGGGCGATGGCTCCTGTTCGCGGCGTGTCGGGCGATATCAGACCATGGCGCGGGGGGCGTCAATCTCTGTGGCGGGGGGCAGGGGTGGAGGCGGCGGGTCAAACCGGCTATGCCTGCGCCGAGCGATATCCCCGGCGGGGCTATCCGAGGGGCGCGCGAGGCGCCGCAACCGGGCGAAAGGACAGGCGCGATGCTGAGAAACGACCAGTTGGAACAGTGGGACCGCGAGAGCTTTTTCCACCCCTCGACGCATCTGGGCCAGTTCGCCCGCGGCGAGGCGCCGGAACGGATCATCCGCACCGGGCAGGGCTGTTTCATCGAGGATCGCGACGGCAACCGCTTTCTGGACGCCTTTGCCGGGCTTTATTGCGTGAATGTGGGCTATGGCCGGGCCGAGATCGCCGAGGCGATTGCCGAACAGGCGCGGGAACTGGCCTATTACCACGCCTATGTGGGCCATGGCACCGAGGCCAGCATCACGCTGGCGAAAATGGTGATGGACCGCGCGTCGGCGCATATGTCCAAGGTCTATTTCGGGCTGTCGGGGTCGGATGCGAACGAGACGAATGTCAAACTGGTCTGGCATTACAACAACCTGCTGGGACGGCCCGAAAAGAAGAAGATCATCAGCCGCTGGCGGGGCTATCACGGCTCGGGGCTGGTGACGGGGTCGATGACCGGGCTGAAGGTGTTCCATGACCGCTTCGACCTGCCGCTGGAGCGGATCCTGCATACCGAGCCCGCCTATTACTATCGCCGTCCCGATCCCGACATGAGCGAGGCCGATTTCGTTTCCTTCTGCGCGGCAGAGCTTGAGGCGCTGATCGCGCGCGAGGGGGCCGAGACCATCGCCGCCTTCATCGGCGAGCCGGTGATGGGGACGGGGGGCATCGTGCCGCCGCCCGCGGGCTATTGGGACGCGATCCAGCCGATCCTGGAGCGCCACGATATCCTGCTGATCGCCGACGAGGTGGTGACCGGCTTCGGGCGGCTGGGCAGCATGTTCGGGTCCGACCATTACGGGTTGCGGCCCGATCTGATCACGCTGGCCAAGGGGCTGACCTCGGCCTATGCGCCGCTGTCGGCCTCGATCGTGTCGCAGCGGATGTGGGACGTGCTGGCGCGCGGCACCGACGAGTTCGGGCCGATCGGCCATGGCTGGACCTATTCGGCGCATCCGATCGGGGCGGCGGCGGGGGTGGCCAACCTGAAGCTGGTGGACGCGCTGGGGCTGGTGCAGAACGCGGCCGAGCTGGGGGCGTATTTCCTGGCGGCGATGCGCACTGCGCTGGCCGATCACCCGCAGGTGGGCGAGGTGCGCGGCGAGGGGATGCTGTGCGCGGTGGAGCTGGTCGCGGACAAGGCGGCGCGGCGGTTCCACGATCCGGCGGGCAAGGTCGCGGGCGCGGTGGTGGCCGAGATGGCGCGCAACGGCGTGATCGCGCGGGCGATGCCGCAGGGCGATATCCTGGGCTTCGCCCCGCCCTTGTGCCTGACGCGGGACGAGGCCGACCAGGTGGTGGATGCGACCCTGCGGGCGATCCGGGCCACGCTGGGCTAGCGGCGGGCCTGCGCGGCGGCGGCGGCGGAGTTCCGCAGGGCAAGCCGGGACGCCGATTGCCAGCCTTGAATTCCGGCACGGAACGGGGTTTGAGTGGGGCCGAACAGGCGCGGGGCATGCCCGCCCGCGAGGCTCCGCAGGGGCCGGGAGATGAGGAAGCCGATGAGCCCGTCGAGCGATGCGCCTGGCCTGGCCATGCGTGCCGCGCGGCGGGTTGCGTTGCGTCCCTGCCAAGGTCGGACCGATGAGCAAAGCCCAAGACCGCAACGAATTCACGCTGGCCCGGGCCAGGAGCAGAAGCCTGTTCTGGGCGGTGGCGCTGTTCAGTTTCTTTGCCAACCTGTTGATGTTGACCGGTCCCCTGTTCATGCTGCAGGTCTATGACCGGGTGCTGGGCTCGCGGTCCGAAGAGACGCTGGTGGCGCTGTTCCTGCTGGTGACGGCGCTGTATCTTTTCTACGGGTTGCTGGAATTCGCGCGCGGGCGGGTGACGGCTCGGATCGGGGCGCGGCTTCAGGCGGTGTTCGGGCGGCGTGTCTTCGGCGCGGCGATCGAGCGGGCGGCGCTGCGCAACGGGCAGGGGCCGGGGGGCGCGGCGTTGCAGGACCTTGATTCGGTGCGCGGCGTCTTTGGCTCGCCGGTGCTGCTGGCCTTTTTCGACCTGCCCTGGACGCCGGTCTTCCTGGCCGCGATCTTTTTGTTTCACCCGATGCTGGGTTGGCTGTCGCTGGCGGGGGCGGCGATCCTGGTCGTGGTGACGCTGGTCAACCGGATGGTGACGCAGAAGGGGCTGGACGGGTCGAACCATATGGCCCATGCCGCGCAACGGCTGGCGCGGCAGGCCGAGGAGGGCGGCGCGCTGGTCTGGTCGCAGGGCATGGCGCCCGTCATGTCGGAACGCTGGGCGCGGTTGCAGGAAGAGGCGGGCGCGCGGGGGCTGAATGCCAATGATCGCACCGGCGGTTTCAGTTCGTTCTCGAAGGCGTTCCGCTTTTTCCTGCAATCGGCGATCCTGGCGCTGGGGGCCTGGCTGGTGCTGCGCGGCGAGTTGACGCCGGGCGCGATGATTGCGGCCTCGATCATGTTCGGTCGCGCGCTGGCGCCGGTGGACCAGGTGCTGGGCCAATGGCCCGCGATCCAGCGCGCGCGGTCGGGCTGGCGCAGCCTGCGGGAGTTCCTGGCCGCGATGCCCGCGCGCCGCAAGCCGACCGACCTGCCCGATCCCGAGGCGCGGCTGTCGGTCAGCGGCGTGGCGCTGCGCAATTCGGCCCAGGGCGCGCCGCCGATCCTGTACGGCATCAGCTTCGAGGTGAATCCGGGCGAGGCGCTGGGCGTGATCGGCAAGAGCGGGGCGGGCAAGACCAGCCTGGCCCGGCTGATCCTGGGCCTGGTTCCGCCCAGCGCGGGCGAGGTGCGGCTGGACGGGGCCACGCTGGACCAGTTCGACCCCGAGCGGCTGGGCCGACTGATCGGCTGCCTGCCGCAGGAGGTGCGTTTTTTCGACGGCACGGTGGCCGAGAACATCGCGCATATGGCGCTGGAGCCGGATCCGGCCCGCGTTGTCGCGGCGGCGCAGCTTGCCCGCGTGCACGAGATCGTCCTGCGTCTGCCCAAGGGCTATGACACGCCGCTGGTCGAGGGCGACGGGCTGTTGTCGGGCGGCCAGCGCCAGCGGCTGGCGCTGGCGCGCGCGCTGTATCACGATCCCGTTCTGCTGGTTCTGGACGAGCCAAACTCGGCGCTGGATGCCGATGGGTCGGAGGCGCTGAACGTGGTCGTCTCGGACATGAAGAAGGCGGGGAAATCGGTGATCGTGATGACCCACAGGCCGTCGGCCATCGCGGTCTGCGACCGGATTCTGGTGATCGACAATGGCCAGCAGAAGGCGCTGGGGCCGCGCGACGAGATCGTGCGCTCGCTGATGCGCAATGCGGGCGATGTGCAGCGCAGTATCGGATCGGTGCGCGGCACGACGGTTCAGGGGGCGGGCGGATGAGCAGGGCGGATCGCAAGGCCGAGGCGCCGCCCGCGGGTTCTGCGGCTGCGCCCGGTGCGGCGGGCGGTCTGCCGGGCGCGCGCATGCCGCTGGCGGTGGGGATCGTGGCGATCGTGCTGCTGGTCGGCGGCCTGGGGGGCTGGTCGGTGGCGACCAGCATCGCGGGCGCGGTGGTCGCGACGGGCACGGTCAAGGTCGAGAGCGACCGGCAGGTGGTCCAGCATCCCGAGGGCGGCGTGGTCGGCGAGATCCTGGCCCGCGACGGCGATGCGGTCGCGGCGGGGGACGTGGTGCTGCGGCTGGATGGCACCTTCCTGCGGTCGGAACTGGCCATCGTCGAGCGGCAGCTTTTCGAGATCGAGGCCCGCAAGGCGCGGCTGGAGGCCGAGCGCGACGGGGTCGAGACGCTGGTGATCGGCGAGTTGTCGGGCTTCGAGCATCTCGATCCCGACTGGATGCGCGGCCAGATCGAGGGCCAGACAAGCCTGTTCGCCGCTCGCCGCGTGGCGCTGGCCCAGGAGCTGGAACAGCTCGACGAGCAGAGGAGCCAGATCGAGAACCAGATCGAGGGCACGTTGTCCCAGATCGCGGCGCTGGAAAAGCAGCTTGGCCTTGTGGAGCGCGAACTGACGGACAAGCAGACGCTTTTCGACCAGAACCTTGTGCCGGTGGGGCAGGTGCTGGCGCTGCAACGCGACGAGGCGGGGCTGGAGGGCGAGATCGGGCGGTTGATGTCCCAGGCCGCCGAAAGCCGCGCGCGGATCTCGGAACTGGCGGTGCGGGCGCTGCGGCTGGTCGATACGCGCCGCGAGGAGGCGATCAGCCAGTTGCGCGACCTGCAATATGCCGAGATCGAACTGGCCGAGCGCCGCCTGAGCCTGGCCGAGCGGTTGTCGCGGCTGGAGGTGCGCAGCCCGGCCGATGGCGTGGTGTTCGGCTCCAGCATCTTCGCGGTGCGCGCGGTGGTGCAGGGCGGCGCGCCGATCATGTATGTCGTGCCGGGCGGTCAGGCCTTGCAGGTTTCGGCGCGGATCGAGCCGTCGGATATCGACCAGGTCTTTCCGGGCCAGCCGGTGTCGCTGCGGCTGACCTCCTATGACAGCCGGACGACGCCGGAACTGCCGGGCGAGGTGTTGCGGATCTCGGCCGACTCGCTGTTCGACGAGGCGACGCGCATGACCTATTACGAGGCGGTGATCCTGCCCGATACCAGCGTGCTGGCGGACATGCCGAATGTGCAGCTGATGCCCGGCCTGCCGGTGGATGTGTTCCTGCGCACCCGGGACCGCAGCCCGCTGTCCTACCTGGTGCGGCCGCTGAAGATCTATTTCGACAGGGCGCTGCGCGAGGAATAGCGCGGCGGGCGGTCTGCGACGGGCGCGAACGGAACGGGGCCGACCATGATGGCCGGCCCCTTTTTCATGCGCGTGCTGCGCCGCCTCAGTTCGGCATGACCTCGGTGGTCGGGCGCGGCGTTGCGGCGGTCTCGGCCGGGAGCACCGGCAGCGTGATCGACGGCACCTCGCCGGTCAGGCTGTGCAGGAAGGCGACGATCTTGTCGGCTTCCTCGTCGCTGACCTCTTCGCCGAGCTGCGCGGTGCCCATCACCTGCACGGCGACCTTGAGATCCCAGACATTGCCCGAGTGGAAATAGGGCGCGGTCACGCCGACATTGCGCAGCGGCGAGGCGCGGAAGACATATTCGTCGATCGCGGTCTCGGTCACGGCGAAGCGGCCCTTGTCGCCCTCGGGCAGGATGTCGGCGCCGGGCTTCTCGATCAGGCCGAACGGGTAATAGCCGTTGCCGCCGAGATTGACGCCGTTGTGGCAGGTCACGCAGCCCTTGTCGACGAAGAGGACCAGACCCTCTTTCTGGACGTCGGTCAGGGCCATCTCGTCGCCGTTCATGAAGGCGTCGAAGGGCGCGGGGGTGATCAGCGTGGCCTGGAACGCCTCGAGCGCACGGGCCATGTTGTCGAAGCTGACGGCGTCCGTTTCCTCGGAGAAGGCGCTGGCGAACCAGTCGCGGTATTGCTGCATCGAGTTCAGCGTCGCGACGACGTTCTCGGGCGTGTTCGCCATCTCGACACCCGCCTGGATCGGCCCCTTGGCCTGTTCCTTGAGGTCTTCGGCGCGGCCGTCCCAGAACTGAGCGATGTTGAGAACCGCGTTGAACACGGTGGGCGAGTTGCGCGGCCCCTTCTGCCAGCCATGGCCGACCGAGGTGCTCATGTTGTCGTCGCCGCCGGTGGTCAGGTTATGGCAGGAATAGCAGGAAAACACCCCCGAGGCCGACAGGCGCGGGTCGAAGAACAGCGCCTTGCCCAGTTCGATCTTCTCGGGCGTGACGCGGTTGTCGGGCATCTGCGGAATGGTCGAGGGCAGCGGCTCGAAATAGTCGAGCGCCATCTGCCGCAGGTCCGAGGCCGAGGCGGGCAGCGCCATCGCGGTGGTCAGGAGCGCGGTCGAGAGGAGACGTTTCATGGTCAGCACCGTTTTGCAAAGGTTCACGCGTTGTCCCGACCTTAGAATTCTTCCAAGGTCTGGCCTTGACCTGCATCAAGTCCCGGTCCGATTTGCCGGGGCTTTCGGCGTCGCGTTGCATGCGATGGTAGACAAGATGGTTGATTTCCAAGGAAAACAGCCCGATTCCGGCAGGGCTGCGACCTTTCGACCCTGAACCGGCGGCCCGTCAGGCCGAGCGCAGCAGCACCTTGGTCGAGCCGATGGCCGCCGCGATCCGCTGGTAATGCACCATGCGTCGTGCGGAGCCTTCGGTCGAGCGCAGCAGCGCGGTCTCGGCCTCCTGCAGGATCGTCGCGGCCTGCGCAGCGAGGCGATCCAGGGCGTCGCGACGCACCGGCGTCAATGCCCGCGGCGAGATGGTGTCGGCCACCCGCACCCGGCCGCGCGGCAGCGCCGGATCGGCATTGGCCTCGGCGATGCGGCGCAGATCGCGGGCGGCGCGGGTGAGGATCTGCCCGGCGGCGCGGTAATCCCCGCCGGGCATGTCGCGGGCGACCCCTTCGAGCTGGGCGGCGAGACAGTCGATCGCATAGGCGCGCTGGGCGATGCGGGCGCAGAAATCGCGCCCGGCCTCGATCCGGGCCACGATCCGGTCGGTGGTGGCGGCACTTGCCGTGGCCAGCGTCGGCCCGGGTGCGATGTCGGCCTGCGGCCGGGCGGGACCCGGGGCGGCGAACTGTCCCGGCGCGCTGTCGGGCGCAAGGGCAAGGGCGGCGGACAGCGCGCCGGGCAGCACGAGACGGGAAAGGCGGGCGATCATCGGGCAATCTCCTGATGGCGGGTGCGGTTGCGAGCGATCATGCCGAGCGCAGCAGCACCTTGGTCGAGCCGACGGCTGCCGCGATCCGCTGGTAATGCACCATGCGTCGTGCGGAGCCTTCGGCCGAGCGCAGCAGCCGCGTTTCAGCCTCTTCGAGGATCTGCGCGGCGGCGGCGTTCACCTCGGCGAGCGCGTCGCGGCGGACCGGGCTTATGGGCGGCGTGGTCTCGCCCGAGGGCTGGCGCAGCCGGATCTGCGGCCGGGTCCGGTCGCGATTGGCCGATGCCAGTGCGCCAAGGTCGCGGGCGGCCTGCTCGAGCACGGTCTTTGCCCGTTCATAATCCCCGCGCGGCATCTTGGCGGCGATGCGGCCCAGGGCCTGCGACAGGCAGTCGACGGTGTATTCGGGATGCGGAACCCGGTTGCAGATGGCGCGCGCCTCGGCGAAGTCGCGGATGATGAGCTCGGTGACCTCGTCCGAGACGGTTCCGCGTGGCCGGTCCGACGGGGCGGGGTAGAATTCGGGCGTGACGCCGGTGCTGCCGTTTTCGCCATCGCCGCGCGAGGAGGGGGAGGGCTGCTGGCCGGAGGTCTGGGCGATGGCCGACAGGGGCGGGACCGCCAGGGCGAGCGCGAGGGCAAGGGGGATGGCAAGGGATCTGATGGCCATGGGAACCTCCGGTGGGTCCGGCGGGGGAGGTATCCCTGCGCGCCATGCGGGCACCGACGGACCGGCGGGCCACCATGACGGCACCCGGCCAAGACCTGACCATGACGATCCGAGAAGACCGCACCCCCCAACCGTGCGACAGCATCGTAACCTTTCGGAATGCTAGCACATTCCGAGGGTCCGGCCAATCCGCGCCGTTGCCGGGCGCGGTTCTTCCGCGCGGCGAATCGGATAGGATGAGGCGGAACGGGTGGTTGCGGGGATGTTCCATGCGCGTCGTTGTCCTGGCCCTTGTGATCGCGGCGGCGGCGGCCTGGCCCTTGCGGGCCGCCGAGCGCGTCGCGCTGGTGATCGGCGTGGCCGATTACGCGACGATCCCGCCGCTGAGAAACACCGTGAACGATGCCGCCGCGCTGGCAAGCACGCTGCGCGGGATCGGTTTCGAGGTCAGCACGATGCTGGACCCGAGCGCCGCGGATCTGCACGCGGCGCTGGACGATTTCGGCTTTGCCGCCGAGACCGCGGATCTGGCGCTGATCTATTTCGCCGGGCACGGGGTCGAGGTGCAGGGGCAGAATTTCCTGATCCCGGCGGATGCGGCGGTGCGCTCGAACCGGGATGTCCAGGGGCAGGCGGTTTCGCTGGACGATCTGCTGCACGCGGTCGACCGGGCGCGGCGGATGCGGATCGTGATCCTGGATTCCTGTCGCGACAACCCGTTCGGCGACCTGATCGACACCAGCGCGCCGTTGGGCGGCGGCCGCGCGGGGCTGGCGCCGCCCTCGCCCGAGCGCGGCACGCTGGTCGCCTTTGCCGCGCGCGACGGGCAGGTGGCGCTGGATGGCGAGGGCGAGAACAGCCCCTTTGCGCTGGCGCTGATCGACCGGCTGGCGCAGCCGGGGCTGGAGATCTCGCTGATGTTCCGGCAGGTGCGTGACCGGGTGCTGGAGGCGACCGCCAACCGGCAGGAGCCGCATACCTATGGCGCGCTGTCGGGCGAGCCGTTCTACCTGGCCGGTCCGGGCGAGGCCGACGAGCGGGTGCGCGACGAGGATCGCCGCATCGCCTGGTCGAGCCTGCGCCCCGAGCAGGAATTGCAGCTTGCCGCGCTGGCCGCCGAAGGCGATACCCGCTCGATCCTGGGGCTGGCCTATATGCGGCTGAACCCTGCCGAGGACCGGTTCGACCCGGCCGAGGCCGTGCAATTGCTGACGCGGGCGGCCGAGGCGGGCTCGCCCGAGGCGCAGTTCGAGCTGGCCAAGCTTTACGAGACGGGGCTGGGGGTGGCGCAGGACGAGGCGCGCGCGCTGGCGCTGTACCGGCAGGCGGCGGAGCAGGAATTCGCGGACGCGCTGAACGACCTGGCCTTCATGCATTTCCAGGGCGGGCTGGGCCTGCCGCGCGATGCGAAACGCGCGCTGGGCTATTTCGAGCGCGCCGCCGCCCAGCGCCATCCGCAGGCGATGTTCAATTTTGCCGCGCTGATCGACGACGGGCTGGTCGAGGGCAAGGGGCCGGTCGAGGCGGCGGGCTATCTTTATGGCGCGCTGCGCTCGGGCAGCGCGGATGTGCTGGAGATCCTGACCGAGCGGCCGACCATGTTCAAGCCCGAGACAAGGCGGGCCGTGCAGGCGCTGCTGCGCGAGCACGCGTTCTATGGCGGCGCGATCGACGGGGAGTTCGGGCCGGGCACGCAGCGGGGCCTGCGCGCGGCCTATGGCCTGGCCGAGTAGGCGGGTTTCGCCTTGCTGCGCAAGGCGACCCGGCGCAGGGGGGGCCGCCCCCCGTGACGCGGTTCAGGTGGTTTGATGCCGGGGCGAAAAGATGGC
>NZ_SLVM01000032.1 GCF_004339675.1 Rhodovulum steppense
GCCCGGGCTCGCAATTTTGATCTGGACCCCGGTCCGCGCATCACCATACCGGCCCGCGGCATGTCACGGCCGCACCTGAGAGGCCTGAAACATGAACGCACCCGATCACATGCTCAGAAGGTCAGAAAATCCTTGCATCGCAGGGCGCATCCAAACATGGACGCCGATAAGGGGTCACGATTCAATGCCGATTGGCCGTGAAGGTATAGCCCTCAAGGCCCTCAGCGGCGCCATCGGCCTGATCCTCGTGATCCTGATCGTGCTGGTGCTGACCGGCCGCCTGTGACGCGCCCCTGACGGTCAGCCCCCCGGCCTGCTCGGACAAGGCCGGGTAAGGAGACGGGACGCGGCCCGTCTCCTTTCGCGTCGGTTCGCTCAGCGCCGACGCACCGAGTTGCCGCCTGCGAGGATGTTGTTGATCAGCGCGGCCACGGCAGCGTTCAGCGCATCCTTTTCGCCCGGCGGGGCAAATTCGTGCGCCGCGGCTGCATCCTGCAGGACGCCGACGATCTCCCTCTCTGGCAGGATGTTGCGGTCATTGAGCGCGAGCAGGAGCGATTCGCAGATTGCCAGCGCGGCGGTTCCGGCGATGTCGTTGGGAACGTTCATGATCGGCTGCGCCTTCAATTCCTAGGAAACGATTCGGGTCTGCGTCGACCGCATGGAACGCTTCGGCAGCATAGGCGTTCCCTGACGGTCGCGACTGATCGAGAGCAGTGTCAGGCGCTTCTTTTCGGCCCCTCGGCAGCTGCGCGACAGACAGCCCATCCTCACCGGAGCCTTTCCCATGCTGATGCTGCAAAGCCCGCTGACACGAAAGCTCGCGGCCTATGTCGCCCTGTCGGGCGCCGATCTGGAGACTCTGGCGCGCCTGCACAGGCGCCGACGGAGCTTTCAGTCCGGTCACGAGCTGATCCATGAGGGGCAGGGCAGGGCCTCGGCCTTCATCCTGTCCGAAGGCTGGGCGTACTCCTACAAGCTTCTGCCGGATGGCGGGCGGCAGATCGTCGATTTTCATATCCCCGGCGACTTCCTCGGGCTGCGCAGCATCCTTTTCCGGACTGCCGATCATTCCATCGAGGCCATAACCCGCATTGAGGCGACCGAGGTCCTGGCCCCGGACATCCTGGATGCCTTTGCCGAGGCCCCGCGTCTGGCCACCGCCGTCCTCTGGGCGGCATCGCGCGACGAGGCGGTGGTGGTGGAGCATCTGGTCAACGTCGGTCGGCGTTCGGCTGAGGAGCGCATGGCGCATTTCCTGCTGGAACTCGGGGCGCGGCTGGCCCTCGTGGGGGCGGGCGACCGGACCGGTTTCGATTGCCCGCTGACGCAATATCACCTCGCCGATGCGTTGGGGCTGAGCGCGGTGCATGTCAACCGCGTGCTGCGCCACCTGCGCGAGGAGGGCCTCGTGACCTTCCGGAACGGGCGCGTGGACTTCGACGATTTCGACAGGCTCAAGAAGGTCGCCGCGTTCGACACCGGCTATCTCGATCAGGACGGCCCGCTGCTGCGCTGAGTGCCCTCCCCGGCAGGTCCAGCCGGGGAAGGTCAGTGCGGACGCTTATGCCAGCGCGCGGGCGGCTGCGTCCAGTTCGCGGCTGCACTCGCTGTCGTGCTTTGCGGCCATGGCCTTCTCGGCCGCCTGATAATGCTTCAGCGCGGCGTCCTTCCTCGGTCCGGCGGGCGCCTTGTCCCAGGCCGCCTTGACGGACTTCATCTTCTCGGCGGTGCCGGGTACGGGGGATTTCGCGTCCATGGGCTTCGTCCTTGCTGGGTCTGCCCGAATTGACGAAGCCTCCCTGCCGGGCCGGACGAGTGCCCGGTTGCCGAGCAGGGAAGCTTCGCCGTCGCTCGAAACAGACAACCGACGGCGGAATATGGTGCCGTCACGAACACCCTACCGACGCTTCTCGCGGGTGTTACTGACGTAGGTTGGCGTCGCACGGATTAGTTTCGTCACGATCCATGACCCCCGGAAAAGCGATGGGGCCGGGGTTGCCCCTGGCCCTCGCCACTGTCGCAACCGACTACTGAGTTCAGTTGGTCGGTGTGATCACGATCTCGACCCGGCGGTTCTGCGCCCGGCCGGCGGCGGTCGCATTGGACGTGATCGGCTCGTAGAAACCGCGCCCGGAGACCGTGATCCGCGACGCGGCGGTCCCGGCGGCGATGAGCTTGCGCGCCACCGCCATCGCCCGCTCCTGGCTGAGCTGGTTGTTGTAGGCCGCCGAGCCGACATTGTCGGTGTGACCGACCACGCGGACCGTCGAGGCCGGATGCTGCCGCAGACTGTCCGATACCGCTCGCAGCGCCGGACGGAACCCCGGATCGACGACCGAAGACGCGGTGCGGAACGTGACCGACTCGGGCAGGATCACCCGAAGTTGGGATCCGGTGTTGGTGATGTCGGCGCCGGTGCCGGCAAGCGAGCGCCGCAACTCCCGTTCCTGCGCTGCCATCTGCGCCCCGATGGCGCCGCCGACGGCCGCTCCGACCGCGCCGCCGATGACCGTTGCCCGGGTATCGCCGCCGATGACCTGGCCTGCTGCGGCCCCGGTCAGCCCGCCGATGATCGCGCCGGTCCCGGGCTGGTTGGCCGTGCCGTCGGGATTGGTGCACCCCGCCAGTGTCAGCGCTGCCGTCGTGATGGCAATCGCGATAGTCCTTCGATATCCGCCCATCGTGCATCCCCCTTGATGGAGAGCCCCGGCCATGCATGTGCGCGACTGACTCCCCCAATGATCCGGACAATGGCAGGGACGCGGATCATCCGGGCTGATCTGAATTAGCTTGAAATCAAAAATACTTGGGCTTTCCGCGCGCAGAGCACCGCGTCGGGCCGGCTTGAGGTCGACGGGTTTCGCGGGGGCCGGGTGAAGGTCCGTCAAGTGCTGTCGGGGCGGTGAAGACCAGGCCCCGCTGGCCGGCGCGGCAACGGCGCGGTCCGCCTCACATGACCGGGGGCGAAGGGACAGGACTCAGGGTGACGGCCAGACGGTGCGATCCGCCCGAGAGCTTGACGGTCAGCCGCCCGTCTGCCGGGTGAAGGGGCGCGCCATCCAGCGTCGCCGTGGCAATGCCGTGGCCGGTCCGGCCGGGGTTGTCGATGGTGATTGCCAGCCGGGTTCTGCCGATCGTGACGGTGGCGGACATCCGCGGCCAGGCTTTCGGAAAGCAGGGGTTCAGGACGAGGTCCCCGCCTGCGCGGGTCAGACCCAGCAGGCCCTCGATCCCCGCGCGATACATCCAGGCCGCCGACCCGGTGTACCACGTCCAGCCGCCGCGCCCCGCATGGGGCGCGCTGGCATAGACATCGGCGGCGACCACATAGGGCTCGACCTTGTAGCGGGCGGCATCCTCTGGCGTCAGGGCGTGGTTGATCGGGTTGAGCATCGCGAACAGCCGCCCCGCGGCGTCGCCGTCGCCCATGCGGGCGTGTGCCAGCACCGCCCAGATCGCAGCGTGCGTGTACTGCCCGCCGTTTTCGCGCAGGCCCGGGGGATAACCCTTGATGTAGCCCGGATCCTGCGGGGTGGCGTCGAAGGGCGGCGCGAACAGCAGGGCGAGGCCGGGGTCGGGGCGGATCAGGTGTTCGGTCATCGATGCCATGGCGGACGCGGCGCGCTCGGGATCTGCCGCGCCCGAGAGGACGGCCCAGCTCTGCGCGATGCTGTCGATGCGGCATTCCCGGGATGCGGCCGACCCCAGTGGCGTGCCGTCGTCATAGGTGCCGCGGCGATACCAGGCGCCGTCCCAGCCCTCGCGTTCTATGGCCTGCCGCACCGCCTCGGCGTGGCGGCGCCAGCGTTCGGCCCGCGCGGGGTCGCGGGGCCGCGCCAGCGGCGCCATTGCCTCGATGGTGGCGATCAGCAGCCAGCCCAGCCAGACCGAGGTGCCGCGCCCCCTCTCGCCCACGCGGTTCATGCCGTCATTCCAGTCGCCTGTGCCGATCAGCGGCATGCCGTTCTCGCCGGTCAGCGAGATCGCCTGATCGAGGCCCCGCGCGCAGTGTTCGAACAGGCTTGCGCTCTGGTCCGAGACGCTGGGCAGGAAGAAATCGTCATGCACGCCCGGCAGCAGCGCCGGGCCCTCGATAAAGGGCACCTCCTCGTCCAGCACGTCGGCATCGCCGGACACCGCCACATACTGCGCCACCGCATGGCCCAGCCAGACCCGGTCGTCCGAGATCCGGGTGCGCACGCCTTGGCCCGAATGCGGCAGCCACCAGTGCAGAACATCGCCTTCGGGGAACTGGCGCGCGGCCGCACGCAGCAGATGCGCCCGCGTCAGGTCCGGCCGCAGGGCGGCCAGCGCCATGCCGTCCTGCAACTGGTCGCGGAAGCCGTAGGCGCCGCTGGCCTGATAGAACCCCGCCCGCGCCCAGATCCGGCAGGCGAGCGTCTGATAGAGCAGCCAGCCGTTCAGCATGATGTCCATCGCGCGGTCGGGCGAGGTCACCTGAACTGCGCCCAGCAGGTCTGCCCAGTGTTCCGTCACTTCGGCAAGCGTCGCCTCGGGGTCGGTGGCGCGATGGCGCAGGATCAATTCGCGCGCTGCCTCGCGGCTGTCGGCCTGGCCCAGCAGGAACAGCACCTCCACGCTCTCGCCCGGGGCCAGCACGATGCGGCGTTGCAGGGCGGCGCAGGGGTCGAGCGCGGGGCCGGTTCGGCCGGACAGGGGCGCGGCCCCGATCCCCTCGGGGTTTGCCATGCCGCCGCCGACGCCGAGGATCTCGGCCCGGTCGGCGCTGTGGCTGGCGGTGCCGGCGCCCAGATCGGCGAAGGCCACGCGGCCCGCGAAGGCGAGGGAGAACGGGTTGCGGGCAAGGATGGCGCCGGTCTCCGGGTCGGCCTCGGTGATGACATGGCGCAGGGTCGCTCCGCGCGACGGCCCCAGCACCCATTCGACATAGGCGGTCACCGACAGCGGACGCGGGCGGTCGGTGGTATTGCGCAGCGTCAGGTGGGTGATCTTGACGGGGTCCTCCAGCGGCACGAACTGCACCATCCGCGCGTCGATCCCGTTGGCGGCATGCTCGAAAGTGCTGTGGCCGAATCCGTGGCGCGCGACATAGAGGCCGCTGTCGCGGATCGGTCGAGCCGTCGGCGTCCAGGTCGCGCCGCTGTCGAGGTCGTGCAGCAAGATCGCCTCGCCCGCCGGGTCCATGACGGGGTCGTTCGACCAGGGCGTGATCTGATTCTCGCGGCTGTTGACGGCCCAGACATGGCCCGCGCCCAGCGCCGAGACCTGAAAGCCGAAGCCCGGGTTGGCGATCACGTTGATCCAGGGGGCTGGCGTCGTCTGCCCATCGCGCAGGACGGTGACGTATTCGCGCCCGCCGTCAGCAAAGCCGCCGGTGCCGTTGAAGAACTCCAGCCTGGAGGTGTCGAAGGCTGGGGCGGACGGCCCTGCGGTTTGCGGGCGGGCGAGCGCCCGCCGTCGCGGCGGGGTGGCGGCGGGCGCCGCGTCGATCTGCTGGCCGATGCTGCCCCGGCCGGCGACCAGCACCACACTGGCCACAGCCAGCAGCAGTGCCCGCGCCTCCGGCCCGATCAGGTCGCTGCGCAGCACATGTACAGCGCCGTCGGCCATCCCCTCGGGCGGCTGCGCGCGCGGCCGCGACCGGGCCGAGCGCACCGCGACCTCGATCATGGTCTGCAAATCCTGCACATAGGAGGCCGCGCGGTCGTTCAGCACCACCACATCGACGGCAAGCTGCCGCATCCGCAGGTATTCATGGGCCGCCAGAACCTCCTGCAATCTTGGCGCGTCCTCTGCATCCTCGATGCGCAACAGGATGATGGGCAGATCGCCCGAGATCGCATGGGGCCACAGCGCAGACTGAGGCCCCACCCCGACCAGGATGGTGGCGGCGGGCACCCGCAACCGGGCGTCCGCCCGGATCAACATGCCGCCGAGGCGCTGGAAATCGGCCGCCGCGGCATGGGTGATGTCCAGATGCCGCAGCTGCACCTGCGCCTGCGTCCAGGCCAGCGTGACCGCCCGGCCAAAGGCTGACGGGTCGCGGTGGCGGTCCACCAGGTCAAGGAGCACATCCGGGTCGTCGGCGACCATGGTCCAGAAGGTCACCCGCGCCATCCCCCCCGCGGGCACCACCACCGACCGGCGGATGGCAAAGATCGGGTCCAGCACCGTGCCGATGCTCTGCGACAGCGGCGCAGTGGCCATGGCCGCCCGGCCGATGCTGCCGCCCGCGCCGACGAACCTCGCCCGGTCCGTCTCGATCTGGATCGGCGCGGCCTCCGCCCCCTCGACCACGGCGATGTGGGCGGCCCAGACCTCGGGGTCGGTGGGGGACCGGCGGCGGCGCGTGGCGACTATCACGCCCAGCTCGGGCAGGTAGTCGGTCACGACGAACAGCTTGGAGAACGCCGGATGCGCCACATCGGCCGCCAGCGGCGCCAGCACCAGCTCGGCATAGGAGGTCAGGTCGATCTCGCGCGCCCGGCGGCCGGTGTTGGTCAACGTCACCCGCCGCGCCTCGGCGTCGTCCTCGGCCGAGACGACGACCTCGGTCAGGGTCGTCAGGTCATCGGTCTGGTGGGTAAAGGCGGCGTGATGCTCGCTGAACACCGCCCCGTGGCGGGCAGGATCGGCGCCGGTGGGCTGCATGCCTGCGGACCAGAGCGCGCCTGACGCCCGGTCGCGCAGGAAGATGAACGCCCCCTGCCCCGCCGTCGTCGGATCGTCGCGCCAGCGCGTCACCGCCAGGTCGCGCCAGCGGCTGTAGCCCGCCCCCTTCGGCGTCAGGACCACCCCATAGGTTCCGTTCGAGAGCAGATGCGCCGTGGGTGCGGCCTCCGCCGGGGCGGGGAACCGGCGGACCACCGGCTGGGAGGCGGGTTCGGGCGCGGTGGCGAGCACCTCGCGCGCGCGGGGCGGCGCATCGGTGGCATCGCGCGGCACCCGCTCCTGCAGCAGCAACTCCACCGCCCGGATCATCGGTTCGGCGTGGAAGCGTGCACGCAGGCGGCTGTCCTGCACGCAATTGGCGATGGCGGCGATGGTCATGCCCTGGTGATGGGCCATGAAACTGCGCACGATGGCGCGGTCGGCCCCGGCCGGCAGGCGTGTCGGGGTGAAATCCACCGCCTCGTAGAAGCCGAACCGCCCCTCGGCCCCCAGCGCCGCCAGCCGGGCAAAGTTGCGCAGCGCGGCCGCCGGGTCGACCATGGCCGCCAGCGCCGTTGCATAGGGCGCGACCACACGGTCCGCGCCCAGGCCGCGCTTCAGCCCCAGCCCGGGCACGCCGAAGTTGGAATACTGAAACGTCATCTCCAGATCGCGGGCGTTGTAGGCGGATTCCGACACGCCCCAGGGGATACCCAGCGTCTCGGCATAGGCGCGCTGGCGGGCAACGATGCGGCGGCCAGTTTCCTCCAGTGTTGAACCCATCGGTTCCTGCAGCACGAGGGACGGCATCAGGTATTCGAACATGCTTCCCGACCAGGAGACCAGCGCCGAGCCCGCGCCCAGCGGGGTCGCCGCACGGCCCAGGCGGAACCAGTGGCGGGTCGGCACGTCGCCCTTGGCGATGGCGACGAGGCTTGCCAGCCGCGCCTCCGAGGCGAGAAGATCGTAGCAGCTGTGGTCCAGCCGGTTTGTGGCCAGCGAAAAGCCGATGGAGAGGAGTTTCTTGTCGCAGTCGAGCAGAAATGCGAAGTCCATGCCGGTCGCGACCGCGCGGGCGGTGCGTTCGACCGCGGCAAGGCGGGGGCCGAGATCCAGATTGCGGTCGGCGACGTGGCCGGCCAGCCCCGCGCGCATGGCCTCGCACCAGAAGGCCTCGTCCGAGGCGGGATCGCAGGCGGCACGGGCATGCGCCGCGGCGCCCTCGGCCAGCGACAGCAACCGGTCGAGCGGCGCACCCTCCGCCAGCGCCTTTGCCAGGCCCGCCAGCAGATCGTCCAGCGCCGGGTCGGGCGCGACGGCAAGCGCGCGTTCGGCCAGCCGCAGGCCATCGCGCAGGCCGGCGCGCCAGTCCGCACCCCTGGTGGGCGCCGCCCGCCATTCGGCGCAGGCCTGCGCCACCGCGATCAGGTGCCCGGCCAGATTGCCGCTGTCGACCGAGGATACATAGCCCGGCTCCAGCACGCGCAGGTCGTCGGTGGCGTGCCAGTTGTGCAGATGGCCCCGGAACCGGGGCATGCGCTGCATGGTGGCCAGCGTCCGCTCCAGCCGCGTCAGGGCATTGGCCCGCCCGATCCAGCCCAGATCATGCGCCGCGGTCACGGACAGAAGATACATGCCGATATTCGTCGGAGAGGTGCGCCGCGCCAGCGCCGGGCCGGGGGTTTCCTGGAAGTTGTCGGGCGGCAGGAAGTTGTCGGCCGCGGTGACGAAGGTCTCGAAATAGCGCCAGGTGCTGCGAGCGATCAGCCGCAGGCCTTGTGTGTCCGCCTGCGTCAGGGGGCCTCGGCGGTGCAGCGGCGCGGGCTGGCTGATGCGGTGGGCGACGGCGGGGCTGGCGAGCCACAGCAGGGCGAAGGGCAGCACCAGCGGCCCGACCGCGGGGTTGAGCGCCGCCGCCCCGCCCGCCACGCCGAGGCCAAGCGTGATACCCAAACCCATGCGCCGGTACGCACCGGGCTGGTCACCCTTCGTCGTCTGCGCCGCCGTCACCCATTCCAGCAGGTTGCGGCGCGACACACCCAGCCGCCAGGCGGTGCGCAGGATCGCGTCGCCCATCCGCAGGGCGGTGTCGGGCAGGAAGGTGACCGCCAGCATGATCTGCGCCAGCGCCGCACGCGCGTCCGCACCCAGCGCCGCGACATGGCTGCGCGCCGTGATCCCGGCCCGGCCAGGCTGCAACACGAAGGGCAGCGGCAGCAGATGCGGCAGCGCGAGCATCGCCAGCACCGCCAGCGTCCAGCCCACCGCCACCGGCAGAGGCAGCAGCCAGCCCGCCGCCAGCGCCGCCAGCGTCAGTGGCGGCGTCAGCGACCGGCGCAGATTGTCGATGATCTTCCAGCGGCCGAGCGCGGGCATTGCCCCCCGCCCGACCAGCCAGGGTAGAAGCTGCCAGTCCCCGCGCACCCAGCGGTGCTGTCGGCGGGCGGCGACGTCGTGGCGCGCGGGGAAATCCTCGACCACCTCGATGTCCGAGACGAGGGCCGCGCGCGCGAAAATGCCCTCGAACAAGTCGTGGCTGAGCATGGTGTTGTCCGCCACCCGCCCGGACAGCGCCGCGGCAAAGGCGTCGACATCGTAGATGCCCTTGCCGGTAAAGGATCCCTCGCCGAACAGATCCTGATAGACGTCCGAGATCGCCGCGCCATAGGCGTCGATCCCCGCGTGACTGGCGTGGATGCGCTGGAACAGCGAGCCTTCGGGGCCGACCGGCAGGGCCGGCGTGACGCGCGGCTGCAGGATGCCGTAGCCTTGCGTCACCCGCCCCAGTGCGGGGTCGAGGCGCGGCCGGTTCAACGGGTGCGCCATCTTGCCGACCAGCCGCCGCACGGTGTCGCGCATCAGCCGCGTGTCGGCGTCCAGCGTGATGACGAAGCGGACGTCCTTCGGCACCACAGCAGGCGCGAGGAAGCTCGTGTCCGTCGCCCCGCGCAACAGGCGGTTCAACTCTGCCAGCTTGCCGCGCTTGCGCTCCCACCCCATCCAGACGCCCATGGAGGGGTTCCACAGGCGCCGGCGATGCAGGAACAGGAAGCGGTCGCCACCGGGCGATGGGTACGCCGCGTTCAGGCGGGCGACTTCGGCCCTGGCGAGCGTGATCATCGCGGCGTCCTGTGGCGCGGTCTCGGTGGTGGCATCGGGCCCGTCGGACAGCAGCGCGTAATGCAGCGCGCCTTCGGTACTGGACAGGTGGTGCACCTCCAGCTGGACGATGGCGGCGGCAACCTCCTCGGCATTGACCAGCAGGATCGGCACGGCGACGAGGCAGCGCAGGTCAGGCGGCACCCCCGCGGCCAGCTCCATCCCCGGCAGGCGCTGCGGGGCGACCGACCGTGTGACCGCGAGGTTGACGAGCGCATTGCCTGCCTCCAGCGCAAGAGCCAGGCCCGCGACGGCCAGCGCCAGCGCGGCCCAGCCCTGTGCCCCCGACAGCCACAGTGCCAGCGCCAGGATGGCCAGCGAGGCCAGGCCGATGGCGGCCAGATACCCCGTCAGGCCCGCCCGCGCGACAAGGCGCCGGGCGCGCAATCCCGGCCGCGCACCGTAGCCGATGCAGCTCTCCAGCGTCCCGCGTCCCGGCCCGATCAGCCAGTGGCCGGGGTCGCGGTTGGCCTCCCCCTCGCCCCCGGCGGCGAGCGCCAGCGCGGCTCCGGCGACCTCTGCCTCCGGCTTCCCCGAGCCGCGCGCAAGCGTTTCAATCGCGGTGCGATAGAGGTTGCGCGTCGAGAAATCGAGCGCGGCGAAGTCCGACGCCGCGCGCAGTTGCGCGTCGACCGGGCTGACCTCCTCGAAGAAGTCCTGCCAGTCCATCTCGGAGATCAGGCGCATGCTGGTGACGACATTGCGCATGGTGACGTTGGAGGCGCCCTGCCGCTGCTGGGCGTGCAGGATCACCGTGTCCCGCGTCATGCCCTGTGCTGCGAGCCGGTCGTCGAGCCAGCCGCAGAGGGGGGTCTCGGTCGGGTCGCAGCCGCGCAGGCGCTTGGCGATCTGGGCAGCCAGGATCTCGGGCAGCGGCGCGCCCTCCAGCGGGGCGACGGCCTGCGCCAGCCGGAGCGTGGGCGAGGATCGGGCAGCGGTCGCGGGGCCGCGCCCGTCGTCCGTGACGAGCGGGCCATCGACCAGCCTGTCTGCCGCGTCACGCTCTGCATGGGCCGCCACGATCTCGTCCGACAGCCGGCGCGCGTTCTCGATCAGCACGATGCGCAGGGTGATTGCCACCGCCCACAGCTCGCCGATGGTGAGCGGCTCGACCGTCTGATAGGCACGCACGAAGCGGGCCAGGACCGGTGGATTGAGCAGGCTGTCGGTGTGGGCGACATAGGCCCAGGCGAGGCCGAGGACGCGCGGATACCCGGCAAGCGGCCCCTCGGCCAGTTTCGGCAGCTGGCGATAATAACCGGGCGGAAGGTCGCCCCGGATCTGTAGCAGCTGCTGCTCGATGATGTGGAAGTTGTCCAGCAGCCATTCCGCGGCAGGGGTGATCGTCTGTCGCGCCCGCACCGCCTGCGCGCAGGAGCGATAGGCGGCAAGGAGGACATCGGCGTTGTCGCCGACCCTTGCGGCAAGCGGCATCACGCGCATGCGCCGACGCGTGACCCGCTGGGCTTGCGCAAGGGAGATTGCATGATGTTCGAGGCGCTCGGCGCCGAACAGGTCCGCGCGGATGACCGTGCTTTCTCGCCACAGATCTGAGCGCGCACGCCTGCGGGCAGTGCCGGGCCAGAGCGATACTCCTGCCCCTGACCCGGCCAGAGAACGCTGGCCTGCGGCTCGGGGGATCACCGCAAGGTCGGCAGGCTACTGTTTTCAGACCCCTTTTCGTCCGGGCCTGAATCAACCGGTGTCGCGGACCAGGTCGGCGTCGCTTCACGCACGCTGCGAGGCGCGTTCCTGCCTGCCGGGCCATCCCGCCAGTCCGCTCGGATGCGGCGGGTCATCGTGGTCCATTCTTCCTCGATCCGATCCCAATTCATGTACAGGTCCTTTCTGGACATGGCAGGCCGCCGTTCCGGCGACGCTGGTCTCCCCTTCAACAACCTCCGTCCCGGACGCGTTCCACCGTGGCGGGGCAGCGGTGGGCCTGCGTCATGTCGGACAGGCCCCTGACAGGCGCGCTGGCACAGCCGGGCCGACATCGGGCAGGAAGAGGATACCGCTGCCCGGCCGTGACCGGACTGATGCATGTTGGTGACGGCCCATGCCTGCCCACCTGTCACGAGACTTTTCCACTTGCAGGTTGCGGTCGGGCACGGCCCCTCCCTCCGCCGCCTTCAAAGGAGCCGCCGGGTCCGGACCGTTCATCGGGAATAAGGGAACGCGCCCTGCTACCGCGCGTTGTCCTCGTGTCGGGCAAACACGCGATCGGTTGTCGATCTGCCCCTTGCCCGCGGAGGACTTTCGATGAAACGGCTTCTTTCAACCACCGCGCTTGCGCTGGCGCTTGGCTTGCCTTCTGCGATTCTGGCCCAGAGCACGCCCGCTCCCGAGCGCGCGACGCAGAGCCAGAGCGCCAGCATGGCGGGGTTTCTGAGCCAGCGGGACCAATCCGACCTCTTCGCATCCGAACTGATGGGCCATGATGTCCATGCGCGTCGGGTATCCGCAGACGCTTCGGCAGCAAGAACCGGGGCCATGGCTACGGTCAGCCGGGCCGATCTGGACGAAATGGACAACATCGGCCAGATCAACGAGATCGTGCTGTCGCATGACGGTCAGGTCCGCGCCATCGTGATCGGCGTCGGCGGCTTTCTTGGCATGGGCGAGCGCGATGTGGCGGTCACGATGGATCAGGTGACGTTCGCCTCCGATCCCGAAGATCGCGCGCAGATGCATGTCATCGTGAATGTCGCAGCGGAGATGCTCGAAGGCTCCCCTGCCTATGACCGTTCGTCGATGATAGACGGCGGGCCGATGGACCGGACCGGCGCGGCCACGACCAACCGCACGTCACTTGACCGGCCGGAGATGACCCGCGACGGGTACAATCTGGTCGATGCGACGCGCGTCACGACCGAAATGCTGGTCGGCGCGACGGTGTATGACCCGTCAGACACATCTGTGGGGACGGTCGAAAAGCTGGTCCTCGATGCTGACGGGGCGATCACGAACTTGATCATCGATTTCGGCGGTTTCCTGGGGATGGGCTCGCACCAGGTGTCGGTGCGCTTCGACGATCTGACGATCTTTTCGAACGACCGCGCCACCGACATGCGCATCTACGTGGATGCCACCAAGAAGCAGATCGAGGCCCTGCCGCAGTACCAGGCGATGAACTGAAGCACTCCTGCGGGGCCATGCGTGGCCTCGCAGCCGACCACGGCAACGGGAAAGGCCACGCACCCCGGGTGCGTGGCCTCCTCATTCTGGCCCAGTTCTGGCGTCAACCGCCGTGATGCGGCATCGCCTTCAGCTTGTCCTTGGTGGTGTCCATGTGAACGCGCACATCGGACCCGCCGGTTGCCCGCAGCACCGTGAGGTCGCCGAAGGGGACCAGCACCGAATGCGCGCCGATGCCGAGGAAACCGCCGACATCGATCACGGCCGCGGTGATCCGGCCCTCCGATCCGATCTTGAGCGCGCTGACCGAGCCGATGGACTCGTCCTCGCGGCCATAGACCTTGGCGCCTTCCAGATCCGACGACTTCAGCTCGTGGACTGCCGCCTTGGCATACCCGTCGCGGGCAAAGGCGTGGGTGCCGCCGCCGGACGCGCCGGTGGGTGTGGTTGTGGTGGGTGTCATGATGTTCTCCCTGTTCCCGGAGGGGCCGGGAACTCTGAGCGCAGGGGCCCCCTGCAGGGTCGTGGATCGCCGCTCCGCTCGCGCCGCGAAGGTCTTGGCGCGGTGTCGATCAATGACGGGGTCAACGCAGCGCACCCCGGTATTCGGATCGTGCGGCGGGTCGTACATGGACAACGCCGCAGCGCAGGGGACGTTCCCTGGCGCGCGCGCCGTCAGCGAGGCCGGGCCAGAAAGAACCCCACCATTTCCGCCGACGCGTCGGGCCCGCGCGAATCGGTGAAGGAGCCGCCGGCCTTGCCCCCCGACCAGGCGTGGCCTGCGCCCGCGACCTGCCAGAGTTCCACATCGACCGTTCCGTCGGGCAACGCATACTCGGTGCGCAGATAGCTCCGGCCTGCTGCCTCGGCGGGCGTCACCCGGGCCGGGGTCCGGGAGCCGACCGCGGCCAGCACGATCTGCGGCGCGTTGGAGGGGTGCACGGCACTGTCGGCATCGCCGTGAAAGACGATCCGGCGGGCGGGGGCACGGCTGCCCGCCGCCGCTGGTCTGCGTGCCCGCGCGGCCGCCGGTGTGCCGCCACTGCGCATGGCGGAGAGCGCCGACATGACATCGCTGGCCGCCCCGCGCGCAAGCCCCGAATGCACGCCCACGGCCGAGAAGACATCCGGATAGGTCTCGGCCACGATCACCGCCATCGCCCCGCCTGCGGACAGGCCGGCGACGAACACGGCCTGTCGGTCCAACCCGAATTCCCGCATCAGAGCGCGGGTCAGGCCGGCAAGGATCGCCGGCTCTCCCCTGCCGCGGGCCTGGTTGACGGGCACGAACCAGTTCCAGCAGGACGCGCCGTTGTGGTCGCGGGTCTGCTCCGGCCAGGCGACCGCCAGACCGTGCTTCTGGGCCAGCGCGTTCATGTCGGTGCCGGTCGCAAAGTCGTCGGGGTTCTGTGAACAGCCGTGCAGCATCAGAATTAGGCCCGTCGGCCCCTGCGATTGCCCGGCCGGCAGGAAGAGCTTGAAGTCGCGGGTCCCGGCGCGACCGCGATAGGTGCGGTCCAGATACTGTGCGCCCCGGGGTATAGGCGGCGGGCGCGAAGGCGTGGGGACACGATCGAGCAGCAGGCGGGCGGGCAGCGATGACCGCGCCGCGCGCAGCTGCTTCACCACGGCGCTCAGACGCCGGTCCACCTTCGCGCCAGCCCGGGATGCCGCTTTGCGCCGTGCCTTTGCAGGCGGCTTGCGGTGCTTTATCGCGACGGTCGGCTTGCCCGGCGTCATGGCCTGCAGGGTCGACAGTGTCTCAAGCGTGGTCTTGATTACTGCAGCACCTATAGCCCGCTGCATCGCCCTTGCGGAGGACCGCGGCTTGCCCGCGCGGGCAAGCCGCATCGCCCGGCGCATCGTGCGCGGGATGGTGAATTTCATCCGAGGTCCCTCGAGGCTGGGCGCACCTGTTGTGGCGCCGTCCCGGCATCATGCCCGGCATCGCCCGCCTTGACGCTAACATGCGGTGTTGCCTCCGCCGCGCGGCAGTGACTTCGTCCGAAGTCAGGGGCAGCGGGGATGCACTCTCGCCGTGGCCCCGACACTTCTCCGCCTCGCCCTGGCCTAGACGCCCGGCAGTCCGGCTGCCAGCGCCAGCCGGACGAGGTCCGGCAGCGAGGTGGCTCCGGTCTTGCGCATCACCGCCGCCCTGTGGTTCTCGACC
Source organism: Rhodovulum steppense (assembly GCF_004339675.1). Taxonomy (GTDB): domain Bacteria; phylum Pseudomonadota; class Alphaproteobacteria; order Rhodobacterales; family Rhodobacteraceae; genus Rhodovulum; species Rhodovulum steppense. The sequence goes on from NZ_SLVM01000032.1 coordinate 15,104, forward strand.
GTGCGCTGGTTGATGCCGAGGTCGGCGGCGATGATCTTGTTCGGCGCGCCCTCCAGCACCCTGGCCAGAACCTCGCGTTCGCGCGGCGTGAGATCGGCGAAGGATTTCAGCGCGATGCGCCGCGCGCCGTGGCGGGCGCGATCGTCGATCGCCTGTTCGAGGGCCTGCCCGATGCTGGCCAGGAGATCCGCCGCGCTGGCCGGTTTCTCGATCAGATCCGCGGCGCCCGCCTTCATCGCGCTCACGGCCATGGCCGTGTCGCCACTTCCCGTCAGCATCACCGCAGGCAGGGACGAGCGCTCCGCCCGCAAGGCCTCCAGCAGCGCCACACCGCCCATGCCGGGCAACCGGTCGTCGATGACCAGACAGGCCCTGGCGCCCGGACGGGGAGCGGCCAGAAATGCCTCGGCCGACGGGTAGGTGATCACGTTCCATCCCTCGGCCTCGAACAGGCGGCGGGTGGCCTCGCGCACCATGGGGTCGTCGTCCACGATGTGCACTGTCGCCTGGTCGGCCGCAGAGCCGGCGAGGTGTTGCGCCCGGGCTGCCCCGGCGCCCTGCAGCAGGGCGGCGATCCGGTCCAGCAGCACGTCGGGCAGGACGGGCTTGGCGATCTGCACGAAGGGGGTTCTCGCGATCTCGCGCATCGTCGCGGCCGTGATGTCGCCGGTCAGGATGATGGTCGGGATGCCATGGCCCAGAGCCCGAGGCATATCCTGCGCCAGCGACAGGCCGGACACACCGCCATGCAGGTCGAAATCCGTCAGCAGCAGGTCGGGCGGCTTCGCGGCCCCGTTGGCCCAGGCGAGGGCATCCGGCGCATTGGCCATGGCGACGACGCTGTGTCCCTCGGCCGTGAGCGCACGGGCAAGCAACTGACGGAGTTCGTCCTCGTCCTCGACCAGCAGGATCGTGCCGGTCTGTCGGCCACCCTCGACCGGCGCTGTGTCCGCCAGCGCTGCAGGCTCGGCTGCGGCCAGCGGAAGCGTGACCATGAAGGTCGATCCCTTGCCCTGGACCGACCGGACATCCACCGGATGAGCCAGCAGGTCCGCCAGCCGCTGGACGATCGACAGCCCCAGCCCGAGGCCCTGCGCGGCCAGGAACGCAGGCTGCTCGCCCCGATGATAGGCGTCGAAGATCGCCTTGCGCTCGGACGCGGCCACACCGATGCCGCTGTCGCAGACCTGAATCGTCAGACGGTCGCCGCGGATGCGGCATCCCATCACGATGCCGCCCCTCGGCGTGTATTTCACCGCATTCGACAAGAGGTTGCGCAGCATCTGCTCAAGAAGCTGCGGATCGGTCCGCACCCAGGCCTTGCTCGGCACCACCCGCAGCTTCAGCCCCTTCATCTCGCACAGCGGCGCGAACTCGTCGGCAAGACGCGCCATGAGCGGGGCAACCGCGATGGCCCGCACCTGCGGCCGCACGATGCCGGCCTCGATGCGGTTCACGTCGAGCAGAGCGTCAAGCATTTCGGTCATCGTCTTCAGCGTGCGGTCCAGCAGCGCCGCCAGCCGCAGCGCCTCGGCTCCCTTGCGGCCGCGCGTCATCAGCTCGTGCAGCAGCGCCAACGACTGCAACGGCTGGCGCAGGTCGTGGCTGGCGGCGGCGAGGAACCGCGACTTCGCAAGCGTCGCGCGGTCGGCCTCGGCCCTCGCGGCGACGAGTTCCTCATGCGTGCGCTTGTTCTCGGTGATGTCGACGAAGGTGATCACCACGCCTTCGACGCGCCCGCCATCGGCGCGATAGGGCTGGACCCGGCGCAGATACCAGATGCCCCCGGCGCCAGCGATCTCGCGTTCGATCGGGCTTGCCGTCGCCAGCACCGCGGCCGCGTCGGCGGCAAGATTGGTGTCGCTCGACAGGGCCGCCAGATCGGACAGCGGCCGGCCGATATCGGTCGGTATGACATTGAAAACCGCGCGGGCGGTGGGTGTGAAGAACCGGATGTTCAGGGCGCGGTCGAGGAAGATCGTCGCCACATCGGTGCTGTAGAGCACGTTCTGCAGGTCGTTCGCGGTGGTGCGGTGGCGTTCGACGGTCTCCTGCAACTGGGCGTTCAGCGCGGTCAGCTCCTCGTTGAGCGCCTGCAACTCCTCCTTCGAGGCGAGCAGCTCCTCGTTGGTCGACTGGAACTCCTCGTTGACCGACAGTGCCTCGGCGGTATCGGCGGCGTGGCCCTCGACCTCCTGTTCCAGTTCGCGCAGGGCGTCGCTGAGATCGTTGCGGGTCGCCTCCAGATCGGCTTCGAGTTCGGCGATGCGCGATGCGGCATCCGCCGCCCCGGGCGCATCGGCCAGCGACCCGGTCGCCGCGGGCGGGGCCTCGAGGAAGCAGGCGAGCAGCAGGTCTTCCTTGCCGGCCTGGACGGCGCGCAGCTCGATATTGAACCGGCCCTCGCGCGTCGAGCGTCCGCCGGGAACGACGACGACCGGATTCGCGGCGTCGCAGGACGCCGCCGCCATGCGGAACCGTGCGTGCAGCGTCCGGGGCAGCATGCCCAGAAAGCCCGGATCGGGGTGGCCCTGCGTGACGCTGAGATAGCGTTCGGTCGGGCCCAGCAGAAAGAGACAGTCGAACCGGCGGTTCATCAGCACGGCCGCGGGCGCGTAATTCTCCAGAACGACCCGCCGACACAGCTCCGCCAGGGAGGTCCTGCGACTTGGCTTCGGGTAGGCCTCGACGGGCCTCGCGGTCCGCGCGCCGGCTGCGACATGCAGATCGCCCGGCCGGCCGGGGCCGACGCAGCGCCAGAGCCGGGCGTCCTTGTGGGCGACCTCGAAGCTGCCATCTTCCGGCCCGGGCGTTTCGGCAGCCCCCAGCAGCAAAAGCCCGCCGGGACGCAACGAGAATGCGCATAGCCCGATCACCCGCCGCTGCGCCTCCGGCTCCAGATAGATCAGCACGTTGCGGCACGACAGCAGGTCGATGCGCGAGAACGGCGGGTCGGACAGCAGGTCCGCCACGGTGAAGACGATCACGTCACGCAGTTCCGGCCGGACCCGCCAGCCGCCCGCCTCGGCCTCGAAGAACCGTGCAAGCCGCGCGGGCGATACCACGCCTGCGATGTCGGCGGGATAGAACCCCTCGCGGGCGGTGGCCACCGCGTCGGCGTCGATGTCCGAGGCGAAGACCTGAAGGCCGGCCTTCGAGCCTGCCGCTTCCAGCGCCTCGATGCAGAGCATGGCCAGGCTGTAGGCCTCCTCGCCGGTGCTGCATCCGGCCACCCAGACTCGCAGCGGCCGGTCGGCGGGCTGGGACGCGATCAGTTCGGGCAGGGCTGTCGCGCCGAGGTGCTCGAACACGCCCGGATCGCGGAAGAAGCTCGTGACATGGATCAGCAGATCGGCCGTCAGCCGCGCAAGCTCGGTGCTGTCGGCGCGCAGCATCGTCAGATACCGCTCCGTCTCGTCCGGCCCACAGCCAGCCATCGCCATGCGACGGGCGATGCGGCGCTTGATCGTTCCAGTCTTGTACAGCGTCACATCCTGCGGGGCCGTTTCCGCGACGAGCGAGATGATGGCATCGAAGTCCCGCTTCGCCCCCGGCCCCGCAGCGCCGGGCGTCACGGCTGTCCGACCCGCGCCGGCCTTCGCGACTCCTGATGGGTTCGCCACAGCCCCGGCGGCCAGCTGACCCAGCACCGCCGGCATGTCCGCGATGCCCAGGACGTGATCCACGAGACCGGTGGCAATGGCGCTGTCCGGCATGCCGGAATACCCGGCCTCCTTCGGGTCCTGCGCCAGGATCAGCCCGCCTGCGTCATGGATGGCGCGCAGCCCGCCGCTGCCGTCCGTGCCGGTCCCCGAAAGCACGATGCAGGCCAGCGGCGATGACGCCTGCCGTGCCAAAGACTGCAACAGCACGTCGAAGGGCAGGCGCACCGCCTTGCCGCGCTCGGGGGCAGGGGTGTGGAGAACGCCGTTCTCGACGGTCAGAAAGACGCCCGGCGGGATGACATGCAGATGGGCAGGCCGCAGCGTCATGCCCTCGGCGGCCAGAACCACCGACAAGGCGGTGTCCCGTGCCAGAAGGTCGACCATCATGCTGTCATGCGACGGGTCGAGGTGCAGGACCAGCACGAAGGCCGCCTGCATGTCGCCGGGCATCGCCTTCAACAGCGCGCGGCATGCCTCGAGCCCGCCTGCGGATGCGCCGATGGCAACGATGGGGAGCGCAGGACCGGGCGTTCGAGCGCGCTCATTGGACATCGTATCTTCCCGCCAGAGGGGGCACCGCGCCCGGCACGCAAAACCGTCACATGCGAAGGCTATTTCGTCGTCGCGCTGCCGTCATGCATGACAACGGTATCATCCTTTTCGGCCGTGCAGAAGCCGGGCTTTTCGGGATCGTCGTTATCGCCCGACGGTCCTGCGGCGCGCAGTTTTCCGACCGGGCTCACCGGTGCACCCGGCGCTCTACGCTTTGTCTAAGTAGATTCCGGGGCTGTCGGCGCGACCGACCGATGGCTAGCTTCAACCCACGGCATGTAGTCGCATTAACCAGTGTGAAGTTGTCCGGACAGCCGGGTTGCGTTCATGGCGAACGTTTCAAAAGCCCCCAAAGTCGGCTCGCGTTTCTTCGCCGGCGACGAGTCCGGCTGTCCGGCCATTGCGAAGGAATTCTCGAGGACGGCACGGAACGTGCCCAGCGCGGTGCGTTGATCGTTCCCGGAAGCCCGTTCTCCATCGCTCGTCCACCGCTGAAAAGGAATGAGAAGCTGGACCATGGCCAAGCTCATCCCTGCTCCCGGAACGATCGGAGCCTTCATCAGGGCGCCCGGCGTCTCCTCTCCGACCCCGCCATCGCCCTGGAGACAGAAACGCCGACTCCCGTGCCAGCGGTGACGCAGATCAAATGCGGCAAGGCGAACGTGCGGACCCACGCCATGCACGGCCCAGACCTCCGGCGAGGCCGACAGCTCCGACCGGAGCCGCAGCACTGCGAGCCGCCTTCATCTCATCCGGACGCAAACTCGCTCCCCCATCGGACGGGCACGGCCCCGCGGGAAGCCGACAACTCCCGTCATCGGAAAGGTGACACGAAGACCATGATTGACGTCCATCCGTTTCATTTCCTCCTGCCGCCGCAGGCCGCGGTCCTGTTTCGCTTCGCCCTCAGGCTTGCCGCCGACGAGACTCGGGCCGAGGATCTGGTTCAGGAGACCTTCCTCAAGGCCTGGGCGAGTCGCGACAGTTTCACGCCCGGCACCGAACTGAGGGGGTGGCTGTTCACCATCCTTCGCAACACGTTCTATTCCAGCCTCCGCAAGCACATACGCGAGGTGGAGGACGTGGACGGCAGACTTACGGCGCTGCTCTTCGAGGAAGCGGCGCAGGAGCATTCCGTCGACCTGAACAAGCTGATTTCGGCCATGGCAAGGCTCCCCGAAATCCACCGTCGGCCGGTCGTCCTCATGGGGGCATACGGATTTTCGCAGCAGGAAGCGGCCGATGCCTGCAACTGCGCCGTCGGCACGATCAAGAGCCGCGTCAGTCGCGGACGGTCCGAACTCGGCCGTGCATTCGGTCGCGACCCGGTGGAGCCCCACGGAACGATCACGCACCCGGGGCCGTTGGCAGACCGGCATGTCGGGGCTTGCATGAGCGAAACGCCCTGAAACCCCGCAACGACAGGAGCCGGACATGGAACGAGCGGACACCGAGAAGGACACCCTGATCATGGATCGTTCGATGCTCCTGCGGAGGGCAAGGGCTCCGCGGCTGCGGGCACGCTCCCTGGCCGAGTTGCGAGACCTGTCCGCGGCGCTCTCCGATGCCTGTGCGGCGTCCAAGGCGGACGCCCTGCGGAACATACGCGCCCGTTGGGCCGATGCTCCGGAAGAGGCCGACGAAAGCACATGCGGCTTCGCAGATCTCTTTGCCGCGCTTCGCCGCGTGCGAGCCGAACTCCAGCGTCGTCAGGACGAGAGGGCGGCCGCTGCGCAACGGACCCTGGCCCTGGATCGCTAGCGGCTGTCCGGTCGGGGCTGCTCTCGTCCCGGGACGTTCCGGAGGTCGACGATCTTCGCCCACTTGGCGCCCCGTCCTTCCGGCCGCGTTCGGTTGCCAGTTGCCGCGCCCTACCCCGTCACGACCCCATCGCCCACCACGACCTGTCGCCGGCAGAGGCTTGCGATCTTCTCGTCGTGGGTGGAGATCAGGAAGGTCGTGCCTTCGTCGCGGTTGATCTCGGAGATCAGCGCCATGACCTGCATGGCGGCGGCGCGGTCGAGGTTGCCGGTCGGCTCGTCCGCCAGCACCAGTTCCGGCCGGTTCATCAGTGCGCGAGCCACCGCCACGCGCTGCTTCTGACCGCCCGACAGGTTTGCCGTGGGGAAATCGATCCGTTCGGCCAACCCCATCCGTGCCAGCAACTCGCGCCCGCGGGTCCGGGCGGCAGCCGTCTCGCGGCCCTCGCGCACGGCGGTGGGGAAGACCACGTTCTCAAGCGCGGTGAAGTCGGGCAGCAGGTTGTGGAACTGGAACACGAAGCCGATGTGCAGGTTGCGAAACAGCGTCAGCGCCCTGTCGTCGGCTGCGACCAGATCCGTCCCGAGCATCGAGTGGCTGCCCGCGGTGGGTTTCATCAGCGTTCCGAGGATGGTCAGCAGCGTGCTCTTTCCCGACCCGGACGGGCCCAGCAGCGCCGTGAGTTCTCCCGCCTGCAGCGTCAGGGACAGCCCGCGCAGGACCCGCGTCGCCGCCTCGCCCGACCCGAAGGTCTTGACCAGCCCTTCGACCCGGACCAGCGCGCTCACTGGCTGATCGCCGTGACCGGATCGACCCGCGCCGCCGCACGTGCCGGCAGGATCGAGGCAAGGATCGCGCCCAGCACCGTCAGCGTGATCGCCAGCCCGTAGGACCCCTGGGTGATGTCCATCGGCAGGGTGCCGGGCCGGAATGCCTCGCGCGAGGGGAAGGGCAGAAGCGCCAGATAGCCCAGCCCCGCGCCCATCAGCCCGCCCAGAAGCCCGATCAGCGCGCCCTGGGTGACGAAGACGACGACGACGAACCCCCGCCCCGCGCCCATGGCCCGCATGATGCCGATCTCCGGCCGGCGGCGATAGGTCGAGAGCAGAAGCGCCGAGGCGACCCCGATCACGATGGTGATCAGGGCAAAGGACTTCAGGAAGTAGCCTGTCTGCGCCTGCGCATTCAGCGCTTCCTTCAACTGTTCGGCGCCGTCGGTCCAGGGAACGACATCGAGTCCCGTCAGGCCCCGGATCCGCAGCGCGGTCGCGTCGGCGGCGTTGAGGTCGGCCAGCTTGATCTCGATCCGGGTGACGCCCTGCGGCATCGCGAAGAGCGTGCGGGCGGTGGGCAGGCTGACGAAGACGCTGCTGCTATCGATCATGCCATTGCCGGTCTGGAAGATTCCGCTCAGCGTCAGCATGGTTGACACTCCGCCGGACGATTGCAGCCGCAGCGTCTGGCCAAGCCCGAGCGACAGATCGTCTGCCAGCCTCTGCCCCAGGACGACAAGCCCCGATCCGAGCCGTGCCGCCCCTTCGACCATATAGCCGTCGAGGTTCAGGATCGCGGATTCGCGCCCCGGTTCCAGCCCCGTTACGCTGACCTGTGCCACCTGCGCGCCGCGCGTCAGGAACCCCGCGCCCGTGATCTGCGGCGAGACGGCGACCACACCGCGGACGGCCTCGATCAGCGGGATCCAGGTCGCTGCCTCGGCCAGCGTTGCGGTCCGCATGCGGCCCTTTTCGGTGACGGCAAGGACATGGCCTTCGGGCGAGATCAGGATGGCGGGCTCTGCATCCTCGGCCTTGATCGTAACATGGCTGATGTCGCCCACGGTCCGTGACAGGATGAAGTCGGCCAGCCCCCCGATCAGCGCCGACATGAAGACGAAGATGAAGACGCCGACCGCAACGCCGAGCACCAGAAGTGCGGTCTGGGCCTTGCTGGCGGTCAGGTACCGGATGGCGATCTTCAGCGCATAGAGCATCAGCGGCGCTCCACCCGCACGGCCTGCCCGTCGACGATGCCCGCGGCATCGACTATCACGACATCGCCCGGCGCAAGTCCGGCGGTCACGATCAGGCGCGCGGCGGGCCAGTCGATCACCGCCACAGGGCGACGGTGTGCGATGCCGTCGACGACGACCAGCACCGCCGTGCCGTCATCCCCTGTGCGGATTGCCGTGCGCGGCACCGTGACGGCCGCATCCTGACGCTCGACGATGATGTTGGCAGTGACGGTCAGTCCGACCGGCGCGGTCACGGGGTCGTCGAATGCAAGCTTCACGGCGAGCCCTCCCGTCGCGGGATCCACCCGTTGCGACACGAAGGCGACTCGACCTCCCCGGCCGGTCGTATCGCCCAACAGTTGCAGCAACGCCTGCTGGCCTGCGCGGATCTGCATGGCATGGGCTTCGTCCACGTCCGTCTCGACGACCAGCTGGCTCAGATCGGCGATGGTGAGCAGCACCGTCGAGGGGTCGACGTTCTGTCCGGGTTCCACATTCAGCTCCAGCACCGTTCCCGTGATCGGCGCGCTGATGGTGTAGTCCGCAAGATGGATCTGCGCCTGTTCGACCAGAGTGGTCATCCGGGTCACATCCTGTGTCGCCGCCTGCAGCGAGCGCTCGGCATCCTCCAGTACCGATCGGGCGACATTGGCGCCCAGTGCCTGTGTTCGGGCATAGGTTGCGGCCGCCTGCTCCCGCGCCACCCGCGCGGCATCCAGCCCCGCCACGGCCTGCCGCACCATGGCCTGTTGCGTCGACGAGTCGAGCCTTGCCAGCTCGGTGCCCGACTGCACGGCATCCCCCTCATCGACCAGCACCTCGGCCAGTTGGCCGCTGACGAGCGCGCGAACGTCCACCGAATGCAGTGCGGCGACCCGTCCGTTGACGGCGAGGACCCGTGTGACAGGGGCAAGAGCCGCTGTCTCGACCGCGACCGGGAAAGGCGCAGGGTCCCAGGGCCGCAACCACAGGCCCAACCCGATCGCCAGCGCCAGCGCTATCCCTCCCGACCACCAGAACGCGAGGCGTCTGCGTCTCGCGGGGGTATGCGACGCGGTGGCGGGCCCCTCCAGCATTGCCGAAGCTCGGGCCTCCGCTGCCCCATGTGGCGACGGCGTCGCATGGGCTGCTGCGATGGGGTCCGGTTCAAGTGTCCACATGGTGCAATCCTGAGGCGGGCCCGCAGGTGACCCTGACGCTTCTGTCAAGCATCACGCCACGCAGGGTTATTCGCCCGGCAGGACGGCAGCGTTGATGTGGATCAGTTTTGTAATTGCCTTCACGTGCTCCATCCCGTCCGACAGGAAGCCGCCGGTGCCGCAGGTGGGATCGTAGAGGGTCCGGATCAGGGTAAGCGAGGGTTTCCGCGCGGGGGTGATGTCTACGAGTGCGACGAGGTCGTGTCGGCGGACCTGTCCGCGCATGCCCGCATCATGGCCCTCGCCCGCATCGAAGCGGCACTGTCGCTGGTCCGGGACGGCGCGGTCTATCCGCGGCTCTGCGCACCTTTCTGCAGAAGCTGCCGGTCGCGCGATGTCATCCGAGTCGATAGCGGATGAGCTGGAGCTGACTGAACTGATGCGGTGGATGCCCCCACCCAGCGGCATCTCGTATGCCATGATGGTTCCGCAGGAACCGAACGGAGGGCACATCGATGACGACGACGATCAGCATGCTGGCGATCGACCTGGCGAAGGGCAGCTTCCAAGTTTGCGCAATCGGACCGGATTGGGCGGTTCTATACAACCGCGTGCTATCCCGGGCCCGTCTGATGACACTATTGGCAGAACAGTCGGCCTGCGTGGTTGCGATGGAGGCCTGCGCCACGTCGCATCATTGGGGCCGCGTGGCGCAGTCCCACGGCCACGAGGTGCGCCTGGTGTCGGCAGCGTATGTGAAGCCTTTCGTCAAACGGCAGAAGAACGACAAGGCTGATGCCGAAGCCATCGCGGAGGCGGCCTCGCGCCCGACCATGCGGTTCGTGGCCGTGAAAGGTGCCGAGACCCAAGGCCGGGCGGTGGCGTTCCGGACGCATCAGTGCCTGGTGCGGCAGCGCACACAGCTCATCAACGCGCTGCGGGGGCATCTGGCCGAGTTCGGCCTGAGTGCGGTTCACGTGAACCGCGTCTTGCGGCAGCTTCGCGAAGCTGGGCTGGTGACCTTCCGGGACGGCCGTGTGACGTTTCACGACCATGGCGGGCTGGTGAAACTTGCAGAGTTCGATCCGGCCTATCTGGATCAGACCGGACCGCTGCTGACATGAGAGGGCCGCCCTCCGTCGATCGGCAGGCGGCCCGGGCGGTCGGATCAGACGGCGGAGGTCACGCGAGCGCGTGGGTCGCCGCGTCGAGTTCCCTGTTGGTCTCGGCGTCGTTCTTCGCCATGTCTGCCTTCTCGGCGGCCTGGTAATGCTTCAGGGCCGCATCCTTCTTCGGGCCGGCGGGCGCCTTGTCCCAGGCGGCCTTGACGGATTTCATCTTGTCGGCCGTGTTGGTCTGTTCGGGAGTCATGGGGTGTGTCCTTTCGTGGACGTTCCGAGAATAAGAAGCGTGCCGACATGCCGACCTTTTGGGGATCGGCACGCCCACACGCTTCTCGGGTACTCGGAAAACTGCCCCGCCAAATATTCGGCAGGCATGTTCCGTCTAGCCGATGACAAGGCACTGCCGCACTGACGCAGGTTAGTCCAGCCGCGCGCAGCGGATCGACCTCGCAGACGACAGGAAATCAGGGGTCGGCGTCGGTCGGGGCGCACGCGGTCAAGAGCCGCCCCCCGGGACCGAGAACAGACCGGCAAGCCCCCCGGCGCGGACCAGCCGGGTCGCGGTGCCGACTAGGCCCCCCAGCCACCAAGGGGTGGCCGCCCGCAACGCTGATCCAGGTAAGTGCATCGCCTGCCGGCTGTGAGAAGATCGGAAATCGGGGTCGCTTGCCGCGCGATGACCGGCGCGTGCCGTCCCGTTTCGGCAATGGCGCCTCCGGCAGGCACAGCCATCAGGGGAAAAGACCATGACACAGACAAACATCATCGGGCTCGTCGTGCTCGCAGTCGGCGCGGTTCTGCTGTTCTTCGCCTGGAGGGCATCGAATACGCCGGTCGAGCAGATGTCAGAGGCGCTGACCGGCCGCTTCACCGGCAATACGATGTGGTATCTGATCGGTGGGGTGATCGGTGTCGTGGCAGGCACCGCACTGCTTGTCCGCGGCCTTGTCCGCGTCTGAACCTTTCGGCGGTGACGATCCCGGAAGGGGGCGTTTCCGCAGATGTCTCTGCGGGCCAGCACCGGCCCGATAACCTCAACTTTCCAGGAACCGATCCAATGAATCTCGTAAATCTCGTGGTCACTCTTGTCGTCGTCGGCGTCGGGCTGTGGGCGATCAACACCTATCTCCCGATGGATCGCAAGATAAAGCAGATCCTCAACGTGGTGGTCGTGATCCTCGTCGTCCTCTGGTTGCTGCGCGGCTTCGGCCTTCTGGGCGATATCGGCGCGATCAGCGTCGGTGGCTGAGACGACCGCGCCGACCCGGTCGACTTTGGCCCTTTCGGGTCCTGTGACGCTGGCCACCCTCGGCGCGGTTCGTGCGCGGCTTGACGAGGCCGCAGCCGACGCAGCGGTGGATGTCTCGGCGGTCACGCGGCTGGATACGGCGGGGGCGTGGCTGCTGAGCACGACCGGGCGGCGTGTCGAGGGCGGCGACGAAGCCCAGCGCCTGCTGATCCGGACGGTGGGGGAGGCCATGCCGTCGGCTGTCAAGGTCGAGCCGCGCGGCCTGGGGCGGCGTGCAGGCGACGTGCTGGCGGGTGTCGGCATGGCCGTGGACGGATTTCTGGCCGCAACGGCGCAGAGCCTCGGGTTTCTGGGCGTCGTCATGGCCCGGCTGGCCGCCACGCTGGCCCGTCCCCGGCGCCTTCGGCTGACCGCCCTCGTGCACCACATGCAGGATGTCGGGCTGAACGCCGTGCCGATCGTGGCGCTGATGGGCTTTCTCATCGGCGTCGTGCTGGCGTTTCAGGGTGCTGCGCAGCTGCGCCAGTTCGGGGCCGAGGTCTTCGTGGTCGACCTGATCGCGGTCTCGATCCTGCGCGAACTGGGCATTCTGCTGACAGCGATCATCGTCGCGGGGCGCTCGGCCTCTGCTTTCACCGCGGCCATCGGCTCGATGAAGATGCGCGAGGAGATCGACGCCATGCGCGTGCTCGGGCTGGACCCGATCGAATTGCTGGTGCTGCCGCGCCTTCTGGCGCTGGTGATCATGCTGCCGATCCTGGGGATGGTCGCCAACCTGTCCGGACTGTTCGGCGGCGGGCTGATGGCCTGGATCGAGCTTGGCATCTCGCCCAGCCAGTTCCGCACGCAATTGCTGGCGGATGTCGACGCGGCGCAGGCGCTGGTCGGCCTGTCCAAGGCGCCGGTCTTCGCGGCGATCATCGCGCTGGTGGGCTGTCAGCAGGGGTTGCTGGTCGAGGGCGATGCGGAATCCCTGGGCATGCGGACCTCGCGCGCGGTGGTGATCGCGATCTTTCTGGTGATCGTGGTGGATGCGCTTTTCTCGGTGTTCTTCGCGGTCTGGGGGGTGTGATGCAGGCCGAGACCGTCATCGAGGTCAGGGGCCTGACCAACCGCTTCGGCGCGAACGTTGTCCACGAGGACCTGTCGCTCGACGTGATGCGGGGCGAGGTGCTCGGGGTCGTCGGCGCCTCGGGCAGCGGGAAATCGGTGCTTCTGCGCAGCATCGTGGGGCTGATGACCCCGAGCGCGGGGCAGATCACCATGCTGGGCACGGATGTGCTGGGCGCCAGCGCGGCCGACCGGGCGGCCGTGAGCGCGCGCACCGGCGTGATGTTCCAGGATGGCGCGCTGTTCTCGGCGCTGACCGTGCGCGAGAACGTGGCGGCACCGATGCGCGAACGGCTGGGGGTCGACGCGGAAACCCGGGCTTCGCTGGCCGATCTGCGCATTTCCATGGTCGGCCTGCCGCCCGAGGCGGGCGATCTGTTTCCCGCCGCGCTGTCCGGGGGCATGCGCAAGCGCGCGGGGCTGGCGCGCGCCCTGTCGCTCGACCCCGAGATCCTGTTTCTGGACGAACCCACGGCAGGCCTCGACCCGATCAGCGCCTCGGCCTTCGACACGCTGTTGAATTCGCTGCGCAAGGCCCTCGGATTGACGGTGTTTCTGGTGACCCATGACCTCGACACGTTGCAGGCCACCTGCGACCGGGTCGCCGTGCTGGCCCGGCGCCGGGTGCTGGTGACGGGAACCATGGCCCAGATGCGGGCGGTCGACGACCCATGGGTGCAGTCCTATTTCAACGGCCCGCGCGCCCACGCGGCCCTGGCCGTGGCGGGCGGCTGATGGAAACCCGCGCGCGCTTCGTGCTGGTGGGTCTGGTCACGATCCTTGGCCTTCTCGCCGGACTGGGATTTGTCCTGTGGCTCGCCAAGGTCCAGATCGACCGGACTTACGCGCAATACGACATCCGCTTCGGCACGGTCGCAGGTCTGAGCCAGACCGGCGCCGTCCGGTATAATGGCGTGGATGTCGGCAAGGTGGTGAGCATCGCGCTGGACCGGGATGATCCCTCGCTGGTGCGCGTGCGCATCGAGGTCTTCGCCAGCACCCCCATCCGCGCCGACACCGTCGCGACGCTTGCCTCGCAGGGCGTGACGGGCGTCGCCTTCATCGCGCTGGAAGGGGGCAGCGCCGACGCCGAGCCCCTGAAACGGGTGCCTCCGGCGGACGTGCCGGTGATCCCGTCCGGAAGATCGGTGGTGCAGGATCTGATGATCACCGGACCCGACCTGCTGGCGGAGGCGACCGCGCTCATCGCCGAGGTCCGGGGCTTTGCCACACCGCAGAACCGCGAAGCCGTGGCGGGACTGCTCGCCAACCTGGCAGACGCCAGCGGGCGAATCGACGCGCTCGCCACGCGCGCCGAGGCGACGCTCTCCCGGGTCGACGCGGTCCTCGCTGCGGCAGAATCTGGGGTCACGGCCGCCGACGGCCTGCTTGCGCGCGACGTGCCGGCGCTTGTCGCCGATCTCCGCTCTGTCGTCGACAGCACGGCCGGGGCGATGGACGGGATCCGCGGGCTGACCCGGGGTGATCTGCCGCGCCTCGCGGCGCAGATCGGCACGCTGATCCAGGATGCAAGCGGCGTGATCGCGCGGTTCGACGCGCTTGCCCGCCAGATCGGCAGCGATCCCGGCCGTTTTCTTCTGGGCAACGAGACCCCGGAATACAGGAGGTCCCAATGAGCCTTACGCGCCGCAGTCTTCTGTCGATGTCGGTACTGGCAGGTCTGTCCGGCTGCGGCGCCGTGTCCGCGGTGTCGCGGGCGAGCGAGCCGCGCGACACCTACACCCTCTCGCCGCTTGGCCCGGCGGCGGCGCCGCGCACAGGCTCGGGCCATCTGGTCGTCGAACTGCCGACATCCGGGGGCGAGTTGTCCACGGATCGTATCCTCATCAAGATTTCACCCCGGCAGGCGGAGTATCTGCCCGATGCCCGCTGGTCCGAAGCGACCCCGGCGATGGTGCAGACCCTGCTGGTGAATTCGCTCCTGAACCGCGGCGGGCTCCGCCTCGTCACGCGGGTCGGGGCCGGGCTCATGCCCGACCACACCCTGATGACCGAGATCACGGCGTTTCAGGCCGAATTGATCGGCCCGGACCGGGCGCAGGTCCGCATCGCGCTTCAGATGACCCTGATCCGCGAAGCCAACCGTTCGATCGCCGGCACGCGGCGCTTCGGGGCGACCGTGGAGTCGGCGTCGGACGGCAGTGCCGCGCTGATCGCCGGCCTCGACGCGGCCATGCAATCGGTGCTCGCCGAAGCCATCGGCTGGGTGCAGGCAAGGACCTGAGCGAGGTCAGGCCCTGCCGGTCGCACCGCAACATGGCGCGCAGGCCCGCCTAATGCGCTGGCGTCTGCTGGTGGGTCAGGCGCACCCAACTGGTGTCATCCCTCAGGTAGGTCGAGGTGCAGAGCGCCTCGCAGATCGGATCGCCGCTGCGTTCGGCGGAGACGCGATAGGCGAGGACCGCGACATCGCCCCTGCCCGTGAGATAGCGCTCGCTCATCACGACCGAGCGCCACCTCTGCGCGACGTCCCGTTCGCGCCAGAGCGCATCGCCCTGAAGGATGCCGGCCGGATAGGGAAAGACGAAGACGGCCCCCTTGGCGGTCATCCGGCGCGCGCTGTCCACGCCGCCGGTCCAGAACCGTTCCTCCATGTCCCAGAGGGCCGCTTCGTCCTGAGCGGGCAGGGACCCCGGCTTTCGGGCCGACGGCACGCGGCGCTCGGGGCGCGATGCGGATATCATTCGCCCATCCCCGACGACCCGCCGAACATGATCTGTGCCAGGACAAGGAATGCCGCGAGGATCGCCCAGAATGCGCCCGAGGAGATCGGAAAGCCGATCTTCGCCGCAGCACCCGTGCTGCCGGGACGCGCGGCGCCTTCGGGAAGCAGACGGGTCAGGTCCCGCCCCACCGGACCGTGGTCCTGCCCGAGCGCGGGCACGTCGCGAACGCGCGCCAGCAACAGACCGAACCGTGTCGCCGCGCCCTCCCGGCCCAGCGCGGCAAGCTCTGCCGCCTCTGCCCACGGATCGAGGTTCAGTCGCGCCAGCGCCGACAGGACGGTCACCGCGCTGCCGCGCCTGTCCTCGCCGACATAGGCGTAGAGAAAGCGCTCGAACTCGGGCGGGTTCGGGTTGAGGATATTTGTGCTGGCCATTGTGGTCCTGCTCCCTGATCGAGGCTGTGCCGCATCCTGCAGCACGATGGCCCGGGCACGACGCCAGGCGACGACGATCCTGATCCCGACATCCTTACCCGCTTGTCGGTCCCGGCGCGCTTACACAGGTCAGTCCGACCGGCTGTCCTTCGGAGCCGCAGCCGCCCGCGACCCGGCCTGCCGATGACCGGGACTAACCTGCGTCAGCCCCGGACGACCCGTCCTGCCGTACAAGAAGGGAAGGGCGTTCGATCATGCGGGCGGTGAAGCCGATGGGCGGAGCGCAGGACCACGCGACGACCCCACGGACCATGCGGAGGTCAGCAATGCTCACGCGGTCGACCAGACGGACGGTGACGTTCTTCAATCCGTTCCCCCTGTCCGGATACGTCGGCGAACTGTCGGCCGGCGACTACGAGGTCATCGTCGAGGAGGAGCTCCTTCAGGGGCTCAGCTTCGAGGCGTGGCGACGGACGGCGACCTACCTGACGGTGCACGGCAGGGGCAGTCCTGCGGGGCGAACGGAGATGCGCGCGACGACCGAACAGGACCTGACCGCGGCGCTGGGCCGGGATCAGGCCGAGACCCGGGGCAACACTGACAGCGAGGCGGCGCTTTCTCCGCAGGAGGATGGATCATGAACACTCCCGAATGGCTCAAACCCGGCATCTACGGCGCCGTGATCGGCGCGGTTCTCGTCGGTGTGGTCGGCTTCACCTGGGACGGCTGGGTGACCGGCGGCACCGCCGATGACAAGGCAATGACGATGTCCCAGAAAGATGTCGTGGCGTCCATGGTGCCGGTCTGCCTCGACATGGCGCGCTCCGACCCGGCGCGAGCGGACAAGATGGCGACGATCCGGGCCGCCTCGACTTACCAGCGGCGCGACGCGCTCATGGCGGCGGGCTGGGCAACAATGCCCGGAACCGACGGCCCGAACCGCGACATCGCGCAGGCCTGTCTCGCGGAACTCGAACTCTGAGCGACTGGGGAACAGCAAATGGAGCCGGACATGGCCTTCGAGACATCTCGAAACGTCGCGGACAGGGGATCGACACTTCCTTCCGCCGAACGGGCCGTGCAGCCGGGAGGGGTTCAGGTCCGGGAGAGGAACGGGATCTGGGAGGTCAGGGACAATGGCGTCTTTCGCGGTGACTACCACCAGAAGGAACACGCCCTCGAGGCTGCGGCACGCCTGAAGGGGTCGCGACGATGACGGATGGCGTTCCGACGCCAGCGTGGCTGGAATGGCCGATAGAATCCGCCGAGAACGAGGGGATGCCGCCAAGGTCGGGAAACCCGGAGGAACCGGACCGGGGCGCCCCCCCGCGGGCTGACCGTCAAGCTGCCGGTCACCTCCCAGGAATACCCGGCATCACCGCAAGGAAGCCGAATGGCCAAGGGCCGGAAAGGCAAAGCTCATGACACCCACCATCAAGCCAGGGATGACGCCGTCGGCACGGTTGATTGCCGGTTTGTCCATCGCTGCCGGTCTGATGGCGTCTCTCGCCTTTCCGGTGGTCGCGCAGGATGGCACCGGCCCTATTCCGGAGAATGCGGCGGCGCGGAGCTATGGTGGCGGCTGGGACTGCGCCCTCGGATACCGTGTGAACGGTGCAGAGTGCCTCGCCATCGCGATCCCCGAGAATGCCCATGCGACCGGCCGCTCCTACGGGTCGGGCTGGGCGTGTGGCCGTGGATACGAAGAGGTGGGCGGGACCTCCTACACCCCGATCGCCGTGCCCGCGAACACCTTCCTGCGGTCTTCGGGCTACGACTGGCAGTGTGATCGCGGGTACCGGAAGGAGCTGGCGGCGTGCGTGCAGATCGTTCTGCCGGACCATGCGCATCTGACAGAAGAGAACTCGGGGTCCGGCTGGGCCTGCGAGCGCGGCTTCACGGCGTCCGCCGACGCCTGCGTCCCGATTGCCGTGCCGGAGAAAAGCTATCTGAACAATGCGGATTTCGGCGCGGCATGGGTGTGCGAGAGTGGTTTCGTCGAGGACGAAGGATGCTGCGACTCGGTCGTGCTGCCATCGAATGCGTTTCTCGATCCCGACACCTACGGACCCGGATGGCGGTGCGACCGCGGATACGAGCCTCGGGACGGCGGGTGTGTCGGAAACGACCTGCCCGCCAACGCCCATCTCGACCGGTCCGGCAACCGCTGGCGGTGCGACCCGAGCTTTCAACGCACAGGCGCGGCGTGCATCCTTGGACGATGAGGCGCACTTCGAAGTGCGCCATGGCGCCCCCGGCATGCGCATCAGCATCGGGTGCCGTCTTCGCTACAGCCTGCCGCAGCCAACGCCGCTGATCGCCATGCTGAACGTGCACTACTCGCGCTTCGGCGATCTGGAACGCGCCGATTATCTCGTGACATCACCCAGCGTGCCGCTGGAAAGCTACCGTGACGGTTTCGGCAACTGGTGCACGCGGATGGTGGCGCCGGTCGGCGATTTCACGCTCTCCAGCGATGGCATATTCCGTGATCCGGGCCTGCCGGATCCGGTTGCGCCGCTGGCCGACCAGCACCAGGTTCAGGACCTGCCGTTCGAAACGCTCGTCTATCTGCTGGGCAGCCGCTACTGCGATACCGATATCCTGTCGGAAAAGGCCTGGCGCCTGTTCGAGGGGACACCGCCCGGATGGGCACGGGTGCAGGCCATCTGCGATTTCGTGCACCAGGGCGTGTCTTTCGACTACATGCAGGCCAGTGCGACCCGGACGGCGTCCGAGACCCTCGCCGGGCGCGCTGGCGTCTGTCGCGACTATGCGCATCTCGCCATCGCCTTCTGCCGCTGCATGAACATTCCGGCCCGCTACTGCACCGGATACCTGAGCGACATCGGCGAGCCGGAGCCGCATCCGCCAGGGGACTTCGCCGCCTGGATGGAGGTCTTTCTGGAGGGGCGTTGGTGGGTCTTCGACCCTCGCAACAACACAAGGCGCACCGCGAGGATCCTGATCGCCCGGGGTCGGGACGCCGCCGATGTGCCGCTGACGCAGACATTCGGCCCGAACACGCTGTCGGAGTTCGAGGTCTGGACCGTGGAAGCGCGAGACGATGTGGCGAACGACGCATCGGACGCGCCTGCGGCCTCGATGGGGCGCTCCTCGCCATGACGGGTGATCCCATAGACCTCGACGAGCGGAGGGCGGCCGCTGGAAAGCGGAGGATCGCAGTGCGGAGGCGGCCTGCGGATCGCGCGTCCCGTCCCGCGCAGGCCGGGCACCCGGACACCGCACAGATCGATGCGCAGCTGCTGGCCGGCCCCGCCCGGACCTGGATCGAGGTGACGGAAAAATGCCGATTCCTTCTGGAACGCTATGCCGAAACCGGGGCTGCGCAGGACTCCCGAACCCGGAAACTCATCGCGCGTGCGCTTGGCGATATCGCGCGCCTGAACAAACGCGAGGACGCGAAACATGACGCATGATCTGCACTTGGCCGGGCCGAAGACCAGGGCCCATGCCGATGTCGCCGCCGAGCGCACCTGCCTGCGATGCAGGAGCGACGGCTTCGGCCAGCGCATCTGTGCACGCTGCAAGGCTACGGCCTCCTGGCGCAATGCCGTGCCCGGGGCCAGCGGGCAAGGCCGTCGCCGGTCCGGCGGCCGCTCGTCCTGAGGCCCCGTCCATGACGCTGGTCACGATCACCCATTCCACCACCTACCGTTACGCGGGCCGTGTCGCGCTCGGGCCGCACAGGCTGATGCTGCGTCCGCGCGAGACCCCGGATCTGCGGCTGATCAGCTTCGACATGGACGTGTCACCGGCCGCCGACATCGTCTGGTCGCACGATGTCGCGGGAAATTCCGTCGCCTCCGCCAGCTTCACGTCGGCGTCCGACATGCTGGCCGTGCGCTCGCGCACGACGGTCGAGCTGACCGCCCCCGCCTGGCCGGTCTTTGCCATCGCCGCGTCCGCCGCCAGCTATCCGTTCCTCTACGCGTCCGACGACCGGATCGACCTCGGCGCACTTGCCGTGCCGCAATACGCCGACGCCGCCGGGCGTCTGTCGTCATGGGTCGAGGGGTTCGTGATGAACCGGCCGACAGACACGCTGTCCCTGCTGAAGGATCTCAGCAATGGCGTGGCCACCCGGATTTCCTATCAGAGCCGCGAGACGGAAGGCACCCAGGGGCCGCTCGAGACGCTCGACCGGGGATGGGGGTCGTGCCGGGATTTTGCCGTTCTCCTTGCCGAGGCGGCCCGCACGCTCGGCTTCGGCGCGCGGCTCGTGTCCGGCTATCTCCACGACCCCTCGGGCAGCCGCCTCGGATCGGCGGGGACAGGGTCCACCCATGCCTGGGTGGAGGTCTTCATACCCGGCGCCGGCTGGATCCCCTTCGACCCGACCAACCGCGCGGTCGGTGCCGCGAACCTCATTCCCGTCGCCGTTGCCCGGCACATCGCGCAGGTCACGCCGGTGGCGGGCAGCTTTCTCGGAACGAATGTCGATCTGCTGTCGATGGAGGTTATCGTGAAGGTCGCGGATGCACCTGGTTCTTGTGTTCCGGGTCCCGACCACGGCGCCTCTGCAGGTGCCGCGCTCGGCTGAAGGCGCCACGGCCGACCAAGCTTGAGGCGCATGGGCAGAGAATGCATTCTGTATTCAAAAATTAGATTCGGAGAACGTCCGATTGTGGATCGGCATGGAAGCGTGAACCTCCCCTTTGGGGGGGGCCAACACTCCGCAATCACGACGTTTTCTATCGATAAGGTGGGGTCATGATCGGCGCCGACGTTGACCCCGGCTGCGGCGCTGAAAGTTTTTTTGCTTCAATGACTGGGAAGTCCACGCAGTGGGGTCAAGTTTCGGCGCCTATTTACACAATTGGACGAACCAGATTTTCGACAGCGTTGGAGTCGATCTCGACGCGGCCGTCGGTCAGGAAGGTCTGCAACCCGTCCCAGTGGTTATGGATATAGGCGAGCTTTTCGCCGAGGCGGGACTTGGCGGAGACGCGCAGGCGTTGCGCTTGCAGCCATTCCCCGAAGGCGGCGACCAGGGGCGCGGATCGGGCCTTTCGGGCCGACAGGCGCTGGCCGGGGGCGCAGCCACGGATGTCCTTTTCGACGGCATAGAGTTCGGCGATCCGACGCAGGCCCTCGGCGGCGATCTCGGACCCGTCGCGGTCGAAGACCTCTTTCAGCTTGCGCCTCGCATGGGCCCAGCAATGCGCCACGGTGATCGGATCGCCGCCTTTCCGGGACGGCCTGGTCAGCCGGTTATAGCCCGGATATCCGTCGATCTGCA
>NZ_SLVM01000033.1 GCF_004339675.1 Rhodovulum steppense
CTCCCCGGAAGGGCGGTGTTCCGGTCTCGGCTGGCCGCAGAAGCGTCTGGCATGAGTCACGGAAATCCTGACAAAAATAATAAGGCATGGCAAGCGCAAACTTTGCGCTGTTTCGTTCCCCGGGGCGCAGGCTGAGCCTGCGTCGTGGGACGGGCGGGCCAGCGCGCCCAGGTCCAGATCAGCTGCGACAGGTAGACAAAGGAAGGCATCGAATGCGTCGTGAAGCCGCGCGGCTTGGTCAACTTCTCGGACGCTGCCGCCCAAAGGCCCAGAGGTGGATCTGTTCGAGGCTCTTGAATGGCTAAGAAAGCGGTCATGTCGAAGGGCAATGTCCGCACGGGCCAGATCCCGACTGCCCCGAAAATGGTGTTTCGGGAATCTCTCCGCATGCCGTGCTCTGGTCCATGATCGATGGGGTTGGTGCCCGGTCAACAGAGCGAAGCCTAGACCGCATTGCGGGGCGCATCAGGCGGGACCGCGGGTCGGGTAGGGCGGGAAACATATCGGACCTTATCACGATGGGCCGATGCACGGCCAACCCCGACGCGACGTTCAACCGCCAGCGGGGACGGTCGGCGCGGTCATGCCGTTCGCCCAGCAGTAGCGCATCTGACCCCTCCCGCCAGGCGAGCGCCGGTCGCGTGCAAGAGCCAGGGAGACGCCCCGCTCATGCCAACGACGCAGAGATGAGCGTGAGGCCGAGCGGACGACCCTCGGGGCCAATTGCTGCCAGGCCGCGCGGTCCGGTCTGCCAGCGGGCGATGGCTTCGGCGGGGATGTGCAGGCGGAAATCGGGGCTTTCGACGGTGAGATAGCCCATGGTCACGGTGAACCCATCGATGCGGCCATGCCAGTTCTGCCGCAGCCCGATGCGGTCGAGCGTAATCATGACCTTGGCGCCGGTCGCGCAGAGCCGACAGAACGGGTGCCTTGCCGAATCCTCGGGCGTCATGGTCCGCAATGAATCCCGGCGGGCAGGAAGGGACCGGGCCGGGGCGTGCGCGGGGGTCCTGGAAATACGCGCCAGGGTGCGCTCGAACCGGCCGAGCCCGCCCATCGGCATGGCCGAGAAGAGCCGTTCGCCGCGGATATCGAGGAAATCGAGCCGCGGGCGCGCCGCGCCCGGCCAAGGCGGGCCGCGGTCCAGGACCACTGTCGACAGAGCCGCGAGATCGACGATTGCCGCATGGCCCGCACCCTCGATCCGCGCCGTTCCGCCCGAGCGGACGACGCGGTCCACCGGGCCGATGCGTTCGTGGATCACCCCGGCGGAACTGGCGGTGATACGCATGCGCCCCATTCCGGCCAGCCGGGAAAGGACGATTCCGGGCGGCATGCCGTCCAGCCTTTCACAGGGCGGGCGGGATGCCGGGAACGGGGTCAGGTCGGTCATGCGGTCCTCCTTTCGGAATCTGCGGTCGGGCCAACGGGCAGGATATCATCCAGCGGCAGGCCGACCGGTGCACGGTGGGCGACGATCAGGAAAGCGGTCGCGGGCAGTTCCGCGACCAGCCATGCCATCAGGTCGGCTTCGAGCGCGGTGTCCATCGCGGCGGTCGCCTCGTCCAGCACCAGCCAGTCGGGGCGCAGGAGCGCGGCGCGGGCAAGGCCCAGCCGCTGGCGTTCGCCCAGCGAGAGGCCGGACAGTTCATCCGCACGCCCTGCGGCGGCCAGCCTGTGGCCAAGGCCGAGGCGGGTCAGCACCGCGGCGATGCGCGCGGGGTCGTGACGGGCCGGATCGTCTGGATAGCAGGCGGCTTCCATCAGCCCACCGGTGAAGATCGGCGCACCCGCGGGCAGCATCAGCCAACGCCCACCGGGCCGGGCGATCCGGCCCTCGCCCCAGCACCAGAGCCCTCCGATGGCGGCGAGCAGCGTGGTCTTGCCCTGCCCCGAGGCGCCCGAGATCAAGACCCGCGCGCCGGGCGGGATCGCTCGGTCGGGCACCGGGTCCAGCCAGCGGCCTTCGGGCGTCGCCAGCCGCACGCCGTCGAGATGCAGCGCCCCGTCGGACGACGCATCGCGCCGGATCGCCTGCGGCGCACCGGGCAGCGGCGCGGGCGCGCGGGCGGCCTGCAACAGCCCGTCGAGCCGTTCGCAGACCGCCACGAAAGCGGCGAGATCGCGATAGGAGAAGATGAACCAGCTGAGCGTGGTCGTGACCTGCGAGAACGCCGAAGCCAACTGCATCAGACCGCCCAGCGTCACCTGGCCCGCGAAATAGGCGGGCAGCGCGAAGAAGGTGGGCACGCGCAGCACGGTCTGGAAATAGGGCCGGGTGAACAGTCCCTGGATCAGTTCCGCCCGCATGATCGCCCGCCAATTCGTCACCACGCCCGCGAAGCGGCCATCGAGCCTGCGTCGCTCGGCCGCCTCGCCGCGCGACAGCGCCACGCTGTCAGCGGTCTCGCGCACCACGCTGTCAGCGGTCTCGCGCAGCTGCACCAGAGCATGGCGGAAATCGGCCTCGCAGCGTTCGCGGGCGAAGTAGAGACCCTTGAGCGGGCGGCCGAGCGCATGAGTCAGCCCGGTCGCCAGCGCAACGTAGAGCGGCGCGAGCCAGACCATGTAGCGCGGGATCGTGATTTCGATGCCGAACAGTGTGAAGGCCAGGCCGAAGCCGGACAAAGACCACAGCACCGCGAAGAAGGAGACCAGCGCCACGATCTTCGAGATCAGCTCGAGCGTGAATTCCAGAAGTCCCTCGACGAACTTGCGGCAATCCTCGGCCACCCGCTGGTCGGGGTTCTCCACGGGATGCGCACCGAAGCCGGGGCGCAACTGCCAGTAGGCGCGGGTGCCGAGCCACAGATCGAGCGCCAGCGCCGTCAGCCGCGCGCGCCACAGGATCAGCAGCCGCTTGCGCAGCCAGTCCGCGGCAAGCCACGCCGCCGCCGAGGCGCCGACGAGCAGGAAGAACACCCAAACCTGCGCCAGCGCCGCGGCCCCGTCCAGCGCCTCGAGCGCGTCGAAGAACGCCTTGTTCCAGGCGATGAGACGGATCGAGATCCAGACACCGAGGAAGTTCAGCGCCAGCACCGTGGCATAAAGCGCGCCGCCGCGCCATCGCCCGGGGCCGGAGGCCGCCAGCCTGGCAAGCCGACCGGCCCGGGCGAGCGTCGCGCCAAGGACCGCGAGCGTCGACATCGGCTCAGAACCTGATATCGAGCGATGCGGTGAAGACCCGTCCGGGCCCGGTCTGAAGCTCGATCGGATTGGTCCGGGCGGCGGCGGCCGAGGCGGTGGTCGCGTAGCGGGCCGCCGAAGCCTCGAAATAGCGCTGGTCGAACAGGTTCTTCACCCCGAGATTCAGCACCGCGGTCTCGGTCACCTCCCAGGCGGCGAAGACGTCGATCACGCCATAACCCGCGGGCTTGAAGTCGTTTGCGCCCGCGGTTTCATGCACCCCGGCAGCGAAGGTGCCGACCACGTCGAAGCTCCAGGCGCTGTCGGGCATGTCCCAGCCAAGCCCCAGCGTGGCGGTCAACGGCGGCAGGGTATGCGGGGTCTTTGCCGCCCCGGCGCTGACGCGCTGGGTGCCCTTCTGCCAGCTTGCGGCGCCGGTCAGGCGCAGATCGGGGCGGATGTCCCACTCGCCTTCGATCTCGACGCCCCAGACCCGCACTCGGGACAGGTTGCGATAGGTGTAGGTGGTGGTCCCCGGCGGGTTGTAGAAGCTCTGGATGAAGTCGGTGTAATCGGCATCGAACAGCGTCACGCCGAAGCCGCCCTGCGCCAACTCGCGCCTGAGCCCGAACTGAAGGCTCTCGACCGCCTCGGGTTTCAGGTCCGGCGCGGGGATAAGGTCGAAGAAGGCGCCGGGAACCGAGGTGTAGAGCTGCTGTGCGGTAGGCATCTTGAAGCCCTCGCCGTAATGGCCCCAGACCTGCCAGCCCTCGCCGAAACGGTAAAGCGCGCCGAGGCTTTTCAGCATCGCCTCGTCCCTGCGGGTGCTCGGTTCGCTGCCGGGCACCTCCTGGTAGTCGGCATTCGGTCGCGGGTCGATCCTGTAGGTGGCGAACCGCAGGCCCGGGGTCAGTTCCAGCACGCCGTCCATCAGGGTGATCTTGTCCTGAAGGTAGACATCGGCGCGCCGCGTGTCGGCATTGGCGAAGTTGAAACCGCCCGCGTGCGTCTCGGTGACGGTGCCCTGCGTCAGGTTGCGCACCACGTCGCGGCGGCTGTAATCGGTCTGCGTCCGGTCGCCATCGAAGCCCCAGGTCAGTTCGTGGCTGGCCGATCCCAGCGTGAAGCGCGAGGTCGCCTGGATGTCGAGTTCTACGAAATCCTCGGAGAAGGACAGGTAATCCTCGGTGATGATGGCATCGCCTGTCGCCGAACTCGAGGAACGGACCCCCTTGCGATCATAACTGTGGGGGGTGAAGGCGAGCGTCGTCTTGACCTCGTCCACCCAGCCAAGCCGGGCCTGCCAGGAATGTTCCACCGCGATGCGGGTGCGGTCGGTATCCAGATCGCGGTCGTAATTGTTGTTCACCTCGCCCGTAGGCGTCCCCATCATGTTGTAGACCGGCCCCAGAACGCTGTCGAATTGCACCGCGGTCTCGCGCCGCATGGCATCGACCGAGAATTCCAGCCGGTGCTCGGCGGTGGGCGTCCAGACCGCCTTGGCCAGCAGACGGGTGGCCGAGATGTCCGTCGGATCGAGCCGGTTGCACGGCGTCGCGCCGAAGCCGACATTGCGCGGACAGCCGTAGATGCCGCCATCGGCCCGCGCGTTCGACAGCCTGACCTCGCGCGCCTCGGTCCGGGCAAGGCCCAGCATCAGCGACAGGGTCGGCCCCATCTGTTGCGCGAAACTGGCCGATGCCACGGTCTCGTCGTTCAGGCCGTCAAAGGCGAGCCGTGCGGTGCCGCCCCGCGCGCGGCCCGCCAGAATGTCCTCGGGGTCGATCGTTTCGACCGCGACGATGCCACCAAGCGCATCCGCCCCCCACAGCACCGAGGCCGGACCGCGCACCACGTCCACCTGTTTCGTGAAGTTGAAATCCAGATAGTCGCGCGTGCCGTCCTGGATCGCCTCGGCCACACGCGAACCGTCGACCTGCATCTGCACCCGGTTTCCGCCGACACCCCGGATTGTGAAGCCACCGAAGCTGTTGAACGGGTCGGTGCCGCTGGTTTGGCGTGGCACGGTGATGCCGGGCAGGTAGCGGGTGATCTCCTGCATGTCGTTCAGGCCGCGGGCCTCGATCTCGTCTCCCTCGACCACCGAGACCGAGCCGGGCAGATCGCGCACCGCGCTGCCCTGCCGGTCGCCGAGCAGCGTGATCGAGCCCAGCGGAAGCGCACGCTCCTCGGCTCCGGACAGGGTCTGGGCGGCGCCTCCGGCCGCGCAGGAAACAAGGATGGCGGTTGTGGTCAGAAAGCGCGCGCGGCGCCGTACAGCCGTTGGCATGTCAGAATTTCCCCAGGCATTGAGTGCGATGCGCTGGCAGGAAAGGCTGGCGGCGAGAAGGTTAACGCCCCTCTGCATGAAGTAACCGACAAAAACTGTCAAGCATTGCGCGACATGGCCGGAATCCCGCGCCGCAGGCCCTTGTCTTTTCCTGGTCAGACCGTCATTAACGATTCCGGCCGACAGAAACGCTCGGGTATACCCGGCATCGGCACGAGACTTCGCCAGCCAGATCGCCGCTATGCGTGCCGTCCAGCCATTCGTTCAAAGATGGGGGACGTCGCATGCACCACACCTCGCGGGGGCTCTTGCTCCTGACCGCCTGCTTCGCGGGCACAACGCTTTCGGCCCAGCAACTCGATCCGGTCTTTCTCGGCACGCTGCGCATCGAGGGGGCCGAGGCCCAGGCGCTTCTGGGTAATGACCAGATCACCAGCGAAGAAATCGCGCGGCGCAATCCCGCCACGGTGCGCGACGTGTTCGCGGGCGAATCCTCGGTCTCCGTCAGCGGCGGCGCGGCCATCGCGCAGAAGGTCTTTGTCAACGGGATCGAGGAAAGCCTGCTGTCGATCACTATCGACGGCGCCCGGCAGAACAAGTCTGCCTTTCACCACACCGGCAACGTGCTGCTGGACCCGGCCCTTCTGAAATCGGTCGAGATCAGCAAGGGGCTGGCGCCCGCCGATGCCGGCCCCGGTGCGCTGGCCGGGGCCATCGCCTACCAGACCAAGGACGCCCGCGACCTGCTGGAAGAAGGCGAGAGCTTCGGCGGTCTCATGACCCTTGGCGCCACCACCAACAGCAAGGACATCCGCAGCACGCTGACGCTGTTCGGTCGTCAGGGGGGTGCGGAGTTCCTGCTGAGCGGGACGCGCCAGACGGGCAGCGACTACAAGGACGGCAGCGGCAAGACCGTCGAGGGCACCGAGGCCGACCTGACCGACCTGATCGCCAAGCTGGCCTATACCACCGGGTCTGGCAAGCGGCTGTCCTTTGCCGCGTCGCGGACCGAGGATACCGGGCGCCGCGCCGCGCAGGCAGGACCGGGCGGGCTGTTCTTCACCCGGCCGGACTTTGCCGAGGTGGTGGGTCGGCCGAACGTGCTGATCGACGGCTATGCGCGGCGCGAATCCTACACCCTGACCTGGACCGACGAGGCCCCCGAGGGCTGGTTCGCCCCGAGCCTCCAGCTGAGTTACAACGAGCAGGAAATCGACGCTTCGGGCGTCTGGGGGCTGAACACCAGCCTCAGCGGAACGGCCAAGAACGTCTGGCAGCTCGGCAACGGCACGCTGACCGCGGGGCTCGATTTCTTCGATGAGACCGCCAAGGGACGGGGACGGG
The DNA here is from genome assembly GCF_004339675.1 of Rhodovulum steppense. Lineage (GTDB taxonomy): Bacteria > Pseudomonadota > Alphaproteobacteria > Rhodobacterales > Rhodobacteraceae > Rhodovulum > Rhodovulum steppense. The sequence goes on from NZ_SLVM01000033.1 coordinate 6,761, forward strand.
GCACCGGTGCCTTCGCCAGCAGCGGGCAGGAGGAGATGTGGAATCTCGGCCTTTTCGCCCAGGCCCGACAGGATCTGGGCGCGCGGGTTTCGGTTTCCTACGGCCTGCGCTACGACATCCAGGAATTCGAGGGCGCCGATGGCAGCCGGTTCGACGGCAGCGGGCTGAGTGCGAATGGCTCGGTCGATGTGATCCTGACCGACACGCTGACGCTGAATGCGGGGCTTGCTTCCAGTTGGGGCGGCTATGAGCTGGGCGAGGCGGCGCTGGTCGATTTCGGTGGCGCGTGGAACTATGCGGGCTTCACCACCTCGCGGGCCAATGCCGCGCGGCTGGGGTTGCGCCATGACAGCGGGCCGTGGTCGGTCAGCGGCGCGCTGTTCCGCACCGAGGTCGACGACATTTCAGCGGTTCTGCCCACGGGCGGGGCGCGCGGCGCGACGGCGGACCTCACCTCGACCGGCTTCGAGGGCGCGCTGCGCTGGACCGGGGCGCAGGGCTTTGCCGCGCTGAACTACACCTATGCCGATGTCGAGCTGAACGGGGATGCGGTGGGATCGACGGCCTATTATCTGGGCCGCCCGGTCGGGCATGTGATCGCACTGGAAGGCGGCTGGGACGTCAACGACCATTGGCGCGTCGGCGGGTCGGCCGAGATCGCGCTGAAGAACACCGATACGGCGGTGACGCTGCCGGGCTACGAGGTGGTGAACCTGCATGCCGTCTATACGCCGAAGGCGCTGGACGGGGTTCAGGTCCGGCTCGATCTGCGCAATGTCCTAGACGCGACCTACGAGGCGCGCAGTTCCGACGGCATCGACGCGGCCAGCGTGATCGCCCTGACCGAACCGGGGCGCAGCGTCGGACTGACCGCCACATTCCGGTTCTGAGCTATGGGGGGGCCGTCAGGCCGGTGCGGCCCCCTGCCATTCCATCCGCTCGAACCCCTCGCGAAAGGCAAAGCGGGCAAGGTGGCTGTCGACGATCCGGCGGGCCTGTTCCAGCGCCTCGGGCGTGTCGGCGGTGACCTGCGCCCGCAAGCCCTGGGCGTCGGCGCTGAATGTCGCCGGACCGGAGGGCAGCGCGGCGCGACCGCTTGCGGCATCGAACGACACCTCGACCTTGTGGGCGAAATGCCTGCACAATTGCTGAAGATAGCGGCTGGCATTTGCGGTGGCGAAGGTTCCGGTATCGGCAAGCTGGGGCATGGGTCATTCCTGAGTGATTTCCTAAAGATTAGCCCTTGCCCCCCGACCGGACAAGGCGCTATCGGGGGCAGACAGATCCCGGGCCCTGCCAGCCAGCCGCCAGCCCCCGCCCCCGAACCGAAAGGATTACCGATGCGCAGCCGTTTCGCGGCGCCGCTGGCGCTGGCCCTTTGCCTGGCCTTTCCTGCACATGCCGACCGGGTGCGGATCGACACCGCGACCGGCCCGGCCGAAATCGCAGCCCTGCCCGAAACCGTGGCGGTCTTCGACATGGCGGCGCTGGACACGCTGGCCGCCCTGGGCGTGCCCGTCGCGGGCGTGCCGTCGCCGCATTATCTGCCCTATCTCGACAAGGTGGCGGCCGGCGCGGCCCGGGTCGGCACCCTTTTCGAACCCGATTTCGAGGCGCTGGCGGCGCTTGATCCCGACCTGATCGTGGCGGGCGGGCGGTCCTCGCCACGGGTGGCGGCGCTGGCGCGGCTGGCCCCCACCATCGACATGACCATCGCCGAAGGCGACCTGCTGGCCGAGGCGCAGGCGCGCATCGCCGCCTATGGCACGCTGTTCGGCAGGACGGATGCGGCCGCGACGCTGACCGACGCGCTGGACGCCCGGATCGAGGCGGCGCGCAAGGCCGTCGCGGGCAAGGGCAACGCGCTGATCGTGCTGACCAATGGCGGCAAGATCTCGGCTTATGGCGCGGACAGCCGGTTCGGCTGGCTGCATCGCGCGCTGGACCTGCCCGAGGCGCATCCGGGCCTTGCCGCCGAAACCCATGGCGCCGCGATCTCGTTCGAGTTCATCGCGCAGGTGAACCCCGACTGGCTGATCGTGGTGGACCGGGGCGCCGCCATCGGTGCCGCCGCACAGGCAGCCGAGGCGACGCTGGACAACCCGCTGGTGGCTGCGACAAGGGCCGCGCAGGCCGGGCGGATCGTGCATCTGTCCAGCGCGCCGCTTTACATCGCGGGCGGCGGGGTGCAGTCGATGATGTCCACGCTGGACGAACTGATCGCGGCCTTTGCGGCCCATGACAGCTAGGCGCCCCGCCGCGCTCTGGCTGGGCTGCGTGGCGGCGCTGTTGCTGCTGTCGGCGCTCAGCCTGTCGATCGGTGCGGCTTCGCTGTTTTCAGGCGATCTGGGGGCGGGCTGGCTGATCGCGGTCAGCCGCTTTCCGCGAACCGCAGCGGCGCTGCTGGCCGGGATGGGATTGGCACTGGCGGGGGTCGTGGTGCAGCAGGCGGTCCAGAACCGACTGGTGGAACCCGCCCTGACCGGCACGCCCGAGGCGGCGATGCTGGGGCTTCTGGCCGTTACGATGCTGGTCCCGGGGGCCGCGATCCTGTGGAAGATGTCGGCCGCGACGGTGGCCGCGATGATCGGCACGGCGGGGTTTCTGGCGCTGGCGACGCGGGTACCGCGGCAGGATCCGATGATGTTGCCGCTGGTGGGGCTGATCTATGGCGGCATCCTGGGCGCGATCGGCCTGTGGCTGGCGTGGAATGCCGACCTGATGCAGTATCTCGGCACCTGGCGGCTGGGCGAGTTCTCGGGCGTGGTGCAGGGGCGATACGAACTGCTCTGGGCCATCGCGGCGCTGGCGGTTCTGCTTTACGCGCTGGCCGACCGGATCACGCTTCTGGGTCTGGGCGAGGCGCAGGCGCGCAGCTTGGGGCTGAACCATGCGCAGACCCGCGCGCTGGGGCTGGCGGTGGTCTCGGCAATCACGGCGCTGGTGATCGTGACGGTGGGTGCGCTGCCCTTCGTGGGCTTGGTCGCGCCAAACCTGGTCTCGCGCTGGCGCGGCGACAACCTGCGCGCCAACCTGCCGCTGGTGGCGGCTGGCGGCGCGGGGCTGGTGCTGGCGGCTGACATCCTGGGCCGACTGATCCGCCATCCCTACGAGATCCCGGCCGCCACGGTCTTTGGCGTGTTCGGTGCAGCGGTGTTCCTGTGGCTGCTGCATGCGGCCCCGCGGCGGGGCGATCATGGCTAGGGGCCGCGCGACCCTTTGGGCGCTGGCGGGGCTGCTGGGGGCGTTGTCGGCGCTGTTCCTGTTCTGGCAGATCAGGGGGCCGGTGGATTTCGTTCTGCCGCTGCGCGCGACGAAGCTGGCCGCGCTTGTGCTGGTGGGGGCGGCGACCGGCATTGCCACGGTGCTGTTCCAGACGGTCGCGGCGAACCGCCTGCTGACGCCGGGCATCGTCGGCTTCGATGCGCTGTTCGTCTTTCTTCAGACCGGGCTGGTGCTGATGCTGGGCGGGCTGGCGGTCGCCGGGCTGCCCGCCTTCGCGCGGTTTCTGGGCGAGACGGCGTTGCTGATGCTGGCGGCGACGGCGCTGTTCGGGCTGTTGATGCGGCGCGATGCGGGCGACGTGGTGCGGATGATCCTGACCGGGGTGATCCTGGGCGTCCTGTTGCGCGGGCTGGCCGAGATGGCGCAGCGGCTGCTGGCGCCCTCGGAATATGCGGTGGTCCAGCAGGCGATGTTCGCCAGCTTCGGGGCGGTCGAGCGCGATCAGCTTGCCGTGGCGGCCCTGGTGCTGGCGCTGGCCGGGGCGGCGGCGCTGCGCATGGCGCCCGCGCTCGACGTAGCGGGGCTGGGGCGGCCGATGGCGCGGGGGCTGGGGCTGGATCATGACCGGGTGGTGTTCTTGGCGCTGGCGCTGGTCGCCGCGCTGGTCGCGGTCTCGACCGCGCTGGTCGGGCCGATCACCTTTCTGGGGCTGTTGGCCGCCAGCCTTGGCCGGGTGGTGGCGGGCTCGGACCGCCATGCCCTGAGCCTGCCCGCCGCGGCGCTGTCGGGCGCGGCGATCCTGGTGGCGGGGCAGGTCGTCTTCGAGCGGCTTCTGGGGATGCAATCGACCCTGGCCGTGCTGGTAGAGTTCTTCGGGGGCCTGCTGTTCCTGGCCCTTGTGCTGCGGCGGAGGCGCGGATGATCGAGGTTGCATCGCTGAGCTATCGTGCCGGGCCGGTGCCGATCCTGCATGACATCCGGCTCAGCCTGCCCGCAGGCGGGATCACCGCGCTGATCGGGCCGAACGGGGCGGGCAAGTCAAGCCTGCTTCACTGCATCGCGGGGCTGAACAGGCCCGCGGCGGGGTCGGTGCGGATCGACGGCATGGACCCGTTCGCCGTTCCCGACCGCACCCGCGCCCGGCAGGTGGCGATCCTGCAACAATCGCCCGCACTGGCCAGCCGGTTGCGGGTGCGCGAACTGGTGGCGTTCGGGCGCTGGCCCCATCATGGCGGGCGGCCGGGGCCCGAGGATGCGCAGGCTACCGCCGCGGCGCTGGCGGCGTTCGATCTCGACGCGCTGGCCGACCGGCCGCTCGACACGCTGTCGGGCGGGCAACGCCAGCGCGCGATGGTGGCAATGGCGCATGCCCAGGCAACGCCCTGGCTGTTGCTGGACGAGCCGCTGAATGCGCTCGACCCGCGCCACGCCCGCGACCTGATGGCGCGGCTGCACGCCCTGTCGCGGCCCGGCCCGGGGGCGCGCAGCGTCGTCGTGGTGCTGCATGACATCAACGCGGCGGCGATCTGGGCCGACCGGGTGGTGGCGATGAAGGCCGGGCATGTGATCGCCGCAGACAGCGCAGCCAAGGTGCTGCGTCCCGATCTGCTGGAACAGGTCTTCGACACCGCCTTCGAGGTGGTCGAACATGCCGGGCGGCGGCTGGTGATGACGCTCTAGCCTGTGGCGCGGATCCCGCGGCGGCGGCGAAACCCCCGTGGCCGCGCATTTCATGCAGTTGCATGATGGATTAACCAATGCTACCCGTCTGCGTCAGCCAGGCCGTGGTCCAGCCAGAAACCGAACCTCTGGAGCATGACATGGCCGATCATTCCTTCCTTTCAACATCGTCCAACCGCGTCCGGCTTGCCCTGCTGTGCAGCGCGGCAAGCCTGCTGGCCTCGGGCATCGAGGTCCGGGCCGACGAGCAGGGCACGACCCATCTGGGGCGGCTGCTCCTCGATCCGGCCCATGTCCGCGCGCGCGATCCCGACGGCAACGCGGCCGACCGCGGCAACAGCCATTATGTCGCCGATGCAGAGCTTGAGCGCGCGCGGATGGGCGATCTGAAGGATCTGTTCGCGGGCATCGCCTCGGTCTCGGTCGGGGGCGCGATCCCGGTGGCGCAGAAGATCTTCGTCAACGGCGTCGACATGCTGAACCTGGCCGTCTCGGTCGACGGGTTGGCGCAGAACAACCGCATCTTTCACCACGTCTCGGCGAATGCCTTCGATCCGGGGCTGCTGAAATTCGTCCGCGTCGATGCCGGCGCCACGGGTGCCGATGCCGGACCGCATGCGCTGGCCGGTGCGGTGGTGATGGAGACCGTGGACGCCACCGACATCCTGGCGCCCGGCCGCGCGATCGGCGGCACCGCGCGGCTGTCCTTTGCCGATAACGGGCGGACGCTGGGCCGGTCGGTCACGCTGGCGGGGCAGCATCAGGGGCTGGAATGGCTGGCCTATGGCAAGCGGGCGACGGGCGACGATTACCGGACCGGCTCGGGGCTGGAGGTCGCGGGAAGTGCGGCCGACATCACCTCGACGCTGCTCAAGTTCGCCTATGAGGCACCCGACGGGCACCGCGTCGAACTGTCAGGCCAACGGCTGCAAGACGACGCCCTGCGCCCGTTCCGCGCCAACATGATCGGGGTTGGGGCGCCGCGCGATCCCCGGCGGTATGACACCACCCGCGACACCCTTGCGCTGTCCTACGAGAATACCCAGGCCACCGGGCTCTGGGATCCGCGGCTCGTGCTGGGCAAGTCGCAGGTCCGCATCGGCGTCGACCAGCCGACCGCCCCTGCCCTCGGCACAAGCTGGGGCGATTCCGAAACCTTTTCGGGCAGGATCGAGAACCGGTTCCACATCGCGACGGGCACGGTGACTGCGGGGGTGGATTTCTACGATCGCACCAGCACATACAGCGACGACGCGACGCCCGGCATTACCGAAAAGGCACACAATCTTGGGTTTTACGCCCAGGCCCGGCTTGATCCGACCGAGGCGCTTTCGCTGTCCTTCGGGCTGCGCCATGATCGGCAGGACTTCACCGGAACGACCGGATGGAACCGGGCGTTCTCGGGCCTGAGCGGCAATCTTTCGGTTGCCTATGCCTTGACCGACAGTCTGACGCTGCGCGGCGGCGTTTCGTCGGTGTTCGGCGGCGTGGCGCTGGAGGACAATTTCATCTTCAATCCGGGCTGGGACTATGACGAGCTGCGGGCCTCGCGGGGAACGAACTACACCCTCGGCTTCGATTACGAGGCCGACCGGTTGCGGCTGGATGGCGAACTGTTCCTGACCGAAATCGCCAATGCCCGCACCAGCACCTTTGGCAGCAATGCCACGGGCGACGCGCGCAGCCGGGGGTTCAACCTGGGCCTCGGCTATGCCTGGGATGGCGGGTTCCTGCGCGGCAGCTATGCCTACAGCCGGATCAGCGTGGATGGTGCGACCCCCGACAGCTATGCCGCGCTCGATCTGGGGGCTCCGCTGGGCGGGGTTCTGGCGGTGGAAATCCAGCACACGCCCGAGGGCAGCGCCTTTACCCTCGGCGGCAGCGTCGAGGCCGCCTCGGCCTACAAGAGGGTAGCGACGGGCTCCGACCAGGCGATACCGGGCTACGCGGTGCTGAACCTCTTTGCCGAGTACCGCTGGAGCGGGGTCGCAGGCATGGCGGTCCGGTTCGGCGTGGACAACCTGTTCGACCGACAATATGCCGACCGGGCCACATATGGCGCCGATTATGCGAGCGTCACGCCGATCTACGAGCCCGGCCGGACCCTCTCGATCATGGCGTCCTACGATTTCTGACGGAGCAGGCGGGTTGACACAGGCCGGGGCAGGGGCCGTGCCCCGGTCAGGTGTAAAGCCTGTTCAGCATCCGGACAAGGGCATAGGCCTCGTCGGTGCTGATGCGCGGGGCAAGGGCGTTGCGGATGGCCTCGTGATAGACCGTCCACACCCGTTCGTGCAGCCCGCGCGCTGCCTCGGTCAGGTGAAGGATCTGACCCCTTCCGGACCCGGCGCTGGCCTCGCGACGGATCAGCCCCGCCTTTTCCAGCCGCGCGACATGGCGCGACAGCGCGTATTGGGCAACGAACAGGCGGCGTTGCAGTGTGATCATGCGGATGCCGTCGGCACCCGCTTCTTCTGTGGCCAGCAGGATCTCGTACCAGATCGGGTCGGCGATCCCGGCCTCACGCAGCACCTTTTCGATCGCGGGCATGATCGAGCGGTCGATACGCAGCAACGCGAAGAAAACCCGGTTATAGGCAATGCACGGGTCTTCATCGCCGAATTCGGCCCCGGCGGCGGAAACGTTGTCCCCTCGCAACACGCTGCTGCTGGTCATGGCGCCCCCCGGGGCAGTCGGTTTCACGGGACAAAGCCTAGCGCGTCGCCAGGGCGCTGGCGAGGGGCCTGCTGCCGCGCGCGGCGGGGACGGCGCCGTGGCGGGTCGGCCGACACGAGGCGTCAATCCGGCCTGCGCTGCGCGACATCCTGTCGTGGCGATACGCCTTGCCGATTTCCGACGGTTTTCGTAGGGTAAGACGATCCAGCCAGACGCCAGATCCCGTAACCCAGGCGGAGGCTGGCTGTTGTCCCATGTCCCGATCCCCCCTTTCCGCGACAGGTGCCCCTGCGCACCCGCGGGCGGACCGAAGCCCGACCCTTGCGCGGCGCCGGGCTTGCAATATGTTACGTCATCACATAACGATCAACCTGCCCTTGTGCCGTCAGCTCCGCGGCGGGCCCTTTCGGGTCCTTGCATCCGCGCTGCGGACATGACGCCCCGACCGCTCCGCAATCCTGAAAGATCCCCCTCCATGCAGAACCCCTTCCGTTCCCTTCTTGCCGGTCTCGTCGCCCTCGGTCTGGCCCTGCCTGGCCATGCCGGAACGACCCTCGATGTTGCGGCGCCTTTCGAGATCCAGTCGCCCGAGCCGTCCACGACCGGCCATATCTTCACCCGGATGGGCATCGCCGAAACCCTTGTGGACGCCGATCCGCAGGGTCGGCTGCTGCCGGGCCTCGCCACCGAATGGAGCGTTTCCGAGGATGGCCTGACCTGGCGCTTCACCCTGCGCGAGAATGTGCTGTTTCATGACGGAACCCCGATGACTCCCGCGACGGTGGCAGGCGCGCTGGAGATCGCGCGCGGCAAGCCCGGGCCGCTGGCGAGCCTGCCCATTGCCGCGCTCACGCCGGAACCAGGGGCGCTGGTCATCGCGCTTGGCGAACCTGTCGCCGCCCTTCCCGCATTCCTCGCCGAAGCCCGCGCGCAGATCCTGGCGCCCGCAGCCTATGGGCCGGACGGGCAGGCGGTGGCGGTGATCGGCACCGGCCCCTACCGTGTGACCTCGTTGACCCCGCCCCTGTCCCTGCGCGCGACGGCCTTTCCCGAGTACTGGGGCGCACAGCCGAACGTGCCTGCGGTCACCTATACGGCGGTGGGCCGGGCCGAGACGCGGGCATTGATGGCGGAATCGGGGGATGCCGATTTCGTCTTCACCCTCGATCCTGCCACCGTGACGCGGCTTTCGCGATCCGATGCGGTCGAGATCATGTCGGTGGCGATCCCGAGGTCATTGCTGCTGAAGGTCAACGCCGCGCATCCCTTCCTGAACAGCCCCGAGGCGCGGCGGGCGCTCAGCCTTGCCATCGACCGCGCAGGGCTGGCGCAGGCCGTGCTGCGCTATCCGCAAGGTGCCGACCAGCTTTTCCCGCCTGCCATGGGCGACTGGCACAACCCGGCGCTTGACCCTCTGGCCCATGACCCCGACGCGGCCCGGGCGCTTCTAGCCGGTCTTGGCTGGGTGCCCGGACCCGATGGCATCCTGAGCCGCGACGGACAGCGCCTTGCGCTGACGCTGACGACCTATCCAGACCGCCCCGAACTGCCGCTGGTCGCCGCCGTTCTGGAGCAGCAATTCCGCGCCATCGGGGTAGAACTGACGATCAACTCGACCAACTCCTCCGAGATCCCCGCGGGCCATCAGGCCGGCACGCTGGAACTGGGGCTTCTCGCACGCAATTTCGCGCTGATCCCCGACCCGATCGGCACGATCCTGTCGGACTATGCGCCGGGCGGCGACTGGGGCGCCATGGGCTGGCAGAATGCCGAGATCGCCGCGCTTGCGCAGGCGTTGTCCCGGGGCGAGGGCGGCGATGCCGAACGCGCCCGGATCGCGGCGATCCTGCAGGAGGAACTGCCGGTGATCCCGATCGCCTGGTACCAGCAGACCCTGGCCCTGCGCACCGGCATCGAGGGCGCGGTGATCGACCCGTGGGAACGCAGCTTCGGCCTGCCGGGGCTGCGGTTCGCGGAATGACGATCCTGGTCTCGCGGCTCGTGCAGGCCTTGGTGGTGGCCCTTCTTGTGGGGGCCGCAACCTTCGCGATGATGCGTAGCCTGCCCGGCGACGCCGCCTGGCGCATCGCGGCGGGGCGCTACGGCTATGACAACGTGAATGCCGCCGCAGCCGAGGCAGTGCGGGCCGAGCTTGGCCTTGACGGGCCGTGGCTCGGGGCCTTCCTGCAATGGATGGGCGACCTTTTCCGGCTGGATTTCGGGGTGTCGCTGGTCTCCGGCCAGCCGGTGATCGCGGAAATCGGCCACCAGCTTGGTGCCTCGCTGTGGCTGGCGCTGGCGGCGGTGGGCCTGTCGCTTGTCATCGGCCCGCCGCTTGGCATCCTAGCGGGCCTCCGGCCGGGCAGCCTGTTCGACCGGACGCTTCTGGTCGTCTCGACCGCGCTCAAGGCCGTGCCGCAATTCCTGATGGCGCTGATCCTGATCCTGGTCCTGTCGGTGCAACTGGGCTGGCTGCCCGCCGCCGGATATGGCCAACCGCGCCACTTCATCCTGCCCGCGTTCGCACTTGCGCTGGGGCTGGCGGCCGTGAACGCGCGGATCGCGCGGGACGCGATGGCAGGCGTTGTCGCGATGCCCTTCTACGACTTCGCGCAGTGGAAGGGGTTGTCGCGCGCGCAAGTCCTGTGGCGGCACGGGTTGCGCAATGTCTCGGTGCCGCTGCTGACCTATCTCGGTCTCCAGTTCGTCCTGCTGGTCGAAGGCGTCGTCGTCATCGAATCCATCGTCGGCTGGCCCGGAATCGGCCATGCACTGGTCCATGCGGTCTTTGCGCGGGATGTGCCGATGGTGCAGGGCACGGCGCTGATGCTGGGCTTGGGCTTCGTGATGGTCAACGCGCTGATCGACCTTCTGGCGGCGCGCATCGACCCGAGGGGTGCGCGATGACCGCCATAAGCCTGCCCCGCGCCCTGCCCGCAGGCCGCACCCTCGGGGCTGCGATCCTTGCCATTGTCGCGGTCTTCGCCCTTTTGGGGCCGGTCTTCGTGCCGGGGGATCCCTTTGCGCAATCGCTGATGAAGTCGCTTGCTGGTCCTGAACCCGCCGCGCCCTTCGGTTACGATCACCTTGGCCGGTCGCTCTGGCACCGGCTGGCCCATGCGCTGCGCCTGTCGCCGCTGATCGCGCTGGCAGCGGTGGCGACAGCGGGGGCGGCGGGCTTGGTGCTGGGCACGCTGGCCGCGCTGCGGGGCGGATGGACCGAACGCGCCCTCGTGGTGCTTGCCGATGCGCTTCTGGCGTTGCCGGGGCTGCTTCTGGTGCTGATCGTTCTGGCGATCATGCCGGGCACGGCGACGGGCTTCTGGGCCGGGCTGTCGCTGGTCCTGTGGGTCGAATTCTTCCGCCTCACCCGCGCCACGGCCCGCGCCACGCTGGCCTCGCCCGCGGCCCAGGCCGGACGGCTGCTGGGCTTCGGCTGGCCCTACATCTTCCGGACCCATCTCTGGCCCGAGATCGCGCCCTTGATGCTGACCGCGGCCGCCTTCGGCACGGCGACCGCGATCATGGGCATTGCCGCCCTCGGATTTGTCAGTGTCGGCATGCGGGCGCCCACGCCGGAACTGGGGCTGATGATGGTGGAACTTCTGCCTTATTGGCGCGAAGCGCCGATGGCGTTGCTGACGCCGGTTCTGGCCACCTTTGCCCTGCTTCTGGGCCTGACGCTGCTGGCCGGGGGGCACAGGACATGACGCTTCTTTCCGCCACCGACATCACGGTTCGCGACGGGGCGGCCCGGCTTGTCGCGCCGGTCTCGCTCGAGCTTCACCCTGGCGAACCGCTGGTGATCCTGGGCGAGACGGGCTCGGGCAAAAGTCTTCTGGCGCAGGCGATCATGGGCACCCTGCCCGCAAGCCTGCGCGCGACGGGCACGGTCCGCATCGGCGGATGCACCTTGCTTGCCGAGGATCGCGCGGCTTTCCGCGGCCTCTGGGGACGGCAGATCGCCGTCCTGCCGCAGGAACCCTGGCTGTCACTCGACCCGCTGATGCGAGCGGGCCCCCAAGTGGCCGAAGCGCATCGACTGGTGGCGGGCCTGCCCGCCGCGGCGGCACGCAACCGGGCAGCGGAGGAACTTGCGGCCCTGGGGCTTGACACGGCTGCCGCGCGCTACCCGCACGAGTTGTCGGGGGGGATGGCGCAGCGGGTGGCCATCGCTGCGGCCCGCGCCGGCGGCGCTTCCCTCGTCATTGCCGACGAACCGACCAAGGGCCTTGACGCCGCACGCCGCGACGATGTGGCGGCGCTGCTGCTGGCCGCGCTGACCCGGAGCGGTGGGCTTCTGGTCATCACCCATGACCTGGCGCTTGCCCGCCGGATCGGGGGGCGGTTGATGGTCCTGCGCGACGGCGCCGTGGTGGAAACCGGTGCAACCTCCGCCGTGCTGTCGGCCCCGCAGGCGGCCTATACACGCGATCTGATTGCCGCCGATCCCGAAAGCTGGTCCCGGCGGGTTGCGCCGAGCGAAGCGGGTCAGGCCGTGCTCGAGGCCCGCAACCTCACGCTGTCGCGTGGCGGACAGCGATTGGTCGACGGGCTGACACTGGAGCTTCGCGCGGGCCGGATTCTGGGGATCACCGGCCCCTCGGGTTGCGGAAAATCGAGCCTTGGCGACGCGCTCCTCGGCCTGTTGACCCCGGAGCGCGGCCATATCACCCGTGCCCGGGGTCTGGCGCCGACGGCTTTCCAGAAGCTCTGGCAAGACCCTGTCGCGGCGTTCCCGCGGACGCGGCGCCTCGGCCAGACCCTGCGCGACGTGGCGCGGCTGCACGCGGCGCCACCCGAACGGATCGGGGGCCTTCTGGAACGCCTGCGCCTCGACTCTGCGCTTCTGTCCCGCCGACCCGCTGCGGTTTCGGGCGGCGAGCTTCAACGCCTCGCCCTTCTTCGCGCCATGCTCGCGAACCCCCGGTTCATCTTTGCCGACGAGCCGACATCGCGCCTCGATCCCATCACCCAGCGCGAGGTCATCGGCCTGCTTGCCGATCTGGCCCGTACGGACGGCCTTGCCATCGCGCTGGTCAGCCACGACCCCGTTCTGATCGACAGGGTTTGCGATGAAACCTGCAGCCTTCCGATGAAAAGGGGCGAGCATGACACACTGGAATGCTCAGACCTGCTTCGAACGGCGATCGGCTAGGCTTCCTTCCCGGTGCAGCTTTATTTCGACGGCATCAAGGATCACGACACCAACGAGCCGATGACGCCCGACACGGAATACAGGTTTCCTGGCGCGCCCGATGACGAAGAGATGGGCTGGAAAGGCATGACCCAGGACGACTGGTTCATCGTGGGATTTTCCGGAGGTCTCGTTGACCGCACCGGGGACGATCTGGTGATCCGCCTCTACAGCGGGCCGAATTCCGGCGCCGACGTTCTCGCAAGCAGTGATGGCGAGAACTACACGAAGATCGGCGTGCTTGGCCCGCAACCCGGATCCGTGCCGGGCCAGCCCCATTCGCACGACTTTCGCTATGAGAGTTTCGATTTCGCCGACCTGTTTGCCGACCCTGTCTATTTCGTGAAAGTCCAGCGTACGGCGAACGGCCAACAGACGGGCATGTTCTTTGACGCCTTCGGCAGCGAGGCTCCGGCTCCGGTGCCCGTACCGTCCTCTATCCTGCTGCTTGCGCCGACATTGATGGCCCTGGGTACCGTGCGTCGCAAACGCAGGAAGCACGTCGGCTGATCCTCACAAGCGTTGGTACTGCATCGCCGACAGAAGCGCAGCGCACACATGGCGGTCGCGCTGACCACCGCCCTTGCGAAAAGGCAAGCTGGCGTTCCGGAAATCCGGAACGCCAGCGGACGGCGGAAACCTGCTCCTTTCGGCGGGACGTCCGGCAGGCTGGTGCCTTGTACCGGACGCAGCAGCGCACTTGCCGCTCCTGTGGAATAGGAGGCCGTGCCAGAGATTGAGCTCGAAAAGCATCTCGGCCCTGGTGGAGGGATGGTATCAACCACCTTGCACGAAATCTGGTGATACGTCCCGGATCGGCCAGTGCCAGACCCGTCGTCACAGCCGAGTGCGGTTGGGTATCATTGCGGTAGCCGCAGCCGCATCGAAGGTGCGGCCCGCCCCTGTGAAACGCAGCGGGCCGTCGGCCCTCGCTCCGGTTGCGATGGTGCGGCAGAAGAAGGATCGGTATCCGACATGCCAAGAGGCGCCGGTCGAATTGGCAGGACATCCACCGTGCCCCCGCCCCGACGCCTGGCCGGGCGGCATTTCTTGAGCCAGCGTCGTGATGATTGTCGGCGGCGCGGACCATGTAGCCGCTCCTTCATCTTGACGCATGTCCTTCCTCGCTTCTGCCTATGACATCCCTGCGCGCAGTCGGCGGATGCACGACGCTGTCGCGATCAACCGCGGGCGGACACATGACCTGCCTTGGTTCTGCGGCGCTTTCCGGACCCGGCCAAACCTGAATGCAGGATGAGGGGTTCGCTTGACAGCGGCTCGGCGCTCCGGCAGGAGGTGGGGTGCAATCTGGTGCTCCCTTCGGGGAGTGAAAAGGGAAGCCGGTGCAAGCCCGGCGCTGCCCCCGCAACTGTAAGCGGCGAGCCCCTGCCCGAAAGCCACCGGTCCGCAGGGCCGGGAAGGCGGGCGGATCGGCCGAGACCCGCAAGCCAGGAGACCTGCCAGAGCGCTGAACCGACCCCGGGCGGCGGGCCCGGAGGCAGGCTGCGTCGGGGCCGTTGCGGCCGCCGCGCCATTGCCTTCGAGAACGTCCTTCGTGGTCATGGGCCGGGTTCGACCGCTGCCTGCGGAAAGTCCGGCCGCCACATCCTGGCGGATCCGTGCGGGACTGCGCGGACCTGCAAGGCCCGGACCGTGAAAGGAGGCCGTGCCCGTGCAACCCAAGGACATGACCGCGAACGAAGGCTACAAGGGCTTCACCAATACCGGCTGCCCCTTTCTGCCCTGTCACAAGGGCGTGCAGCGCGAATTCAACTGCCTGTTCTGCTACTGCCCGCTGATCGCCTATGACTGCCCCGGCCCCTACGAGGTCTATACCGACCGCAACGGGCTGACGCGCAAGGATTGCTCGGCCTGCGCGCTGCCCCATGACGGCTATCACCAGTCCTGGAACTTCATCCAGCGCTGGCTGGAATACCCCGTGGTCTGGTCCGGCCAGCCCCAGACCGATCCACCGACCCGACGCCCCAGGCCATCGGGACAGGATGACGGAGGCCCGCAGGCATGAGCGCCCGTGCCCCGTGGGGCAAGACGGGGGCTGCGATGATCTTCGACCTGCCCGCGGACGATGCCCCGCCGCAGATGCCCGAGATCGCGGTGCCGATCCTCGACCCTGCCCCGCCACGCCGGGGCCGGGCGCTGATGATCCAGGGCACCAGTTCCGATGTGGGCAAGAGCCTGCTGGTGGCGGGGCTGTGCCGCGCCTATGCCCGCCGCGGCCTCAAGGTGGCGCCGTTCAAGGCACAGAACATGTCGAACAATGCCGCCGTGACGGTGGACAGCGACCTGCCGCCCGGCCCGGACGGGGTTCAGCCGCGGGGCGAGATCGGCCGAGCGCAGGCGTTGCAGGCCCGCGCCGCGGGGCTGGCCCCGTCGATCCACATGAACCCCGTGCTTCTGAAACCGCAGGCGATGGTCGGCTCGCAGGTGGTGCTGCGCGGCCGACCGCTGGGCAACTGGCCCGCACGGCATTACCACGGGCTCAAGCCGCTTCTGCTGCCTGCGGTGCTGGACAGCTACCGGCGCATCGCGGCAAGCGCCGATCTGGTGCTGGTCGAGGGCGCGGGCGCCGGGACCGAGACCCATCTGCGCCGGTCCGACATCGCCAACATGCTGTTCGCCGAGGCCGCCGACCTGCCGGTGGTGCTGCTGACCGACAATGACCGCGGCGGCGCGATGGCGGCGCTGGTGGGAAGCTGGCTTCTGCACACGCCCGAGGAACGCGCCCGGGTCGCGGGCTATCTCGTCAACAAGTTCCGCGGCTATTTCTCGCTCTACGAACCCGCCTGCCGCACCATCACCGGGATCACGGGCTGGCCGCTTCTGGGCGTGGCGCGCTGGTTCGAGGGCGCGGCGCTGCTGCCGGCCGAGGATGCGCTGGCGCTGGAACGCCCGGCGCGGTCGGCGGGCGGTGCGCTGGTGATCGCGGTGCCGCAGATCGACCGGGTGGCGAATTTCGACGATCTGGACCCGCTGTCATCGGAACCCGGCATCGATCTGCGCTGGGTCCGCCCGGGCCAGCCGATTCCGGCCGAGGCCGATGTGGTGCTGCTGCCAGGCTCCAAGACGACGCGCCAGGCGCTGGGTGCGCTGCGTATGCAGGGCTGGGATATCGACATCCGCGCCCATCTGCGCCGGGGCGGTCGGGTTCTGGGCATCTGCGCGGGGTTCCAGATGCTGGGCCGCATGGTGCGCGACCCCGACGGCATCGAGGGCCCGCCCGGCGAGACGCCGGGACTGGGTCTGCTGGAGGTCGATACCACCATCACCCGCGAGAAACGGTTGGTCGAGCTGGACGCGACCGACCGGATCAGCGGCGCCCGCGTGACCGGCTACGAGATGCATATGGGCCGCACGACCGGCCCCGGGCTCGATCAGCCCTGGCTGGTCCTTGACGGCCAGCCAGAGGGGGCGGTTTCGGCCGATGGCCTTGTGATGGGCGGCTATGTGCACGGGCTGTTCGGTGCCGACGGCTACCGGACGCACTGGATCGGGGCGATGGGGGGCAGCGGCTCGGGGCTTGAGCATGGCGCACAGATCGAGGCGGCGCTCGATGCGCTGGCCGATCAGATCGAAACCGACCTCGATCTGGACGCGCTTCTGGCGCTGGCGCGATGACCGCGCGGCGGCTGATGGTGCTGGGCACCGGCTCGGATGTGGGCAAGAGCCTGCTGGTCGCGGGGCTCTGCCGTGCCTATGCGCGGCGCGGCCTCAAGGTGGCGCCGTTCAAGGCGCAGAACATGTCGAACAATGCCGCCGTCACCGCCGATGGCGGCGAGATCGGCCGGGCGCAGGCGTTGCAGGCGCGCGCGGCGGGCGTTCCGCTGTCTGTCCACATGAACCCCGTCCTGCTCAAGCCCGAAACGGATGTCGATGCGCAGGTGGTGGTGCAGGGCCGCGTGCTGGGGCGGTATTCGGCAAGCGCCTATCAGCAGCTGAAACCCGGGCTTCGGGCCGCGGTGGTCGAAAGCCTGGGGCACCTGTCGGCCGCCCATGATCTGGTGCTGATCGAAGGCGCGGGCAGCGGTGCCGAGCGATACCTGCGGCCGCAGGACATTTCCAACATGGGTCTGGCCGAGGCCGCCGACCTGCCCGCGCTGCTGGTGGGCGACGATTCGCGCGGGGGTGTCACGGCGGCCGTCATCGGGCATCACCGGCTCTGGACCGACCGCGAGCGTGCCCGCATCGCGGGCGTGATCGTGAACAAGTTCCGCGGCGATCCGGACATCTTCGCCCCAGCAGCCGCGGATATAAGGGCCGAAACCGGCTGGCCCGTGCTGGGCCTTGTGCGCTGGTCCGACGCCGCGCGCGCCCTGCCCGAGGAGGATTCGCTGGGCTTCGGGCGCAAGCGCGGTGCAGCGGGCGGGCTGGTGATCGCGGTGCCGGAACTGCCTCGGATGGCGAATTACGACGATCTCGACCCGCTGGCCGCCGAACCCGGCGTCGATCTGCGCTGGGTCCGCCCCGGCCAGCCCATCCCGGCAGAGGCCGACATCGTCCTGCTTCCCGGCTCCAAGGCGACGCGCATGGCGCTGGAGGCGGTCCGGGCCGAGGGCTGGGACATCGACCTGCGCGCGCATCTGCGCCGCAGCGGACGGGTCGTCGGGCTTTGCGCCGGGTTCCAGATGCTGGGACAAGCGGTGCGCGACCCCGATGGCATCGAGGGGCCGCCCGGCGAAACCGAGGGGCTGGGCCTTTTTGATGTCGTCACCACGCTTACGGCCGACAAGCGGCTGGCCGAGATCGACGCGACGGACGAAATCAGCGGCCTGCGCGTCACCGGCTACGAGATGCACATGGGCCGAACCGTCGGCCCGGGGCTTGACCGCCCGTGGCTGCGGATCGGCGGCAGGCCCGAGGGTGCGGTTTCGGCCGATGGCCGTGTGATGGGCAGCTACCTGCACGGGTTGTTCGGCGCGGATGGCTTCCGCGGTCATTGGCTGACGGCGATGGGCGGCACCGCCTCGGCAACGGACCACGCCGCGCGGCTGGACCGAGCGCTCGACACGGTTGCCGTCGAGATCGGGGGGGCTCTCGATCTCGACGCGCTGCTGGCGCAGGCGCGGTAAACCCAGGTGAAGGAGGGACGATGCGCGGCACTTGTCGCCATGCCTTGGAATCGCCCCGGCGAATAGATGTCGAGGTGGGAACCAGGACTGTGACCCAGTGATCTTGTGTTGCAGCCCATGAGAGCATCCGCCCGCCGATCTCGGCCGCGACGATCCGGGCCTCGTCAGTGCCGAACTGGGTCTGGACGAAGATCACGCGGATATTCTCGGCGCGGGCGGACTCGATGGTGGCGGCGAACATCTTCGGACCCGGCTCCATCCCCTGTTTCTCGATCGCGATCTGGCGCAGGTCATAAGAACCGGCCAGATAACCGAAGGCAGGGTGGAACACGAGGAAGGCCTTGCCGACGTTCGGACCGTGGCCGCTGATCGCCCTTGTATCGACAACGTCGGTCATCCTCGGAACCGGCATGTCGGGGCGCGCCGCCCGGACCTGCGGTATCCAGTTGCGATCATGCGGAATGCCTTTCGCGACATGATCGCCGCCGATCACCTCGGCCATAGCCGTCAACGACGAGATACTGACAACGACTTACAGGTCAGGCTCACCCGCACGCAACGGGCTGGTCGGCATCAACGCCGGAACGGGGATCAACAGGGAGCGTAGGGGGAACGGTTTCATGGCATGCTCCCCTAGAAGCGGATGGTGGCCCCTGCCCAAAGGCTGCGGCCGGGGGCGGTGGGGTTGATCTTGAAGGGATCGTCGATGTCCATGCGCTCGATCAACTGGATGTAGTCCTTGTCGAACACGTTCGCGACGCCGAGGCTGAGGATGGTGTTGGGCCTTGGCGACCAGTTTGCGGCAAGATCCAGTGACCCGTAGCCTGCCGCCAGCGCCCCGCCGCGGCCATCGCCGTCGGCACCCGACCCAGTTACGAAATCGTTGTCGAGCCGGGACTGTTTCGCCACCAGATGCCAGGTGCCCTCGACCGAGATCGTCTTGCCTTTCCAGCCCAGTTTCAGTGCGGCCTCGGCGGGGGGGATCTGGGCGATGGGACGGTTGTCGGTGGTGTTCTCGCCATGGGTCAGCCAGACTTCGGCACCCGCCCAGACGCCATTGTCCCAGCGATAGGTCGCCTTGGCCTCCAGCCCGGCGATGAAGGCATCCACGTTACGGTAGATGTTCACATTGTCGGCGCGGGTCACCCCTGCCTGGCCGCGGGCGCGGTCCCACAGGATGAAATCTTCGACCCAGTCGGCATAGGCCCGACCTGCCAGCGTCCAGGGACCCCGGCTTGTATTCCCGCCAACCTCCAGCATGGCGTGGCGCTCGGGATCAAGATCGGGATTGCCGATCCAGGTGCTGAAGATCTGCGGCGCCGTGGCGGGGGTGAAGGAGGTAAGATAGCGCTCGCGCGGATCTGCAGTGCGGGGCGTGTAGGTCAGCCCCGCGAAGAGCTGGCCCTGCTGCCCGTTGAAATCCCGCTCGAACCGCAGTCCGGCGCCAAGATTGGTCTCGCTTTTCCTGCCTTCGCCGCCATAGCCATATGTGGCGGCGAACATCTGCCGGGGCGTGGGCGTTGCCCCGCCGCCGGTCAGCATACCGCTGCGGTCGATATCGCCGAGGCGCGCATCGACATGGTCCAGCCTGAGGCCCGTCTTCAGTCGGCTTTCGGGCGCCAGCGTCCATGTGCCCTCCGCCGTCAACGCTGTGCTGGCGACCCTGGCATCGGCGTAGTTCGGCGATTGCGGCGTCAGCGCCGGTCCCTGATAGCGTGTGCCATCCCTCTGATCGGACGCGTATTCGATTCCCAGGGTCCATATGAACCCGGCACCGCCCCCGTCGATCACAGCCAGCACATCGACGGTTTCGCGGTCAAGCCGAACCTCGCTTCGGGTTGGGGGCGGCCCGCGAAAGCTGAAGTTGTCGTTGATGCGGTCGATCCGGTTGAAACGGCCTTCGACGCGCAGTCGCGTTGCACCGCTGCCATCAAGAACGTATGTGCCCGCGAGATCATAGCCCTCGACGTCGAAGCGGCGGGTATCGGCGCCTGTTGCGTTGCCCTGGAACAGGATCCTGTCACGCTCCAGCCGCCGCGCATCGAAACTCAGGAACGAGCCGTTCCGTCCGACAAGACCCGCGCCCAGGCTGTAGGACAGCCGCTCGCGATCGCTGCGCACCAGGGGGCCTTCGGGCGCTCGATAGGCCCCGACATCCTCGGAATAGATCGTGCCGCGTGCAAAGAAGCGGTCACCGCGGGTCGAGAATTGCAACACGGCCTCGGTGCGTTCGCAGGCCTTGCTGTAGCCTAGGCCGATGAGACCGTGCCGACCGGGCTGCGGCAGTCCGCTGCCGCCGGGACCGGCGGGTAACAGCGTGCCCCTCGGGCCGCCGCGCCAGTTGGCACAAAGCGGCAGGTCGGGGCGGGGCAGGTTGCGCCCGTCCTGTCCGCCCGCGGGATCGTAGATTGCGCGCGTTTGCCGCGTTTGCGGCTTTTGGTCCTTGCCCGGTCTGGCGCCGCGCGTGACGATATCCAGCGTTCTTCCGTCAGTGCCGACCCCGGCGATCGAGGAAGGCGCAACCGCCGCACCATTGTCCCCGGCCCGCACATGGCCGGGGGCGCCGAGCGCAAAAGCTGCGACGGTCATGGTCAGGAGGGTATGTGAATTCGAACAGGTGGGCATGATCCCCCGCATCGGTCGCGGTTGGCTACCGTTTCCGGTTCAATGGAAATGGCTGGACACGAAGGGCGTCTGGCTGGGTGACGTCTCAGACCTGTGCGCCGGAGCCATGGCCCCCTGCATGCCCCCATTCATCGAAAGTCATATGATAGAGTCAAGTGTCGGCTCCCGCCGGGTCGAGGTTCCTGCCACACCGATGCAACCCTACCGGACGATGGTACCTGCGGGGTAGGACGCGCCCCAGACGGTGGCTGCATCGCGCCTGATCTTCTGGACTTCAATGCGGTCGAGTTCGGCCAGCGCCTGCATGCGGTCGCCGGTGGCGGCCAGCGCGCGGGCGAAGGCGCGGCGTGCCGAGAGCGGGCTCCAGGGCCGCGCGGCCTGGGCGAGCCAGGCGCGCAGTTCCCGGGGCAGGCGGTCGTAGTCGCGCATCGGATCGGTACTGCTGCGGCGCAGCTTCAGCGCACTCGCCCCGCGGTTCGATGCACGCCCGCTCATTCGGCCGGTTCCACCGCGCGGCCCCATTGCGGGAACGGATCGGGCAACCGTGCCCAGCGGTCGGGCTCGAACCGGGTTTCGGGCACCAGGCAGCGGTCCAGCATCGACGTGATCCGGTCGCGGTTCATCGTGCCCAGCGTGCCAATGAACACCATCTCCTGCCGCCGGTCGCCGAACTCGCCCGCGACCCGCTCTGCCATGCGCTCGCGCGCTTCGGGCGGCCAGTGCTTTTCGGGGACTGCGGCCCACCACAGGCCCAACCCCCGGACCTCGACCGCCGATCCGGCCAGCGAGAATTCGCCTGCCCAATGCGGCCTTGTCGCGATCCAGAAATGCCCCTTGGCGCGGATCACGCCGGGCAGCGGCGTGTCGAAGAACTCGGCCAGCCGCACCGGATCGAAGGGCCGTTCGGCGCGATAGACGAAACTGGTGATGCCGTATTCCGCATCCTCGGGGACATGGTCGGCAAAGCCGTAAAGCTCTTGCACCCAGGTCGGGTGACGATGCGCGGCTTCGAAGCTGAACCTGCCCGTGCCGATGATCTCGGCCGCGTCGACCCGGCCACGATCGGTCTCGATGATCTTCGCATCCGCGTTCAGCGCGCGCAGGATCGCGCGGGCGGCGGCCAGATCTTCGGGTCTGGCCGAGGACACCTTGTTCAGCACGATCACATCGGCGAACTCGATCTGCTCGGTCAGCAGGGTGACTAGGCTGCGCTCGTCCTCGGGGCCAAGCTCTTCGCCGCGATCCTTCAGGAAATCCTGGCTGGAATAGTCCCGCAACAGGTGCGCGGCATCGACCACGGTGACCATCGTGTCAAGCTCTGCGATGTCCGACAGAGACCGCCCCTCATCGTCGCGGAACTCGAATGTGGCGGCCACGGGCAGCGGTTCGGAAACGCCGGTGGATTCGATCAGCAGGTAGTCGAACCGGCCCTCCTCGGCCAGCCGCCGCACCTCGACCAGCAGGTCGTCGCGCAACGTGCAGCAGATGCAGCCGTTCGACATCTCGACCAGCTTTTCCTCGCCGCGGGACAGTTCGCTGCCCGCCCGCACAAGGTCGGCGTCGATATTGACCTCGGACATGTCGTTGACGATCACCGCGACCCGGCGGCCGTCGCGATTGTTCAGAACATGGTTCAACAGGGTCGTCTTTCCGGCGCCCAGAAATCCGGACAGCACCGTGACGGGGAGTTTCGCGCGGGCCGTCATTTGCCCGCGCCCGCGTCCAGGTGCACCGCAAGCGCCGCGATCGCCGCCATCACCCCGGCATGGTGTTCGGCACCATGCGCATGGTCATGGGCCAGCCGGGCATGGTCGCCCGCTTCCACGGCCGCGGCATGCGCCGTGCCATGGGCGATCTGTTCCTCGTGCCGGGCGATCTCGGCCTGATGCGCCACAATGCACGCCTCGTGCAGCATCAGCGCCGCCTCGGCCCGTCTGAGCGTGGCCAGCGCCTCGAGATGCTGCTGGCGCCAGCGGAAATGATCCTGCTCCTGGCTCAGATGCTGGGCATGCATGGTCTCGTCATCCTGGGTCATGTCGGTCTTCCTCGCTCCGTTATGCGTGGCGAGTCGGCACCCACCCACGCAAATCTAAAATATGTTATAATATAACTATCCGTATGCAAGTGGTCTCGGAATCTTGCTCAAGCACGCGCCGAAGACCGGCGTGCAAACACGTTCCACCGCGTCACGGATCACCTGCCCGTGGCAATCCATGCATCTTGACTCTTTTTATCGAGAATTTTAGGGCAGACCTACCGTTATCGGGTGGTTCCGTTCCCGAACAAGCGGCTCCTCGCCAGCTCCTTGCCAGCCTTGCGATTCAGATCGGCGCCCTGAAGATACGGGCGCATAAGGGGTGGTGTGAGAATGATCCATGAAAATACCCGTTCCGCCCTGATGGCGGGAACGGCGGTGGGGGTGTTGTGGGCAAGCCTGCCCGCGACGGCGCTGGCCGAAGAGAGGCTGCCGCTGGGCACGGTGCTGCTGCCAGGCGGCAGCGAGACCACGACACTTGACCAGGGCAAGACCGTGCTGGGCAACGAGTCGATGGCGATCCGAAGCGACGGATCAGGCGATGCCAACACCGCGCTGACCAGCCTGCCGAACGTGCAGTATCGCGACGATACCGACGCCGATGCGGGTCAGAACGGCGACGACATCCTGAACCTAAAGCCGCTCGAGCTGTCGATCTCCGGGGGGCGGGTGTTCGAGAACAACTTCATCCTCGACGGGGTGGGGATCAACTCGCTGGCCGGCAACGAGAATCCGAACACCACCACCGACCTGTCCCGGCAGACCGGCAATCCGGGCAGCTATACCTTCTACGGGTTGCATTCGCAGACCCAGTTCGTGCCCTCGGCGATGGTTGACAGCTTCGAGGTCCGGGATTCCGACATCCCGGCCGAATTCGGCGGGTTCCAGGGCGGTGTCGTCGATTACCGGCTGACCGAACCTTCAACCGAGCGTGCCTCGGGCAAGGTGACCTTCGATTACCACAGCGATGCGATGGTCGATTACAAGCTGGGCACCGAGGACGGCGACAACCCCTTCGACGTGCCCAAGCCCGAGTTCACCAACCTGCAATATTCCGCTGAGGTCAACCAGCCGCTGGGCGGGCGAACCGCGGTGATCCTGGGCTTTGGTCGCCGCTGGGCGGAATCGACCAAGGCAATGGACCCGCAATACCGCTCGGGCAAGGCCGAGAATGACAGCCGCAGCGATTTCTGGCGGCTGCGGCTGGCGCATGACCTGGAGGGCGGTGGCAAGATCAGCTTCGGCGGCATGCTGACCGATTACAGCCAGGGGTGGGACTCGAACTATATCGAGGATTACCACATGGATGTGGAGACGCGCGGCCTGTCGCTGGACGCCAGGTATGAAAACGAATGGGACGCGCTTGAGATCGGTGGGCTGGGGCTGTCGAATGTCAAGCTGACGCTGCGGGCGATCCACCAGGACAACAGTGCCGAGAACGTCAACCGCGAGTCCGAGTTCTACAGCTGGTACGGCGCCTATTTCAGCACGCTGCGCGGCGTCTCGTACACCACCGATGCCTTCGACGCCTGGTGCGACGCGCCCGACGCGGCACGCGAGCCCGAGGACTATGTCGCCTGTCTGCGGGGCGGCTATGGCAGCAAGAGCTATGACGACACGCGCGACCGCATCGAGGCGAAGCTGGAGGGCGATGTCTGGCGCGGCAGCTTCACGCTGGGCGCGGCGCTGGAACGGGTCGAGGCCGGGCGCAGCGGGTCGGGCTTCACCTCCTACACGGCCAGCGTCTATCCCGGCACCTTCGGCAGTTTCACCTGCCCGGCGGACGATCCCGCCTGCATCGAGGACCAGTACCTGCGGATCCGGATCACCCAGGATCCCTATGACGTGGCGGTGGATGCGAAGAAGACCGAGGCCTATTTCGACCTGGACCAGAGTTGGGGCGATTTCGGCCTGCGCGGCGGCCTACGGATCGAGCGGAACGACGTTCTGAAGAACACCGACATCGCCCCGCGGCTGTCGGCAAGCTGGACCCCGACCCCGGATTTCGCGCTGACGCTGGGCGCCAACCGCTATTACAGCGGCAGCTACCTGAGCTATGCGATCCATGGCGTGGTGCCGCGCGGCGTGAACCAGTCGCGCAGCCATGATGCCGCGACCGGCGTGGTTGGCGACTGGGGTGCGCCGATCAACCTGAACGCCTTTTCCTACACCCAGGGCGGGCTGAGGACGCCCTATGTCGACGAAGGCTCGTTGGCGATGCTCTATCGCGATGTCTGGACAGGGGGCACCTGGCGGCTGAAATTCATCGACCGGCAGGGCAAGGACCAGTTTGCCCGCTCGCAGGACAGCACCAGCCTGGTGAACCGGCTGACCAATGACGGGACGAACGAATACCGCTCGGTCTCCCTTGAGTATCAAAAGGCATGGGAGGTGGGTCAAGGCCGCGCTCTGGACGATGTCAGCCTTTATGTCTCGGGCGTCTGGTCCAAGCGCCGCAGCTCAAACGACAGCTATTTCGGCGAACTGGGCGATGACGGCACCGACGAGTTCATCTGGTATGACAACCGCTCCTATACGCGCGGCGAGTTCTACGAGGTGACGGGCAATCGCGATATCCCGGTGCGCGCCACGGTCGAACTGGCCAGTTCCTGGCAGCAGGAGCGGTTCAGGCTGGGGATCGGCGCGGATATCTCCTTCGGCTATACCGCGGCGATCGACACCGGCACCAACGGCACCTTCGTCAACCCCGATTACGGCAGCCGGCCTCACGACATCTACGAGGACTTCAACTTCGATGCGGCGGTTTCGACCTTCCTGTCGGGCAGGCTGCGGCTGGCCAGGCTGCAAGGGGGCGATCTCGATCTGAACGTCAAGGTCTCGAACCTGTTCAACGATCTCGGCAACCGGACTGCCACTTCCAGGAACCCCTGGATGCCCGGTCGCGCGATCCATGTCGGCACCAGCTATACCTGGTAGGACGGCGGTTGCGGGCAGGCGGCTGGCACGCAATGCCGGTTCGCCGCGCCACCGCCTGTAAACGCCAATCGTCACGAAAGAAGGTTGGACCGGACCCTTGGTCGACCCGATTCCCGAAACGGGGCCGGTGCCGAGCGCTGTGCAGAACTGCGCGACTGCCGGTCCTATCCCAGATTCATCTGCGGCACATCTTCGGGGACGATCAGGGCGGCTTCGGTCGCGGCGCTTATGTCCTCGACGCTGACCCCCGGCCCGCATTCGCGCAGCACCAGCCCCCTGACGGTCGGTTCGATCACCGCCATCTCGGTGACGATCAGGCTGACCCGGCGCGCGGCCGTCAGCGGCAGGGTGCATTCCGGAACGATCTTGGACGCGCCCCTGGCGCTGTGCAGCATCGCCACGATCACCCGTCTTGCCCCGGCAACAAGGTCCATCGCACCTCCCATGCCCGGTACCATCTGACCCGGCACCATCCAGTTGGCCAGATATCCCCTCTCATCCACCTGCAACCCGCCCAGCACGGTCATGTCCAGATGCCCGCCGCGGATCAAGCCGAAACTCATCGCGCTGTCGATCGAGGCGGCCCCTGGCACCGCGCTGACGAAACCGCCCCCTGCATCGGTCAGGTCGCGCTCTTCCATCCCCTCGGGGGGGCGGGCACCAAGTCCGATGACACCATTCTCTGCCTGAAAGAAGACATGACGATCCGAAGGGACGAAATTCGCAACCATCGACGGCAGGCCGATCCCGAGGTTGACCAGCATGCCCGGGCGCACCTCCTGCGCGACGCGCCGGGCGATGATTTCCTTCGCGTCCATCAGCGTGCCCTTTCCAGGATGTAGTCGACCAGAACCCCCGGCGTCTTGACCGCATCGGGCGGGATCACGCCCACCGGCATGATGTGATGCGGCTCGGCGATCACCGTATCGGCGGCCAGCGCCATGACCGGGTTGAAGTTGTGCGCCGTCAGGCTGTATTCCAGATTGCCGACATAATCGGACTGGCGCGCATCGAGCAGCGCGAAATCCCCGCGGATCGGTTTTTCCAGCAGGAACCGGCGCCCGTCGATCTCCAGCACCTGCTTGCCTTCCTCGACCAGCGTGCCGATGCCGGTCGGGGTCAGCACCCCGCCAAGCCCCACGCCGCCCGCGCGTATGCGCTCGACCAGCGTGCCCTGGGGGACCAGTTCGACCTGCATCTCGCCCGCAAGCATCTTTTTCTGCGCCACCGGGTTCAGCCCGATATGGCTGACGATGGCCCGCGCCACGAGACCGGCATCGATCAGCTTGCCCACACCCTCGCCGGGGCGGCAGGTGTCGTTGTTGACCAGGGTCAGGCCGCCCACGCCGCGCGCCACGATGGCGTCGATCAGCCGATGGGGCGAGCCCACCCCCATGAAGCCCCCGATCAGAAGGACCGCGCCTTCGGGGATCATCTCGGCCGCTTCCTCTGGTTTGATCGCTCGTTTCACGTCGGTCTCCCCTGCCCCAGGACATCCCTTGCGGCCCTCGCGATGACGATTTCCTCGTCGGTGGGGATCACCAGAATCCGCACCCGGCTCGGGTCCGCGCTGATGGTCGTTTCACCGCTGGTGTTGCGCGTCTCGTCGAGTTCCATGCCGATCCAGCCCATGCCCTCGCAGACCTGTTGGCGGATCTGGGCCGAGTGCTCGCCGATGCCGCCGCAGAACACCAGTCCATCCAGCCCGCCGAGCGCCGCCGCGAGTCCCCCCAGTTCGCGGCGGATGCGGAAGACGAAATAGCCGATCGCCTCGCGCGCGGGACCGGTGCCCGCCTGTTCCAGCGTGCGCATGTCATGCGACAGACCCGACAGGCCCAGGAGCCCGGAGCGGCGGTAGAGCAGATCCGCGATCTCCTCTGCGCCCATTCCCTCAGCCTGCATAAGATAGAGAACCACGCCGGGATCGAGCTGGCCGCAGCGGGTACCCATCGGCAGCCCGTCCAGTGCCGAGAACCCCATCGAGGAGGCGATCGAGCGTCCGCCGATCATCCCGCACATCGACGCCCCGTTGCCCAGATGCGCGACGATCACCCGTCCGGCATGCAGGTCAGGTGCGATCTGCCGCAATCGCCCCGAGACGTAATCATAGCTCAGACCGTGGAACCCGTAGCGCCGCACCCCCTTGTCGTAATAGGCGCGCGGCAGGGCGAAGGTGTCGTTCACCCAGGGGTGGTGGCGATGAAAGGCGGTATCGAAACAGGCGACCTGCACCGCCTGCGGAAAGGCCGCCAGCGCCGCCCGCACGCCCGCCAGGTTGTGCGGCTGATGCAGGGGCGCCAGCAGCTCCAGCCGGGCCAACGCGTCCAGAACCTCGGGCGTCAGCCGGACCGGCGCGGCGTGATCGGGGCCGCCATGCACCACGCGATGGCCGACCGCGGCGATCCGGGCATCGGGGCGGACACGCGCGATCAGGTTCAGTGCATGCGCCAGCGCCCCGGCGTGATCGGCCGCGTCCCCGGGCGGCAGCGGCGAGTCCGCCAGCACCGCGCCCGTGGCGCACCGCGCCCGCATCTGCGGCCCGTTGCCGATCCGGTCGATCTCGCCCAGGATCCGGGGGTCGGGCTCGGCGCCGGGGTCGGCCAGATCGAACAGCCCGA
>NZ_SLVM01000034.1 GCF_004339675.1 Rhodovulum steppense
CGATGCCCGTGAGCACCGGCTTGCGCTCGTAGGTCACGCCATAGACCCACGACCGGCGCCCGCCTTCCCAGCGCGGCGGCTCCACGAAGGGGTGGAGGAGATTACGCCGCCCTCGATTTCCACCAACTCCGCGACACGACCGCTCCCTGAGCGGCGACAGTCCCGCGCATGAGACAGAATGTACTTTTGCGACGGGGATCCGGAAGCGAAAGGCCCCGCCGTTTCCGGCGGGGCACGATCATTCCTGTCCCTGCCCAGCATCGATCAGGACTTGCGGCCGCGCATCACGCTCATCACGACCGCGCCCACGAACAGCAGGATGAAGATGAAGAACAGGGTCTGTGCGATCCCCGCCGAGGCCATGGCGATGCCGCCGAAGCCGAAGAGACCGGCCACGAGGGCGAGGAGAAGGAATATGAGAGCCCATTGAAGCATTTTGTCGATCCTTTCCATTCCGGTTGTCCTTGTTAAACGCGGATGCGCGACATTGGTTCCAAGGTTCTGCAAATTGGCCAAGGAAACCGCCGATGCTGTGCACCGGAATCCTGTCTGCGCAAAGAAGACGGCGTTGGGATTTCCCTGTGGGACTGATGACCGGGCCGATGCGCGTTCAGAAGCCTGAGGCAGTCGATCCGCCGCGCCGCTTGACCCGCGGCACCGGGAGCCGGGCTTTCAGACCATTGTGGCCGGGTTGGTGGTCGCGGCGTGCAAAAAGGGCAGCCTTTGCTGCAGGTCGCGTGGCGGGCCGCCGCGACAACCGCACTCGTCCCACGCGGCGCACCCGCGGTCGCCTCTGCCGGTTCCGGGGTGAACGGAGACCGCCCTGCCCGCATGTGCAGGCAGGGCGGCAGGCTAGTGTCAGTGCATGAAGGACCGTCAGATCATTGGCCTTTCAGGAATTCGTCCACCTCTTTCTCGGCGACCTCGCGAGTCTTGCCGTAGCGCGACTGGATCAGCCCTACTAGTTGTTCGCGATTTCCCTCGACCTGGTTGACCTCGTCATCGGTCAGAACCCCCCACGCCTCGCGCACGCGGCCCTTGACCTGCTTCCAGTTGCCTTTCAACTCGTCCATGTTCATCACGTTCTCCTTTCAGATGTTCTACTGGATGTTCAACGCGTGACACCGTTCGACGTTCCCGGCTGCTTGCGGAAAAAATCGCGCAGCCCGGTGTCAGAGACCAGTGTCGGTGCCCGAACCACCGGCCGCGTCCCCGGGAAGCGGGCACACAGACCGACCACCCGGGATCCCGCCGATATCGCCCTGGCCCCTGGACACCCCAGGGCGCGACGTGCGGACGTCAATCGGCTCCGTTCACCTCACTCTCTACGGAGGTGTCCTCCTCCTCCTTCTCCGTCGAAACCGACAGGCAGCGCGCGGGCGCGTCGATGGAGGTCGCGTTCGGAAACATGTCGAGGAAGGGAATGCGCAGTCCATAGCCGTTCACGGTGACGGCCTCCTCGGGGCAGGCGACGGAGACACGGCTTGCCACCGCCTGCAGGTCCGCGGAACCGAACTTGAAGTAGGGTGGAAGTAACCCCGCATCCTCGTTCACGAAAACTAATGTCTCCGATGTGCCGGCGTGGATGGTCTCGATGTGATACTGGATTTCCTGCCCGTCGCCCGTGGTGCCGGTGATCTGCACCTCCCAGGAATCGGGTCCCCAGCGGATCCAGACGGCTGCCAGGACGACCACCACGATCAAACCCAGAATGATCCTTGCCTTGTTTCCCGGTATCATGACTCCGTATCCTTGAACTGTGACCGGGCGCGCTCGACGGCATGCTGACCGCCCCCGACGTCATGTGAATGCGAACCCAACGTCCGGAACGGGATTCGGTTCCATCCCCGAACGCCGCAGGGACGGCGCGCCGCGAACCCGTACAGAGCGCGCCCGCCCGAGTCCTCAACATCAAGCAGGCGCGAATCTCTCCACTCTTCCACGATCCGCCCCGGTCGGCGCTAACATGCGTCAACCTGCGCCGATGTCAGTCGACTTCGGTAACGCTGACCTGGCGGTCTCAACCGGTCGTCGCAACATGGGCAGTTTCGGCGTTCTCAAGCACCGCGTCCGGCGCCTCCGCCGGGGTTCTCCACCCAAGGGTTTTTCGAGGACGCCCGTTAAGTGCGGCAGCAACCGCTTCCATATCATCGGGACCGTGCAGGCTGATCACCAACGAGGCGACCATCCTGCCGGAACTCTATGCGTTCGGCATAGGCCCGGATCTCGACCGGACGACCGGCCGCGCTGGCCATCACCGAGTATTTGTTGTTGTCGAACCGCACGAGGCATGTCTTGGACACGGCGGCTGGCACGGAATGGAAGCCGTTGAAGCGCCCGGCATAGGGCACGAGCCGTGGGCGTTCCGCCTCGAACACCTCCCACACGGTCCGGTCCGTCATCTCCGGGTGCCGGCTGGCCTTGGCCCAGGCAATGCACTTGTCGATCAGAAGCGCGTTCAGGCCCTCGAAGCTCTTCACCCGCAGGCGTAGTGATACAAGGGCAGATGATCCGCGTATTTGCTGACCAGAACATGGGCGATGAACGCCTCGGTCGGCAGCCCGGCCTCGATCAGCCGGGCCGGCGCGGGCGCCTGTGTGACACCGTCGGTACAGACACGGCAGGCATATTTCGGACGGATGGTCTCGATGATCCGGTGCTGGGCGGGGATGACGTCGATGCGGATGCTGCGATCCTCGCCCTCGGCCAGCGCGACCTAAAGCTCTTCGAAAGCCAGTTGACGTTCGTCCTTGCCCAGCTTCTCCGATTTCTTGCCATGCAGCGCTTGACCAAGGCGATTAGAGAACGCAGTGGGACACTATCCGAGCGACTGCGCCGAGGATGTGGGGGGGCTATCCCCGCGGGTGCGGGGGAGCCTCCACGACGATGGTCTCCGCCGCGCTGTAGGCGGGTCGTAACCGTTCCGCCACGTCGTGCGTTCGCCGCTGCGTTCATGTCGGCCGGCGCCGATCAGGCCCTCCACATCGGCCTCCATCATCAACTGGAGCACTGCCTCGGCGATGCTGCGCAGAAAGTCGCCCTGGTCATGCTTGGCCAGAAGCTCGGACAGGTTCATGTTGGTCTTGGTCATCGGGGTCCTCTGTGGTCCGTGGTTGAAGTCGCCAAACTCCACCTCGACCATACACCTCGATGGCCACCCGGGATCACACCGTCGACGGCACAGAAATTACACCACGTCCTCGGACACTAACCGCCCACGCGGGGATGACCCGCGGGATGCCGATGAAATTGCCGAGGAAGAGGCCTGTGGTTGGATGGCCTGGATGAGGTTGACCGGAGCGTCGAAGCAGGCCGCCGTGAATGCCGGTGAGGTTTTTTCTTTCGGTTTTTCGGGATTGGCCAAACTTCCCCGTGCAAGGCCAAAACCGAAGGAGATTGGTTCACTCGACACGACGAAAAGCGATCCTGGCGAATTTTTCTGCGGGGCCCCTCGAAAGGAGCGGGCCGCGGTCGCGGATCCGCCAGGTCATCACGACTCCTGAAAAGCGCATGTCCAGCCCCGGCGCCCCGCATGAAGCGGGTGCCGTATCGAGGAACCGCCGCAATCCCGCGCCCGGATCTCCGTCACAGGCTGGCATCTGAAAAGGAAACCCGATGCTGCATTTCAAGCCTGAACACGCGGTCCCGATGTCTTCCGGAAGCGCGAGGACCCTCCTGCACGAATTCGTCGAAACTCATGGCGACGCCCTGCGCTGTGCCGCCTTGCTTCTGTCGGGACGCCCCGGGCCGCGCCTGGTCGACGATCTCGCCGAACGGCTGACCCGGGAGCCGATCCCCGGCCGCAAGACCCTGCAGGCGGCGGGCAGGCTGCTCGCGCTCCTCTCGCTCGAGAACGTCCATGACGACGAGGGCGTCGAGGCCGGGGTCTTCGCGCGGCTCGATCCCGCCGAGCCCTATGTCGAGGAGATCTGCGTGCTGACCGACGGCTTTCGGGACGCCCTTCGGGCGGTAGGGCAGGGGAGCGCCCGCGGCGCTTCGTACGGGACGGCCGCGTGAGCGGCGCGCCAGTCCGGTTCCGGCCGCCGGCGGTTGCCCCGGAGGCCCGTGTCGATGCCAGTGCCCGCCGAATGCCGGCGAGGCCCGCAACAGGAGATACGCCATGACCCTCGCATTCGCTGTTTCCACCCTCGAAGGCCGGGCCCGGCTGGAGGGCGCCGCCCGGGCCGCCCTGGCCTTCATCGCCCCCCACGCCGATGGCCTTGGCGAGATCTTCAACGGGGTCGGCGATGATTTCGGGACCTACGCCACCGATGCGCTTCTGGCGCAGGCAGCCGCCCCGTCCCTCTGCGGCGAGTACGTGTTCACGGCACTCGTCGACCTGCGTGCCCGGCTTTCGCGGATTCCGCCTTGCGCGGCCGCGCCCGGGGCCGGCGGAGGGACATGCCCCTTCGACTTCGACGCCCAGATCAACTGGTACGGGGCGCAGTTGTCCGATCTGATCGCGGGTTTCGGCATTTCCTGAGGGCGGGCGGTCCGGCGCCGGCGCCGCGCTTGAACGGGGCGGCACCGCGCGTTCGCGCGATGCCGGCTGCGGCGCCGGACGCGGGTCCCGCAAGGTGTTGTGCCGGGGCCCGCGTCCCCCGCGTCCGTGGACCCGGGGGCAAATCCTCTTTCGTCGTCCGATACCGAGACGGGAGAAAACCCACGGATTTCAGGGAAGTGACGTCATCACAAAGATCCGAGGGGAATCCGGCCAGCAGATCAATTTTCTTCCCAGACCGAGAGGGATCGCCTTCCGGGAGGGGAGGCGGGCAAGAAGGCCCGCCTGGCTTGCCGCGGGATGCCAGGACTCGGTCGCCCGACGATGACCCTGGAGGAAAGGAGTGAATGGCCCGCGACCCTGTCGGTGGCGTCGTGCCGAGCCCGGGGGCACGGAACTTTTTTTGGTCCCGTGTTTCCGATCCGACGAGAAAGGTTGCATTATACTCAAAGTCACCCGGACAGGCGGCCCATGGCTGCGACCGGTGGCCCCCGTCGAGGACGACGACATCCCCCCGATCTTCCGAACCGCCGCCGCGTCGCAGAAGGCACGTGCACAGGACGGTCTGAACCGCGCCGGTCCGGCGCTTCCCCCCCCTGTCCAGGAATTCCGAACATGCCGAACCTGATACCCCGACTCGACTTCGATCCCTGCGAATCCGCGCTGTCGTTCGCAGCCCGCCTTGCCGCCTTCCATACCGGGGGGCGGGCCACGCCGGTCCTGCGCGATCTCGGCATCGCGCCCATGTCCCTCGTCTCCGGCGAGCCCGACGCGATCGCGCGCCTGTGCGAGGTATCGGGGGCCGACCTCGCGATGGTCCGGGCGACCACCCCAGCGCGGGTCGCGAAACGCGCCTACGAACTCCGTGGTCACGTCCTGCCGGCCGAGTTCTTCGTGCGCCCCAGGACCTCCTGCTGCCCGGCCTGTCTGAAGGCGGATGACGCCAGGGCGGCCGACCCGGCCATGGCGCGCCGG
Source organism: Rhodovulum steppense (assembly GCF_004339675.1). Taxonomy (GTDB): domain Bacteria; phylum Pseudomonadota; class Alphaproteobacteria; order Rhodobacterales; family Rhodobacteraceae; genus Rhodovulum; species Rhodovulum steppense. Next base: position 5,477 of record NZ_SLVM01000034.1, read on the forward strand.
CATCGCTGGTTCTGGGCGCTCGACGTCGTGCGCACCTGCCCCGAGCACGGGCTGCCGCTGATCCGCCTGCCGAAGACGGCGCATGACGACGAACTGCACGAGCTCGGTGTCCGTGCCCCCGCCCCGGGTGTGGACCTTGACGCGGAGATTGCCGGGCTGAGCCCGCGCGAGGTGTCGCCGCTGCAGGCCTACGTCCTGGGGCGCCTCGAGGGGCAGGCGGGCCCGGACTGGCTCGACGCCCAGCCGCTCGACCAGGTCGTGCGGGCGGCAGAACTGCTGGGCGCCGTGATGGTCTTCGATCCGGCCAGGAACCTCGCCACCATGACCGAAGAGGAGCGCGAAGAGGCCGGCCGGGCCGGTTACGAGCGCATGGCGCAGGGGGTGGCCGGCGTGCGCGCCGCGCTCGAGGCGCTTTACGAGGACTTCCATGCCGGCGGCGGCAATCCCGGCCCCCAGAAGGTCTTCGGCCGACTTTACACCGCGATGAGCGGACGCCGCGGGTCGGGCCGGCACGGAGAGCTCGCCGGCGTCCTGCGGGATTTCATTCTCGACCGCTTCGCGCTTCCCGCGGGCACGAAGGTTCTCGGCCAGGTGCTCGAGCGCCGGCTCAACCACACGGTCGCCTCGCTTGCGGCCGAGCAGGACCTCGATGCCCGGACCCTGCGCCAGGTGCTGGTCGCCCGGGGCCTCGTCGCCGCCGAGGCGGAACCGCATCAGCCCTTCGATGCCGACGCGGGACGCGCCATCGCCGCGACGGTCCGGCGCAGCGTCACCGTGATCAAGCTGCCCGAGGCGCTCGGCTGCAGCCGTCCCCTGGCTGGCCAGCTCATCGAGGAGGGCTTGATCATACCGATCGCCGCAGACGCGCAGGCATCCGGCCGAGCCTGCAAGGCGGTCGACGCCGAGGACGTGCGGCGGTTCCTGGAGAGCATTGGCAGGGCCGCGCCGGCGGTGGCGGAAAACCCCGCCGGGCTGGTGCCGATCGGAAAAGCGTCGGAGAAGGCGAAATCTCCGGCGGTCGAGATCGTGCACCTCATTCTGGGCGGCTTTCTGGACCGCGTGGTGCGGCTCGATGGCGAACACGGGCTCGCCGCGCTCCGCGTCGATCCGGTCGAGGTGAAATCCGTGATCGGCGAGGTGATGATCGGCCTGTCGCCCGGGGAGGCCTTCAACCGGCTCCGGATTCCGAACCGGTCCGGATAGCATCTCGTCGACCGGGGCGAACTCCCCGCGATCACGATCCGGTGCCCCGACGATCGCCACCGGTTCCATCGGTTCCGGCCCGACGACGTTGCCGATGTGGCCTCGCGCCTGGCATCCCTGGCCGCGTTAGCGGACAGAACGGGCCGACCGGCCCACGAGATCGCCAGAACCTTGAAGCTGGCGCGGATCAACCCCGCCATCGCCGCCATCGAGTGCGGGGCCAACCTCTTCCGGCTTCGCGACGCCGAGCGCGCCCTCGCATGATGACATGACGGGGTTTCTTGCCCCGCCCGATTCCGATTATTGAAGAGCCGTCCGAAGGGGCGGCCTTTTTCTTGTCTTCTCTCGCGCGGGGGCGTATTTCTGAATAAAGGAACGAGGGTCCGCTTGTATCGAACGAATGCAGCGGGGTGGCCATCTTAACCTTGCGGAATGGCCAAAATGGCCGCCGCGGATCACCTTGATGAACCAAAAATCAATGGGTTAGCGCGGCCCGATGGCCAGCAATCGCTTGCAGCCACACTTGTCTGGTGGGGCAATTAAAGCCCATTTTGGCGATTTCGGCGCCCATTTTCAGGGGCTTTCGCGCCCATGGGGTGCTAAGTGCCTGAAATAAAAACGGGTTGTACGAAACCCACCTGAGGGGCCCGCTTTCGGGTCCCTCGCGGGCGTCCTGGCCTCCTTTTCCCGGGGCTTTCCTTCCGAAGCCCCCGGGAAAAGGAGACCGCGCCCCCAGAGAGACCGACATCCCACCACACCTTCCGGGTCCGATTTGACGCAGCACGGATCGCTGCAGCACAAGAAGAGGACCACATCATGTTCCACCCGAATACCCCGGTCCCGGGCCCGGAAATCCATATCGCCACCGCGATCCGAGAGGCGCGGCAATCCTGGAGGGTCTTCGATGACCTGCTGGACCTTCTGCCCCGCCACCGGCATCGCATGGTGCACGATTGCAGGGCGGCGTTCCTGGAGGGCGACGTCTTCACCAAACGGCTCCGCCAGGATCTCGAGAGCCTCCTCGATGACCTGGCCTCGAACCTCGAGCGCGAGACGGAGTGGCGTATCGCCACGGTCGAGGTTGGCGCCATCGGCGACGAACCGCTCTTCGACGACCGGCTTGTACGCTCGCGGACAGACCGGGGCCTTGCGCTGGCGAAGGTTCTGGATCGCTTGTCTGGCCCGGCCGAAAAGATCCTGCATGCACATGCTCTGATCGACGCCCAGCAGGTGTTCGACCGCCTGCAATCCACCTGACACCGGCGGCCGCGGCATGACCGCGGCCGCCCTCCCTTTCGTTCAAGGCGAAGGTCGGTGAGCATACCCTCCAGGCCCGTGACACTTGCGGCAGGCCGGCTGGGGTTAGAATTCTCCGAGCTTCATCGGGCCTTGTTTCCAGCCCGTGCGGCAGACCGGCGGCCCCTCGTTCTCGTGGTGCGGTGTCGTTCGTCGAGATCCGGAACGGATGCGGGCTCTTTCGGGCAAGGCCCGAAGACGCCATCGCCGGAGCGGTGATCCCATGCCGGACCTCTTTACCGCCTGCCGGCCGAGAACCGCCGTCAGTACGGCGGCTCAGCCTGATTGGCCGCCGTTTGCTTCCATAGAAATCGCCAAGGTGTGACGATGAACGACCATACTTCCCCAAACGATCGAAATGCCACCGCGCAGGACACGCGCGTCGAGGACCTGTCCCTTGTGCAAGTGGAGATGCAAGCGCGGCATCCGGATCTCGACCTGGGGTTTTGCGCTCAGTGCCACTACGGGCCGCCGAATTTCGCCTTTCTGGTGGTCTATGGTGTTGATCATGATACGCTGAGACGAAGGGCAATCCGGGCAGAAGCCACAGGCTTGCTGGAACGATTGGGACATCGCGTGGAGCTTCAGCCTGGTCGTGATGTCTATTGTCTTGATCCGTGGGCTCCGGAGGGTGCGCATGAGCGGATGAAGATGCTGCTAGGAATCCGAACGCGCCTTGCCCAGGCGGGTCGTGTCTTTCGCGGTAAGGGGACCTGATCAACACAACGAAACCCGTCGCTGGCGACGCTTCTGATCAAAAAAAATCCGGCCCCTTGATGGGGCCGGATCGAACGGGGTTCATATGCCTGCCGGAACGTCTCCGGACATCCTGGGCGGGAGTATCCCGCCCCCTGGCCCTAGTCGGCGCTTCCGGGCTTGCGGATCGTCCAGGAATTGGAGCTCCGCGGCCGTGCGGGAAGCGGTGCGGCCGGTGTCTGCGAGATCGCCGCCTGCGGCTCCTCTTCCGGGGCGCGGGGTTCGATCACCCGGCCAACGCCATCGAGCGGCGTGCGGGTCTTGGGGGTGTTGCCGGTGATATGGAACCCCGCGAAGAGGCTTTCCTCGAGATGCTTGAGGCGCTCGGCGGTGATCGGCTTGTCGACCAGGCCGTACTGCAGCTGCTTGCGCGTGTTCAACGCCTCGATGTCATCGAGCGCGCGGAATACGACCTCTTCTTCCCAGGCCTTGCGGGAGGCCGATTTCGTCCGCAGCGCCCGCCGCGCCGCGACCCAGGTATGGGCATCCACCCCGTCGAAGCCGTCATGAACGGCGCGGGCCTCGTGCGCCTGCCCATCGATCACGACCTCGACGGCGCCGAGATCCTCAGGATCCCAGCGAAGCTCGACGGTCCTGTGGCCCCCCTCGATGACCGTGGCGGCGAGCGCCTCGTGATGGTAGCGGACGCCGAGCACCCGAACCCCTTCGCGGGTGAGGCGCCGGTTCAGACGGAGACCGAAGGCACAGCGCTTCGTGCGCATCTCCGGCGCAGCCCGGAGCGGGAAGTTGCCATCCCTCAGATCGCTTTCCCACTGCTGGAGCGGCGTGCGGAGGCCGAGCCCCTCGTGCGGTGTGTTGTGATAGACGTCGACGATCCAGCGCACCAGAGAATAGCACAGGTCCTCGGTGTCCAGGCAGGCGCGCGCTTCGGCCGGGTGATCCCCCCGCGTGGCGACATCGCCGAAGGTACGACCGTTCAGCATCGGCAGGAGCCGCGTGGCCGCCGTCTGGAACACCCTTTCGATATGTCCACGCATGCCGGGAAGACCCGCGATCGTCCGTTCCAGCGTGATATCGAGCGTCGCGCAGGTGTCGGTGAATGCGGTCGATTTGAACGCCGCGCCGTTGTCGGACACCAGCAGTTCCGGCGTCGCGAACTGGTTCCACGCGACCTTTGCACCCGCGGCGTTCGCAAACCGGCCCTTGTCGCTGACCACCATGCGCAGGCACTGGGCGGCGGCGCTGGTCTTGGGATTCCGCGTCAGCGTCATGCCCACGATGAGCTTGGTCCGGCAATCGATCGCGGCCACCAGCCACCAGCGGCCTTTCCCGTCATCGAGGCCGAGATCCTTGAGATCTTCCTCGGTGAAATACTGGCCCATTCCCGCCTTGGCCATGATCGTCACGAGATCGATCTTCCACTCGTCGATCTCGACCCGTTCGAACGGGCGGGAGACCTCGAGCCCACGTCCGACCGGCCGAAGTCTTTTCATCGCCTCCTGTTCGCCGTAGCGAGACACCAGCACCTCGAAGCGGCTGAACGACTTGATGCACTGGCGCACGGCTTCGCGGCTGGGCACGCGGAGCTTCGGCCGCCCATCGGCCAAGCGGTCGGCATTCTCCTTCCTGAACGCGCGCTGGACGTCGGTCACGGTCTTCGACATCGGCGCTCGGTTGAGTGTCAGGTAGCTTTCCCGAACGGTCTTCCCCAGCAGGGCGTTTTCTTCGGCGGTGAAATAGCTCGTCCGGTTGCCGCGATTCGAGAACCGATCGATCAGTCCCGCCTTGCCGAATCTTGCGACGCGGGCCACCCAGCGCCGAAGCGTGGTCGGATGTACGGGAGCAACCATCTGAAGGGTTCCACCACCTTTGGGCTTCCGCCCCTTGCCCGCTGCGGCTTGCTGCTTGCGCCATTCAAGCTCCGGGTCGACCTGGTCGGCCAGATACGCGGAGGCACGCCGGCAGATATCGTCCATATGCGCCTCGATGGAGTCGTCGGTCATCTGCATCACGCCCTCCGCGCGGACCTCGTCGAACGCTTCGACCAAGGCGTACCGCTGGTCGATCCGCGCGCGCTGCCCGGGTGTCAGCGTGGCCAGCGAGGACCCTGTTCCACCGCTGGGCTGGCGCCGGGTGCGCAGTTCTTTCGGCAGGAAATACTCGATCTCGTGCCGGACCTTGCCGGCGGCATTGAGCCGGTTCAGATGCCCGAATTCGAAAACCTGAGCCGCACCCTCGCCCTCGGTAGGGACCAGGGCATAGGCATCTTGCATCATGTAACCGAGACGGAACGCCTGACCGTCGATCGTCACGCGGTCCTCGCGACCGATCTGGAAGCGGGGGAAACGGCGGTCGAAATCCAGGCTCATTTGGAGTCTCCTTTCCAGCAGACCAGTGTTTTCGGGGTGATGGGTTCATGCCGGACGGTGCGAAGCACGCCGACGCGCACCAGGCGCAGAAGCGCGCGGTAGCCGCGGGCGTGCAGGCCGGTGGCCACGGTGAGATCTTGCAGGGAGCGGCCCCCGACAAGGCCGGATGCGACGGCGCGGGCGACGTGTTCCGCATCCGGATCGGGCCGCCTGACCGCGGCCAGGATCTTCGCGTTGTGAAGGTCGACCGGGTCGATATCGGCCTCGGTCAGGAGCCTGACTCGTCGACGAAATCCTGCTCACGCGCATGCCAGGTGACCAGCCCCATCTTTTCGAGAAACCGCCCGGACACCAGGCGGATCTCGGGTTTGACCGTGAAGGCGATGGTCTTGCCCGTCGCCAGGGTCGCGACGATGTCGAAGACATGCTCGATGCGGCGGTACCGGAAGCGGACCTGCTCGCGGAGATCGACGACCTCCTCGCGGGCATTCAGAAGCAACAGGTGACAGAGCTCGAGGTGGGACTCGGCCTTGACGCGGATCCCGGCGCCTTCTCCGAGCACCGCGAAAGCCGTGCAGTGCCCCTTCGAGGCATTGGCGACATCGCGGTCGGCCCGGGACGGGGCAGGCAGCGTCAGACTGCTATGGAAATCAAGCATGGGACTTTTCTTCAGGTACAGGGACGCCATTCACCGCACCGGCAGGATGCGGCGGTCCATCGGACTGGGGGCGTCCGGTTCAGGGTCTGGGCCGAGGCGGGGCCGGATCGAAGGTCCCGCCTCGCGGGAAGAGTGGTGTGGGGGTCCTGTCTGGTTCAGCCGTTCTTACAGCGCCCTCGGCGTCGCGCGGCGGTACCGCCGCCTGTCCGCTCGGCTCGCGGCGCGCGACAGCCTGTTGTGCAGAGGATATTGGCCGTTCTCTTTCGCCCGAAAGAAATTCTCGGTCTCGCGCGAGAACCGGCGGTGGCCATGACGCGGCGCGCCGATGGCATGCGGCATGCGACCGAGGGGGGCGGTCTTCTTACCCATGGAACTTGGTCTCCGTCCTTCTTGACCGGGACCTGGCATCGTATCTTCGTGGCCGGGCCGGTCTTTGCTGTACTTGATGTCGTTGTCGCGAACCGCGTCATCACCCGGCCAGGCAGGATGTTGTTTCTGCTCCCTTGCACCAGAAAGATTCTCCGGGCGTTAATCGTAATTGTCCGGCAAGCCACTGATCGGAATTGAAACTTTTTTCGGGCTTTCTTCTGCCCAGGCCAAGCCTCGCCGCAGTACTGGCCATGCGCGGCACCGGAGCAGCGCATACGCCAGGCGACAGCTTCGTCTGGCTGCCGGACGCGCGCATCGTCTCCACCGGCGACATCGTCTATGTCGGCCGCCTCCTCGGTGTCATGGAGTTCTCCGACAGCACGGCATGGCTCGAGGCCTTTGCCGCGATCGAAGCGCTGGAGGCCGTCCGCCTGATCCCCTGCAACGGCCCGTTGACCACCTTCGCCCGGGCGTAGGCCGACACGCGCGACTACCTTGCAAACCTGCGCGCCCGGACATCCCCGCGCGGGCGGGGAACAGTTGACCTGCCCCGCCCCTATACCCCCGAAACTCGGGTCATCCCCGCGCGGGCGGGGAACAGAGGACATTATGCGCTCCGACATGGCCACGGTCCGGGTCATCCCCGCGCGGGCGGGGAACAGGCTCCCTAAAGTGCCCGGTTGCCGTTCGGCAACGGGTCATCCCCGCGCGGGCGGGGAACAGAGGTGTTCGTGGCCCGTAGCGTAGACGACGCGCGGGTCATCCCCGCGCGGGCGGGGAACAGAGCAGCAGATTAGCCCGCCGTCTAACGTGCCGCGGGTCATCCCCGCGCGGGCGGGGAACAGGAAGGGTGCGGCTTGTATGTGCCGGGGCACGGCGGGTCATCCCCGCGCGGGCGGGGAACAGCAACTGCGCGCCCGTCACTGGCCCACCCCCGGCGGGTCATCCCCGCGCGGGCGGGGAACAGTAGGCGGCGAAGCATTCGACACAGACCGTGACCGGGTCATCCCCGCGCGGGCGGGGAACAGCGGCACAAAGAACATCACCCCAGCGCATCACCCGGGTCATCCCCGCGCGGGCGGGGAACAGTGGGGATGGGGGCACGGGACCGAATCCGCGCTCGGGTCATCCCCGCGCGGGCGGGGAACAGCAGAAGCGCGGCACCACAGAAGCCCGTCACGCCGGGTCATCCCCGCGCGGGCGGGGAACAGTGCACCTGGCTCGCGCGGTTTTCCGGCAACTCCGGGTCATCCCCGCGCGGGCGGGGAACAGTATGCCCGGATCATCGAGGGGCACTATCGCGCCGGGTCATCCCCGCGCGGGCGGGGAACAGTGGGTGAAGATCGCCCAGTCGCGCTCGGTGTACGGGTCATCCCCGCGCGGGCGGGGAACAGATCGTGCAGCCATGGTGGTTCGGCGAGCCGTTCGGGTCATCCCCGCGCGGGCGGGGAACAGGGGTGCGGCATGGAGGAAATCGTCTCGTCGGGCGGGTCATCCCCGCGCGGGCGGGGAACAGGCAGCGGGGTTCAAATCCAGTCCAGAGTTCTCACCGGGTCATCCCCGCGCGGGCGGGGAACAGCAGCCAGCCGGGCGCGGCGGCGCCGGACTTGCCGGGTCATCCCCGCGCGGGCGGGGAACAGATCGTCGAGACCGAGTTTCCCGATTTCGCCACCGGGTCATCCCCGCGCGGGCGGGGAACAGGAGGATGGACGGGTGTGTCACGCCGCGTGCTCCGGGTCATCCCCGCGCGGGCGGGGAACAGCGCCCAGGCCTGCCGAAGCGCCTTCAAACCCTCGGGTCATCCCCGCGCGGGCGGGGAACAGACCGAGCAAAGGGGACGCCCGCTCGCTCCGGCCGGGTCATCCCCGCGCGGGCGGGGAACAGGTGCACCCGACCAATCACACAAGACGATAAGACGGGTCATCCCCGCGCGGGCGGGGAACAGTGCGCGACCACCTGAGCGACGGATGGGACATGCGGGTCATCCCCGCGCGGGCGGGGAACAGCAGGTCCAAAGCCCAGAGGGCCAACTGTCGCTCGGGTCATCCCCGCGCGGGCGGGGAACAGGCCGGTTTTGATCGCCGCACAATGCAGGATAGCGGGTCATCCCCGCGCGGGCGGGGAACAGGGGTGCGGCATGGACGAAATAGTCTCGTCCGGCGGGTCATCCCCGCGCGGGCGGGGAACAGACGTCGGTGCAGTCCAGGAAATCGGCGGTCGCCGGGTCATCCCCGCGCGGGCGGGGAACAGTCGCGGGCGGACCATTCGGTCTGGTCGGCCAGCGGGTCATCCCCGCGCGGGCGGGGAACAGTCAGAACAGCCCACTACATCTGCTCCAAAGCGCGGGTCATCCCCGCGCGGGCGGGGAACAGCGCCGGCACAGGTCGAAGAAAACCAAGGCGAACGGGTCATCCCCGCGCGGGCGGGGAACAGTCTCCTCGGGGCTCAGGCTGCATGTCTGCGGGCGGGTCATCCCCGCGCGGGCGGGGAACAGGCTGCGTCGCAGGTCAAGCTGCTGTCGACCCTCGGGTCATCCCCGCGCGGGCGGGGAACAGAGCACCGGGAGCATGATCGGCCGCTGCCCCGCCGGGTCATCCCCGCGCGGGCGGGGAACAGGCTACGCCGTGACCTACGGCGCGGCGAAACAGCGGGTCATCCCCGCGCGGGCGGGGAACAGCATTCGAGCCGTCCTCGGATGGCACCTATACCCGGGTCATCCCCGCGCGGGCGGGGAACAGCTGACCATCACCCCGACGACTGCGGGGCTCATCGGGTCATCCCCGCGCGGGCGGGGAACAGGAACTGGTGACGCCGGATCAGGCAACATCTGGCGGGTCATCCCCGCGCGGGCGGGGAACAGATTCCCACCGGGTCGAAGATCAACACCGATCTCGGGTCATCCCCGCGCGGGCGGGGAACAGCGGGTCAGGAGGACTAACCCATGAAACACGATCGGGTCATCCCCGCGCGGGCGGGGAACAGTGGATGGCGTCATCCTCGTCACGATCGAGGTTCGGGTCATCCCCGCGCGGGCGGGGAACAGGGCGCAGAAAGGGGCGTCCTCCGGTCCAAGACCGGGTCATCCCCGCGCGGGCGGGGAACAGTCTTGCTGCAGACCCTTGATCTACCGAAAGATTCACGATGTCAAAGAGCGTACCGAACGGTTGGCTTTTCGGTCGGCCGTCAACCCCGTTTATCGGGAAAGAAGCTCACCAGCTTCAGCCCATCGAATTCCACCGGCATCCGACGGTTCGTCCCTGCCGTGAGGAAATCGTAGCCTTGGTCGGTACGTGCCTTCCAGACCATCACAGCATCTCCATCTTCGAGCCCGGCCGTGACCTGATCCCAGATCATCTCGCGAGTGCGGGCGGAGTAGTCGCCCACATAGACGCCAGCACGGATCTCGACCAGCCAGGCGGCGAGTCGGCCACGCAACCGTGGCGGCGCATTGGAGACGACCACGACCAGCATGGTTCACCTGTGTCCCGGATCGCCGGAGGGCGGCGCGTCGGGAAAGGCGGTGGACACGGCCTCGGGCGGTGGATCGGGGCGCGGCAGTTCGCCAGCCGACAGCACCTCTTCGATCGCCGGAATGATGCGGCCCAGAAGCCCCGTGCGACGGAAGGCATCGCGGCAGGCCAGCCGCACTGCGCGATCGGGCGCCATATCGAGCTTGCCCTTCGCCGCCTGGCCCGCGATCCGGAAGGCCTCGGGCACGACGGTCTCGATCTTGTAGAGATCGGCGATGTCGTAGACGAAGGAGAGCGGCTTGCCGGTATGCAGGAAGCCGATGGCCGGGGCATAGCCCGCAGCCAGGACGGCGGCCTCGGTCAGGCCATGCAGGCAGGCGGTGGCCGCGGACAGGCAGCGGTTGGGTATGTCGCCGGCCTCCCAGTCTGAGGGGTCGTAGGCGCGGCGTTTCCAGTCCACCCCGTACTGCCTGGCGAGAAGTGCATAGGATTCGCGGACCCGCACGCCCTCGATCCCGCGAAGCTGATCGATGGAACGGCGCGATGGCGCGGCCTCGCCGAAGCGCATGGCATACATCTTGCGCACGACCCTGAGACGCGCGGCATCGTCGAGCGCGATGGATGCCTGCCAGAGCAGGTGGTCCGAACGCGCGCCTCCCGGCTGACCGGCCGAGTAAAGCCTTACGCCGCCTTCGCCGACCCAGGTGATCAGCGTGCCGACCCGCGCCGCCAGCGCGACGGCTGCATGCGATATGCGTGCACCGGGTTCCAGCATGATCCCGGCCAGACCGCCGACGGGGATCTGGGTGCGCGTTCCATCGGCATTGAGCGCGACGAAGGCGCCGTCGGCCACGTCGAGCCGGGCGCGCTCGACGAAGACCAGCGAGGCGCGGTCCTTCAGCGGGATCGGCCGTGGTGGCGGCAGGCCGGGAAGGCCGTTCCCGCTCATGCTGCCCGACGGATCAGCATCAGCCCGCAGCCGAACGCCTTGGCGCGGCCGAAACCGCGTGCCAGCCGGGCTAGGAAAGCGGCAGGGTCTGTCACCTCGATGCGGCCCTCGAGATCGAGGATGCCGAATTGCGGCTGCCCCTTGCGCGGGCCGCGGTGATCGGGAAGGGCCACGGTCGAGTAGTCGCCGGCCGTCGCGATCACGACCTTGAACCCCGACGCCTCGCCCTGGCGGGCAAGCCAGGCCGCGCCCTCCCGCCCTGCCGCCGCCATTCGCTCGGAGGCGCGCGCGCCCTGCGGAACGTCGTGCAGAGCATCCATCACGACGTCGACGCGGTGGCGACCTTCCCGCTTCGTCCGTGTCGCATTGGCGCGCAGGACGAAGTCGAGCCTCTGGCCGGGCGCCAGCGCCGGCGCAAAGTCCTTGACCTCGTGCGGTTCGAACAGGTCCATCGGCTGGGGCGGCCGTTCCGACAAGGTTAGGAACGTCCCGTCCCGATCTTCACGCCACAGGAAATCGCGGCGGCGGTCCGGGCCATCTGCGAAGGCCGCCCAGAGGAGCCTGTGATGGGCCGACCGGCGCTGCCCGGCCTCGGACGGGTTCAGGAGCCCCGCGAGCGCCTGCGCCGAGGGGCTCCGCGACAGGCGGATTCGGCTGAGGTAGAGGCTCATGGCGCGCCTCCCACGGTGATCGCGACATCGCGGAGCGCGACGCGGCGCGGCGCGAAATGCCAGAGCGACCGGTCGCGGGGAACATCGTGGACCTGTTCCCGGACAGCGTCCTCCTCCGTCGCGTCGCAGATCAGCATGCGGGCCGTGGCGGGCGCGCCGAACCGGTCCGCACGGCGCCAGGGCGGCAATGTCATATGCGCCAGCGCGGCCTCGGCGCTGTCCGCCTCGATCACCTTGGCCGCCGGTGGGGCCGCGAGGGGACAGGACTTGCGGCCGAGGTACAGCGCGTAGTGAGGACGTGTCAGCGCCGCCGCCAGCGTCTCCAACCCATCGCCCCAGACTGCCACACCGTAGAGCCCCCCGGACCGGTAGTCGCGCAACGTGATCGTGGTGTTGGTGCGCCCGCGCGCGGCGGCAAGAGCCTCGGGGCGAGAGTTCGGCCGCCTCGCAGCGGACGAAGGCACGGTTTCGACCGTGTGGTAGTCACGCAAGGGGGCGCCGCTGTCGAAGACGGCGACGGCCATTTCCAGAGCGTCCAGCGCGGAGAAGTCGCCGCGCCGGTCGATCCCCATGGCGGCGCCGAGCAGCCCGAGGATCGCCGAGCGCCCCGGCCAGACCAGCGAGCCGCGGCGCTCATGCCCGGCTAGTTCGCCCATCGCGCCGAGCGTGGCGGCCAGACTGAACACCAGATAGGGCCGCATCACGCTCCCCGCACCGCATCGCCTGCAAAGCGCACGATATCGTCCAGCGTGCCGCCAATGCCCACATGCAGGACGCAGTCGGCCTCCCAGGCCTGCCCATAGGCCGCGTCGATATCGGCGCGGGTCCTGGTCAGCGCGGCCACGGAATTGTCGAGGAAGGGCGGTTTCCTGACCGGCTCGAAAAAGGCGCCCGAGAGGTCGCGCGGGGCCTGCGGCCCTTTCTCGGCCAGGACATAGTGGGCCCGTGGATGGTGGGCAAAGCTGTTCTGCTTGCCGCGCGGGGTGGTCTGCGCGATGGCGCGCGCCAGGGCCTCGGCGCCCTTCGCGGCAAGCTCCCGGTCGCCCGCGAGGTTCTCGATCAGCAGATCGGCATTCACGCAGACATACTGGTAATAGACCCCCGACCCGAATGCAGTCTCCCCGAGGTGGCCAGCCCCGGTCTCTTCAGCCTTGTTCAGATCGTCCACCGCCGAATACCAGTCTTCCTCGGCCTGCGCGGGATGCGTGGTGATGGCATGGGCCACCTGCACCGCCGCGTCGCGGTTGAAATCGGCATCATCGGCCAGCATCCGCCCGAACATCGCGATGTCCACGGCACCATCGGCCCGGCGAAGCACCAGCTTCTTCAGATCCTTTTCCTTGGGCAGGTCCTCGCCCGCGATGATCTTGCCCGCCAGGTCCTCGGCTAGGCGCCACTCCTCGGGCGAGATGAAGGCCAGCGTCGTTGCCACCCGCGTCTCCTCGTCCTTCTTCGGCACCTCCAGCTTGCCGAAGATCGCGGCGACCTGCTCGGCGGCCTCGCGGGCCGCCTTCTCCGGCGCGCCTTGCCCCACCAGCCGATGGACCAGCTCGCCATATAAACGCTTGGTGCGCGTGCCCATGTTGTCCTTCAGGTCCAGTTCGAAGAACGCGCTCTCGCGCAGGGCGCGCTTGATCGACTGAGAAGACATCCGCAGGCGCGGGCTGCCGCCGACCATCGCCTGCTTCGGGCGGCCCTGGTCGTCGCGGTTCGGGTTCGAGGGGCCATAGCTGGTCAGCAAATGGAATTGCAGAAAGGTGCTCATTCGATCGTCTCCTTCAACTCGTCCCTGGGCGCATCAGCCCCGAAATAGTGAAAGCACCAGCGCGGCCGGGCGGCCTCCCAGTGCAACAGGTCACCCGCCAGCGCGGCGACGTTGCAGCGCCGGTCCGCCATGGCAATCGCGCGGCGCAGCAGCGCGGTCAGTTCATCGCCTTCTGCGCGCATCAGGCGCTGGAACCGCAGATGGGACAGGATCGGTTCCGCCCCACCCAGACGCCGGGCGAGAGGCGCGCCATCATGTTCGCGCACCTCGGCCAGCAGACCGGCGAGCCGGACGATGTCGCCCGCCCGACCGGGACCGATCCCCAGCGCCCGGGCAAGATCCTGCACGGCCGGCTCGCACAGCACCGCCATCGGCGCCGCCCGCCTAAGCCGGGCCGCGAGTGCACGGGCTGCCGCGCTGTCGCGCGCGCCGATATGCGTGCTCCACCAGCCAAGGACAATTCCGCCCGGCGTCTTGCCGTCATCGCTCATGCCGCTTTCCCCTTCTTCGCCGCGGGAGGTTCCATCCCGAGATGGGTAAAGATGTCCCGCCCCTGCTTGCCAAAGCCCGCGAACGCGCCTGCCAGGTGTTTCCGCGCCTCGACGATCCGCGCGATCCGGTCGGTTTCGCGCTGGTCGAGGCCCGGCACGGCCAGCGCATCGAACTGCCGCAGCGCCTGTTTGCGCAGATCGGCAAGCCACGCGCCCCGCGGGTCATCCCCTGCCTTCAGCGCCTGAACCCGTTTGAGGAAGCGATCCTCGGTCCCGGCAAAGAACGCCTCGCGCTCGGCCTCGCGGGCCTCGCCAGCCGCCAGAACGGGCTCCAGCGCCCCGCGCAGGACGACGCCGGCCGCCTCGGCCGCAAGGATCATCCCCACCAGCCGGTCCTCGGCCTCGACGGGCAGGTTCAGCAGGGGTTGAACGGACAGGGTGAAATCACGCGGCTTCATGTTGTCCATGGCCCAGCCCGCGACGATGATCGAGGCCTCGCCGCCCCGCTGCCCCCAGTCGCGCAGGGACAGCGACCGTTCCGAGGTTTCGCTGCCCACCTCCTGCGCCACGACGCCGAGCCAGTTGCGATAGCCGAATCGGCCTGCACGCGGGTGTTTCGGCAGCCATTCCTCGCCCGGCTTCAGGCGGTAATGGGGGCTGAGCGGGTGTTTCCACAGCGCATAGTTCGTGCCCCAGGGTTTCTGGATCACACCGGTGATCCCCTCGTCGTCCCCGATCAGGCGCAGCCGCCGCGGCATGCCGAAGAACGCCTCGGCCCCGAAGACCTGCCCCTCGGGCGGCAGGGTCTGCTGGCCCTTGTCAGAGATGTTCGTCGGCCGCATCCAGGGGAGGTCGCCCAATTTGCCGGGCGCGCCGCAGGGGACGTTGGCCCAGACCAGCGACCACAGCCCTTCGCCCGGATCGACAAGCGTGACCAGCGGCCCGCCACCCCGCATCGAGGTGCGGTTTCCGGCGCCTCCCGCCGGGGCATGGGCTTGAAAGGCGTAGAGCGTCATGGCCGCCAGCGGCAGGTCAATCCGCGGGTAGCGACCGCGGTGGACCATGAGGTCGGCATTGTTCTTCGCCGCGTTCGCCCCGGAACTGTCGATGAACAGCATGTCCACCGGGTTCGCGGCGCCCGCCAGAGGCTCTAGTTCCTGAAGGAACCGCGGCCCCTCGCTCAGCAGGTTGAACGCGGGCGCGAAAGGGGCCAACCGGTCCTTCAGGCGCTGCGGGTCGGGCGCTGTCCGGCGCTGCCATTCGCCGTTGTTCGCTGGCGGGTCGGCCAGAAATACCAGCCCGATCAGGAGTTCATGACAGGCGATGTTTAGATCGGCACGCGGCCAGTCGGGGCGCAGGATGTCCGGTTCCGTCATCTGCCAAGGCGCGATCGTTCGCCGCGCGCCATCGGCGCAGAGAACCGGAATCCACGGGTTTTCGATCAAATTGAGGGGCATGAAAAACTCCGATCGCAAGAAACACGAGAGGGCAGCCCGTTCGCTGGAGGGGATAGTAACAACGCAGTGCGTCAGAAACTGTCATGCTCCCATTCGACAAGTCAAAAACAGGCAAGAGCGGTGGCGCCCTTGCCTGCGCTCTCGGAGCATGGTAAGAAAAGCTGTCCAAGAGCAGGATCTCAGGGTATTTTTTGCACTGTGCCAACCTCTCTGTTTCTGGCCGCGGTAACGGCTAGGATGGGCGTTAGAGATAGCCCCAGGTCGGATTCCGGCTTGGGGCTTTTCTATTAAAGCACTGCGCGAACCGCAGGTCAATAATTATCTTCATCTTCACCTGAACACTTATTAGGTGTTCTGTTAACATCCCCACTAGGGTGGGGAACCGATCTTCGTCTTCGCCCGAACATGGGTCATCCCTGGTTACGCCAAGGATTGAAAGATCAAACCGTATTCCTCTTCATACCGCAACCCCGCACAGATCGTTCCGTCCTCGGCGACCGGGCACAGATGGTACTCGGCGCGCTTCCACTCGGGCCAATCGCGGGTGACGGCCACGATCTCGGGCGCCGACTGGTCTGGCAGCGGAAGCGCATCCAGCCGGCTGAGGCGGGCGGAGACCTCGGACAGGGGCCACGCCTCAGGCCCCGCCTCGTCCGCCCAGGCCCGCAATCCGCTCGTCTCCCGCCGGGCCAGCACCAGCACCCGCTGCGCCTCGCCCAGCCGCGTTGGATAGCGGGCGTCGTCATTGGCCTGACCGCCTGCACGATAGCCCGCGGCCAGATCGACGATGTTCTGCGCCGCATGTCCGCGCGCCGCGGCGCCCTTACCTTCGGCCGTGACCTCAGCCTCGAGTAGCGCCTCGGGAACCGGCCCCGCTTCCTCACCATGTACAGCCTCGATCAAGGCGCGCAGCCCCGAGGGTGCCTCGATCCGGCCAGCCCGGAACAGCACGTCCGCCGTGCGCCACTGATCGGCCACCGGATAGACCCACGCGCCACGGTCAATCGTACCGTGTAGCCAGTGGGCATCGGCAACCTGCGCCGGATCGGGCGACAGCACATGCAGGACCGGCGCGGGAACCGGGCGCGATGCGGCGGGGCGCCGGTCCATGTGCCGCCACAACCGCCCGGCGCGCTGGATCAGGGCGGCCATCGGCGCGAGGTCGGACACCATCACGTCGAAATCGAGATCCAGAGAGGATTCCAGGACCTGGGTTCCGACCAAAACGAAGCCCTCGCGCCCTTGGCCCTCCTTGCCGGCGCGTGCCAGAACCTCGGCCTCGATCCGCTTGCGGTCGCTCAGCGCGAAGCGGGCATGCAGCAGATGCGCCGCGATCCCCTTTTCGCGAAGCATCACGACCGCGGCGATGGCATCGTCCACGGCGTTGCGCACCCAGACACAGGCGGCGCCCTTACCGGCCCATTCGGACAGAACCTCGACCGCTTCGTCCGGACGCGACAACTGCTCGATCCGCACCGCGCCCTTCCCGGGGCCGGTGTCCCGCCGAAGACCGGTCATTGTCGTGCCGCCCGCGACTGTCAGCGCCGGATAGGCCGGGCTGTCAGACGCACCGCCATAGATGGACAGCAGCCGCGCCCGTTGCGCCATCGGCAAGGTTGCCGTCAGCAGGATCGCCGAGCCGCCAGCCGCACGATGCATGCGAAGCAGCGCCTCGAGTTCGGCACCGATATAAGGCTCGCCCAGTTCGTGGACCTCGTCCACAATCAGGATCTTCGAAGACAGCCCAAAATGGCGCAAAGCCTGGAACTTCACCGGCAACACCGACAACAGTGCCTGGTCGATCGTGCCGACCCCGACATCGGCCAGCAAGGCGCGGCGGCGGCTCTCGGCCAGCCAGTCCGAACAGGTCGCCTCATCCTCGCCGCGCGGCCCGCCTTTCAAGATATCGCGGAAATCCACCGAAAGACCTGCCCGGCCATGCGCCAGCGTCAGGGTCGTCTGCCGATCGAACAGCCGCCCGACGGTTTCGGCCGCACGCCGAAACATCGCATCGGCCGTCGCCATCGTCGGCAGTGCGAAAAACAGCCCCCGACCCTTGCCCGCCAGCAGCATCCGCTGCGCCAGGATCAGCGCCGCCTCGGTCTTGCCCGCGCCGGTCTCGTCTTCAATGACGGCCAGCGTCGGGCCGTCGGTCAAGGGAACCTCTGCACAAGAGGCCTGCATGGGTCGGAGCTTGAAATCGAACAGCCGGATGTCGCGCGCACGGCCGGACGCAAGACCCGCCCCGGCCACGGCTGTGCGCGCCGCTTCGCGCGCCTTGGCCCGGTAATCCGGCAGGGCGGGGCACGAGGTCGGCGGCCTGAGCAAGTCCGTATTCGACCCGATCCAGTCCGCAACCGTGCAAAAGCCCGGGAGCCACCAGGAAAGGGCGATCGTTCGATCATCGGACAACCCGTCAAGAGACGCTTCCGGAAACAGGGCACAAAACGCCATCACCGCCGCGCGGGCGTCGTCCAGGCCCGAGCCGACAGCCTCCAGCGCGAGGCGGTAATCGCGCGGCCGTCGCCCGGACCATTCAAGCCCGCCCATGTTGCGCTTTGACGGGCGCCCGTGGTGCCCCGCAACGGCTGCATACAGCGTCTGCCGGTGCCAGGGGTCGCCCCTGAGATGCGCTGCCAAAGCGGGATCCAGTTCGAGCAGGAGTGCCTCGGTCAATTCCCAGTGGCGGAAGGATTGCGGGATATCCTCGCGCAGCATCCTCCGGAAGCTGTCACTGATCTTGACCAGATCGTGCAGGGCAACGAGAAGGACCAGAGCCTCCCGTAACGGTCGGTCAAATCCGAAGGGCCCGATCAGGCATTCGGCGACGGCCGAAACGTCCAGCATGTGATGGACTGCCAGATGTTCCACTTGCTCAGGACCGGCGGCGCTCTTTCCCGGCCAATCTGCGAGTCCCATCGTGCTCTCCTCGTGCGACACACCATACACTTTGAATACAAGCGCAGTGGCGGCTCTGGCGAAAGCACCGTCAGGAAGGGCGCTTCGTGCTTGAGCGACATGGAACGTGCAGCCTCTGGCTTGAATGAGCGCCCTAAAGGCAAGCAGGAGGAGAGGCGGCGGTGAACTGGCCCCCTTTTTGACCGGACACTTGGGCATGACCATGGAGGCTTAGGCATATGCCTGAGCACGTGCTTATGTCTGAGATAGAGATCATCACCGATGGTGGCCGTCGACGCCGCTGGAGTGCCGCCGAGAAGCTGCGGATCGTCGAGGAGACGCTTGACGAGCGGGCCATGTAGGCATCGACATCGCCCTGCAGGTCGGCCACGTCCTGCAGGATCATCGCCGCGGTTCGATTGCGCCCCTCCAGCGCCAGGCTGCTACGGCGCGCCTCATCCGCAACGAAGTCGTAGCGGGCCAGGTCGGCACCGGTCAGCGGCGCGACCTCGGCGGCCCTGGCCAGCGTCTTCAACCGCTCCAGGCCAGAGGACCCGAGCGCCTCGGCAAGCGCCGGGATCGCGCCGTCGAATTCGCCGTACCCGTTGTCCTGCATCGCCTCGAAGACCCGGTCGGCCAGCGCCTCCGGGTCGAGATCAAGGCGCGGGGCCAGATCGCCGATTGCCGCCATGGCATCATCCATGACGCCGCCGATCACGCCGTTGCTGTCATCGGTGCGCTCGTGGATATTCGGGGCAAGCTGGAGAAAGGTCCAGAGCAGGTCGAACGCCTCGCCCGGGGCATCGGGGGCGATCCGTGTGGTGATCAGATCGACGAGATCGGACAATTCCCGGGCAAAGGCCTTCTGTTTTTGCCACGAGATGAACCCGCTTGCCCGCCGGAGCTGGGCAAACCGCTTGCGGATGTCCCGGGCGATATCCATGGGCCCGGCGCGCGCGCTCAGTTCCAGCCTCAGGCGCTGCTGAAGGGCGCGGTTGCCCCGCGTCACCTCCAGCAACAGATCGGCCAGCGCCTCGGCGCCAAGGGCCGCAAGGTTCTCCTTGTTGAGCGTCTTCCTTGCCACCGTCTCCGCCCCGTATCCGTGGACGGTGATGCCGCAGGCGGAGGTGGTCATGCAAGTCCGGCGGACGGCATGAGGGCGGTCGCGGCAAGGTCCGGATGGATGACCCGTGGATTCATGAAGAGAAAGCTTTTCCGGCTGAATTCAATCGTTCCATATCCTCCGTATGACGGACCGGCATGAGAATGCCGTCGAGGACTGTACGATGAGCGAAGAGAAAGGAGGCAGCACGACTGGACGCTCGTGACCATTGTCGCGCATCACCAAGAACGCAGCGCGCTGCGGGGACCTGATCATTCCCCGAAGGTGGTGGAACCCGCTCGAGCAGCGGCGACAACGTGCATCCCGGACGAATTCCCATGGCGTCTGTCAAGGAAGGCTGTCCTTGGCGGTCTTCGACGTCCCGGCCACCGACGGGAGACGACCACGAGCGCGGTGGCGCTCGTTCCATTTTCAAAGGAAACTCCGCCACCCTGACATCGACAACCGGAAAGCCCAACATGACAGGATTGCACGGGACGGCGCCCGCCTTGGGCGGCGATCCGGGATCGTCGCGCATCCAGTGCCACGAGAGGAGGTGCCGGGATTTTTCCTGGCCAACCCCGACGAGCGCCTTGGGGCAGGGTGCTACGCCGGAAGCCCAAGCAGGTGGACGGAGTGCTCCGTCCGCATAGACCGCGCCAGCTTGCCGAAGCGCCGCGGGTCTACGCTTCAGGCGGCGTGGGACGCGTTACCAGATAGGTACCGACCGTGGTCAGGACCACCGCCTGGAGCGCCAGAACCCAGCCTGCCATGCCCAGCAGCACGCTGAGCAGGAAGGCCGCGCCCATAGAGGCAATTGCCAGTCGTTTTGACCGTGTCGAGATCGCGCGATGCTCGCGCCAGCTGGTGATGGGGCCGCCCAGATGGCGGTGATTGACGAGCCAGTCATGGAGCGCCGGTGACGACCTGGCAAAGCAGAAGGCGGCGATCAGAAGAAAGCCGGTGGTTGGCAGGAGCGGGAGGAACATGCCCAGAATGCCCAGGCCAAGCGACAGAAGCCCGACAATCCCCCAGGTAACGCGGAGGACGATCATCGGTGGCCTCCAACGCGCGGGCACCATGGCCTGTTGCGCGCATTGGGCTGTGCCATGACAAGGTCGAGCAGCGTTGCGGCAGGCATGTCGAACCTCGGATGCGAGGTGGCGAATCCTGAATTAGATAGGCATCTTTCGGGGTGCGCCAAGGCTGCCGCGTAACGAGCGTTGCCGGGCCGCCGTTTTCGGCGGTGCGTCCGTGGCGTGTCGGCCTCGTACGGCGCGTCAGGCCGCTAGCCGTGCGCGGCGGGGCTTACGGTGTCGGCCGCTGGTTTCAGGCAGCGGGCGTCCGCGGCGTCGAGGTCCTTGTCCGTGCCGCCCGTCGCTAGCCGTTCTTTCGACTCACGTTGGTTTTATCACGCTGGGTCAGACCGGGATCTCCCGTGACCGATCAATTCATTACATCGCCGCATGCAAAGTATGCACCTGAATCCACATAATTTTTCGGCGGTGGCGTGATCCGGGCGGCCTTTGGTCCCGTACCCCTGTCAAAACCACGCTAGACACAAGGGAACTGGAAATGGACATCATCGGCCCTCTCATGCTCGGCACGCTCGGCTTCGTCGTCGCCTTTGCCTACATCAACATGCGCCAGACCGAGGAAAAGCTTGCCGAAACCCGCCGCCGCAAGGCGCAAGCCCCGGCCAACGCCGTCCCCGCCGAGTAACGCGCCGCTGAATTCCTGTCTCCCCAGGATCGGGGCTGGGCGGTTTTAGCCCGGCCCCTTCGTTTTCGGTCCCACCGTGCAACCATCCACCGGAGTGGCCCGAGATAACCGGGGGGCTTGTCCGAGGCCGAAAGCAAGGAGTGGAAACCGTGGGCAAACTTGTGTGGGGCCTTGCCGGTGTCGTCGTCGTCACCGCGGTTGCCGGCACACTTTGGCTGACCCGGTCGGTCGAAACGCCCGATTACACCCTCGACCTGTCCGATGGCGCATTCGAACTGCGCCGATACCCCGCCCTTGTTGTCGCCAGCGTGACGCGGCCGGGTGCGCGTGATACCGCCGTGCGCGCCGCGTTCGGGCCCCTGGCGAACTACATCTTCGCCAAAGAGCGTGGCGGCGAGAAGATCGCGATGACGGCCCCGGTGACCCAGGTCGCCCCGGACGGCAAGATCGCGATGACCGCGCCGGTCACCCAGGAGCCATCCACGGATGGATGGACGGTGTCGTTCATCATGCCGTCGGGCCTGTCCCTCGATGATCTTCCGGCGCCAGCCGGCGACGTCCGGCTGGCCGAGATCCCGCCACGCCGCATGGCGGCGTTGCGGTTTTCCGGGCAATGGAGCGATGCGAATTTCGAGGCCGCCACCAATCGTGTGATGGCGTGGATCGAAGATCGCGGCCTGACGGCGGTCGGCCCCGTGGAATACGCCTATTACAACGATCCTTTCACACCGCCCTTCCTGCGCCGCAACGAGGTGATGGTCGAGGTCGAGGGTTAGGGGGGCGGTTGACGCAGCCCTTGCGCCGCGCGGGTCGTCTTTCCCCGGTCGCCCCCTATCTCGCGGCGCATGATGATACCCTCCACCCCCCCCCTTCCGAGACTGGCCAGACAGATGGCTGGATGCCCTTGTCGGTCAATAGCCCCTTGCGTTTCGCGTGCGGCTCGGGGCCGACCTCGACGCGAGGCGCGCGGCGCCCGGGATGGACCGCGTGGCGTTCGCTGCGCGACTCGCGCCTGAGACAGGACTGCCCCTTGCCAGGCTGATCTCATTGTCCCGCGGGATACCGGAAATTCCTGCCGGGAATCGACTATGCCGGCTTCGTGGGATGGTCCCACGGAAGAGCCTAAAGGAGTTCACGATGGCAAAGGGAAAAGGACCGGGCAACGCCGGTGGCTGGCCCGCGACGACGGGTAACAGGTCGGACAAGGGGCCGTCGAACAACCCTCCGGGCACCGGGAAGAAGAAGTGACCGGGGCAAGGGCGGGGCGTTCAGGCGCGCTGCGGGCGCGCCTTCCGGCGCCGGACGAGAATGTCCCGCGGAACACCGGAAATTCCTGCCGGGAATCGACTATCCCGGCTTCGTGGGATGGTCCCACGGAAGAGCCGAAAGAGCGGCGATATTGAAAGAAGGAGAGCCCCATGGGACGTTACAGCGGAAACGACCACACCAAGGACGAGAACGACAACCACTCGGATCAGATGAACCCGAACAACGATACCTACTGGTCGGACCGAGGTTACGACGACCGGCCCGACGACTGGGAAGAACGTGCAGGTCAAGAGTAGAACGCGGTTTCGCGGACTCTGACCTGAAGTTGAGGCGGGGCGCGTGCGCCCCGCCTATGCGTCCTGCCGCAGGCCTCGCGCCTCCTGCTGCGCCGCGGCCTTCAGCTCCCCGAACCTCTCGCGCGCGTGCCGCGCCAGCCTCGGCCAGTCCTCCCAGGCGTGATGCAGGACCGTCAGGACATCCGGAACGCGCTCCAGGACCTCGGGCCTGTCGACCATGCGCTCCAGATGTCCGAGAAAACCAGCCACATGGCCTAAAAACAGGATCTCGAACAGGCGCTCCTCCAGGGCGGAATCCGGCCAGCCGCTGTCCGCCACAGCAATCCGGCAGGCTGCTTCCGCGGACGTCCACAAGAAGTTGACGTCCGAGAACCTGAGAGGGCTCTTGCCGCGGTCGAGACTGCTCAGCCTCTTCGCGATCCATTCCGCGTCGCCGCCATCCTCCCGGGCCATGCACAGGAAGTCGGCCAGCGGCTTGTACTTTGGCGGGCGCCCCCTTCTGCCTTTCGGCGGGGCATCCGGCGATGCCTGTTCCGCGAGCCCGCGCAACATGGCGATCCATGCTTCCCCTCCCGACCACGCGCCGGTTCCGGTTTCGGCCGGCATGATGCTGGGCTGGTTGCTTCCGGGTGCTCGATCGAAGAACAGCGCTTCGATCAGGGCGATCTGCCACAAGAGTGCCGTTACACCGAGTCCGAACCCGAGCGCCTTCGCTCGCGCGGAGTTTTCCTGTCGAGGGACGGCGAGAAGTCCGGCGATCTCCAGGCCCATCGGGGAATGTGCGTAAGGTTCCCGCCGAAGCGCCGCCTTGAACCGTTCCACGCGCTCCTTGCCGTCAAGGAGGTCGAAATCCGCGCCGGCAAGTTCGATCCGCTCGATTTCGTCGACCACGGTCCGAAACAGCGTGAAGCGCCAGGAGTCTACGTCGGCCGAGCGGGATGCATGTTCAGCTCCATGGAGAATGCCTCGCAGCCAGGACGAGAAGCCGCGCCATGGTCTCACGTCCTGCCGTGCAGTGCCGACCTGCCGGAAGGAATACTCGTCGGAGGAGAGCTCGAGGAGCTCATCGAGCATGCCTGGGTCAGGATCCCGCCACTCCAGTCTTCGGACTAGCTGCCGAAAGGTCGCATGTCGGATGGCCGGTGGGAGATCGGCGTCGCGGTCCTCGCCGGTGTCCGGGCTCTTGAGGTACCGCTCGATCCTCTTCGCGTCGGCGGCGGACGCCTTGTCACCGTCCACGCGCCGGAGCATCCAGCGAAGGGCTTCGGTGAACGCCCCGTTGTCCACGTCGTCGCGATCGGCCGCGTAGAGATACATCAGGACGTTCAGGTCGCGAGAGCCGATCATGTCAGGACGCGTGCCCGATGAGTTCGACGCCGGGGATGCGCGTCGTCTTCCGGTCGAGGTGACGAGCGGGATCGCATCCGTCCGACGTGCCGCCGCGGCGATCATCAGGTCGGAGGACATTGGTGTCGGTGGCGATCAAGCGTCGTCACCCTCGGTAGCGCCGCGCACGATAGCCGCCTCCATCTCGTCCAGGCTGACGGGCGCCGCGGTCCGGCCGGGCCAGGAGGTCCGCCAGCCGGGCGACAGGCTGCACCTTCAGTAGCCGGATCTCGCCGTCGCGGATGACGTAGCGGACCCGGTCCCCGCGCGAGAGACCGAGAGCAAGCCGCACGGCCTTCGGCAGCGTGGTTTGGCCTTTCGTCGTCACCGTCGACTCGTGCATGGTGGACGCGTTGCCTTTTCCCACCTCGCCTTACGGTATCGGCGAAGGGGCAGGGGATTCAAGCCGCGTTACCCCGGAGCGTCCCGGATAGGGAGCGTTCGCCTTTCCCGTTTTCGCGGCGCCAGGGGGAAACTGGGGACGCAACAGAAAAGACATCCCATGCCCGCCTTCCCGGCTCCACCCCATGGTGATCGGCCCTTCCCGCGTTAGCAGAGCCGGTCCGTCGAGACCTGGGCGAACGTGATCGATATCCATGCGCGCCGCTGATCTGGCCGAAGGGCGCTGTTGCCCCGTGTGACGTCCAGCAGCAGATCGGCCAGAGCCTCGGCGCCAATAGCCGCAAGGTTCTCCTTGTTGATCGTCTTCCTTGCCACCGTCTCCACCTCGTATCCGTGGATGGTGATGCCGCAGGCGAAGGTGGTCATGCAAGCCCGGCGGACGGATGGCGGATGTCGCCTTTCGTTCAGCGTTTCCCGGGACGCGTCGCTGCGACGAGGAGGGAAAACCGTTGAGGCCGACCGCCCGTCACGGCGTGGCGCCGTGCAGGATGTCGGCCTGCCCGGAGGAGACCGCCTGTGGCTGCGGTGTGGCGGGTTCGTGCGGTGCGATACGCAGCGCTCGCAGGGCGTTCAGGATCACGGCGACATCGATCACCTCCTGCAGGAGCGCGCCCTGTACCGGGGTGAGGTAACCCAAGGCTGCGGCGATCATGCCCACGACCGAAAGGCCGATCCCGACGACGACGCTTTCCAAGGCGATGCGGCGCGCGCCGCGCGCGATCTCGATCCCGGGCCCGAGCCGGTCGATCCGGTCGACGAGAAGCACGACGTCCGCCGCCTCCGCCGATGCTGCTGCGCCCCGTGCGCCCATCGCCACGCCGACATCTGCCGCGGCGAGCGCGGGCGCATCGTTGATGCCGTCGCCCACCATCATCACCGGCCCGTGCTTGCGCTCACTGAGCACGAGCAGAACCTTCTGATCGGGCGAGAGGCCGGCGCGCAGCCCATCGAGGCCAAGCCCCTCGGTCACACGCTCGGCCACGTCCGCGCGGTCGCCGGTGGCGAGCAGGATGCGCGCGATCCCCTCGCGGCGCAGACCGTCGAGCATCGCGGCCGCGCCCTCGCGCAGGGGGTCGGACATGACGAGGTGCCCGGCCATGTGCCCGTCGACGGCGACGGCGACCAGGACCGAGCCGGCGGCGATGGCGGAATGATCGCCGGGCCGCCGTCCGACGCGGGACGCGACGAAGGCATCTCCACCGACGATGACCTTGCGGCCCTCGACATGGCCCACGACGCCTTCGCCCGGGATCTCGGCGACATCTTCAGGCACGGGGAGCGTGAACCCCCGCGCCTTTGCCGCGGCGACGATGGCCTGCGCCACCGGGTGCTTCGAGGCCTGGTCGAGCTAGGCCGCGATGCGCAGGATATCGTTCTCTGCCATGCCGTCGTGGCTGTCGATCGACACGATCTGCGGCCGGCCATCGGTCAGCGTTCCGGTCTTGTCGAGGATCAGCGTGCGGATGCGCGCCATCGTCTCGAGCGGTCCCGCGCCCTTGATCAGCACGCCGAAATGCGCTGCGCGCGACAGGCCTGCGACGAGCGCGACAGGCACGGCCAGGATCAGCGGACAGGGCGTGGCGACGACCAGCACGGCGACGGCCCGGATCGGATCGCCGGTGACCCACCAGGCGGCGAAGGCGATGCTGACCGTGACCGCGAGAAAGCCCAGCGACCAGCGGTCGGCCAGCCGCGACATCGGTGCCTTGGACGCCTGCGCCTCCTCCACCAGCCGGACGATCCCGGCATAGGTGCTGTCCTTCGCCTCGCGGGTCGCGGTCAGGTCGAAAGCCTCGCCCGCGTTGGTCGAGCCGCTCATGGCGTCGGCGCCGCGCGCCAGCCGCACCGGCAGGGACTCCCCCCGTCAGCGCCGAGGTGTCGAGAAAGGCGGCCCTTGACGCAACGGTGCCGTCCACCGGCACCACGTCGCCCTGTCGGATCAGGAGCAGGTCGCCCGGCGCGATCTCGTCGAGGGGCACGTCCTCCAGCCCGCCATTGCGGTGCCGGGTCGCGGTCCGGGGCACGCGGGACAGGAGATCGTGCATCTCGCGCCGGGCGCGGCCCTCGGCGAAGGCTTCGAGGAAGGTGCCGCCGGAATACATCACCGCGACGACCGCCGCCGCGAGCGTCTCGCCGAAGACGAGCGCCGCCGTCATCGAGAGCGCGGCGACGATATCGAGGCCCACCTCGCCGGAGCGCAGGCTGCGCAGGATCTCGACGACGAGCGCGGCGAGCGCGGGAACGACGCCGACGAGCCAGACGAGGTCGGCGATGTCGGGCCGACCCGCGAAGTGGATTGCAAGTCCGGACGTCAGCCCGGCCACGGCCAGCAGAAGGATGACGGGCTTGAGGCGATCGGTGCGGGTGGTTTCCATGCGGCTCATCTTTCCCCGGCGGAGGCGATTGCCGCTGGCTCTTCGGAAAATAGTCGTCCGACTCCCACGCCCCGTGCGCTGGCATCATCATCGCGCAAGAGGAACAGGGCGTCGAGCCCGCTTCGTCTTGCGAGCGCCGCGCCCTTGTCCGGCCCGAGCACCATGAGGGCCGTCGCCCAGGCATCGGCCTCGGCGCAGGTGCGGGCCAACACCGTGACGGAGGCCGGCGACGCGAGCAGCGGCGCGCCGCGCCTCGGGTCCATCGTGTGAGACAGACGACGGCCCTGCACCTCGACCCAGTGGCGGTAGTCGCCCGAGGTCGCGACGGCGGCATCCTGCAGCGCGAGGATCGAATGCGGCGTCCGGCGGTCGGGGTCCGGCGCCTCGACCGCGATGGTCCAGGCCTCGCCATCCGGCCGGAGGCCCATTGCACACATCTCGCCATCGATCCCGACGAGTCCATCCGAAATCCCATGGTCGCGCAAGGTCTCGGCGAGCCGGTCGACGCCATAGCCTTTGGCGATGCCGTTGAGGTCGAGCGCAATGGGCGCGGACTTGCGGATGTGGTCACCGTCGAACTCCAGGACCTTGTGCGCCGGGCGACGCTGGACGGCCATCGCTGCGCGGATACCCTCGGGCACAGCGTCCCCGGGCCCGAAGCCCCAGGCCGTTACCGCGTCGCCCATGCCGATGTCGAACGCCCCGCCCGAGGCGCGCCCGATCTCGAGGCCGAGGCGCAGGACCGAGGCCAGTTGCGCGGGCACCGCCACCCATTCTCCCACCGGCGCCGCGTTGAGCCGCATCAGGTCGCTGCCCGCGTTCCAGGTCGACATCTGTCCGTCCACCTCTTCCACGGCCGCCTGCAGCGCCGCGCGGATCGGGGCCGGGTCGAAGTCCGGCTCCGCGAAGAACGTGGCCTGCCAGCGCGTGCCCATCGTGGGGCCGTTCAGGGCGATGCGCGCCAGGTCAGTAGACATCTTCGACATACCGCCCCTCCGCCTTCAGGACCGCGGGCGAAAGCCCGGTCGGCGCGAGGATCTCGGCCAGCGCCTCGGCCACGTCGGCCGCCATGTCGCGTCCGCCGCAGACCATCACGCGCGCGCCGTTGCGGATGAGGTCCGCGACCAGGATAGCCTCGCCCCGCAAAGCGTCCTGGACATAGTGGGGACGCGCCCCGCGTGAGACGGCCGTGACCAGCCGGGTCAGACGCCCCTCGTCCTGCCAGGTCGCCAGATCCTCGCCGAAGAAGAAGTCGCTG
The DNA here is from genome assembly GCF_004339675.1 of Rhodovulum steppense. Taxonomy (GTDB): domain Bacteria; phylum Pseudomonadota; class Alphaproteobacteria; order Rhodobacterales; family Rhodobacteraceae; genus Rhodovulum; species Rhodovulum steppense. The sequence continues at coordinate 33,600 of NZ_SLVM01000034.1, forward strand.
TCGGGATGGCGCATGCCGAAGAACAGGTGGATGGACCTGCGGCGCGCGTTGTCGCGCACAAAGCCCGCAAGCGGCCCGATGCCGGTCCCCGCGCCGATCAGGATCAGCGGCGCCCGGCTCCGGCCCGGACGGAAACCGGGGTTGGGGCGCAGGAACGCGCTCACCGTGTCACCCGGCTGCAGCGCCGTGAGCTGACCCGAGCACAGGCCGCCGGGGTGCTTCTTCACGACGATCTCGATGAAGCCGTCGCGGCGTCCGGAGGCGAGCGAGTAGAGCCGCGGGACGGCGCTTCCTTCGGGCAGGATGCCGATCAGGTCGCCGGCCTCGAACCGTGCTAAACCCGCCCCGGTCAGCCGCTGCCAGAGCGAGACGCGCGGCAGGGCGAAGCGGAGGATCGCGGTCGGGGCCTGCACGTCGGCGCCGTAGTCGCGGCGCGAGACGAGCGTCAACGTCTCGGTTGTCGGAAGGACGGGCTGGTGCGACAATTCCAGCGGGATCCCGAGCGCCTCGCCAAGCATGCGGCCCCAGCGCGCGAAATCCTGCGGCGACTGGCGGTCGATCGTGTCGAGCGGCATGAGTTCGGGCCAGCCCTTCGCCTGCGCCGCCGCCGCAACGGCCTTGGCGAAGGCGCAATAGGCCGGAAAGCTGCGGTCGCCAAAGCCGAGCACGGCGAGAGGAATGTCCGGCATGCCATCAAGGGCGCTCAGCCGGTCGAGGAACCCCCTGGCAGAGGCCGGCGCCGCCCCGTCGCCATAGGTCGCGGCCAGCAGGATGATGCGCTCGGCCCGCGCGTAACGGTCTGGCGCGAAGCCCGACATCGGGCCGACATGGACGCTCTGCCCGGCTTGCGCCAGTGCAGCGTGCAGCGTCGCGGCAAAGCCCCAGGTGCTGCCGCCCTCGCTGCCGACGAGCAGGATCGTCTCGGCGCGTCCCGCGGGCTGATTGCCCCGGACGCGCGGCCGCCCCCTCCGTCCCGCGAGCCAGACGACAACGCCAGTCACACCCATGGCCGGGACGCCGAGCGCCATCAGCCCCAGAACGAGGCCGAGCGTCGCCGCTCCCTGTCCGGTGTGCAGCATGTAAATGGTCTCTGATACGCGTTCCCAGCCGGTAAGGTCGGTCCAGGCGAGCAGCGCACCGGT
>NZ_SLVM01000035.1 GCF_004339675.1 Rhodovulum steppense
GCCTCGGTCAGCCAGTAAAGATTGCTCATAGATCAGGTCTCCTCGCGGAGCCTGAATCACGCCAAAGACCTGAAATCAATGGGTCTGGAGCCTAAGATCGTTCACCCCCCTCCCGCCCGGCGTTCACGCCGGGCAGCGCCCGACCCGCCCCCACGGGGCGGGCGCTTCTCGCCCACCCCTCGGGCCGGGCGCTGCCCTCTGCGCATCGCTCGACCCTCGGCGCCCGGCGTAGGGTGGGTGCCAACCCACCGCCGCGCCATCCCCGGACCGTCCGGGAGTGCGCCCTGCGCCCCTCACGCTCCTGTTATCCCGCCCGGGTGATCCGCGACATCCTGTCGCGCGTATCCCTCCCGCAACCCACAACACCGAGGGAAGTCACCATGGATCGACTGAGCATCATGCTTACCCCCGTCACCGGGGCCGTCATCACCGGTTTCATCGTCATCATCCTGTTTTCGCTGGGCTTCTACAGCTGGACCGCGGTCGCCATCGGCGCGGGGATCGGCTGCGTGCTGGCCTGGCCCGCGGCCTTCATCGTCTCGCGCCGGATCAAGGAGAACGATCCGTTCTGGCAGGCCGACCGCCCGCGCCTGGGCGGCTTTCCCGGCCCCAACGCGCCGGAAGTCTGAGACCGACGGGGGGCGCTACTCCGCCCCCCGCACCGCGTCCGGGTGATCCGCGACGAAACGGTGCAGCACCGCATAAAGCGCCCGCGCATGGTCCAGGTCACTCCCATGCAGCGCCGCGCGGATATCCTCGCTGATCATCGCCAGCACCTTCTGCGGCCCATGATGGGCGTGCATCAGGTAATCCGCCAACAAGGTGGCATCCGCCTCGGGGATATGCTCATGCTCGGCGATGGCCGCGATTTCCTCGCGGGTCAGGTCGGTGAAATCCTCGATATCGTCCAGCGTGATCATGGCGCCCCCTCCCTCCGGTCGCGCCATCATAGCACGGCAGCGGCGCCGGACGCTTGCCAATCCGCCCGCCCGGCGCGGCTTTGTGCACAAGTCACATAACGGCCGGGGAGGATGGGCTAGGCTGCGGGCATCGAAACCGATCCAACCGGAGGGAGATCCCGATGACCAGGACGTTCAAGGCGACCGCCGTCGCGCTCATGATGACCGCCAGTGCCGCCATGGCCGAGGATGCGGCGTCGCTGGTGGCGGTCGTCACCGATGGCGACGCGCAGACCCAGCTGATGAGCATGGTGCTGACCAACCAGGCCATCGACCGCGGCGTGCCGACGCGCATCCTGCTGTGCGGTCCGGGCGGCGACATCGCGCTTGCCGAGGCGCCCGAGACCGCGACCGCCCCGCAACCGCCGCGCGGCGCCAGCCCGCAGGGCCTGCTGAAGGCGGCGATCGAAAAGGGCGCGACGGTCGAGGTCTGCGCGATCTACCTGCCCGGCAAGGGCGCCGACGCCTCGGCGCTGATCAAGGGCGTGGGCGTGGCCGAACCGCCCGCCATGGCCGAGGCCCTGCTGGATCGGACCACGCGCATCTGGTCATTCTGACGCGGATTGCGCTGGATCAAGGTCGGGTCGGGGCAGGCGGGCTTTGCTTGGGACTGGTTCAATTCCAGACCGGGAGGCCCCGCATGCTTCGGCTCGCCGCAGTCCTGTTCCTGCTCATTTCGGCTACCCTGATGGGGATCGGCATCGTCGCCGTCCTGGTGGCGGGATACGGCACCACGGTTCCGATCCTCGCCGCCGCGGCGGTGGGGTTCGTTCTCGCGCTGCCCGTCTCGTGGAAGGTGGCGCAGGCCATCTACTGACTGCCGGGCGGTCCGGCGGTCGGATCTCGGTTCGATCATCGGAGGGCTAGGCATGTCGGCTTCGGGCTATTCGCGCATGCAGATCCGCCTGCATTGGGCGGTTGTGGGTCTTGTCGCGGTGCAGTTCCTGTTCAACGGGGGGATGTCCAGCGCGTTCGGCGATCTGCTGGAAACGGGGGTGCAGAACTTCACCCTGGGCGTCACGGTCCATATCGTCGCGGGGCTTGCGATCCTGCTGCTGGCCTTCTGGCGGATCGGGCTGCGCTTCCTGCATGGGGTGCCCGCGCCCGCCCCGGGCCATTCGCCCGCGCAGGTGATGGTGGCGCGGGTGACCCATGGGCTGTTCTACCTGCTGATGCTGCTGTTGCCGATCTCGGGGATGGTCGCCTGGTCGCAGGGCGCGGCCTGGGCGGGCGGGGTGCATTCGGTCCTGCGGGTGGCGCTGTTCGTGCTGATCGTGCTGCATGTGGTCGCGGCGCTGGTGGCGCATTTCGTCAGGAAGGACGGCACCATGACCCGGATGGTCAAGCCGGTCGACTAGGCCCCGTCATCTGGGCGTCGAGAAAGGCGCGGACCGCCGCCTCGAATTCGCGCGGCTTCTCGGCATGCAGCCAATGGCCCGCGCCGGGGATCCTGGCGAAGCGGGCGGTGGGGAACAGCGCCTTGATCCGGTCGCGATGTTCGGGGCGGACATAGTCGGAGGTCGCGCCGGACAGGAACAGGGCGGGGCCGTCGAATCGGCCTGCGATCTCCTCGGGCCATCCGGTGATCCGGTCCATCTCGGCCTCCAGCACGTCGAGGTTCAACCGCCAGACGGGCGGCCGGGCCTTGAGGTCGAGCGATTGCAGCAGGAAGGCGCGGACGCCTGGATCGGAGATCTGCGCGACCAGCGCGGTATCGGCCTGGCCACGATGCGTCAACGCCGCCAGATCCAACCCCCGCATTGCCGCGATCAGGTGGTTCTGGCTGTGGCCATAGGCAACCGGCGCGATATCGGCCACCACCAGCCGGTTGACCAGCGCAGGCCGGGTCAGCGCCAGCACCATCGCCGCCTTGCCGCCCATCGAATGGCCCAGAACATCCGCCCGCCCGCCATGGACGGCGATCACCTCGGCCAGATCGGCGGCGAGATCGGCATAGCGGTGGCCGGACGCCCAGGGGCTGTCGCCATGGTTGCGCATGTCGACGGCGATCACCTGACGACTGTCCGACAGCCGCTTCGCGATCACCCCCCAGTTCCGCGCCGAGCCGAACAGGCCATGCGCGATCAGCAGAGGCGGCGCGTCGGTGGGTGTGCCGTGGATCTGGGTCGCTAGCATGGTGGCTGAATAACCCAGTGCGGCGGACGGGGCCAGAGGGGTATGGGAAGCTCGGCCGGTACTCTCGAATAACGCGGACGGCATCGTGCTTGTGTGAAAGCGAGACTAATATGACATTCCCTTGGTACCCTGTTACGCTGCCAAGAAACCATTTTTTCGTAGGCTCAACGATGAAAAAACTTGAGAAAGAACTTGAGGAACTGGTTCGATCCGTTGGCGACGGAGGTGGGTTTGGCGACCCTGAGGCTTCAACACAACATCAAAGAGAAATTGACCTCTTAAAATTCAAGATAGCGAGGCGTGACCAGATGAAGACCGCGGTTGTCAGTGCCCTTATCGGCGCTGGAGTTGCCGCCGTTGTAACCTTGGTCTCGGTTGCAATAAACTAACGGCGATTTTTCTCAACCGAGTCCAGTACGCCAACCTCTCGCTAAACTGGCATAGAGGCTAGGGGCGGTCTCCCGCCCCCGGCCTCGTCAAAGCCCCGGGTAAAGCGGGAAGCGGGCGCAAAGCTCGGCCACCTCGGCCTTGACCTTGTCCTCGGCCGCGGCATTGCCCTCTTCGCCATTGGCGGCGAGGCCGTCCACCACCTCGGTGATCCAGCGGCCGATCTGGGCGAATTCCTGCTCGCCGAAGCCCCGCGTCGTGCCGGCGGGCGAGCCGAGGCGGATGCCGCTGGTGATCGTGGGCTTTTCCGTGTCGAACGGGATGCCGTTCTTGTTGCAGGTGATATGGGCGCGGCCCAGCGCCTTTTCGGTGGCGTTGCCCTTGACGCCCTTGGGCCGTAGGTCGACCAGCAGCACATGGCTGTCGGTGCCGCCGGTGACGAGGTCGAGCCCGCCGTCCATCAGCGCGGCGCCCATCGCCTTGGCGTTCTTGATGACCTGTTCCTGGTAGGTCTTGAAGCCGGGTTCCAGCGCCTCGCCGAAGGCGACCGCCTTGCCCGCGATCACATGCATCAGGGGCCCGCCCTGGATGCCCGGGAAGATCGCCGAGTTGAACTTCTTGGCCAGTGCCTCGTCATTGGTCAGGATCATGCCGCCGCGCGGCCCGCGCAGGGTCTTGTGCGTTGTCGTGGTCGCGACATGGGCATGCGGGAAGGGCGAGGGGTAGAGGCCCGCCGCGACCAGTCCCGCGAAATGGGCCATGTCGACCAGCAGATAGGCCCCCACCATGTCCGCGATCTCGCGGAAGCGGGCAAAATCGAGGATGCGCGGGATCGCCGAGCCGCCGGCGATGATCATCTGCGGCTTGTGCTCTTTCGCCAGCGCCTCGATCTGGTCGTAATCGGGCAAGAGGTCGGATTGGCGCACGCCGTATTGCACGGCGTTGAACCACTTGCCCGACTGGTTGGGCGCGGCGCCATGGGTCAGGTGGCCACCCGCGTCAAGGCTCATGCCCAGGATCGTGTCGCCGGGTTTCAGCAGCGCGGTGAAGACGCCCTGGTTGGCCTGCGACCCCGAGTTCGGCTGCACGTTGGCGAAGGCCACGTCGAACAGCTTGCAGGCGCGCTCGATCGCGAGGCTTTCGGCGATGTCGACGAACTGGCAGCCGCCGTAATAGCGCCGCCCGGGATAGCCCTCGGCATATTTGTTGGTCATCACCGAGCCCTGCGCTTCGAGCACGGCGCGGCTGACGATGTTTTCCGAGGCGATCAGCTCGATCTCGTCGCGCTGGCGGCCGAGTTCCAGCCCGATGGCATGGGCGATCTCGGGGTCGCGGCTGGCAAGCGTCTCGGTGAAAAAGCCGTCGTTCTGGTGCGGTGCATTCATCCTGGCGTCTCCCTCTGCGGCCCGTGGCGGCGTGGCAGAGGTTCTAGCCGAACCCGTGCCGCCAAGAAAGTCACAAATGGCGCGGCCGGGCCGGTCCTTTCGTCGGTCTTGCCATTCGCACCCCACTGGGCGATTACCGCACGGCAGCGTTGCGAAAGGGCGGTCGAGAGATGGCGCCAGCACCGAAGATCGCCTTTCTGGCCAGCGAGACGGCCCGCGCCGAGGGTGCGCTGGACGCGCTGGTGGCGCGCTATGGCCATGTGCCTGCCGATGAAGCCGAAGTGATCGTGGCGCTGGGCGGCGACGGATTCATGTTGCAGACGCTGCACGCCACGCAGGACCTGCCCGCGCCGGTCTATGGCATGAATTGCGGCACCATCGGCTTTCTGATGAACGCCTATCGCGAGGCGGGGCTGATCGAACGGCTGGCCGCCGCGGAAGAGGAGGTCATCCATCCGCTGCGGATGCTGGCGACGCGGCCCGATGGCAGTCTGGTCGAGGCGCTGGCGATCAACGAGGTCAGCCTGCTGCGTGCGGGGCCGCAGGCGGCCAAGCTGCGCATCGTGGTGGATGGCAAGCTGAGGCTGGAGGAACTGGTCTGCGACGGCGCGCTGGTGGCGACGCCCGCGGGCTCGACCGCCTACAACTATTCCGCCCATGGCCCGATCCTGCCAATCGGCTCGGATGTGCTGGCGCTGACCGCGGTCGCGCCGTTCCGTCCGCGGCGCTGGCGCGGCGCGTTGCTGCCCAAGACGGCGCGGGTGCGGATCGAGGTGCTGGAACCGGAAAAGCGGCCGGTGATGGCCGAGGGCGACAGCCGGGGGGCGGGGGTGGTGACGGCGGTCGAGATCCGTTCGGAACCCGCCATCTCGCATCGGATCCTGTTCGATCCGGGCCACGGGCTGGAAGAACGGCTGATCCGCGAGCAGTTTCTCTGAGGCCGGGCGCCGGGGCGCGGGACCGGCAATCAGTAGCCCTGGCTGCCGACCTCGTCATCCTTGCGGCCCCAGGCCTCGCGCTTGCGATAGAGGGTCGAGGGCGAGACATCGAGCACCCGCGCCGCCCGCGGCAGCGAGCCGCCTTCGCGGGCAATCGTTTCCTCGATGACGATCTGCTCGATCTCGGCGAGCGTGCGCCCGATCAGGTCGCCCACGGCCAGCGGGTCGCGTTTGTCCGGCGCCGCCGTCCCGGTCGGCGCGCCGACCGGGCGATCCCGGTCCTGGAGCAGCGCAACGGGCAGCATGTCCAGCGTGACCTCGGGGCCGTCATGCAGCACGACCGCATGGCGCAGCACGTTCAGCAACTGGCGCACATTTCCGGGCCAGGGCAGACGACGGAACAGCGTAGCGACCTCGGGTGCGAGTCCGGTGAAGCGCCGCCCCTCCTCGGCCGAGAACCGCGCCAGTGCCGCCTGGGCGATCTCGATCACATCCTCGCCGCGGTCGCGCAGCGGGGGCAGATGGATCGGAACCACATGCAGCCGGTAGTACAGATCTTCGCGAAAGCGGCCACGGTGAACCTCGTCCAGCGGGTCGCGATTCGTGGCGCAGACGATCCGCACATTGACCTTGCGGGGATGGGCCGCGCCGATCGGCTGGATCATCGAGGTTTGCAGGAAGCGCAAGAGCTTGGTCTGCAACGCCGCATCCATCTCGCAGATCTCGTCGAGAAACAGCGTGCCGCCATCGGCCACGGCGGCGGCGCCCGGCTTGTCGGCCAGCGCGCCGGTGAAGGCGCCCTTGAGATGGCCGAAGACCTCGGATTCCAGCAGGTCGCGCGGGATCGCGGCGCAGTTCAGCGGCACGAAGGGACCGTTCGCGCGGGACGAGGCGGCATGCACCGCCTGGGCGCAGATCTCCTTGCCGGTGCCGCTTTCGCCGGTGATGAACACCGTCGCCATCGAGCGCGCGACCGAGGCGATGCGGGCATAGACCGCCTGCATCTGGGGCGAACGGCCCACGAACTCGGCGGTCGCGCCATCGCCCGGACGCGGGGCTGGCGGGCGGTGGACGCCATTGGCCGACCGCTCGGCCAGCGCCGTTTCGACCGCATGCAGGAAGCGCTGTTCGTTGAAGGGCTTGAGCAGGAATTCATAGGCGCCCGCGCGCATCGCCTCGACCGCGCGGTTGATCGAACCATTGGCGGTGATGACGATCACCCGCGTCTCGGGCGCGGCGGCGAGGATGTCCTGCAGCACTGCCTGACCGGGCCGGTCGGGCAGCATCAGGTCCAGCAGCACGACCGCGGGGTGCAATTCGCGGAACCGTTCCAGCCCCTCGGCTGCCGTCGGCGCCGAGACCACCGCATGCCCCGCCCCGCGGAGCACGGATTCGTAGACCATCTGCAGCGAGGGCGTGTCCTCGATCAGCAGCAAGGGCGGCGTCATCCGGCGGCCTCCATCGCGAAGCGGGCATCTAGCTCGCCGCCGAGCGCTGCGCGCAGCCTAGCGACGCCGTGCAGCACCATGGGCAGAAGCCTTGCGACCGTCGCCCGGTCATGGCTTCGGGCCGCCGCGTTCAGCGCCTCGGCCTCGGCCTGCAGAATCACGTTGCCGACCGCACCGGCCAGCGAGATCAGCACATGGGTCCGCGTCCGGATCAGGGCAAGGTCGTCCCGCGCGCGCCCCTCGTCCAGACCGCGCTCGACCGTGCCGAAATCCTCGCGCATCCGGCGCAGCAATTCGCGCCCGTCCTCGGGGCCGGCCAGCGCCAGCAGCCGGTCGAGATGGAGCCGGTCGAAGGGCGCGCCCGTCTCTGCGCCGTCCCCAGAGGTGGGGCGCTTCATCAGCACGCGGGCGATGGCCTCGCCGAAGGCGTCGAGGCTGAGGATCGGTTTGGCAAGGATCCCGTCGGCGCCCGCGTCATAGATCTGGTCGCGGTTCGCCGACAGCACGAAGGCGGTGATCGCCAGAACCGGCGAGGCGGGGCCGCAGCCCTCGGCCGCGCGCAACCGGCGGATCACGTCGATCCCCGACAGGCGCGGCATCTCGATATCGACCAGCACCAGATCGAAGCGGCGGTCGGCCAGCGCCTCGGCCGCTTCCTCGCCATCCTCGACCAGCGTGATCTCGGCGCCGAGCGTTTCCAGCATCTGTTGCACCAGAAGCCGGTTGGTGGGGTTGTCCTCGGCGACCAGCACGCTGCGACCGGCCAGGTCCGGCAGGTCCGCCGCCGCCGACGGCACCTCGACCCCCGGCGCCCAGGACCGGCGCGGCAGGATCAGCGAAACTTCGGCCCCGCCCTCGGCACCGTTCGCCACCTGAATCTGGGCGCGGATGCGTTGCGCAAGCTCGCGCACGATATGCAGCCCCAGCCCGGTGCCGGGCTGGCCGCTGTCCTCGGGTCGGCCGGCAAAATCGAAAAGCCGCGCCATCGCCGCCTCGGAAAAGCCGGGGCCGGTGTCGCGTACCCGCAGGCACAGCGACTCCTGCGGACCCAGATGCACGCGCAGATGTACCTCTCCGGCGGGGCTGTATTTCACCGCATTGCCGATCATGTTCGACAGGATGCGCTCCAGCGCGGCGGGGTCGGTGCCGATCTCGGCGGGCAGGTCGTCGGCCCGGTCGAGCCGGAAGCCCAGCCCGCGGGCGTCGGCATGGGCCAGCCAGCGCGCCGCTATCCGGTCGAGGAACGGGCCGAGACTGGTCTGGACCGGTCGATCGGCGCGTGGCAGGTCGTCCCCGGTGACCAGCGCGAGGGTTTCATCGGTCAGGCGCACCAACTGCTCGGCCGAACTCTGGACACGCTGGAGTTGCAGTCGGGATTCGGGATCAAGCGAGGAAAGGTCGGCAAGCGCAAGCCCGCCGAGGATATCCGCGATCGCGGCGCGCATGTCGTGGCCCAGCATGGCAGCGCGGTTGCGCGGGGATTGCGCGTCACCATCCCCACGCGGTCCCGGTCCGGTCACCGGCGGTGGTTGTGGCATGTCGGTCACCGCAGCCGCTGCATCCGGACCCAGGAGGCTAACCATGGCGGCACTCGTAAAGGTTGCATTGCGTCACTCTAGCCAGCCCGGCGACTCGGACCAACCTGTATATAAGGTCAGGTCGGTGGCCACCCTTTCCCGCGCCCCGTGCCGACGGACGCATCGTCGGCACGGGGCAGGCGGGCGGTTCAGGCGGCCTGGGGATAGCCCAGGGCGCGCAGCGCCACGGCGATCTCGTCCAGGATCGCGGGGTCGTCGATGGTGGCGGGCATCTTGAATTCCTGCCCATCGGCGATCTTGCACATCGTCCCGCGCAGGATCTTGCCCGAGCGGGTCTTGGGCAGACGGTCCACCACCACGGCCAGCTTGAAGGCCGCTACCGGGCCGATCTGGTCGCGCACCAGCTTGACGCATTCCTTGACGATCTCGCCATGGTCACGGGTCACGCCCGAGGTCAGGCACAGGAAGCCCAGCGGCAATTGCCCCTTCAACTCGTCCGCCACGCCGATCACCGCGCATTCGGCGACATCGGGATGGCTGGCCAGCACCTCCTCCATCGCGCCGGTGGACAGGCGGTGCCCGGCCACGTTGATGACATCGTCGGTGCGCGCCATGATGTAGAGATAGCCGTCCTCGTCCTTGTAGCCCGCATCGCCGGTTTCGTAATAGCCGGGGAAATGGCTGAGATAGGATTTGTGGAACCGCTCGGGCGCGTTCCACAGCGTCGGCAGCGTGCCGGGGGGCAAGGGCAGCTTGATCGCGATGGCGCCCAGCGTGCCCGGCGCGACCTCGTGCCCGCCCTCGTCCAGCACATGCACGTCATAGCCCGGCATCGCGACCGAGGGGCTGCCGATCTTCACGGGAAGTTTCTCGATGCCCAGCGGGTTGCCCGCGATGGCCCAGCCGGTTTCGGTCTGCCACCAATGGTCGATCACCGGCACGCCCAGCATGCGCTGGGCCCATTTGATCGTGTCGGGATCGGCGCGTTCGCCCGCCAGGAACAGCGCGCGCAACCCGGTCAGGTCGTACTTGTTGACGAATTCGCCATTCGGGTCCGACCGCTTGATCGCGCGGAAGGCGGTCGGCGCGGTGAAGAAGCTCTTGACCTTGTGTTCCGAGATCACCCGCCAGAACGTGCCCGCGTCCGGCGTGCCGATCGGCTTGCCCTCGAAGACGACGGTGGTGTTGCCGTGGATCAGCGGCGCATAGCAGATATAGCTGTGGCCCACGACCCAGCCCACGTCCGAAGCCGCCCAGAACACCTCGCCCGGCTCGACATTGTAGATGTTCTTCATCGTCCAGTTCAGCGCCACCAGATGCCCGGCGGTCGGCCGCACGACGCCCTTGGGCTGGCCCGTGGTGCCCGAGGTGTAAAGGATATAGGCTGGGTGGTTGCCCTCGACCGGCACGCATTCGGCAGGCTGCACGCCATACTGGAAGCCGTGCCAGTTGACGTCGCGCCCCTCTTTCAGTTGCGCCACTTCCTGCTCTCGCTGGAAGATCACGCAGAAATCGGGCTGGTGGGTGGACTGTTCCAGCGCGCCATCCAGAAGGGGCTTGTAATGCACGATGCGGCCCGGCTCGATCCCGCAACTGGCGGCGATGATGCATTTCGGTTTCGCGTCGTCGATCCGCACGGCGAGTTCATGCGCGGCGAACCCGCCGAAGACCACGGAATGGATCGCACCCAGGCGGGAACAGGCCAGCATCGCCTCCAGCGCCTCGGGAATCATCGGCATGTAGATGATGACCCGGTCGCCCTTTTCCACGCCCTTGGCGCGCAGGGCTCCGGCCAGTTGGGCGACGCGGTTGCGCAGCATGACATAGGAGATCGACTTCCGCGTGCCGGTCACGGGGCTGTCATAGATGATCGCCACCTGGTCGCCGCGGCCGTTTTCCACATGCCGGTCGACCGCGTTCCAGCAGGTGTTGACCATGCCATCCACGAACCATTCATAGGTCGGGGCGTTCTCGTCGAACAGCGCCTTGCTGGGCTTCTTCACCCAGTCGATGGCCTCGGCGGCCTGCATCCAGAAGCCTTCCGGATCGCTCTTCCAGCCCTCGTAAAGCGCGGCATAGCCCATGATCGCTGTCCCTCCTTTGGTGTGCGAAATTCTGTTACGCAGGCAGGCGTGGCTGCGCAAGATCCAAACCCGCGCAGTCCCGGCCGCGGGGCGGGGATGTGCTCTTGCATCCCCGGCGGGGCCGCCGCAGATTGGCGGCGAAGGAGAGCCCGATGCCGTTGATATCCGCTGCCCGCGCGGTGCGCGAAAACGCCCACGCCCCCTATTCGCGATTCAAGGTGGGCGCGGCGATCCGCGGGGCCGACGGGGCGATCTATGCGGGCTGCAACGTGGAGAACATCGCCTCGCCCGAGGGCACATGCGCCGAGGCGGGCGCGATCGCGGCAATGGTGGCCGCGGGCTGTCGCGAGATCGTGGAGGTCGCGGTGATCGCGGACGGCCCCGCCCCCGTCACCCCTTGCGGCGGTTGTCGCCAGAAACTGGCCGAATTCGCCGCGCCGGACGTGCCCGTGACCATGGCCACGCTGGCGGGAGAGACGCTCGTGATGAGCGTGGGCGAATTGCTGCCCGGTGCCTTCTCGGTCGCCCAGATGGGTCGGCGCTGATGGACGCGCGCGGCATCATCGCCAAGGCACGCGACGGCGCGCCGCTGTCCGCAGACGAACTGGGCTGGTTCGCCCGGGGGCTCGCCAGCGGGGGCGTCACCGATGCGCAGGCGGGCGCCTTCGCGATGGCGGTGCTGCTGAACGGTCTGACCACGCCCGAGCGGGTGGGGCTGACACGCGCGATGCGCGACAGCGGCAAGGTGCTGGACTGGGATCTGCCCGGCCCCGTCCTGGACAAGCATTCCTCGGGCGGGATCGGCGATTGCGTGTCGCTGGTCCTTGCGCCTGCGCTGGCGGCCTGCGGGGCCTATGTGCCGATGATCTCGGGCCGCGGGCTGGGGCACACGGGCGGCACGCTGGACAAGCTGGAGGCGATCCCCGGCTACCGCACGCAGATCGGCATTTCGCAACTGAAGTCGATCACCGCCGAGATCGGCTGCGCCATTGTCGGCGCCTCGGCCGATATCGCACCTGCCGACCGGCGGCTTTACGCGGTGCGCGACGTGTCTGCCACGGTGGAAAGCATCGACCTGATTACCGCCTCGATCCTGTCCAAGAAACTGGCCGCGGGGCTTGAGGCGCTGGTGCTCGACGTCGAGGTCGGCTCGGGCGCCTTCATGAAGACCCTGGACGAGGCCGAGGACCTGGCCCGCGCGCTGGTCGAGACGGCGCAGGGCGCGGGCTGCATGACCACGGCGCTGATCACCGACATGTCGCAGCCGCTGGTCGGCGCGGCGGGCAATGCGCTGGAAATCATCGAGGTGATGGAGACGCTGACCGGGACCGGCGTCACGCCAGCGCTGTGGGACATCACCTGTGCGCTGGGCGGCGAGGTTCTGGCGCTGGGCGGGCTGGCGGACGACGCTGCCGATGGCGCGCGGCGGATCGCGCAGGCGCTGGAATCGGGCGAGGCCGCGCTGAAATTCGGCGAGATGGTCGCCGAACTCGGCGGGCCGCTGGATTTCGTCGAACGCTGGCCCGACCGGCTGCCCGCGGCCCCGGTGATTCAGGAAGTGGTGGATGACGAGGGCGGCATCGTGCAGGCCATCGACGGCGAGGCGCTGGGGCTGGCGGTCGTCGCGCTGGGCGGCGGGCGGCGGCGCGAGGGCGACCGGATCAACCCCTCGGTCGGGCTGTCCGAGATCGCCGGGCTGGGCGAGGATATCGGCGCGGGGCAGCCACTGGCGCTGGTGCATGCCTCCTGCGAGGAGGACGCCGAGGCGGCGGCCGCGGCGGTTCTGGCGGCCTTCCGGCTGGGCGACAGCGTGCCCGAGATCCCGCCGCTGGTGCATCAGAGGATAATGCGGTGACACGCGCCTTTCTGGTCGTGATCGATTCCGTGGGCTGCGGCGGCGCGCCCGATGCGGGCGCCTTTTTCAGCGATGGCATGCCGGATACAGGCGCGAACACGCTTGCACATATCGCACATGCCTGTGCCGCAGGCGCCGCCGAAAACGGCCGAACTGGCCTGTTGAACTTGCACAATCTCGACAATCTGGGCCTTGGTGCCGCGATCCGGCTGGCCAGCGGCGAAGCCGCGCCGGGGCTGGGCGCCGCGCCGCAGGGGTTGTGGGGTGCAGCAACCGAAACCTCGCCCGGCAAGGACACGCCGTCGGGGCATTGGGAACTGGCGGGCGTGCCGGTGCCCTGGGACTGGCATTATTTCCCGCGCGAGCTGCCCGCCTTCCCCGAAGCCCTGCTGGCCGAGACCCGCAGCCTGGCCGGGACGGACGGCACGCTGGGCAATTGCCACGCCTCGGGCACCGAGATCATTGCGCAGCTGGGCGAGGAACATCTTCGGACCGGCTGGCCGATCCTCTACACCTCGGCCGACAGCGTGTTCCAGATCGCCGCCCATGAACAGGCCTTCGGGCTTGACCGACTGTTGCGGCTTTGCGAGGCGATCGCGCCCCGCCTGCATGCGATGCGGGTGGGGCGGGTGATCGCGCGCCCCTTTGTCGGCAGCCCCGAAACCGGCTTCGCCCGCACGCAGAACCGCCACGACTACGCCATCGCGCCGCCCGCGCCCACGCTCTGCGACTGGGTGCAGGGGGCGGGGCGGCGGGTGCAGGCCATCGGCAAGATCGGCGACATCTTTTCCATGCGCGGCATCGACGAACTGCGCAAGGGCAGCGATGCCGACCTGATGGAGCATTGGGTCGCGCTGATGGACGAGGCCCCCGAGGGCAGCCTGACATTCGCCAATTTCGTCGAGTTCGACAGCCTTTATGGCCACAGGCGGGACGTTGCGGGCTATGCCCGCGCGCTGGAATGGTTCGATGCGCAGCTTCCGCGCGTGTTCGACCGGATGCGGCCGGGCGACCTGATCCTGATCACCGCCGACCATGGCAACGACCCGACCTGGCCCGGCACCGACCACACCCGCGAACGGGTGCCGGTGCTGGGCGCGGGGCTTGGCCCCCGCGCGGTCGGGCTTGTCGCCTTTGCCGATGTCGCGGCCAGCATCGCCGCGCATCTGGACGTGCCCGCGCAAGGGCCGGGACGGAGTTTCCTGTGAGCCTGACCGCCCTGCCCAGGATCGAACTGCATCACCACCTGGAAGGGGCCGCACCGCCCGCGCTGATCCGCGACATGGCGCGTGCCCGGCATGTCGACATTTCGGGTATCTTCGGTCCTGATGGCGGCTATTTCTGCCGGGATTTCCCCCAGTTTCTCGACATCTACGAAGCCGCGACCTCGGTGCTGCAAGGCCCCGGCGATTATGCCCGGCTGACCGCGGCCGTTCTGGAACAGGCGGCCGCGCAGGGCGTGGTCTACCTGGAAACCTTCCTATCGCCCGATTTCTGCGGCGGCCGCGACCTGACGGCCTGGCGCGAATATCTGCATGCCATCGAGGAAGCGGCCGCCGCAGCCGAGGCCGCACATGGCATCACGCTGCGCGCCATCGTCACCTGCATCCGCCATTTCGACCCCGACAAGGCCCGCCAGACCGCCCTGTGCGCCGCCGAAACCGCAGGCCGGTTCGTCGTGGGCTTCGGCATTGCGGGCGACGAGACCGTGGGTCGGCCGCGCGATTTCGCCTGGGCCTTCGACATGGCGCGCGAGGCGGGGCTGGGGCTGACGGCGCATGCGGGCGAATGGGGCGGGCCGCAATCGGTGCGGGACGCGCTGTCCGATCTGCGGGTGGACCGCATCGGCCATGGCGTGCGCGCCATCGAGGATCCCGCGCTGGTCGAGCATCTGGTCGAAACCGGCATCGTGCTGGAAATCTGCCCGGGGTCGAACATCGCGCTGGGGCTCTACCCCGACTGGCGGTCGCACCCGATCGAGCGACTGCGCAAGGCGGGGGTCAAGCTGACCGTCTCGACCGATGATCCGCCCTTCTTCCGCACCAGCATGACCCGCGAATATGACCGGCTTGCCGATGCCTTCGGCTGGGACGAGGACGTTTTCGCACAGATCAACCGGGTGGCGCTGGACGCCGCCTTCTGCGACGCTGACACCCGCGCCGCGATCGCCAAGAAACTGGAGCCCGCCGATGTATGAGCATCTGACCGTCGTCAAACACCCGCTGGTGCAGCACAAGCTGACGCTGATGCGCGACAAGGACACGCCCACCGCCGTCTTCCGCCAGCTTCTGCGCGAGATCAGCCAGTTGCTGGCCTACGAGATCACCCGCGAACTGGAGATGACGACCCGCCGCATCGAGACGCCGCTTTGCGAGATGGACGCCCCGGTTCTGGCGGGCAAGAAGCTGGCGCTGGTCTCGATCCTGCGGGCGGGCAACGGGCTGCTGGACGGGGTGCTGGAACTGGTGCCCTCGGCGCGGGTGGGCTATGTCGGGCTGTACCGCGACGAGAAGACGCTTCAGCCGGTGCAATACTACTACAAGGTGCCGACCGATCTGAAAGACCGGCTGGTGATCGTGCTGGACCCGATGCTGGCCACCGGCAATTCCTCGGCCGCGGCGGTCGATCTGCTCAAGGCGTCGGGGGCGAACAATATCCGCTTCATGTGCCTGCTGGCCGCGCCCGAGGGCGTGGCGCGGATGGGGCAGGCGCATCCGGATGTGCCCATCGTCACGGCGGCGGTGGACGAATGCCTGAACGAGCACGGATATATCGTTCCCGGTCTAGGGGATGCGGGCGACCGGATGTTCGGCACCAGATGAGCGGAATCCCCTTTACACGTTGTGGTTGATCTGTCATGGTTAACCCATATCTTGTGGAGTTATGACATGGGACGTCGCGCCGGGCTCTGCATCTTCCTCGCGATTGCGGGACTGGGCGCGTCATCCTTGCCGGCTCTGGCCAAGGGCGCCGGGGTGTTCGAGGCAACGCCCCGGTCCGTTCCGGTCCGGGTTCCGTCCGGCTATCGCGCGGTCTGGCAGGACGACCGGCTGAATCCCCATCGCGGGCCGCGCACGGCGCAGGGCGATGCGCAGATGGCGGGCGTCTGGACCGACCAGGTACCGATGCGGCTGGCCCCGCCCACGGCGCCGCGTTTCCTGTGTCTGGGCATCTATGACACGTCCGAGGCGGCGCGACCGACCGTCCGCCTGCTTCGGGACATGGGCCTTCCGGTCAGCCGGGGCATCGGTCGGCGCGGCGGGCGGCCCGTCGAGGTGATCTATGCCGGTCCCTTCGACGACCCCGGGGCGCTGTCCCGGGCCGAAGCAAGACTGGCGCATGCAGGCTTTCACGACCTCGAATATCGCAAGTAAGACGATCGAGCAGTAAAACCGGAACGCCCCGTCCCCGGACGGGGCGTTTCACTTTCCGGGGATGCCTCAGCCGCCGCAGATCGCCTGAAGCTGCACCCAGTCGCCATCCGAGATCAGTGGCGGCGCCAGCTTGCCGCGCATCGGATCCGCCTCGATCAGGCCCAGCACCCGCTCGCCCGAGATGTCGAGCGCATAGGCATAGGGGCCGGACGGCACATTCGCGCGGGCAAACCGGTCGATCAGCGCGTCGTCGGGCAGCGGCAGGGGCGGCGCGGTCAGGATGGTGCGGGCATGGCGTTCCATGGCGCGTTCGGGCAGGTGGCCGCTGGTCAGCAGGCGGAAGGTTGCCAGAACGCCCGCCTCCTTCAGCAGCACGGCCAGCGGATCGGCGCGCGCGGCGCGGGCGGATTCGGCCAGGATGAAGCCCGCGACCGCGGCGGGATCGTCATGGTCCTCGACCAGCGCGCGGTTGAGCAGGATCACGCGGCCCGGCAGATGCGCCGCCCGCGGCATCCCCGAGGGCAGCACGACGACCCGGGCGCCGCTGCCGGGCAAGAGCCGCTCGGCCAGCCGGTCGAGCGCACGCGCCCCGCCCGGCCGGGCGCAGGGCTGGCCCGCGACACGGGTGACCCGGTCCAGCAGGTCGCGCCCGATCTCGGCGCGGACCTGTGGCGGCACCACCGAGACCGTGTGCCGCACCAGCGCCCCCGGCAGCCAGAAGGTGCCCAGTCCCACGATCCCGGCGGCGATGGCGGCGAAGATCGTCAACCGCAGCCGACCGGGATGCGGCCGGTTCCGCGTCACCGCCGCCCGCACCGTTTCCAGCGCCTCTATCATCAGCGGTTCGTCCACCTCCAGCGTCTCGTCGCTGTCGGTGTCGGGCGCGTAAAGCGCGGGCGTCTCGCCCGGGTTCAGCCGGTCGAGCGCGGCCAGCGACCAGTGGGTCAGCACCCGATCGGCGGTATCGGAGACCACGAGCGAGGCGTCGCCAAAGGACAGGATCACGTTGCGCCGCTGCGCCCCGGCATGTTCGCGCCAGATCCCGGGGCTTTCCAGCCGTTGATACCGCTTGAGCGCCGTCATGGGCGGCCGACCGTGCCTGTCCGTTGCCTGAACCTGCAGCCACAGATAGCCGGGTCCGGCGCTGGCGACAATCTCACAACCCTGTCGCCAGCTTGCGCAGCTCGAACTTCTGGATCTTTCCGGTCGAGGTCTTGGGCAATTCGCGGAACACGATCCGTTTGGGCGTCTTGAACCCGGCAAGCTGGTCGCGGGCAAAGGCGATCAGCGTGGCCTCGTCGACACTGTGGCCGTCCTTCAGTTCGACAAAGGCGCAGGGCACCTCGCCCCATTTCTCGTCCGGTTTGGCCACCACCGCGCAAAGCAGGACATCGGGATGGCGCATCAGCACGCCCTCGACCTCGACCGAGCTGACATTCTCGCCGCCCGAGATGATGATGTCCTTGGCGCGGTCGGCGATCTGCAGATAGCTGTCGGGATGGTGCATCGCCAGGTCGCCCGAGTGGAAATAGCCGCCCTGGAACGCCTCGCGCGTGGCGCGCGGGTTCTTCAGATAGCCCTTCATCACGCCATTGCCGCGGAACACGATCTCGCCCTGGGTCTGCCCGTCCATCTGCACCGGCTGGTGCTTTTCGTCCCAGACCTGCACCGGCTCCATGAAGGGCATCGCCACGCCCTGGCGTGCCTTGACCGCGGCGCGGTCGTCGCCCTGCAGGTGGTCCCATTTCGCGTCCCAAGTGCACTCGGTCGCGGGCCCGTAGGTTTCCGTCAGCCCGTAGACATGGGTGATGTTGAAGCCCATCGGCTCGATCCGGGCCAGCGTGACCGGGGCAGGGGGCGCGCCCGCGGTGAACACCTCGACGACATGGCCGAAGTCGCGCCGGTCCTCGTCCCGGGCATTCACGATCATGTTCAGCACGATTGGCGCGCCGCCGAAATGGGTCACGCCCTCGTCGGCGATGGCGTCGAAGATCGCCTTGGCGGTGATGTCGCGGCAGCACACGACCGTCCCGCCGATCAGCGGCATCATCCAGGTGTGGCACCAGCCGTTGCAATGGAACAGCGGCACGATGGTCAGGTATTTCGGGTAAAGCACCATGCGCCAGGAAATCACCTGCCCCATCGCGTTCAGATAGGCGCCGCGGTGGTGATAGACGACACCCTTGGGCCGCCCTGTGGTGCCCGAGGTGTAGTTCAGCGCGAGGCTTTCCCACTCGTCCTGCGGCAGGATCCAGTCGAAATCGGGATCGGCCTTGGCCAGGATATCCTCGTATTCGGGATAGTCGCCGATCGCATGCACGCCCGCGGCATCGTCGGCCACCTCGATGATGACGGGCGGTTCGCCCTCCATGTCCTCGATGGCGGCGGCGGCCAGCGGGATGAATTGCGGATCGCACAGCAGCACCTTGGCCCCGCCATGGTCCAGGATGTAGCTGACCGTATTGGCATCGAGCCGGATGTTGATCGTGTTCAGCACCGCCCCGCAGGCCGGCACGCCGAAATGCGCCTCGGCCTGGGCGGGAACGTTGGGCAGGAGCGTCGCCACCACATCGCCCGGCCTGACCCCCATCGCGGCAAGGGCCGACGCCAGCCGCGTGATGCGGTCGTGATACTGCCGGTAGGTGTAGCGGCGGGCGCCATAGATCAGCGCCTCGCGGTCGGGCCAGACCTGCACGGCGCGGTCGAGGAAGGAGAGCGGCGTCAGCGGCACGAAATTCGCCGCGCATTTCTCCAGACCCGTTTCGTCGGACAGCCAGCCCATGGTTTCCTTCCTCCCTGATTGCGATGGTCGGGCGGAGTTTGGCCCCGGAGCCGGGCTTTGAAAAGGGGCGTTCCTCAGCCCGGCCCCCCTCCTGTGGCTGGAGGGAGGGGCCGGGACCGATGCGGCGGCGGGCGTCAGGCGGCCCGCGCCGATTGTCCGAAGCTGCCGTAGAAGCTGTCGTCCCGCGCGGCGATTTCCCGCAGCAGGTCGGGCGGGGCAAAGCGGGGTCCATGGCGCGCGGCCAGATCGTCGCAGATCGCGACCGCGCGGCCCGCCCCGATCATGTCCAGCCAGGAGAACGGCCCGCCCGACCAGGGCGCGAAGCCCCAGCCCAGGATCGCGCCCACATCGCCCTCGCGGATATCCGTCAGAACGCCCTCCTCCAATGCGCGCACCGCCTCCAGCACCTGCGCGAAAAGCAGCCGGTGCTGCACCTCGGACAATTCCGGCTGATCCGCGGCGCGCGGGTAATGGTCGAGTCCCTCCCACAGCCCCGTCCTCTTGCCCGCCGCATCATAGGTATAGAATCCGGCTCCCGCCTTGCGCCCCAGCCGACCCTGATCGGCCAGCCAGAACAGCACATCATCTACCGCGCCGTCCGGATAGGCCGCGCCCATCGCGGCGCGGGTCGCCCTGGCGATCTTGACGCCAAGGTCAATCGAGGTCTCGTCCACCAGTTGCAGCGGCCCCAGCGGCATCCCCACCAGTTTCGCCGCATTCTCGACCAGCGCAGGCGCGATGCCCTCGCCGACCATCCGGATGCCCTCGTTGATATAGGGGATGATGCAGCGATTGGCGTAGAAGAAGCGGGCATCGTTCACCACGATGGGCGTCTTGCGGATCTGGCGCACGAAATCCAGCGCCTTGGCCACGGCGCGGTCGCCGGTTTCGCGCCCCTTGATGATCTCGACCAGTGCCATCTTCTCGACCGGGCTGAAGAAATGGATGCCGATGAAATCGACCGGCCGGTCGGCGGCACGCGCCAGATCGCCGATCGGCAGGGTCGAGGTATTTGTTGCAATCGTGCAAGTCCCGTCTACCGCCGCCTGCACCCGTTTCGTCACCTCGGCCTTGATGCCCGGATCCTCGAACACCGCCTCGATCACCAGATCCGCGCCGGAAAGCGACGAATAATCGGTGGTCGCGGTGATCCGCCCCAGGGTCTCGGCCTTCTTGTCGGGGGTCGCCTTGCCGCGCGCGATGCCCTTGTCCATGTAGGATTCGGTATAGGCGCGACCCTTGTCGGCGGCCTCTTGCGACTGGTCGACCAGCACCACCTCGATGCCCGCCTGCGCAGCTACCAGCGCAATGCCCGCCCCCATCATGCCCGCGCCGATCACGCCCAGCTTCCTCACGCTCTGGTCAGGGATGTCGGCGGGCCGCACCGCGCCCTTTTCCAGCGCCTCCTTGTTGATGAAGAGCGAGCGGATCATCGCGCCCGAGGACGGGTTCATCAGCACATGCGTGAACCAGCGCGCCTCGATCCGCAGCGCGGTGTCGAAGGGCACCAGCGCGCCCTCGTAGACCGCATTCAGCAGCGCCTTGGCGGCCGGATAGACCCCCTTGGTCTTGCCGTTCACCATCGCGCTGGCGCCCACGAAGGTCATGAAGCCCGAAGGACTGTAGGGCGCGCCGCCGGGCATCTTGTAGCCCTTCTCGTCCCAGGGTTTCACGATGGACGGGGCCGACAGAACCCAGGCCTTCGCCGCCGCCACCGGGTCCTCCACCACCTCGTCGATCAGCCCCGCGGCCTTGGCCTTTTTCGGGTCGCTCAGCTTGCCCTCCAGCAGGAAGGGGGCCGCCGCCATCGCGCCCAGCTTGCGCACCAGCCGCGTTGTGCCCCCCGCCCCGGGGAAGATGCCGACCATGATCTCGGGCAACCCGATCTTCGCCTTCGGGTTGTCGGCGGCAAAGATGCGGTGGCAGGCCAGCGGCAGTTCCAGCCCGATCCCCAGCGCGGTGCCCGGCAGCGCGGCGGCAATGGGCTTGCCGCCCTTGTTGCGCTCGTCCATGCCGGCGCGCTCGATCTTGCGCAAGACGGCATGCATCGCCATCACGCCCTCGAACAGCCCCCGCGCCGGGTCGTCGCCCGCCTCGTCGCGCATGCGGGCGATGACGTTCAGATCCATCCCGCCCGCGAAATCCTTCTTGGCGCTGGTGATGACGACACCCTTCACCGTCATATCCGCCAGCGCCGCGTCGATATGGGCGTCGAGTTCCTGAAAGCCCTGAAGGCTCATCACGTTCATGCTGCGTCCGGGCACGTCCCAGGTGATGGTGGCAACGCCGTCCGCATCCACCGCGTAATGAAATTCGGCCATTCTTTCCTCCCTCAGACCCGTTCGATGATCGTCGCGGCGCCCATGCCGCTGGCCACACACAGCGTCGCCAGCCCGGTCGCCTTGTCGGTGCGCTCCAGCTCGTCGAGCAGCGTGCCCAGGATGATCGCCCCCGTCGCCCCCAGCGGATGGCCCATCGCGATCGCCCCGCCGCAGGGATTGACCCGCTCGGGATCGACCTCGAAAGCCTGGATGAAGCGCAGGACGACAGCGGCGAAAGCCTCGTTCACCTCGAACAGGTCAATGTCGGAAATCTGCATCTTCGCATCGGCCAGGATCTTCTCGGTCACGGGCACTGGACCGGTCAGCATGATCGTCGGATCGGTGCCGATCTTGGCCGTTGCCAGGATTTTTGCCCTTGGTTTAAGGCCATTCGCTTGCCCGAACTCGGCGCTGCCGATCAGGATACCTGCGGCACCATCGACGATACCCGAGGAATTTCCTGCGTGGTGGATATGCTCGATCCGTTCAAGATCGGGGTATTTCATCAGCGCCACCTGATCGAAGCCCGGCATCGTTTCGCCGATCTCGCGAAAGGCAGGTTTCAGCGCGCCCAGGCTCTGCATGTCGGTCTCGGGGCGCAGATGCTCGTCGCGATCGAGGATCGTCAGGCCGTTCACATCCCGGACCGGCAGGATAGAGCGCGCGAACCGCCCCTCGGCCCAGGACTGCGCGGCGCGGCGCTGGCTTTCCACGGCCAGAGCGTCAGCCTGATCGCGGGTGAAGCCGTATCGGGTGGCGATGATATCGGCCGAAATGCCCTGCGGCACGAAATGGGCCTTCATCGCAAGGCCCGGATCGACGGCGATGGCCGCCCCGTCGCTGCCCATGGCGACGCGGCTCATCATCTCGACCCCGCCCGCGATATAGCCCGCGCCTGCACCGGCCTGCACCTGATTGGCCGCCAAGTTCACCGCCTCGAGTCCCGAGGCGCAGAAGCGGTTGATCGACAGGCCGGGTATGCGTTCGTCCAGCCGCGAGGCCAGAACCGCGCTGCGGGCAAGGCAGCCGCCCTGCTCGCCCACCTGGGTAACATTGCCCCAGATCACGTCCTCGACCGCGTGGCCGGTCAGCCCGTTGCGCTCGGCCAGCGCATCGAGCACCTGTGCCGACAGCCGCAGCGCCGTGACCTCGTGCAGGCTGCCATCCTGACGCCCCTTGCCGCGCGGGGTGCGGATCGCGTCGTAGATATAGGCATCGGTCATTTCTGTGTCCTCGCAGTCGGGAAGAAACGGTTGGCGCTGCGCCCGGCGGCAGCGTTGCAGGGGTATTTTCGCCAAGAAGAAACAGCCGGTCGCGCGCCGTAACCGACCGTTAACGTTAACGCGCCAGTCTGCGACTCGCGGTACAGGCTGGGGAGCCGATGACCGCCCAAGGAGAAGCCCCCCCGCCCGGCGCCTCCACCCCGGTATCGACCGGGGGTGCCGTTCGGGCGGGGGGAAGCCGCCCTGTCTTCTTCTTGGCGAAAATACCCACGACGCTGCCCGCGCCATCCTGCGCGACCTCCGGGGTTCATCGCTTGCGCTCCTCAAGCTCGGCATTGAACAGCCGCAGCCGGTGGGTCAGCACCTCGGAATCAGTCACGCTGTCGAAATGCTCGAACAGGAAGGACAGCGCCTCGCCCTCGTCGAGGCCCGCGTCCTGGGCAAAGCGGCGCAACCGGCGATAGGCGTCCTCGGACATGGCAACCGGAAAGCGGCGGGTCAGGCGCAGGCGTCTGGGCATCGCTGTCCTCCCTTTCAGGCGGCTAGAAGGCGTCGGGGTCCAGCGCCATCACCGTTTCGGCGCCCGAGGTGATCCGCGCCAGATGCAGTCCCGTCGCGGGCAGCTGGCGGGCCATGTAATAGCGCCCGGTCGCGATCCTGGCCGTCAGGAAGGCCGCATCGCCCGTCCCCGCCGCCAGCCCCGCGCGCGCGGCACGCGCGATCCGCGCCCACATCAGGCCCAGGCAGACATGGCCGAACAGGTGCATGAAATCATAGCTGCCCGCCAGCGCATCGGCGGGATTCTTCATCCCCTGTTCGACGAAATACATCGTCGCCGCCTGCAAATCCTTCGACGCCGTCTTGAGCGGGTCGAGAAAGCCCGATTTCAGTTCGGCATCGCCCTCGTTTTCGCGGATGAAGCCTTTCACGATCTCGAAGAAATCGCGCATCGCGCGGCCGCCATCCTGCGGCAGCTTGCGGCCCACCAGATCCAGCGACTGGATGCCGTTGGTGCCTTCGTAGATCATGGTGATCCGCGCATCGCGCACGAATTGTTCCAGCCCCGCGGCGCGGGTGAACCCGGTGCCGCCCAGCGTCTGCTGCGCCAGAACCGTGGTCTCGAACCCCTTGTCGGTCAGGAAGCCCTTGATGACCGGGGTCAGCAGCGAGATCAGCGCCTCGGCCCTGTCGTCGTGGCCGCGATGCGCCCGGTCGATCAGTTGCGCCCCCCAGAAGGTGAAGGCCCGCGCCCCTTCGACAAGGCTTTTCTGGTGCATCAGGTTGCGGCGCACATCGGGGTGGACCATGATCGGGTCGGCCGGTCCGTCCGGGTTGGCAGGCGCCCCCAGCGCGCGGCCCTGAAGCCGTTCCCTGGCCCAGGCCAGCGCGTTCTGATAGGCCACGACGCCTTGCGCATAGCCCTGAAGCCCGACGCCCAGGCGAGCCTCGTTCATCATGGTGAACATCGCCCGCATGCCCTTGTGTTCCTCGCCCACGAGGAAGCCGGTCGCGCCCTCGTAGCTCATCACGCAGGTGGCGTTGGCGTGAATGCCCATCTTGTGTTCCAGCCCGACGCATTCCAGCGCGTTGCGCGGGCCCGGATTGCCATCCGCGTCGGGCAGGAATTTCGGCACGATGAACAGCGAAATGCCCTTGGTCCCCTCGGGGCCGCCGGGGATCTTCGCCAGCACCAGATGGACGATGTTCTCGGTCAGGTCGTGTTCGCCCGCCGAGATCCAGATCTTGGTGCCGGTGATCCTGTAAGTACCGTCCGGCTGCGGCTCGGCGCGGGTCCTGATGAGACCCAGATCGGTGCCGCAATGCGGTTCGGTCAGGTTCATCGTGCCCGACCAGATGCCTTCGATCATCTTCGGCAGA
This sequence comes from Rhodovulum steppense, assembly GCF_004339675.1. GTDB lineage: Bacteria > Pseudomonadota > Alphaproteobacteria > Rhodobacterales > Rhodobacteraceae > Rhodovulum > Rhodovulum steppense. The sequence goes on from NZ_SLVM01000035.1 coordinate 24,309, forward strand.
TACAGCGCCTTCTGCGCCTCGGACCCGTGCACATGGATCGCCGACATCGCGCCATGTGTCAGGCCCCAATACATGTTCATCGCCATGTTGGCCGAGACGAACATCTCGCCGACCGCGGTGTTCAGCAGATAGGGCATGCCCTGCCCGCCATAGGCCGGATCGGCGTCCAGCCCGATCCAGCCGCCCGCGGCGATCTGGCCATAGGCCTCGCGAAAGCCCGCGGGCGTGCGCACCGCGCCGTTGTCCAGCGTGCACCCCTCGGCATCGCCCGTGGCGTTCAGGGGGGCCAGCACCTCGGCCGCGATCCTGCCCGCCTCGTCCAGGACGGCGGCGGTGAAGTCGCGGTCAAGCTCGTCATAGCCGGGGATCCCGGCATTGCCGATGTCCAGAACGTCATGCAGCAGGAACTGCATCTCGTCGGTCGGCGGGGTATAGGTCGGCATCTGTCTCTCCCTTGAACGCCGCCCTTCTGCGGGGCGGACCTGTCCGGCGATGCGCCTAGCGGCGTGCGTCCCTCTCGAATTCGGCCAGCTTTTCTTCGCACAGGGCAAGCTGGTGCTGCAGTTCGGCGATGGCCTCGTCCAGTTCGGCGCGCTGGCGCTGCATGTCGGCCAGTCGTTCGCGCCCGATCGCATAGGCTTCGCGGTGCTGGGCCTCGTGGCCCTGCTCCTCGTCGTAAAGCGCCAGAAGCTGGCGGATCTGTTCGAGGCTGAAACCGAACCGCTTGCCGCGCAGGATCAGGGTCAGCCGACCGCGGTCGCGGCGGGTGTAAAGCCGCCGCTGACCCTCGCGGATCGGGTCCAGCAATTCCTTGGTCTCGTAGAAGCGCAGAGTGCGTGGCGTAACCGAAAATGCCTCGCACATTTGGCGGATCGTGAGCAATTCGTCGATCATCGCATCCATTTCAACCTGTTTCGGCCACCCCTGGAAAGGAAATGCAGGGGGGCGTGATCCGTTACAAGCCGGATTGACGTTGACGTAAGCGTAACGCTGCGTCACGGCGCCCGATTGACTCTTCCTAGTCGTCGTGACGTGGCTTGGCGTCCTGTCGCGCGAGAACGGTCGAAACCTCGTCATGCAGCGCCCGCAGCTCGGCAATCGAGCGCTCCAGTTCCTCGCGTTGCGCGCTCAGCGCCACGAGTTGGCGGTCGGCCAGTTCGACGGTGCGCTCAAGCTGCGCCCGGCTGCCCTCTTCATCGTAGATCAGCAACCATTGGCGGATTTCCTCGAGGCTGAAGCCGAAGCGCCGACCGCGCAGGATCAGCGTCATCCGCGCCACCTCGCGGGGCGTGTAGAACCGCGTGCGGCCTTCCTTCTCGGGGCTCAGAAGCTCGATATATTCATAATACCGCAGGGTGCGCGGCGTCACATCGAACTTCGCGCACATCTGCTTGAACGTCAGACGGGTGTCGGACATCGCCCCTTCCGCTTATGTCTTCCGTTATGCGCGTTTCCGGTCCGGGCCAGTCTAGTTCATGAAACCGGGTGCGAAAAGGTGGAAGCCATAGGCGACCAGCAGCGCCGGGACCGCGGAATAGGCGGTGGCCAGGATGGCGGCGCGCGGGTTGATCGCGATGGCGGGAAACAGCGCGTCGCCATCGTTCGAAATTGCGTTGCCTATCAGCGCGGCAAAGGGCAGGGCGCCGTTGACATAGAGCGCCGTCACCAGCACCTGCGGCCCGCATCCCGGCACGAAGCCCACCACGACCGCGATCAGCGGCAACAGCGGCGCGACGGTCTGGAACCAGGCGGCGATGTCCAGCCCGGCGAAACTGGCGGCATAATCATAGGCCAGATAGGCGCCGATCACCCAGACCGAGATGAAGCTGGTTTCCTCGGCCATCCGGGTCAGCGGCGCGTCCTTCGAATTGGTCATCGCGGTGACGGGCGAACTGGCCCAGATGAACAGCCCCAGCGCCGTGCCGGTCAGGGCGATGGCGGTGACGGGCAGACCGAACACCGCTGCAATCTCGATCTGGGCAAGCTGGGCGATGCCCACGGCAAGGCCGGGCAGGGCGGGCAGCAGATAGGCCACATCGCGCGGCCTGAGCCGTCCGATCCGCGGGGCCAGCTCGCAAGAGGCGCCTTGCAGACGGGGCAGGTGGGACCGGTCGAACCGGTCGACGAGCCAGCCGGTCAGGATGCCCACGGCCATCGACAGCGGCAGGATCACCGCCGCCGCATCGGGCCGTGTCGCCAGCAGCAGGAAGGCCGCATCGCCCATCGTCGCGGTCAGTGCCGCCACCACCGCGCCCATCCGCGCATTGCCCGAGGTATAGGCCGCCACCACGATCACCGCGCCGCCGCAACCGGGCGTCGCGCCCAGCAGGGCGGCCAGCGGCACCTGCCAGCCGCGCGCGTTGCGCAGCGCATCGCCCAGGTCGAAGCGGAACAGCCGTTCCGAACCGTAGAACAGCAAGAGCGTTGCCGCCACGAAGACGCTGACCTGCACATAGGCATCGGTCATCAATTCGCGGGTCAGCCGCCCCAGCTCGCCCGGCGCGACCGCCAGCGCCAGAAGCAGCAGCGCGACCGCCAGCCGCCGGGTGCGAAACCCGCCCGGCAACGCGGTGCCGAGCCGCGCCAACCCCGTGCCGTCCTGGATGGTTCCGGTTGCCATGTCTGCCCCTGATTGCGAATGGTTCTCAATTGCAGAACTTAGCACTTGCGGGGGGCTTGGCAAGGGCCAATAAATCGGCCGGAAAGGGAGAGGCCGATGGACGAGGACAAGGCCCGGATCGCGCGGCAATTCATCGAGATGATCCCGCATTCGCGTGCGCTGAACATGCGCGTGGATGAAATCGGCGACGGCGTGGCCGAAATCTCGATGCCCTATGACCCCCGCCTGATCGGCGATCCGCAAAGCGGCGTGATCCATGGCGGCGCGGTCTCGGCGCTGCTGGACACCTGCGGCGGCGCCGCGGTGATGAGCCACAAGGACGCCCCCGCGGGCACCGCCACCATAGACCTGCGCATCGACTACATGCGCGCCGCCGCCCCCGGCCAGCGGATCACCGCGCGGGCCGAATGCTACCATGTCACCCGCTCGGTCGCCTTCGTGCGCGCCATCGCGACCGACGAGGACCGTGAAAACCCGGTGGCCACCGCCGCTGGAGCCTTTACCGTGGAACGCGGGGGCAAGACATGAGCCGCAAGGCCCCCGAACCCGTCCAGGTCATCAAGCAGCGGCGCGACGCGGCGCTGTCGGCGCTGGTCCATGGCGTGCCCTATATCAATTTCCTCGGCATCGAGTTCGAGCGCCGCGGCGACGAACTGACCGCGTTGCTGCCCTTCGACGACAAGCTGATCGGCAACCCGCTGCTGCCCGCGCTGCATGGCGGCGTGACCGCGGCCTTTCTGGAAGTGACCGCCATCATCGGGCTGAGCTGGGCGATCATCTGGGAGGATATGGAATCGGGCGCGCTGGACCCCCTTGCGCTGACGCCCGAAACCCTGCCGCGTCTGCCCAAGACCATCGACTTCACCGTGGATTACCTGCGCACCGGCCTGCCGCGCGACGCCTATGCGCGGGCGCGGGTCAACCGCTCGGGCCGGCGCTATGCCTCTGTCCATGTCGAGGCCTGGCAGGACAACCGCGCCCGGCTTTACGCGCAGGCCACCGGCCATTTCCTGATGCCGCCCCGCAATGGCTGACAGAGCCGCTGGGGCCGCGCCTGCGCCGCCCCCGCTGACCCACCGCCGGGTCCTGGCCATCGCCTTGCCCATCGTGCTGTCGAACGCCACCGTGCCGATCCTGGGCGCGGTCGATACCGGCGTCGTCGGCCAGATGGGCGAGGCTGCCCCCATCGGCGCCGTGGGTCTTGGCGCGATCATCCTGGCCGCGATCTACTGGGTGTTCGGCTTCCTGCGGATGGGCACCACCGGGTTGACCGCACAGGCCTGGGGCGCGGGCGACCGGGCCGAGGTCGATGCGATGCTCTCGCGCGCGCTGCTGATCGGGGGGGCGGCGGGGCTGGTGCTGATCGCGCTTCAATGGCCCCTGTTCGCCGGGGCCTTCCGGATCGCGCCCGCCAGCGCCGAGGTCGAGACGCTGGCCCGCGACTACATGGCGATCCGCATCTGGTCGGCCCCCGCTGCCATCGGGCTGTTCGGCATCACCGGCTGGCTGATCGCGCAGGGCCGGACGCGGGCGGTGCTGGTGCTGCAATTATGGATGAACTCGGTCAACATCCTCCTCGATTTCTGGTTCGTGCTCGGGCTGGGCTGGGGCGTGCAGGGGGTAGCGATCGCCACCTTCCTTGCGGAATGGACAGGGGCCGGGCTGGGGCTGTGGCTGTGTCGCGGCGCGTTCCGCGGCGCGGCCTGGCGCGAGAGCGCGCGCCTGTTCGAGCCCGCGCGGCTCAGGCACATGGCCGCCGTCAATACCGATATCCTGATCCGGTCGCTGCTGCTTCAGGCGGTCTTCGTCTCCTTCCTGTTCGTCGCGGCGGGTTTCGGCGATGTGCCGCTGGCGGCCAATCAGGTGCTGTTGCAATTCCTTCAGATCACCGCCTATGCGCTGGACGGTTTCGCCTTTGCGGCCGAGGCGCTGGTGGGGCAGGCCATGGGTGCCCGCGCCCGCGCGGTGCTGCGCCGGGCCGCGCTGATGACCAGCCTCTGGGGCGTGCTGACGGTCATCGGACTGGCGGCGGCCTTCGCGGCCTTCGGCGGCGCGATCATCGACCTGATGACCACATCGGCGGAAGTGCGCGCCGCGGCACGCGACTACCTGCCCTGGATGGTGGCCGCGCCGGTCTTCGGGCTGGCCTCCTACATGCTGGACGGCATCTTCATCGGCGCGACGCGCACGCGCGACATGCGCAACATGATGGCCGTGGCGGCGGCGGTCTATGCCGCGGCGGCGCTGGCACTGGTCCCGGCCTGCGGCAATCACGGGCTCTGGATGGCGCTGCTGATTTCCTTCGTGGCGCGGGCGGTGACGCTGGGGCTGCGCTACCCGGCGCTGGAGGCCGCGGCGGACCGCCCCGCGCAGGCCCGGGGCTAGAGGATCTCGTCCTCGTCGAACAGCCGCTCGGCCTCCAGCCCCGCATTCCAGGCCCCGATCCGCTCGCCCGCCTGCGCCTCGGGGGCGATGGTGGCCAGATGGAACACGGCGTTGCCCTCGTTGACCACCGGCAGCACCGCGCGGCCCAGGATGATGCCATGCTCGGGGGCGCGGATCTCGGCCTCGACCTCGCCGAACGGATCCGAGACCACCGCCAGCAAATCGCCCCGCTCCACCACGTCCCCCTCCGAGCGGTAGCTGCGCAACAGCCCCCCCTGCGGCGCGCGCAGCCAGCGCGAGGCGCGGCACACAAGCGGCGCGCGGCGCGCCCGCGGCACGCCCCGTCCGCCGATCATGCCCCGGTCATGCAGCACCCGCAGGATGCCCGCGACCCCGGCCCGCACCGCGGTCTCGTCAAAGCGCAGCCCCTCGCCCGCCTCGTAAAGCAGCATGTCCACGCCCATCTCCCGCGCGGTCTGCCGGAGCGAGCCCTCACGCAAGGCCGAGGGCAACACCACGGGCGCGGCAAAGACCGCGGCAAGGCGCAACAACTCGTCATCGCCCGGCGCCACCCGAATCTGGGGCAGGTTGGTGCGGTGCACCGCCGCCGAATGCAGGTCGATCCCCAGATCGGCCCGCGCCACGATCTCGCGGGTCAGCAGATCCGCCAGCCGCCCGGCCATCGAGCCACCGGCCGAGCCGGGAAAGCAGCGGTTCAGATCGCGCCGGTCGGGCAGGTAGCGCGACAGGTTCAGAAAGCCGAAGGCATTCACGATGGGAATGGCGATCAGCGTGCCCGCCAGCGCCGACAGCGCGGGCAGGCTCAGCAGTCGGCGCACGATCTCGACCCCGATCACCTCGTCGCCATGGATGCCTGCGGTCACGAAGACCACCGGCCCCGGACGGCGGCCATGGATCACATGGGCGGACATGGTGACCGGCGTGTGATCCGACAGGACCGAAACCGGCAGATCGACCGTCCGCCGCGTGCCCGCAGGCACCAGCGCATCGCCGAGCGCAAAGCCCGGGCGCGGGGTCATGGGGCAGGGGGGCCGGAACCGTGCATTCCCATGCGTTACGCGCGACGGGGAATTCTGGCAAGAGGCCGCCGCCCCCTCGCCATTGTCGCGCCGGCCGATTGCGACCCCCGGGGCATGCGGGCCAGGACCAGCCGACTGTCCTTCTTCTGGCCGCAAATATCCCGGGGGGAGTCCGCAAGGACGGGGGGCAGCGCCCCCCTTACCCGCGTGCCAGCGCGTCCTCGATCAGCCGCACGGTCTCGTCCACGCCGTAAAGCGCGATGAACCCGCCGAAGCGGGGGCCCTGGCTGGCGCCCAGGATCACCTCGTAAAGCGCCTTGAACCAGTCGCGCAGGTTCTCGAAGCCGTGCTCGCGGCCGACGGCGAAGACAAGGCTTTGCAGCTCTTCGGCGTCCAGCCCGCCCTGCCAGCCCCTGAGCCTTGCCACCAGATCCTCCATCGCGGCGCGCTCCTGCGCGTCGGGGGCGCGGAATTCCCGTGTCGGGGCGACGAAATCGCGGAAATAGCGCACCGCGAACCCCGCCGCCGCGTCGAGATCGGGATGGGTCTCGGGGCTGGCCTCGGGCGCGTAACGGCGGATGAAGCCCCACAGCCCCGCCTTGTCCTCGGCGCCTGCGACCGAGGCCAGGTTCAGCAGCATCGCGAAGGGCACGACCATCCGGCTTTCGGGCGGCGTGCCGCCATGGATGTGCCAGACCGGGTTTTCCAGTTGCGCCTTCAGTTCCTGGTCGGGGAAGGCGCGCAATTGCTGGTGATACTCGTCCACCGCCTTGGGGATCACGTCCCACCACAGCCGCTTGGCCGTCTTGGGCTTCTGGTACATGAAATAGGACAGGCTCTCGGTCGCGGCATATGCCAGCCACTCGTCGATGGTCAGCCCGTTGCCCTTCGACTTGGAAATCTTCTCGCCGTTCTCGTCAAGGAACAGCTCATAGGTGAAATGCTCGGGCTTGCGGCCGCCCAGGATCTCGCAGATGCGGTCATAGATCGGCGTGTTGGTGGAATGGTCCTTGCCATACATCTCGAAATCGACATCGAGCGCGGCCCAGCGGGCGCCGAAATCGGGCTTCCATTGCAGCTTGACGTTGCCGCCGGTCACCGGAAGCGTCCATTCCCGCCCGTCCTCGTCGTCGAAGGTGATCGTATGGTTCACCGCATCGACATGCTTCAGCGGCACATACAGCACCCGGCCGGTTTCGGGATGGATCGGCAGGAAGACCGAATAGGTCTGCTGGCGCTCCTCGCGCAGCGATTTCAGCATGACCGCCATCAGGTCGTCATAGCGTTCGGCCGCCAGCCGCAGCGTGTCGTCGAAGGCGCCGGTCCTGTAGAACTCGGTCGCGGAATAGAACTCGTACTCGAACCCGAACGTATCCAGGAACCGGCGCAGCATCGCGTTGTTGTGATGCCCGAAGCTTTCGAATTCGCCGAACGGATCGGGCACGGATGTCAGCGGCCGTTGCAGATGCTCGCGCAGCATGTCCTGATGCGGCACGTTGCCGGGAACCTTGCGCATCCCGTCCAGATCGTCCGAGAAACAGATCAGCCGGGTCGGGATATCGCTGATCGCCTCGAAGGCGCGGCGGATCATCGTGGTGCGCAGCACCTCGCCGAAGGTGCCGATATGGGGCAGGCCCGAGGGGCCATAGCCCGTCTCGAACAGCACATACCCCTTCTTCGGGGGCGACTTCTCGTAGCGCTTGACCAGCCGACGGGCCTCTTCGAAGGGCCAGGCTTTCGCGCTCATCGCGGCGTCGCGCAGTTCGGACATCTTTCGTTGCCTTCCAGAAGGACCGGACCCCGTGCCCGGCAAGCCCCGTGTCCTATTGCCCGTCCGGCCCCGCGTCAATATTCTGCACCGCAACAACGCCCGAGGAGAGACCCCATGCGCCCCGAAACCTCCATGACCGCCCAGGACGCGCTGATCGCGATCATGGTGGCGGTCTCCGCCTCGGACGAGAATATCCGCACCGCCGAACTGGTGACCATCGAACGCATGGTGAACCACTTGCCGATCTTCGCCGATTACGACGTGGACCGCATCGCGGTGGTGGCGCAGACCGTGTTCGACCTGTTCGAGGAATACGAGGGGCTGGATGCGATGTTCGGCCTCGTGCGCGACGCGCTGCCCGAGAAGCTGCACGAAACCGCCTATGTTCTGGCCTGCGACGTGGCCGCCTCGGACGGGCGGCTGGGCGAGGAGGAATTGCGGCTGCTCGCCGAAATCCGCTACGAACTGAATATCGACCGGCTGGCGGGAGCGGCCATCGAACGCGCCGCCCGGGCGCGCCACATGGTTCTCTAGATGAGCGCAGCCGACGGGTTCGCGCTCGACCGTCCCGAACGGTTCTGGCCCTTTGCCGACCGCTTCGTGGCCGCGTCGCGGGTGGTGATCGACCGCCCCCGCGGCAGCGCCCATCCCCGCTTTCCGCAGATCCTCTACCCGTTCGATTACGGCTATCTCGACGGCACCACCGCCATCGACGGCGGCGGGGTCGATGTCTGGTGCGGGTCGGGTGACCGGGCGCGGGTCGGGGGCGTGCTGGCCTCGCTCGACCTGACGCGGCGGGATGGCGAGTTGAAGCTGCTGCTGGGGTGCAGCCCGGCCGAGATGGAGGCTATCCGGCTGTTCCACAACCAGGCCGACTGGGTCGCGGGCGCCCTGATCCCGCGCCCCGAGGGGCTCTAGCGCGACATCCCGCGCGGGGCGCATCGGTCGAGGCCCGGGGACGGGTCCGGCACCATGTCCGTCAACCGGATGCCGGGCGATCCTTGCGGTTCGGCAGGGGGGGGCTGGTTTGTCGCCGCGATGTCGGTCTGTGCGGGCGTTACCTGCTGTGAGGTTACGCCGGAGCGTCTGCTTGGGTTTTGCCGGG
>NZ_SLVM01000036.1 GCF_004339675.1 Rhodovulum steppense
TGAGCGCAGCCTGACGCGGGTTTCGCATGCGAAACCGGACACCCGTCCGGCCCATGAAAACGACGCGCGCCGCTCAGGCGCGCGTCCCCAGCCAACGGCGCAGGTCTTCGGCAAGCGCCGCATCCACCCCCGCGCCTGACAGCGTCAGCCGCCCACGCTTGACCTTCAGCGCGACACCCGGCACCACCTCTTCGCCTGCCGCGCTTGCCTTGCTTGCCCCCTGCCCTTTCAGCGCGCGCTCCAGCACCGCCCGTTCAGCCTTGGCATCGTCAGGCGCCGCCTTGCGCAGTGCCTCGGCCACACGGGACCGGAAGCCGGACTCGGCCTGCAACCGCCCGGCCAGTGCCAGCCCCAGATGTTCGGGGATCGCGGCGGGAAAGCGCAAGGCATCGTCCAGCGCCTCGACCACCGCAGTGAAGGCCATGATCTTGGAGCGTTTGGGCGCAGGCGCGGTCGCGAACAGCGCAGCAACCGCCGCCGCCTTGTCCGGATAGACCTCCCGTTCTGCCGCCTCGAGCGCGATATGGGCGCGTTCGTAGAAGCTGAGGCCCGAGCGAATCTCGTTCTCCTCGACCATCGCGCGATAGGCGGCGGGCGCGCCTTCGGGGCTGCGCACCAGCGCCTGCACATGGGCGAAGCGGTCCGCGCCGGTCTCGGCATGCAGGCGACGCAGCGCGGTCAGCCGCCGCCAGCCGGAAATCAGCCCGTAGCGCCCCTGCCCCAGATCGACCACCTCGACCGGCATCTGCTGGCCGCGCTCGCGCAGGCTTGCGATCAGGACCGCAAGCTCGGCCTCGTCCATCCCGATCCGGTCGCGCGCCAGATGCGCCTCCTCGACCGCGGCCAGCGGCAGGCGCATCACGAAGCGGCCCTCGGCACGGGCGCTGTGCAGTTCCTGCGCCACCTCTTCCAGGGCCGCGCGGGCGGCGGCATCGCCCGACACCTCGGCGATGGGGGCGGGCGGGCGGCGATAGGTTGCGGCCAGCCTCATGGCCTTGGTTTCAAGGCCCGCGCCGAAGATCTCGGGGTCGGCGGGGCTCAGGCGCCTGCGTTTGGCCATGTCTTTCGTCCCTTTTCCTGCGCGATCCGCGGCAAGTTTCGCATGCGAAACCCTACTCGGCCGCCAACCCTGCGCGCGCCCGTTCCTCGCGCCGCCAGATGCCCAGCAGCAGCCGCTTGAAGGCGGCATAGGTCTCGTCGAAGGTGGCGCGCCCGCGGGCATAGGTATCGCGGTTGAAATCGCGGTAATCGGCCTCGTATATCCCGTTCACGCTTTCGCCCGCCTGGCCGATCAGGGCGGTGAAATCCTGCCGGTAGGGCGACAGGGTGCGGCCCATATAGGCCTGCATCAGGGCGGCCATCTCGGCCTGCTGGGCGGCGTCGAACCGGGTGACGATGGCCTGCACCGCATCCCATTCGAAGGCCAGCTCCTCGCGCCCCAGCGCGCGCGCGGCGATGTTCTCGCCCTCCTCGATCGAGGAAAAGGTGGCATGCAGCATGTCGAAGAAGCGCCCCGTCGAGTCGAACTCGACAAAACTGGCGCCGACGGGCACCAGCAGGATATCGGCCGCTGTCAGCCCGTTGATCGTCAGGTAGCCAAGCGCCGGGGGCGTGTCGAGAAAGACCAGGTCATAGCGATCGAGCACGCCGCCCCTGGTCAGCGCCTCGGAGAGCGCATCCCACAGCTTCCAGGAGCGGGCATTCATCCGCCAGACGGGGATCTGGAATTCCGACCAGTAAAGGTTCAGCTGCGCCCCGATCAGGTCGATATTGGGCCAGTGGGTTTTCCGGATCACATCCCCCGGCCCCATCCCGATCGCCTCGGTCAGCGTCTCGTCCAGCGGCAGCGGCGCCTCGCCCCGGTCGAGCCGGCGCTGGTTCTCGGCGCGCAGATGCTCGGCGTAATGGCGGGCCAGCAGCGGAAAGACGGTTTCCCATTCATCCGCGACCCGGGCGCCGAAGATCGAGGTCATCGAGCCCTGGCTGTCCAGATCGACCACCAGCACCTTGTAGCCATCGAGTGCGGCCGACATCGCCAGATGCGCGCAAGTGCTGGTCTTGCCGACGCCGCCCTTGAAATTCGCGACCGCCACCACCTTGGCGGGCAGGCCCTGCGGCCGGTAGGGCAGGTATTCCTTGGCCTTGGACCCCGCGGCCCCGAAATGTGCGCGCAGCCGCAGCACCTCGTCCAGGCTGAACCACTTGGCGCCGCCCCCGGTTTCGCTGACGCCCTGGGGCAGGTCGGGGTTCTCGCGCAGCACGCGGCGGAAATGGGCGGGCGCCACGGGGATCAGGTAGCGGGTGATCTCCCAGGTGGAAAACGGGCGCAGGCGGCGCGCGCCGGTCTCGTCCAGCCCGCGGCCCGCCAGATCGGCCCGGCCGCGCGCGCAGGCCTCGGCGATGGCCTGAAGACCGGCGGTCCCGGTGGGGGGCGGCAGGTCCGCCATCGCCTTGTCAGGCGAGATGTTGAAATAGGGAGGCAGCTCGTTGCCCTGCATGCTCGACCCCTGATGTATCGTCTTTTGGCCAATGTGCCACAAAAGACGATACATGCAAAGCGAAACGTCACTTCCCCGTCTTTTTCTCAGCAATTTCCAGATGATTCGTCTGCGCGGGCGGATGGGGCAGGGGGGGCGGACCGGTGCGGTCCTGTTATCTATGCGTTATTTCATAGTTACAGGGGACAAGAGGCAAGAAAAATTCCCTTTGGTTTCAGGCAAACGGGCGTTGTCCCGTCGGTATGTCCCGATTCCGAAACCCCGATGAAACGACTCCGAACCCACGCTTGGGTGACTCCGAACCCCCGATGAACGCGCTCCCGGGCTGGACGGACTTATCCACAGGTCTTAGTGTGGGGCGTCAATGAAACCCCGAAAACGGGGCCCCAAAACGGGGACAACGCGGAAAAGCGGGCAGGGCAGGCATGAGGGGCAGGACGGGCATGAGCGGGGCGATCTCCCTCCAGCAGGATTTCTTCGTCTGCGATTTCTTCGCGGCGGTGCCCAAGCACGATCTCGCCTCGATGGAGCATCCGCTCTTTTCGCTCTCGACCCGGCCCGACCGGCGCATCCTCGAATACGAGCATAACGGGGTGCAGGTGACGGTGACGCCCTCGGTCCGGGGCCGGGCCACGATCTTCGATGCCGATATCCTGATCTTCTGCATCTCCCAACTGATGGCGGCGATCAATGCCGGGCGGCCTACCGCGCGCACGCTGACGCTGACCGCGCATGACCTGCTGGTGGCCACCGGGCGCGAGACCAGCGGAGACGGCTACAAGCGGCTGCGCGAGGCGTTCGAGCGTCTGGCGGGCACGCGGATCACCACCAATATCGTCACCGGCGACCAGGAGACGACCACCGGCTTCGGCCTGATCGAGGCCTGGCAGATTGTGCGCAAGACCCGCGGCGGCCGGATGGTCAGCGTTGCGGTCACGCTCAGCGAATGGCTTTACCGTGCGGTGCTGGCGAAATCGGTGCTGACGCTGTCGCGCGATTATTTTCGCATGCGAAAACCGCTGGAGCGGCGGCTTTACGAACTGGCCCGCAAGCATTGCGGCCGCCAGGCCGCCTGGCAGGTCTCGGTCGAGACGCTGTGCAAGAAATCGGGCTCGGCCAGCCCGCGGCGCGTCTTTCGCGCCATGCTGCGCGAGATCATCCGCGAGGGCCGCATCCCCGATTACGACCTGACCGAGGAACCGGGCGACCTGATCCGCGTCACGCCGAAGGCCGCGCTGGTCGAGCCCGGGCAGGGCCGTGGCCCGGTCCTCTCGCCCGCGGCGCTGGACGAGGCCCGCGCCCTGATCCCCGGCGCCGATGTCTACGCGCTCGAGGCCGAATGGCGCGCGATGTGGGCCGCGATGGGCCGCAAGCTGCTGCGCAGCCCGGACAAGGCGTTCCTGGGCTGGGTCCGGCGGCGGATCGCTTCCTAGACCCCGATCAGCGCCGACCGCCCGGTGCGTTCGGCGGCCCGCTTGAGCAGCAGCGGCAGCAGCAGGCCCACCAGGCTTCCGGCCACGAGATGCAGCACCAGATCGCCTATCCCCGCGGCGAGCAGCCCGATCCGCAGACTGGCCGAAAACAGGGTGTGGCTGAGGAAGATGATCATCGAGGCCGCGCCCAGTGCAGCAAGCCCCGCTCCGAGGGCAGAAAACCGCCCCGAAAGCCAGGAGACGCTGCCCAGCATCGCAAGGCAGAGCAGCGCCGCGGTGACCACCCGGGGTAGGCCGACGGCATTGAGCGCAGGCATGAAAGCCAGGACCAGAACGAAAATGCCGGTTGCGGCCATGCCCGCGGCCGGGCCTGCCTTGCGCAAGCCGCCATGCTCCCCGAGCAGCATGCCCATGACGAGATAGGGCAGGAAGGCAGGGGCGTTGCTGGTCCAGAAGATCAGGGACGGGGGCAGGGGCGCGGCCTGCAAGGCCAGGCTTGCGGCCAGCAGCCCCCAGAGCGCGGCCCGCCCGAAGCGTTCCGACAGCAGGATCGGGCGCAGGAGCAGAACCCCCACATGCATCAGCAGCAGCGCCCAGAGAAACCAGTATTGCCATTGTCCGGGGATCGGCAGGAGCGGGAAGTCGGAGAGCGCCAGCGGGTGATTGGCGAATTGTCCGGCCAGCAGCTTGCTGCCGGCGAAGACATAGGTCCAGAGCAGCATTGGATAGAACAGCCGGGCAAGGCGGTCCTTCAGGAAGGTCGCCGGGCCACGATGCGCCAGCGAGGGCAAAAGGAACAGGCCCGAGATCAGGAAGAAGAGCGGCATGTGAAAGGCGTAGATACGCGTATCCACCGCCTCGAAGAACCCGGGCGGCATCCCGGCGAACAGCCCGGCATCATGGCATCCGCGCCAAGCATGGCCGAACACGACAAGCACAATGGCAACGCCTTTGGTGGAGTCAATCCAAGCGAGCCGCTGTGCTGAGGATGCCATCCGATAGTATCGTCCACCAATGCCAAGAGCATCAGTAAGCATATTCCCTGTCGGTCGCGTTGAAGCAACTGAAAGTCTGTGCGGCAAGGGCACCAGCAGAAGCACGGCGCGTGGAACTTTCATCGCGTGCAGAGGGTCAGGCGATTGCGGAGTTCAGTTGCAGAGCGAAGCCCGCGGGGGTTCCCCTCGCGCCGGAGCAGCACGAAGAGCCGACGGTAGCCGAACCTGCGCCGCTCATTGGCCAGGTCGCGCAACCGGCCCCGGAGCGCGGTGTCTGGTGTGCGCTTTGACTGGTGGCGCACCATCTTCCGGTCCGCTCCGGCAATCTCGCACACCCGCCGTTCCGACAACGCGAGATGGTGTGTCTCGACCTAAAAGACGATGGAGGATATGGTGGCAATAGCCGTTTGGACGCGGGCAGGCTGATGGTTTGACCGTCTCTAACGTTCCGCGCTCCTGCGCCATCCGGTGGGATAGCATCCTGCCAAGGGCCGGGCACCATGCCCACCACGGGCATGCTACTTGGGAAAGGCAGGCCGATGACCACGCAGCGGATCAAGGCGGCGCTCGGTTGGGCCATGGTGCTTGGCCTTGCCGGGGGAGCGCCGCCGCGTTCGACATTTCCGAGCCCGTCGATTTCGATGCGCGCACCGCGCGGATGGGCGGAGAAGTTCATGCCCTCGAGGTCGGCACCAATGTCTTCGAGGGGCGATTGCGGAGCGAGGCGGCATTCCCGTTCGATCAGGACGTGATCAATTTCTCGCTGGAGGCGGCGGATCGGATCGAGGAAATCCGCCTCGACTATCTCGGGGGCTCGGTCACGGGCTTCGAGGCGCTGGACATCGATCTCCGGCTCACCAGCGATCACGGGCGCGGCTTCAACCAGCAGGCCCGGCCCTTCGATGCGCTGGGTGACCCGGTCCGGGTCGATTTCATCCCCGGGGCGCTTGCGATCTTTGCCGCGCGGACCGGCGCGCCGGACGCCTATGTCCGCATCGGGTTCGGCAAGGGATCGGGGCGCATACCCATCGCCTATGATGTCGCCTACCGCCTGGTGATCGTCGTTGCGCCCTGAGCCCGGGCGCCCATGCGCAGGCCACCGGACCCCGGTTTGCTTGAATTTGCCCCATTCCGGCAGTAAGAGCACGCAACCGGTTTTGTTCGTTTTTTTCAGGGTGTCGTCCGATGATCGTCGAGCTCACCTCGCTTGCCATTCCTGACGTCAAGCTGCTTTCCACGAAGAGGTTCGGCGACAGCCGCGGCTTCTTTTCCGAGGTCTACAGCCGCAAGACCTTTGCCGAGGCCGGGATCGGGATCGACTTCGTGCAGGACAACCATTCGGTTTCGCATGCGAAAGGCACGCTCAGGGGGCTGCATTTCCAGGCCCCGCCGCATGCCCAGGCCAAGCTGGTGCGCTGCGGGCGCGGGGCGCTTTACGATGTGGCGGTCGATATCCGCAAGGGCTCGCCGAGCTATGGGCACTGGGTCGGGGTCGAACTCAGCTTCGAGAACGGCCGGCAATTGCTGATCCCCGAGGGGTTCCTGCACGGCTTCGTCACGCTGAGCGACGACACCGAAATCATCTACAAATGCTCGGACTACTATGCCCCCGATTGCGACGGCGCGGTGCGCTGGGACAGTTGCGGCATCGACTGGCCGCTGGCGGGCGACCCCATCCTTTCGGCAAAGGACGAGGCCGCAGTCCCGTTCGACGCCTTCGACAGCCCCTTTCTCTGGAAGGCACCATGAAACTGCTTGTGACCGGCGGCGCGGGGTTCATCGGCTCGGCCGTGGTGCGGCGCGCCATCGCCGACGGCCACGCGGTCGTCAATCTCGACGCGCTGACCTATGCCGCCTGCCTGGAGAACGTGGCGAGCGTTGCTGACCATCCGGGCTATGCCTTTGTTCAGGGCGATATCCGAGACGGGGCGCTGCTGGCCCGAGTCTTTTCCGAACATCAGCCCGATGCGGTGATGCATCTGGCGGCGGAATCCCATGTCGACCGCTCGATCGATGGGCCTGGCGCCTTCATCGAGACGAATGTGCTGGGCACCTATGCGCTGTTGCAGGCAGCGCGCGGCTATTGGGAGGGCAGGGGACGGCCCGACGGTTTCCGCTTTCACCATATCTCGACCGACGAGGTGTTCGGCAGCCTCGGGCCCACGGGCAAGTTCACCGAGACCACGCCCTATGATCCGCGCTCGCCCTATTCCGCCTCGAAGGCGTCCTCGGACCATCTGGTGCGCGCCTGGCACGAGACTTATGGCCTGCCGGTGGTGCTGACCAATTGCTCGAACAATTACGGCCCTTTCCATTTCCCCGAAAAGCTGGTGCCGGTGGTGATCCTGAACGCGATCCACGGGCGGCCGATCCCGGTCTATGGCGCGGGCGAGAATGTGCGCGACTGGCTTTATGTCGAGGATCATGCCGAGGCGCTGCTTCTCGTGCTGGAAAAGGGCAGGGTGGGGCGGTCCTACAATATCGGTGGCGAGAACGAGGCGAAGAACATCGACCTGGTGCGGATGATCTGCGCCATCCTCGACGAGATGCGGCCCGAGGGCGCGCCGCATGACCGGCTGATCAGCTTCGTCGCGGACCGGCCCGGCCATGACCTGCGCTATGCGATCGACCCCGCGCGGATCCGAGAGGAACTGGGCTGGCGGCCCTCCGTCACGCTGGAGGAGGGGCTGAGGCGCACCGTTGCCTGGTATCTCGACAACGCGGCGTGGTGGCGGCCGCTGCTGGACCGGGACGGCGTGGGGCAGCGGCTGGGGGTGACGGCGTGATCCTTGTCTTCGGCCGCACCGGACAGGTGGCGCGCGAACTGGCGCATCTGGCCCCCGGGGCAGTCTTTCTGGGGCGCGAAGGGGCCGATCTTGCCGATCCCGATGCCTGCGCCGCCGCCATCGCCGCCCATGCGCCGCGCGCCGTGATCAATGCCGCTGCCTGGACGGCCGTCGACCGCGCCGAGGCCGAGGAGGCGCTGGCCACCGTCATCAACGGCACGGCCCCCGGGGCGATGGCGCGGGAATGTGCCGCGCGCGCCATCCCCTTCGTCCATATCTCGACCGATTACGTCTTTGACGGGTCGGGCACGCGGCCTTGGCGGCCCGACGATCCCACCGCGCCGCTCTCGGCCTATGGCCGCAGCAAGCTGGCGGGCGAGACGGCGGTGCGCGCGGCGGGGGGCGCGCATGCGATCCTGCGCACCTCCTGGGTGTTTTCGGCGCATGGGGCGAATTTCGTGAAAACCATGCTGCGGCTGGGGGCCGAGCGCGACGCGCTGCGCATCGTTGCCGATCAGGTCGGCGGCCCGACCCCGGCGGCCGATATCGCCGCCGCCTGCCTTGGTCTGGTCCGGGGGCTGGAAAAAGACTCTGATACGGCCGGAACCTACCATTTCGCGGGTGCCCCCGATGTCAGCTGGGCCGGTTTCGCATGCGAAATCTTTGCCCGGGCCGGGCTGCGCGTCGCGGTCGAGGAGATCGCCTCGGCGGACTACCCGACGCCCGCGCGCCGCCCGCTCAATTCCCGGCTCGATTGCGCCGCGCTGGAGGCTCAATTCGGCATTACACGCCCCGACTGGCAGGCCGGGCTCGCCGCAGTCCTGAAGGAGCTTCCCGCATGAGCACACGCAAGGGCATCATCCTGGCCGGCGGGTCGGGGACGCGGCTTTACCCGATCACGCTGGGCGTCTCGAAGCAGCTTCTGCCGCTCTATGACAAGCCGATGATCTATTATCCGCTTTCGGTGCTGATGCTGGCGGGCATCCGCGAGATCGCGATCATCACCACGCCCGAGGATCAGGCGCAGTTCCAGCGGCTGATGGGGGACGGGGCGCAATGGGGGCTGTCCTTCACCTGGATCACCCAGCCCTCGCCCGACGGGCTGGCCCAGGCCTATCTGCTGGCCGAGGATTTCCTGGCCGGGGCGCCGTCAGCGATGGTGCTGGGCGATAACATCTTCTTCGGCCATGGTCTGCCCGAGATCCTGGCGCGCGCCGATGCGCAGGGGCAGGGGGGCACGGTCTTCGGCTATCAGGTGGCCGATCCGGAACGCTAT
This sequence comes from Rhodovulum steppense, assembly GCF_004339675.1. Classification (GTDB taxonomy): domain Bacteria; phylum Pseudomonadota; class Alphaproteobacteria; order Rhodobacterales; family Rhodobacteraceae; genus Rhodovulum; species Rhodovulum steppense. Next base: position 8,989 of record NZ_SLVM01000036.1, read on the forward strand.
GGCGTGGTGACCTTCGACCTGACCGGCACCCGGGCCATCGAGATTGTGGAAAAGCCCGAACGCCCGGCCTCGGATTACGCGGTGACGGGGCTTTACTTTCTAGACTGCACCGCGCCCGAACGCGCCAGGTCCATCCGACCCTCGGCGCGTGGCGAGCTTGAGATCACTTCGCTTCTGGAAACATATCTTTCCGAGGGCAGCCTGACGGTCGAGAAGATGGGCCGCGGCTATGCCTGGCTCGACACCGGCACGCATGCCTCATTGCTGGACGCAGGCAATTTCGTGCGCACGCTTCAGGACCGACAGGGGTTGCAGATCAGCGCGCCCGAAGAAATCGCCTATCGCCAAGGCTGGATCGACCGCGCGGCGCTGATGGCGCATGCAAAGGCTTTCGGCAAGACCCGCTACGGAGCGTTCCTGGCGCGACTCGCCGAGAGTGATTGATCCAATGTTGGGACCTGAAGCGCAACCGATGATCCTAGGCCGCCAAGTCCTTGTGGCGATTCAACACGAAAGAACCATCTGATGCGGATCACCTTTATTTTACCTGTCGCCTCCCAGAACGGGGGAGTTCGGGTCGCGGCTACCTATGCCCGGCTCTTGCAGGAGCGTGGGCATCTGGTGACCGTGGTCTCGCAGCCGCTCTGGAAACCCCGAGGCCGAAAGGCGCGGCTGCGGCGGCTCCTGAGGCTGGAAAAGCCCAAGCCGTTCCAGCCCACACCCCTGCTGGACTGTCTTGGCGACCGTCACCGCGTACTGGAGCGCGGCCGACCGGTCGAAGCACGAGACTTGCCGGATGCCGATATCGTGGTGGCGACCTGGTGGCATACAGCGGAATGGGTCGCACGCCTGCCCGCCTCGAAAGGACGGAAGGTATATCTTCTTCAGGATTACGAGGTCTTCCCGCACCTGCCGATGGACCGGGTGGCTGCGACCTATCGTTTCGATATGCACAAGATAGCAGTATCCAGCTATATCCGCGATACCATTCAGACCAATCACGGTATCAATGGCATCGAAGTTGTCCCGAATGCCGTGGATCTGGATCAGTTTAAGGCGTTGCCCCGGTCCCGAAACACCGATCTGACCGTGGGGTTCCTATATACCCCGGTGCAGCGCAAGAATGTCCTTCTGGCCATTGAAAGCCTTGAACTGGCTCGCCATCTGGTGCCCGGGCTCAAGGCGCTGGCTTTCGGCAGGAAGCATCCTTCGGACGAGCTGCTCCTGCCCGACTGGATCGCCTTCCGTCAAGCGCCCGATCAGGCAGAGATTCCCGGTATCTATGCCGCCTGCGACCTGTGGCTTTTCACCTCGGATCATGAGGGTTTCGGGCTCCCTATCCTCGAGGCGATGGCCTGCCGTACGCCGGTTCTGGCCACGCGCGCCGGGGCGGCGCCGGAACTGGTGAATGGCGAGAATGGTTTGCTGCTGCCCGGTGACCCCCAGGCATTTGCCAGAGAGATTGCCCGTTTCGCCGGAATGTCTGATGCAGAGTGGCTGCGGTATTCCGTGGCCGCCCATGCGACAGCGACAGCCTATACCTGGGAAGATGCCGCCGACAGGTTTCTGGCCTCTCTGCGGCAAGCCTGCACGGCATAGCTCGGGTGCCGATAAGCAATAAATGAAGGCCGACGTGATGTCGGCCTTCCTGAAGTGCTGTCCTGTCGGATCAGGCGTTCTGCTTGCGGCGGCGAACCGCTGCCAAGGCGCCCAGACCGCCGAGAAGCAGGAAGCCGGCTGCCGGCAGCGGGACGACACCGACGGCGGCGCCGTCAAGCGAGAAAGAGTCGTTCACAACACCGTTGAGGTTCTGGATCGTGACGGTCGCCGAGGTGACCGCAGTCCCGAAGGAGATCACGATGAGTTGCTTGTTTGCGTTCAGCAGCCCGGTGAACTCAACCGGAGTGGCACCATCGGAGGAAACGGTGGCGATCGTTCCCGGAATATCAGCGATGTCCCTAAGACCGAAAACGATCTTGTTGAACGCGCCACCGCTCGCCAATGCCACGTTCCAGACAACCCCGAGCGTGTCGTCTGCGTTCAGCGACCACTCCCCGTTATCCGGCACCAGGTTCCCCTGTCCGTTAAGGCCGTTAAGGGTGGGACCGAAGAGCGAAAGGGTGGTGCAGGGGGCGCCGCCCGTTGCGACGCAGGTCGACCCGCTTCCGATACCGCCGACGGTGTCGAACGTGCCGACAGAGGTGGCGAGCACGCCGGGCAGCTTGCCTTCACCGTTTGCCGGACCGGTGGTTTCGAAATCCTCGATGGCACCGAGAGCTGCCGTCGCCGTGTTCCAGGCGCCGATGTCGAAGGCCGAGACGGAGATGGTGGACGCTTGTGCGGCACCGACCGTAAGCGCGGTTGCTGCCACAGCAGCCGCGAGATGTGCTTTGATGTTCATGAAGAACCCCCATTAAAATAAACTTCCCCCGTCCTGAATACAGGAGTTTTGGCATCCGCTCAACGGCGACGAGTGAACGGATCGTTAATTTCCGTCCCGGCGCTGCCCGAAGAACCGGAGATGCCAAAAATACAAGCGGTTCCTTCGGTAGGAGCGCCTTCCGCCCCCGGTCGTCATGGGCCACTGGTGTGAACAATCCGGCGCCGCACTGCGTGCTTTGGGCCTTTTTCGTGGCCAATCAGCATTTGGCCAATCAGAATCTTGTCAGGGGGACCGCCGCCACATGCGCCCGCGCATCGAGCCACAGGTGATCTGCGACAGCAGGCCGGGGACCGGCGCTCTTGCATCTGGCGATGAAGGCTGGCGGCCGGGCGTCGGGCAGGCATGGAGGGAGGCGGTTCGGCCGATGTGGTTCCGGGGGCCATGTAGCGTGAACGGTGCCCCTGCGGCTGGTGGGTGTCGGATCGCCGAACGCGTGGAATACGCGCCCGGCCTCTGGCCGCTCGGGACGGCCAGTGCCAACCGGAGGCGAGCGATGCGGCGGCGTAGCGGGGCGTTTTTCAATTCTTGAAGTCATAAGCAAACGACCGTTTGTGATCGTGGGCAATGGTGTTCCCGGGGGAGCAGAGGGTCCGTTCTCCGCGTTCTGGACTTGAACTGAGCCGTTTCAGTGGCGGCATGCCTGGTGCAGAGCGTGCAGGGCAGCCGGGCCGAGGAGGCTGCAAATGCCGCAATCGAAAATCCCCCATGTCATCCGCGTAAATGTGCTATTCTGCGGATATGACGCGAAGTCCCATTGATCCCGGCACTGCCCATGACGACCCGCCGAGCCTGCCCTCGCCCTATGATCCGGCCCCGCGCCCCGAGGCCGAGCTGTGGTTCCTGCCCGAGGGCGATGCGCCCGGGCACGGGGCAGGGGAGGCGGTCGCGCTGGAGCTATCCCCCCGCCCGCGGCCGCACAGGGTTAGTCTGACCCCCGAGGCCTTCCTTGAAGCCGAAGCCGCACAGGCCGCAGCATTGGCCCGGGCCGCCGCGGCACTGGCGGCGCTGGATGAGGCCGTGCGGCGCAGCGGGCGAGGCATGGCCGAGCGGCTGGCGTTGATCGAGGCCGAGGCGATGCTGCGGGCCGAAGGCGGACGGGCCGGGCGCGAGGAGATCGCCCGCCACCTGGCCCAGGCGCTGCCCGCCGACCGCCACCGCCCCGACATCGCGCGCGCCGCCTGGGCGGTGCGTCGGCTGCTGGCCGCGCCCGGCCCGCCCGGGGAACTCAGGGCCTTTCTGGGCCTGCACAGGGTCGATTCAGCCGCCCTGCCCGAGGATCTCCAGCCCCGTCCAGTGGGGTCGGATTTCGACCTGGCCGCGGCTGCGTTCCAGCATGGCATGGGCGCGCTGGCCCCGGCCCATCCGCTGACCCGGGCCGCCTGGGGGTTCGAGCTGTGGCACCGGGCCGGGCTGTCGGCCGAGGGCGCGGTGGCCGAGCCCGCCACGGCGGCCGCGCGGATCGCGGCGCAGGAAAACCGCGCGCTCGGCTTCGCGCCGCTTTCCCCCGCCCGCGGCACATGGGAACGGCGCGGCACCGCCGAGGCCCGGCTGGCCCAATGGCTGCGGGCCGTCGATGACGGCGCGCGGGCGGCCATGCTGGAAATCGCCCGGGTCGAGACCTGGACCACCCGCGCCCGCGAGGCGGCGGGCGCGATGAAGGGCCGCGGCCCCGCCGCGCTGGTCGAGGCGCTGGCCGTCCGGCCGATGCTGACCACCGACACCGCCGCAACGCTGGCGGGCCTCTCGCGCGACACCGCAGAACGCGGCCTTGCCCGACTGCACCGCATGGGCCTCGTGCGCGAGCTGACCGGACAGGGGCGGTTCCGGCTCTGGGCGGTGTGAGGGGGTGGGGACTCGCGGCATCCGTGGCGGAAATTCTCGCAGCAGAACGGCAGCGTGAACGCGACCAGATGCAGACGACAATTGATGACCTAAGGGCGTGGCTAGATAGGTCAGAAGATCGGATTGCTGAAAAGGTCGGAGTTCCCAGCGTCTCTCCCTGTGCTTCGCCTGAACCGGCGCTTCCCGCTCGGCCTTGATCTCCGGCGCACATAGACCGAGGTTCTGCTCATTGCGGATCACGGCTGCTTCGGCATTCTGGGGCCAGAGATGGGCATTGCTGGCATAGGGTAGCCGTTCATCGCCGCGCAGCAGGGCGAGCGTGTTCTTCACGAAGGCTTCTGCTCTGGCGCAGGAGCCCGCGCATTTGGCGATGGCGGCCGTTAGGTGCATCCGGTCGGCCAGAGCCGGGAAGAAGGCATGTCCGGCCTCATACCTCATGCGATGGTCGTCCATGTCGTAGACGTGGACCCGCAGGCGTGCTCCGTGTCCAGGGCAAGGCAGAGCGCGGGTGATGTCGGAAGCAGGAGCGCGCGAGGTTGTTGGGCGCATCGATGCCTCGGGGCGAAGCATGCCGGAGATCGGTTGGCCCGACGTTGACCCTATTGATATAAATCGGTATTAAATACGGTACTGAGGGCGGTATTCCGGAGTGCAGATCATGCCATCGACCGCAAGACGGGCCACGAGCATGACGCTCGACAGTGCGGTGCTCGACGAGGCCCGGAAGCTCGGTATCAACCTCTCGCAGGCCGCCGAAGGGGGTATCCGAGCGGCGATCCGGGTGGAGCGTGCCCGCGCCTGGAAAGCGGAGAACGCAGACGCGATCGCCGACTACAACGCCTTCATCGAGGCGCAAGGCGTGCTCCTGTCCGAGCACCGGAAGTTCTGAACGTGGCGGCGCAGTTTGACCTGTTCCGTACGGCCAGAGGGACTCTTGTCGTCGTTCTGCAGAACGACCTGCTCGACCAGTTACAGACGCGCGTGGTGGCCCCGCTCGTTCCGGCAAATACCCTGAGGCGGACAATGCCATCGCTGAACCCGAGCGTGACCGTCGGCAGCGAAACCTACCTGCTCATGCCGCAACTCATGGCAACACTGACCCTCACGGAACTCGGAGAGCGGCTGGGCTCGCTCGCGATCCTTCGCGACGAGATCGTGCGTGCGGTGGACGCGCTTTTGTCGGGCATCTGAGCGTCTTCTGCTTGGCATGCCAAGCAGAAGACGCGATGCGCTCTGCAGGGAGCAAGTCACATTCGCCGCGCTGCGTCCTGCAGGTGGCGGAAGACGCGCCCCAAGCCGCATTCTCCAAAGGTCGGTCGACGGGCAACGGGAAGCGCGATGCACCGGACGCGGTGCATCGGACGGGACACACGATGCGCGGTGCATCAGACATTTGCCGCGTGTCGGATGACGGGATGCAGGGTGCGCAGAACATTATACAGAGGACGTGATGCGCGGTGCAGAGGGCGCGGGACGCAATGCATCGCGCGGGGTGCGCGATGCATTTTACCCAAGGCGTGAATTTGGCCCTGAGGGCAAATTCTCCAAATTGAGTACAAGCCCTTGATGCCTTCTCCGCCTGCGCGGGGAGAAGGCGGGCTTGTACGAAACTGGCAAGAAATAGGAACGTATACTTCACATAGTGAGCGGGCTCCGGCGCCGGAATGGCTGGTGCCGCGCGGCCTTTCGTGATGTCAGAACTTGTGTAAGCGTCGTCCGACGGTCACCCGGCTTTCAGCTTGACGGCTGGGACACCGGATCATGGCGCTGGCCCAACTGGAGTTCATCCCGCGGGCAGCCCGCGCATGGCCTTCCTGCTCAGCGACATGCGCGCCCGGTGGGACGAGCTGGACCGCCGGATTGCAGCGTTCGACGCCGAGTTCGCCGCCATGGCGCGCAGCGACGACAGGGCCCGGCGGCTGACCAGCATTCCCGGCATCGGGGCATTGAACGCGACCGCTCTCGTGGCCGCGGTCGGAAACGCGGCAACCTTCGGCAAGGGCCGCGACCTCGCCGCATGGCTGGGCCTGGTGCCGCGCCAAGCCACCACCGGCGGCAAACCACGGCTGCTCGGCATCACCATCCTCGTCGACGACGTGAACGGTGACGGTCGCCTTGTTCTTGATCTCACCGGGCGGGAAGCGGAGTTCCGCATGTTCCCCTTTCGCGATCCAGGTCAGGTTGCCCTTCGCGGTTCCACAGGACCGATGGCGCACCCGGATCAGGTTCGAGGTCCGCATCGGGCGGGACATCTGGATCGCGAACATCACCGCGGCCATGTAGAGCCGCAGCGCGCTGAGCTCGCGCCCCGCGTGCCCCGCGGCCCTGGCCGTCTCGAGCTCCGCTTCCGCCTTCCGCGCGATCGTTGCCGGCGCGTTCACGAGCGCGGTTGCCATCGACGGGGTGCGCTGCAACTGGCGGCAATACTCATCTATCTCTTCGACAAGACTGTCCCGCCCCGGCTCGACGATGCAGGGTTTGTGAAGTTTCTGGACAAGCTTGATTGCCTTCACCAACTTCTTTGACCGCAGCCCGTGCCGCGCGATGATCCGCAGCGGGAGCAAGCGGTTATGAAGCGTCTGGGATGTCTCCGGATCCTTCAAATCGTCGGCAGACCGTGATCGTGCGATCTGGTCCTGCGCGGCGGCGTCGATGATGTCGAACGTCATCACGTCGGTGATGGCGCCGAGCGTCACGCGCGGGGTCCCGCGGGCCTCCGCGGCGCGCACCAGCCAGGTGACCGCGCGGCGATACTGCTCGCGCGCAACCTCGTCGTTGCCGGGGCCCTTGCCACGCTTCCGGTTTCGTTTCTCGAGCTCGCGATGGACCGCCAGCGGATCCTCTCCGGCCGCGATCCGCGCGCGGGCCTCGGCGACCATGTCTGCGGGATTGGCGATGGCGCGGCGAAAGACTGTCTCGCAGGAGTCGCGGAACGCGGCCGGAAGGCTGTCCCATGCGATGGGTGCCGCCCGGCTCGATCCCGCCGGGATCGACACCTGCGCCACGGGAAGGAACTGCGCGATGTCCGGGTGGGCATCGCGGCGCGCGACGAGATCATTCAGGAAGCGGAGCCCGGCGCCGATCGACCGGCGCTTCCCGGCCCCCGCCTCCTTCATCATCCGGTCCGCGACGGCCTGAACGAGCCCCTGCGGCGGAACCGGCGAGCGCGCGCGAAGGGTCTCGAGCGCGCGCAGGGCGCCGACATTCCAGGTGCCGCCCTTGCCCGGGGGCGAGGCGTTGTCGGCGACATGGCCGATCAGCCGGTCCCAGGCCGCGCGGCCCGTCACCTGCCGCGCCGGTTCGCGCACCATGAGAAACCGCTTCAGCGCGCTCCGGACCCGGGCGTTCGACCGGTCCCGCGCCACCGAGAGGTCCTTCGATTTCGATACGGCAGCGAAGCTCGACGGCGCGATAGTACGCTCGAAATACCCGAGATCGGCCGGGATCAGCCCGGCATCCGCGTCGATCATGCCGAGACGCGCCGGCACTTTCCGGATCTCGCACAGGGTCGCGTAGGCTTCGCCGCTCGTCTCGGCCCAGGCCAGGAACTCGGACCAGCGGTGCTTGCCGTCCGCCACCGGTGTGCCGGATGTGCTGTCCAGGGGATCGTGTTTCATGGGGCTGTGCTCCTGAAGGTCGGGGGAAGGAAAGGGCAGCGCCGGGACCGTCCGCGGCCCCCGGCAAAGGGGCGTGGACGGACCGGGCGCGATGTCGGGGATTTGCACGCCCTGTCGGCGATCTTCCGCGATTTGCAGGAACAGGCCCGAACAGAACGCCAATGCATGTTCGGGGCTGTTCGTGCAAATGTCGGGGATTTTCCGCCCCTGTCGGCGATCTGCCTGTGCAGACCGTGCAAGATCATGCCCTGCCCCCCTTGCTCCGGCCTGCCCGCAGGCGTCGGCGGGGCTCTTCCGGGGCCTCGAAGGGCGGGAGGGTCAGGCCCTTGTGCGCCAGAATCCAGGCGCGCGCGCTGTCCTCGTCGATGCGGACATTCGTGCCGACATTGCGGGTCGGCAGCCCCTCGCCGAGCCAGCGCTCGACCGTGCGGACATCGACACGCACCAGCGCCGCGACATCGCAGACGGTCATCAGCGGCGCGAGGGCGCGCGCCTGTGCGGCCCCCCGGGGAAAAGGCCCCCGTTCGCAGGCCCACATCTCGGCCGCGCGGATCCGGTGCTCGCGGTTCAGGCGCTCCGCCGGCAACGCTCCGTCCCTGACCATGTTGCGCACGGTCCGGGCCCCGAGCTGCCAGCGGTCGGCAACATCCGCGACGGTGAGATACTGTTCGGCAAGCCTCTGCATGCCGGGGAAATGCGTCCCGACCCCACCCGCCGGAAACGTATGGCAACCACACAATCGGAAACAGAGTGTTCCCAACGCCCGGGATCACAGGCGCGATCCGCCCAGCCCGGGTATGCTAGTCCCACGCCCGCCGCGCCTTGCAGGAGTATCGCCGGTGCTATTCCCCGCGATGGTCCAGCGCGGGATCGGGGCCATCCCAGGGCACGCTCGCCACCTCTTATCGGTGATCCGCCGTTCGACGAAACGGGCCTCGACGGCCTCTTCGCTGTGGCACTTCTCGCGGGACATGGCCGCAACGGTGACAGGTCTGAAGCCGCCCGACAGGTCGGTGTCAGGCCGCCTCGCCCCAGATCCGGCCGCACCAGCCCGAAACCCCCTGCAACCCATCGAAGGCCGGGTCGCGGGACACCAGCGGGCACCGCAGTTCCAGCGCCGTGGCGCCTATCATCCGGTCGAAAGGGTCACGGTGCGCCCAGTCCAGAGCACCGGCTGCCATGGCCATGCGGGCCGTGTAGGGCGCGAACTCGAAGCCTTGCGCCAGGCAAATGCTGTCCAGCTGACCGGCGTGGCCCGCCATGTCGTCCCATTTACCGTTGCGGACCTTGAGCGTGATTTCGTGCAGCGTGCAGGGCGGGACCAGAACCGCCGTCGCAGTCTCGACCGCTCCAAGAACCGCAGCGGGCAGGCGCGCGGGATCGATCATCGACCAGACCAGAACGTGGGTGTCGAGCAGAATCCGCGTCATGCGCCCCACTCGGCAAGCTCTGCCTCGCTCATCGGCTCCAGAAAGTCCGGGAGGCTCTCCTTGCTGACCTTGTCCTCAAGAAGCCCCAGGCGAATCCCGCGGGTCCGGGCCGGGACCAGCTGCGCGACGGGCACGCCGCCGCGGGCGATGATCACCTCTTCACCGCGCTCCACGGCCGCAATGAGTTCGGAAAGCTTCGCCTTCGCTTCGGACACGTTCATCTGCATGGCGCACCTGCATTGTACCTGGTCCAAGTCCTAGACCATCTTGTCGAGAAAATCAACATCGCGGCCACGCCGCGCGCCGCCAGCGCCTGGGATCGGTGCTCAGGCGACGACGGAAAACACCACATGGACCATGACGTTCACCGCCGGGAGAATGGTGTATCGGGTATGGGCGGCGCGGTGTCGCGCGTCCGCGCCAGGAAGGCGCCCGGGGTCTGCGTCGCTCTTCCCTTTCAAGCTTGGGGAGAGACGATGCGGGAGACGGCCGCCAGCCGGACCCCGCATCAACGATCACCTCGACCAGACGGCAGGGCGCGCCGACCCCGTGCGGCGCGATCCGTTGCATTTCGGTGTCTCGGCGGAAGGTCAGGACCGACAGGGTTTGCCTCATGCAACTTTCGCGGCATCGAAGAAGAGAAGTTTGATCCAGAAGCAGTATGAGTGCCGCTCCCGGCACCGGCGGCCAGCGTGATGAGCCAACAGTGACCCGAAAACGTCAGGAGGACAGGCGCGCAGCACTGCGCCATGGGGTTCAGCGCCGCCGCGTCGTGCGGAGGCCGGGCGGCTTGACCTTCCCGGCAGCGGCCGTCCACCGGGCCCCATGCACCGGTGCGGAAACATGACCGCCGCCGGCCTGTCCGCTCGGCTTGGGCATCAGCTCGGGGCGCGGCCCGCGTTTCTCGCCGGATCGAGCTCGCCTACGGCCGACCTCTATTTCGCCTTCGCCTGCGCCGACCGGATCGCACGGGACGAGGTGCGGCGCCTGGCACCGACGGTTTTCGCCGTCGGCGACACGCTGATCGTGTTTCGCCATGCGGCCGGGCTGGGTCGGCTGCCGCCCCACCGGCGGCTGATCTACCTGATCGACGACGACATCCGGGCCGGGCTGACGGACCGGGGCGTGCCCGCGGCCTATCGCCTCAAGCTGCTGGCGCTGGAATGGCCGGCCGTCAGACAGTTCGAACGGCAGGCCGACGTGATCCTGACCACCAGTGCGCGGCTGACGGACCGCCTGTGCGCGCGCCTTCCGGGCAAGCCCGTGCACGAGATCGAGCCCGCCTGGCCCCTGCCCTCTGCCGAGCCCCGCCGATCGACGGCCGACGCCTGTCGGATCGCCCTGCTGATGGGGCGCAGCCATGCGCGCGACGCGGCGCCGCTGATGCGGCTGCTCGGGCAGGTCCTGGCGCGCCATCCGGGGGTGGAGCTGATCCTGTCGGCCAACCTGCCCGTCCCCCCCCCTCCCTGCGCCGAGCACCCCGCGTCGAGGTTCTGCCCGCCCTGGGCTGGGCAGCCTATCTCGACTGGCTGAAGATCGCGCGCTTCGATATCGGCCTGGTCCCGCACCTGGCCGCCGGGCCGTTCAATGCCGCCCGCTCGACCAGCAAGCTGGGGGAATACGCGATGGCGGGGGCGGCAGTGCTGGCCTCGGACAGTTGGCCCGCGGGCGTGGTGGCGGCGCGAGAGGGGCGGTGCGCACTGGCTGGCCCAAACGACTGGCCCGCGGCTATCGAACGCCTGATCGCCGATCCCGCCCGCGCCCGCGCGCCGGCGCAGGCCAATGCCGAAGCCCTTCGCCGCCCCGACCCTGCCGCCAGCCAGCGGGCGCTTTGGGACGACCTTCTTGGCACGGGGGGCGGCAATGCACCCCGCTGACACGGCGCCCCGCCTGCCCTCCCCCTACCGCCTGCGATTTGATGCCGCGCTGCGCACCCTGCGGCTGGCGCTGCGCCGCCACATCCGCCGCCAGTGGACGCGGCCACTCGTCTTCAAGTACGGGAAGGGCGCCGTCGACCGCATCGACATCCGCGAGGGGCGGATGCATCTCAGCGGCTGGACCGATGCGCATCTGATCACCGTGGCAAGCGAGATCCAGTCGCGGCAAGTGGTGCCGATGCTGCCCCGCCCCGATATCGCCGACCGCCCCGCCGCGCGCGGTTTCGACCTCTGCCTGACCGGGACCGAGCGGCTGACCATCGAGGCCGACGGCGCGCTTCTGATGTCGCTCGACCCGAGCCCGGCGCTGCATCGCGGCCTTGCCGCGGCGCGCCTTCTGGTCAGGCTGCTGCGGGTTCCGGTCTTCCACGGGCGCGACCTCGCCGCCTTTGCGCTGCAGGGAGACAGCACCGCGGGCACGCGACTGGAACGGATGCTGCTGCCGCCGCCCCCTGCCCCGCGCGTCCCTTCCGCCCGGCCCGGCCTGTTCCGCGCGGCCGAGCCTGCGCCCCTGGACAGCTCCGTCGATATCATCGTTCCGGTCCACAACGCGCCCGACGAGCTGCGGAGCTGCCTCGACCGGCTGGTGCGGTTCACCCCGCGCCTTCACCGGATCACGGTGATCGACGATGCCTCGACCAACCCGCGCGTCGCGGACATCCTGACAGGTCTTGAGGCGCGCCATCCCGGCCTGCGGCTTTTGTGGAACGACACAAATCTCGGCTTCATCGGCACCGTCAATCGGGGGCTGGCCGCTGCGCGGGGCCATGTCGTTCTGGTCAATACCGATGCCTTCGCGCCCGAGAACTGGCTGGAGCGGCTGCTGCACCCCATCCTGACCGATCCGGCCGTCGCCTCGGTTACGCCGATGACGAACAGCGGCGAAACCGCATCGGTCCCGCAGATGTGCCGCGCGACGCCCCTGCCCGAGGGGCTGGCCGACAGGATCGACCGCGCCGCCGCCACGCTCGACCCCACGCACGCCAACACCGAGATGCCCACCGGCGTCGGGTTCTGCATGGCGCTCTCGCGCGACTGGCTGGCCCGCCTTCCCGCCTTCGACACCGCCTTCGGCCGCGGCTATGGCGAAGAGGTGGACTGGTGCCGGAAGACCGCGGCGCTGGGGGCGCGGCACGTCCTGACCGGAGCCCTGTTCGTCGAGCACCGGGGCGGCAGCTCTTTCGGACCCGAGAAGGCGGCCCGCCTCGCCGCCAACAACCGCCTGATTTCCCGGCGCTACCCGGGCTATGACGCCGCCGTGCAGGCGTTCATCGACGAGGACCCGGCGATCGGCCCGCGGCTGGCGCTGGCGCTGGCGATGGTCGGCGCGGCGCGGCGGGTCCGCGTCTATCTCGGGCACCGGCTGGGCGGCGGTCTCGGCACTTGGCCCGGCCGACAGGCTCACGGTGCTGTTCCACGATTTCTTCCCGCTCTGTCCGTCCTACAACCTGCTGGACGCGACCGGCAACTCCTGCGATCTGCCCGCCGACGGGGCCTGCCAGGCCTGCTATTCCCGTCTCGTCCGCCTGACCGGGGCGCGGCCGGCGACCATCGACACCTGGCGCGGAAGGTGGCGCGCCCTCCTCGACCGGGCCGACGCCGTGACGGTCTTTTCCGGTTCATCCCGTGATCTGGTGCTGCGGGTCTGGCCCGATCTGGCCGACCGGGTGTCGCTGAAACCGCACGAGCCCCCTACCCTGCCCCGCAAGGTCGCCATCCGGCCCGGCCGGCGACCGACCGTCGGCGTTCTGGGCGCGATCAGCCGGGCCAAGGGCGCAGAAATCCTGCGAAATCTTGCCGCCCATGCGGGCGACCGGCTTCGCATCGTGGTGATCGGGACGATGGACCCAGCCTACGCCCATCACGCGATCCGGGTCCACGGCCCCTATGACCATGCCGACATCGCCGATCTTGCCGAACATTACGGCATCGACCGCTGGCTGATCCCCGCGATCTGGCCCGAGACCTTTTCCTACGCGACCCATGAATGCATCGCCACCGGCCTGCCCGTCTTCGCCTTCGACCTCGGCGCCCAGGGCGAGGCGGTGGCGCCCGCGCCGAACGGTCGCGTTGCCGATGCGAACACCGGACCGCGGCCGTTCGTAAGTCATTTGTTTACCATAAAATGCCACGGTGTGCCCAAGCCTAAGCATTCTAGTAAGAGAGCCAGGAACTCGTGATATGCCCAACAGCTACATTGTCCTGTTGTTCATCGTCGTAATGACCGTAGGGGCTGACTACGCTCTCAAGGTAGCATCGGGCAGGACGTCGCCTTTTTTGAGTGCCTGGTTCCTGTACGGGGCCGCCTTGTATGCCGTCACGGCCGCCGGCTGGATCATCCTCATGCAATCCCACAGCCTGGCGCAGATCGGGGTACTCTATAGTTCGGCAACCATCGTCGCGTTGACGGGCTTGGGTTACCTTTTGTTCGGCGAGTCGCTGTCTACACGACAGATTGTCGGCGTCGCTGCAGCCCTTATCGCGGTCGTTCTGGTCGAGCACTAGCTGGAAAAGGCAGAGCTTTCTCATGCTCTTGGTAAAGCATTACGTCGCGCCAAGCCCCATCCATGGCCTCGGTCTATTCCTTGTTGAGCCCGTTAAGGCAGGACAGATCGTCTGGAAGTATGAACCAACTTTTGACACGGAGATCCCCGAGGCACTCCTTCATTATCTTCTCGACCCTTATGCTGAGGCGGTCCGAGAAAATGCCGAGTACTTGAGCGCCCGCGGCGTTTTCCGGCTGGGTAATGATGGTGACATCTTCATGAACCACAGCGATCAGCCCACTCTCGTTGACCTCGGCGAGGAGATGCGCGCGGTTCGTGACCTCGGTTCCGGAGAGGAACTGACCTGCGATTATCGCATGGTCAATGTGCTCGGCTTCGATCCTTCGGATTGTCCGACATCGTCGGTCGCCCGGAAATGAAACGGTTTTCCTTTACCAAGAAGATCGTCCTTGCCGTCTCTGCCGTGCTGGTCGCATTCGTTGGGACGATGTGGATCCTGATCCTTTCGATGCGAAACACGATGGACGAGCGGGCCTTCGAGGATTCGCTCAGGCTCATGGACGGCCGCGTCCGGTCAACCCAGGAACAGGTCGCGCTGATTGCCAGCGACTACCACAACTGGACCGATGTCTTCGCGGGCGCGATGCGCGGTGATATCGAGATGCTGGCCACCAATTACGGGATTACGGCTGCCCGCGGCGATGTCTTTGAGTACGCTGCCATGTTCGACGGACCATTCTACACGCCAGTCGCGTGGGTTGTGGGCCAAGGACTGTCGCCGCAACCGGTCTACCTTAGCGAAGAAACGATGGAGGCGATCCGTGCCGCCGTTCCCGGACTGGTGATCGCGCAGCGCGAAACGTTCGACTTCTTTCTCCGTCTCGGTGACCAACTGGTGATGTCCAGCGCCTCATATCTCTTGCCGGAAGACCCAGACCTTCGATCCGATTCCGATCAAGCGACACTTGCCATCGCCACGATCGGAAAGGTCCTCGACCCGGAGCGATTGAGACGTATCGAGAGAGAGTTGTCTGTTTCCGAACTGGTGATCCGTTTCGACGTGCCACCGAAGGGAAAGGCATCCCTGCCCTTGCTGGGAGCGTCCCTAGAGCCAGTGGCTTATCTTTCATGGCGTCCGCCGACGCCAGGAACAAGCCTTTTCGACAAGGTGTTCACGATCCTTCTAGGAGTAACGGTTGTTTTGGTCGGAGGGGCGACGCTGGCCGGCCATCTGTTGCATTCAAGCGCAAAGGCCTTGATGCAGAAGGAAGCCGAGGCCGCCGACCTGGCCCGGACAGATGCGTTGACGGGTCTGCCCAACCGCCTGGCTCTTAGGGAGAACCTCAGCCGCATCACGTCGCAGTACGATGGAGAAGTCGCTGTCCTGGTTCTGGATCTGGATCGCTTCAAGCAGGTCAATGACGTCATCGGGCATACTGGTGGTGACGTATTTCTTCAGATCTTCGCAGAACGCGTGCAGGCCGTATCCGACAAGAACTGCTTCGTCGCAAGAAACGGTGGCGATGAGTTCGTGATAGTGATCTGGGCTCAAGACAGACTAGCGGGAATAGTTGACGCGAAGGTCGCGCGGCTGGAAGAACTTTTCTCTTCGCCTATCCGTTGTCATGGATTTCTTTTCGACGTCTTCGTTTCCAAGGGCATTGCTTATTCCAGGAGCGGAGAACATTCGGCAGATGAACTGCTGCGACGAGCGGATCGTGCAATGTATACCGCCAAGGCGCTGCAGCTGCAGGAGCCCTCGATCTATGATGAAGAGATGCGGGTGCGCGACCTAAAGGAAAACAGCATTGAGAAGGCGTTACGGTCAGCACTGCTGCGAAAGAACGAATTCTCAATTGTGTATCAACCGATCGTCGATGCCAAGCAGAACGATCGTTTGTTGCGTCTAGAGGCCCTTGCGCGATGGGAAAGCCCCATGATTGGCCGGGTGTCTCCAGCCGAGTTCATTCCTGTCGCCGAGACCAGGGGGCTGATGATTGCACTAGGATGGCACATTCTCGAGCTGGTCTGCCGAGACCTAAAAGAAACCCCCGGTCTCAGAGTCAGTGTGAACGTTTCGCCGATACAGTTGATGGCGCCACGCTTTGCGAATGAGTTCTGCTCCAGGGTTCTTTCCTACGGTGTCGATAGTGAAAGGATTGACATCGAGCTCACGGAATCTGTTGCTCTCCGGGATGAGGTAATGGTTTCGGAACAGTTGCATATATTGCGCGCGGCCGGATTCTCGATTTCGCTTGATGACTTTGGAACGGGATTCACGTCAATCGGGTATCTTGGACGCATGCCGTTCAACTCGATCAAGATCGATCGCTCGTTTCTCGCAGTAGACGAACAGAGCGACGGCGATTTTTCCATTATAGATGCAATGATCGCGCTTTCTCATTCGATGGGAATGACGGTCGTGGCCGAAGGAGTCGAGGAGGAGGCGGAGCTTGTAAGGCTGCGCGATTCCGGCTGTGACTACCTACAGGGTTACCTCTTGGGCCGTCCCGGGCCTCTGTCTTCGATAAGCCTGGAATTCACAACAGCTGCTGCCTGATCCCCGGTGCCCGCACGTTCCAGTGACCTGGCCCCGTTGATCGCGGTGTGCGCTGATTGGGTCTGGACAGTCGGTGACCGGCAGGATCGGGCTCGCTCACGAGATCGACGCATCGCAATCGCATCGAGCAGCGCACCCTGTCGGTAGCCGGGGGGAAGATGTAAACACCGACGAAGCGACCGGCCTCTGATTTTCTAATAACAGGCGCGAATTACCATACTCCGCGACATCATGCGTCGCCCATATTGCCGCTCTGCGCCAACCGGAAAACTCTTGCGGATATGGCCGCATTAAGAATTGTGTCGCCTGAATGAAAGCTCTAAAAGGAAATCATCGTAGAAAGCCGACACGGCTCAGAAACCGCGGAGCAGACAAGCCAAATGACCAAGATCGATCTAGACTCGCTTTCCAGGGAAGACCTCATCCAGCTTCGCAAGGATGTCGACAGGGCCTTGAAGGACTATGATGCGCGGCGCCTGCAGGAGGCGCGGGCGGCGCTCGAGGCGCAGGCGCGGGAGATGGGCTTCACGCTGGCGGAAGTCACTGGAGAGGCCCGGCGCGGGCGTGCGAGACCGATCCCGAAATACCGTCACCCGGAGAATCCGGCGCTGACCTGGTCGGGACGGGGACGTCAACCGGCTTGGATCAAGGAGGCGCTCGCAGCCGGCACCTCGCTCGAGGCCTTCGCTATCTGAGGTTCGCCACGATCCGTGAATCCGGCCCTGCCCGTAGGGGGCGGGCCGGGTTTCCCGGAAGGCCTTTGCCGAGGTCTCGGGCGGGAAGTCGCGACATCTAGAAGATGTGTGTGTTTCGGTGTCGGCGTGGATCCACCCCGTGCCGATTGTCGCGGATGCAGGAGTTCCCACATCGCGTGGCCGCGAGCCGGAAACAGGGGACGGAGGCTGGTCAAAGCCGTGCCATAATGCCATGCAAGCCTCGCAGGCCCAAGAGGTACGGATTTCCGCAGTCGGACCGGTACAGAGACTTCTCGCATGATCCATCCCGTCATTCTCTGCGGTGGCTCGGGCACAAGGCTGTGGCCTTCCTCGCGCAAGGCCCATCCGAAGCAGTTCGCGCCGCTGATCGGCGATGAGAGCTTGTATCAGCAGACCCTGCGCCGCTTTGCCGGGCCGGATTTCGCGCCCCCCCTGATCATGACCGGCGAGGAGTTCCGCTTCATGGCGGCCGAGCAGGCCGCCGCGCTGGGGCTGTCGGATGCGAAGGTGGTGATCGAGCCGGTGGCGCGTGACACCGCGCCCGCGATCTTGACCGCGGCGCTGATCCTCGCGGATGATCCCGAGGCACGGATGCTGGTCGCGCCCTCGGATCATGTGATCGGCGATCTGCCGGGGTTCCTGTGCGCGGTTGCCGCGGGGACGGGCGCTGCGCGGGATGGCTGCCTTGTCACCTTCGGCGTTCCCCCCGACCGGCCCGAGACAGGATATGGCTATCTGGAACTCGCCGCAGAGCCGGTTCCGGGCGAAACGGTGTCCTTGAAAAGCTTCCGAGAAAAGCCCGACCAGGAAACGGCCGAGGCCTTTCTGGCGGCGGGGACCTACCTGTGGAATGCCGGGATCTTCCTGTTCCGCGTGGCCGATGTGATCGCCGCCTTCGAGGCGCATGCCCCGGATCTGGTCGCGCCTTGCCGTGCGGCCATAGCGCAGGGCCGCGCGGATCTGGGCTTCCTGCGACTCGACGCCGAAGGCTACGGGCAGGCACAAGCGATCTCGTTCGACTACGCGATCATGGAAAAGGCCGAGCAGGTGGCAGCGGTGCCGCTGACGGGGGGCTGGTCGGATCTGGGCTCGTGGGATGCAATCTGGCAAGCACGGGCGCCCGATGCGGACGGGGTCGCGACCGACGGGCCGGTGACCGCGATCGAGTGTTCCGACAGCTACCTGCGCTCGGAAGAGGACGGCATGCAGCTTGTCGGGCTGGGGCTTTCGGGCATCGTCGCAGTGGCGATGCGCGATGCGGTGCTGGTGGCCGACAAGTCCCGCGCCCAGGACGTCAAGGCGGTGGTCTCGGCGCTGAGGGCCGCCAAGGTGGCGCAGGCCGACGAGTATCCGCGCTTTCACCGGCCTTGGGGCTGGTACGAGACCCTGTGCCTGGGCGGGCGCTTCCAGGTCAAGCGGATCATGGTGAAGCCGGGCGGCGTGCTGTCCCTGCAAAGCCACATGCACCGGTCCGAGCACTGGATCGTGGTCGAGGGCACAGCCGAGGTGACCATCGGCGAGGATGTCCGCCTGGTGACCGAGAACCAGAGCGTCTACATCCCGCTGGGCACCGTTCACCGAATGGCCAATCGCGGTCGGTTGCCGATGTACCTGATCGAGGTACAGACTGGCAGCTATCTGGGCGAGGACGACATCATCCGCTACCAGGACATCTACGACCGGGGATGAAGTCTAGGTCCATTGACGACCCTCCAGGGTGCGGCGCTCGGCGTCGACATGGGACAGTCGATCTCGGCATCGAGCTTTCTGATCTATGCGTCACATCGAGGTGCTGCAGGGCCGTCACCAACACCTTCAAAGTCACAACGGCATCTGCGGGCAGTCCACTGCAGGGGGCATCCGGGTCATCGCGCGCACGGTGGCGCCCGATAGGGCAGGAAGAGCAACGCTCGACTCATCCGATGCGTGGATGTCCGGCGGGTGTCGGGCGCGATTGCCAGCCAAACGGCTCCATTCGGCAGAGGGGCCGGTGGGCAATTGGATCGGGCTGTGGGCGTTCCGCTTCAGGGGTCAGACCAGTGCACGGCGGTGTCCTGGGACAGAGAACAGCCTGAGACTGACAAAATCGAAGGGCTCAAAACCGTAAAACGAAGATCCATTGGATTTTACTATTTAAAGTTGTAATCGAGAAACGTGACCTGATCTCTTTCCCCTGAACAGACGTCTGTGCGGACGGCATGAGACGCACCAAGAAGCAGGAGGACGCATGGAGTCGCCCGAGGGTTCTGTCCAGCGAGAGACGATGCTCTCGTCCGAGGGCCGGGAACCGCTGCGCGTGGTCGGGATCGGGGCATCTGCCGGTGGTCTCTCGGCACTGGAGGTCTTCTTCGAGAACTGTCCCTGTGATTCCGGCGCGGCATTCGTTGTGATCCAGCATCTCTCGCCCAAACACGAGAGTCTGATGGCGGATCTGCTGTCGCGCCACACCAAGATGCCTGTAGCAATGATCGAGGCGGACCAGCGGGTCGAACGTGATCACGTCTACCTCATTCCGCCCGGCGCAGAGATGCGGATTGAGGCGGATGTCCTCAAATTGTCGCCGCGCAGTGAGGCTCTGTCGCTTCCGATCGACATCTTCTTCACATCCCTGGCCCAAGCCTTGGGGCCGCGCGCAATCGGGATTGTCCTGTCCGGCACCGGCTCCGACGGAACGAGGGGGGCGATTTCCATCAATGACGCCGGCGGACTTGTTCTGATCCAGGATCCCGAAGAGTCGAAATTCGACAGCATGCCCCTCAGCGTCAAGCGCGCGGGCGTCGTTGATGCCTGTCTTCGTGCGGCAGAACTGGCCGAACGCGCGCTTTCCCAAAAGGCGGCACCGCCGAAACTGCGTGTGTCGGCCGTTTCGCAGGGCGGCGAGCAATTGGAGGAAAAACCGGCTGATACGCCCGAGGATGATGCCTCGGTTCTGGAGCAAATCTTCCTGCGCCTCATCGCGTCGGGTGGTGTTGATTTCCGCGACTACAAGAGCACGACTATTTTGCGCCGTCTGGCCCGGCGGATGCAGATACAGCGAGTCAGCAACCTCGCTGACTACCTGGAGATACTCTCTGGGTCGGAAGTTGAGCTCATGGCGCTCCGGCGAGAGTTTCTGATCTCGGTGACGCGCTTCTTTCGCGACGACGCCGCGTTTCGGGCGCTGGAAGAAAAGGTAATCCCGCGTATCGTCGAAGGCTTGGCACCACGGGACACAGCGCGTGTCTGGGTTGCAGGCTGCGCGACGGGCGAGGAAGCCTATTCCATAGCCATGCTGTTTCACGAGGCGTTCGAGAGGGCGCAGCGTTTGCACAGCCTCAAGGTGTTCGCGACGGATGTCAGCGAGGATAGCCTCCAGGTTGCTGCGGCCGGTGTATACCCGGATTCGATTGCCGCGGAGGTCAGTCCGGCGCGTCTGGAGCGGTTCTTCACGCAGGACCACGACACGCTGGTCGTTTCCCCCGAGTTGCGCCAATCGCTCATTTTCGCGCGTCACAACCTCTTGCAAGACCCGCCCTTCACGAGAATGGACTTGGTATCTTGCCGAAATACCCTGATCTATCTGCGCCCCAAAGCACAGCAATCCGCCCTGAACCGCCTCCGTTTCGCGGCCAAGAGTGGCGGCTTTCTCTTTCTCGGCCACAGCGAGTCACTTGGCCTCGGACAAGCACGTTACGAAACGGTCGATGCAAGCAACAAGATTTTTCGTCTCGAAAGCGCCGGATCGGCAGGGAAGATCGATCTTGCACCGCCACAGCTTTCGCGCGCCGCAGCCAGAAGTAATCGTAGCCGGAGAGAAACGAGAGGGACGCTCCATCTGTCGCGCCCGAGCGGCATGCACCCCTCCGACCCGGACGCGATGGACATCGCCTTGGATTCCGCGTTTCGGACGCTTCTAGATACCTGGGCGCCGCCCTCGATCCTTGTGAACGATCACTATGAGGCGCTCCATTTCCACGGCGATGTCAGCCCGTTCCTTCGCACGCGGTCTGGAAAGGCCACCCTCGATCTCGCCCGATTGCTGCCCGAAGCGATGGCCGCGGTGGCGAGCGTGCTGATCTGCAAGGCTGTCGAGTCCGGAAGCGCACATGTTTCCGAACCAACCAAGTTCTCGATCGACGACGTTGGCCACGTCGTGCGGCTGCACGCTGTTCCTGTGGTCTCGCCGGAGTTGCCGACCCCCTGCGTTCTGCTCAGCTTCGAAAGGGTGGATGCCGACGGGCCGGGCCACATGGAGCTGCAGCAGATCGACCTTCTGAGCCTCGAGAGTACCCGCATAGAGATCCTGGAACGACAGCTCGAGGCGACGCGCGCCGACCTGCAGAGCGCCATCCAAGAGCTCGAGACGTCGAATGAGGAACTGCAGGCGACCAACGAGGAGTTGATGGCTTCGAACGAGGAATTGCAAAGCTCCAACGAAGAGCTTCAATCCGTCAACGAGGAGATCAACACGGTCAATGCCGAGTATCAGGAGAAGATCTCGCTTCTGAACCGTTTGAATGCCGATCTTGGCAGCATGCTGCGTGCAGTCGGGATCGCGACCGTATTCGTCGACGAAATGCTCCTGATCACGCGATTTTCGCCGGATGCCAGCAAGATATTCAAGCTCCGGGACAGCGATGTCGGACGGCCGCTGGGAGATATCACGCACAGATTGAGGTACCCGTCTCTGGTCGACGACATACACGACACGATCCGGACCGAAGACCGATGTGAACGCGAAGTCATCGGAGACGATGGCGAAATCTATCTTGTGCGCATCGTGCCCTACGCGATCAAGGCCAGCGGTCAACGCGGCGCCGTCGTCACGGTGATGAACGTGACCGTTTATCGAAACCTCGCCAAGCTTCAGGGAATCATCGACGCGCTGCCCGAACATATCGCCGTGCTGGACTTCGATGGAACGATCCTTCTGACGAACGCTGCCTGGATACGCTTTGCCAAGGCCAATGGCGACCCTGACCTGAAAGGCAGTGGCCCCGGGTCCAACTACCTCGAGGTTTGCCGAGGTGCCATATCCTCCAGCCCACCAAGGTCGTGCTCGGAGGACATGCGCAGCGCTGTATCCGCCTTGGAGGGGGTGAAGGAAATCCTGGAAGGATCACGGACGTCGTTCTCGCTTGAGTATCCGTGCCACTCTTCGGAACAGAAACGCTGGTTCTTCATGACCGTCGCACCCGTGGTCGGCCAGAATTTCGGTGCGGTCGTCAGTCACATAGAGATCACCCCATGGAAAGACCAACTCGCCGGGGGCTGAGTGTCAATTTGGGGGCACCGTTCGCCTTTCCGGGATGAGCGCGGACGATCCGGGTTTGTCGAGCGATGGGCCGAGGCTATTGGTCCAGGGTCACGTCGCGCAACCGTAGGTATTTTCTGGCTTCTTTCACAACCCTAGATAGAATAGCTTTTTATAAATCACCGCGAGCAAAGGGGCTGTAACCGCCCGGTTGATACCGCGGTTTAGGCGGCCTCTGCCTGCGGGGCAGCCATCGGCGCCCAGTTCCAAGGCATCAGTTCGTCGAGCTTGTTG
>NZ_SLVM01000037.1 GCF_004339675.1 Rhodovulum steppense
ACCCGCACTCAGGGCTGAAAATGCGCTCGCCCCGCGAGGTCATCGCAGCTCAAACCGCAACCGCCTGAGTGTCCGGTGAAACGGGGGCAAGACCAGCCCGAGGCTGATCCGCCTCGACCGGCGTCCGGCGCGATATTGCACGACGTAGCCTTTGCGCCCGCTTGGCAGCACCCGAAGCCCGAAGCCGGGGATGTCACTGTCCCAGACGAAGTATTCGGCGGCTTGTGCCTCTGCGGCGTCGACGATGCGCTTGGTGAGTTTGGGCATGGGAGCGGCTTCCGGGTTGTACGGTACGAGCAGGGTGATGCCCGGCGGCAAGGCCCTGCAGGAAGTCGGTCGCCTCGGAGAAGTTCAGCCGAGCCATTGACAGCGATCTTTCCAAAGCTGCGACCTGACCCTGCCAGAGCTCGACCGGACCTGCCTCCGGTGGAGCCTGCCTGCGGCGTTCCAGGTTGGGGGAGAGGGGCGGAAGCGGCGAGTCGAACACGCCCAGTTCCGCGACGGTGTCGGCAATCGCGGTTTCCTGTGACCCTTCGATCAGGATCCGCCAGATGTCGATGACACGCCTGCCGCCCTTACGTTCGCCTGTTGCGCCAAGACGGTCCACGCGGCCAATCAGCTGATCGATGCTGTCGATTTCCCAGGGCACCCTCCAGTTCGGCACGCACCTGCCGACCGCCCACCGCCGCAAGGCGGACGGATACGCGTTTCTCGGTCATCCCGCCATCCTCTTTGCATGCGCCATTGACATATGCGCCATTGGCGCACATATGGGGTCATGAACCTTGTCACTGTTGTCGAGACACCGGAGTTCCAGCGCCGTGCGCGCAGCCTGATGTCGGAGGACGAACGGCTGGCCCTGATCGATTTCGTCGCGCGCAATCCGACGGCAGGGGTGTCCATCGGCGGCGGGGTGCGCAAGTTCCGCTTCGCGCGTGACGGAGGCGGCAAGAGCGGCGGGTATCGGGTGATCCACTTCTTCAGCCCGGAGGCTGGAGTGCCGATCTTCCTCATCACGGTCTTCGCGAAGAACGAGAAGGCCAATCTGACCCCGCGCGAAACGGACATGGTCAGGCAATTGGGTGAGGCCCTTGCGGCAAGTTACGGGAGGACGCGATGAGCGACGCATTCAAGAGCATCGAAACGGGTCTGCAGGAGGCTCTGGCGCATGCGCGGGGCGAGAGGGTCGGCACCGTCCACGAGATCGAGCTGCCGGACCCTGATGTGCAGGCGATCCGGGCGCGCACGGGTCTGTCGCAGTCGGAATTCGCGCGCAGCATCGGCGTGAAGAAGGGCACGCTTCTGAACTGGGAGCAGCGCCGTCGCAGCCCCGAAGGACCGGCGCGGGTCCTGCTGGCGTTGATCGACAAGGATCCGCAGATCGTCCAGCGCACGCTCGTGCGCTGAGACAGCTAAGGGCGCGCGGCTGCCAACTGCTCGTTGATCCGGCGCACCATCACCGCCTCGATGGGCGGCAGGAATTCGGCCATGGCGAGGGGCGGGACGCCCAGCGCACGGCCCAGCGCGAGCGCCGCGCCCATGTCCCAGCCGATCACCGCGCCAGGCAGGATGCGCAGCTGGCCACCGAGGCGCTGTGCCAGGTCCCAGACCTGCGCGCCTTCCCAAGTCAGGGGTCGGTTCAGGCGCGCGGGGCACTCCGGGCAGGCTTGCGTGCACGCCGCGCAGTAGTCTTCGCCCCCGCCGTAGGACCAGTCGGCAAGGGCGCAGAGGCGTTTTTTTCCTGTTCCAGCAGCAGGCCCTTCGCGACATAGGCCCCTTGGAATGCCTCGAAGGCAGGCCAGATTTCCAGCAGGGCGTCGATCCCCTCGGGTGTCACCCCGACCGGATTGCCCTCGGCATCGCCGACACCCTCCCAGTCCAGCACCGCGCGCCGGGCGACGGCCTTGGCCATGGCGAGCGCCAGTTCCTCGGTCGTGGCCTCGGGCGGCAGCGCCTCGACGGCAGGATCGGCGCGGGCCGAGACCATCAGCGCGGTCGTGAGCGGGCGGAGCTTCAGCCGGACGCCGGGCAGCAGGTCCAGCCAGCGCGGCGCGTTCGTCAGGTCCAGCGTGATCATCAGTACGTTTCCCTCTCGTTGACCAGCGTCACCGTGCACATTCGGCGGGCGAGGTCCGAGAAGGCGCCGAGGTCGTCGTTGACCAGCACCTGCCGGGTGATGCCGATCTTCCGCGCCCAGGTCTCGACCTTGGCCTCGGCGCGCGTTTCCTTCTGTGCCTCGGGCGGCGCCGGGGTGGTGGTCGTCTCGGTCATCTCTATCTCCATGCGAATGTGGGCGCCGGGGTCGGCGGGCGTCGGCACCAGGGAAATCTCGTGAGGGGTCCAGCGCACGGCGGTCAGCATGCGCGCGCCGTTCTCGGTAGTCTCGGCCCACTCCTCGACCGAGTAGCCGACCGAGACATGCCGCAGGATGCCCGCCAGCACGTCCTGCCAGACCGGCTCCACCTCGGGCCGGGCTGAGAACTGGATCATCGCCGTGCCGCGCCTGCCGTCTACGGCAGCGCTGCGGACGGAGCCCAGCACGTCGCGCACTGCGGTCTGGCGATGTGCGTCGAGGACGCTGGCCCCTTCGAGGCGCGACAGGTCCACCGCCTGCGGATCAAGGCTCAGCCGCTCGATGTATGGACCCGCCATGTCGAGGCGACGCACCGGCGCGCCGGTGGACCAGATCACCTCGACGGTGCGGGCCTCCGGATCGGCCGTGGCAGGCGCTAGTGTCGCGCGGCGGGTCAGGAAACCGTTCCCGTCCTCGACGGTTTCCGCTGACCGGCCCGGTGGCACCATGGGCGTGGAAAGCGCAATCTCGGTATCAGCCATCGCCGGCCTCCTTCCGCTGTGACCCCGCCGTCTCGCCGAAGGCGAGCCCCAGCCCCTCCGCGCGCTCGCGATCCGCGGCGATCTCGGCATCCACCTGTTCGGCGTCGTAGCCGCGTTCTGAGATCGCCTGGGACCGGCTCTTGAGTCCCGCGCCGATCGCCATGATCTCGGCCTGCACGTCCTTCATCGGATCGACGTAGTCGAACTTCGGCGGCAGCCATTCGCACCCCAGGTAGGCGTCGGGGTTCCGGTCGAAGTCCCGCGCGGGCAACTCGCCGGTAAGCACCGCGAGCCGCACGAACCGCTCCCACACGGGGCGGCAGAACAGGTGCACCGCCACGTTGTGCTGCAGTTGCTCTACCCGGCGGCGGAACTCGATCAGTCCCGCCCGGATCGAGGAGTAGGTGACGCCCTCCAGGTCGCCCGAGACCAGTTCGTAGGGCAGGCCGAGCCCCGCCGCGACGGCGCGCAGGTGGTTCTTCACGAAGGGCGCGTAGGCGTCGTGCTCGGTCGGGTTCGAGAAGCGGATGTCCGTGCCGGGCGGCAGCGGGATCAGGCTGCCTGGCTCCATGCCCACGGTCAGCGCGCCGCCGGTGTTGGTGCCCGAGAGCCCGCCCGCTGTGCCGTCCGGGTCGGTGATGAAGCCGGTGAACAACGCGGCGACTTTGGCCTTCACCAGCGCGGCGTCTTCGAACTGGTCGAGCTCGTGCAGCCGCAGCAGCGCCGGCGCGAGCCAGGTGATCCCGCGCAGCTGGCCCGCGGCGAGCGGCTTGAACAGGTGCAGGCAATCGGCGGCGGGGACGCGGAGCGGGTCCATGCGGAGAGACCCCAGCGGATCGTCCGGGCGGGAGGACAAGACCCGATAGGCGACCCGGCGACCGGCGGCATCGAACTCGATGCCCGCGCGGATCCGCGCCCCGCCGCCGATCCCGCGGTGCAGGTCCAGCGGAACCTGCTCGCGATCCAGAAGCTCGAGGTGGAGGGGGATGTCGGCGGCGTCGCTGGCCACCCGCAGCCGGGCGAAGCTCTCGCCGCTCTCGACCATCGCGCGCACCGCCATGGCCTGCAGCCCGTAGAAATCCGCCAGCCCGTCCGGGGCGGCGTGATCGGTCCAGCGCAGCCAGAGCGCCTGCAGCCGCTCGCGCACCGCGCGGTCAGGATGCGTGGACTGCGGCTTGATCCCGGCGCCGACGACATTGCCCACCAGGCTGTCCACCGCCGCCGCGACCCACGGGTTGTTCCGCGCATACCATCCGGCCCGCCGCGCCGCCGTGGTCGCGCCCGCCAGGATCGCCGCGTTCAGCCCGTCGACCGTCCGCGCCCCCTCCCAACGCCGCCCGCCACCCGCAGCGTCGAAGCCGCGAGCGCGCGCGAGGCCGAGGAGGCGATGGAGGAAGGTCCGCATGAGGCCGATTCTCGCGCGGCAGTAGGGAGTTGACTATTGGGAACGTTTGGGAACCGCAGGATTGTGGCGCCGATCTTGTTCGCCTACAGTGCCAACGAATTCGTCGATCTGAGACCAAGTAGCTCGAGCTTCAGGTTGTGCAGCGGCTCGAGCGGCTTCGGCCAAGCGAGGACGACGACCACCATGAATAAGTCGAGAAAATATCAAATATGGCGGCCAAGAAAACTAGCAACAATGTCCGAGGTCGCATTCGCGATTTTCTAATTCAGAATGTCGGGAAGGTTGTCACCCGGGAGCAAATTCAACAAGCCGCCATGAATCCGGAGACGGGAAAGATCCCGGAGAACTGGCATCAGCGGCTGTCGGAGCTACGCGTCGACGAAGGATATGATATTCTGTCATGGCGGGATCGCGAGGGATTGAAGCCAGGGCAGTACATGCTCGCTTCAGCCACCGCTGAAAGGGTGGCGAAACCTCGGCAGTATCTTTCTGCTGGAGAGAGAGCAGAACTTTTTGCCCGCGACGGATAAAAATGCCAGTGGCCCGGGTGCTCACTCATGGCTGGAGCGATCGACCCAGTTGGCGGTGGGACAGTCGTCCTGACCGCTGATCACAAGTCGCCTCATAGTCTACCTGACGGGAAATGGACCGGTACACTGGATGACTGGCAAACTCTCTGCGCAAGGCATCAACAAGAGAAGAAAAATTTCATTGATGACGTAACTGGTCGCAAGAACCTGAGAGAGATGGTGCGTGCTGCGGGTAAGTCTGTGAAGCTTCAAATTTACGCCGATCTAAAGGCGTATTTCGGCGATAGTTAACCAGCAGGACGTGGCGGCGATTCTTCAGAAAGAAATTCGCGCCAAACTCCCAGAAAAGGAACCTGTTACCCTTTTTAAGAGGTATATCCGCGCTCTCTTAGATAAAACTCTACCTT
Source organism: Rhodovulum steppense (assembly GCF_004339675.1). Classification (GTDB taxonomy): domain Bacteria; phylum Pseudomonadota; class Alphaproteobacteria; order Rhodobacterales; family Rhodobacteraceae; genus Rhodovulum; species Rhodovulum steppense. Next base: position 5,178 of record NZ_SLVM01000037.1, read on the forward strand.
TGCAAGAGTTGGGCGAACAGCGTTTGGTCGGCTGCCGTTCTCGTAAAACCAAGAAAACCAATCAACTGTTACGCGATCAAAGACATTGTGTGGGGTCATCTCGATGCCGCAATTCCTCATAGCCTCAACGATACGCTCAACCGCAGATCCGACAGAGTATGTGACTGCGTGTTCTGGCCTAGCAGTATCGGTTTGCGCCGCGGGTGGCTTCTGAAATGTCAAGATAAGATCTGCCTTCGGCGCGGTGTGCATCGTCGTTTCGGTAAGTGAGGGGGCTGATCGCTTCATAGGGGCAGCTGTTACAAATTTGAATCCCGCGTCGCGGCACGCATTCATCAGGCAATCCCAAACGGAAGGGTCCTTGTTTGCGAAGGCGACGGTCATCCAGCGCCCTGGTTTTAGAACGCGAAAACACTCGGAAAATACTTTCTGAAGGCCATTCGAATAATGATCCTGGTCAAGCCTCCGATATGGGTTGAAAGCCACCTCGGCCCCTAACTCCTGTTTTTCTGACAGCCATAGACACCAAAGGTACGACAATTCTCCGTATTGTATTCCCTCGCCGCCGTAGGGCGGATCAGTGAATATATAATCTACGGAATCCTCTTTTATTGGCATCACTCGGCTATCGACTATCTTCGCTCTTGGAGAGTTAAATGGGGCCCCGTTCGAAATAAGATCCAAGGCAGAAGCCAAGCTCTTCGTAACGCGGTTTTCGAAGTACCAAATTGGGTTAAGCTCCTGCCACTTGTCAGGCATCCAATAGCAATTGATCTTCCAGCTTGGTCCACCTGCCTTTCCCTCGAAGTCAGCGATCATCCGGGTGAACTGCGCTAAACCTGCCGTCAACGACAGGAGCAGCCATTCTCTGGTGTTCGGATCCGTAACTTCTAGAATCGCATTCCTAAGCTCTGCGGCGGCGCAATAGTTTCGATGCGTAAACAGCTCGCTCCAGCGCTTGACATTGCGCCGCTTCAGTTTTTGCATTTCCCAGCCGAAAATAATTTCTTCATCGGGTGCACCGAAAGGCACCGGCAATTCCATCGCTGCGAGCGTTATGTCTCTAGGTTGCGGTGGGCGTGCCGCCGTATGCTTGCAGTGAGGGCATTTGTAGCGAATCTCCCGCATGTTGTCTTTGATATAGCCGATGCTTCGAACAGTGGCGTCGCCTCCACAGCTGTCGCACGTCGTCACATACATATGTGCGATTGATCGCTCAGTCGCCGCTATTACCTGGCGTGCGGCTTCTGAAAATGCCGCAGGCGTGGGTGGCGACAGCATTGCATTTGTTAATCGAACGGCGAAAGGATTTAGGTCGAAGCCTATAGGGCGCCGTTTCAGACGAGCCCCCTCAACAATGGTAACGCCTGATCCTGAAAATGGGTCTAAGATAGTTTCTCCGGGTATCGAAAAAAAATCAATGTAGCTGGACACGATATTGGCAGGCTTCCGTCCCCAGTATTTATGAATTTTGTAGCGAGCCGGCCAAGTTTGAGCGGGAATGATGCCCAACATGACCTCGATTGTCTCCCGGTCAACGTGTTTATCAATAGTCGCGTAATCTTTCAGGGGCTCATCCTCATCGAATAGGTCGCGCTCACGTCCCTTGGGTGCGGAATTTGAGTCGTGTCGTAGTTTCACCAAGGTCAGTTTTCCATTATTGTGTTGCGCCTTGCTCAGCCCTCGTTGCTCTGCAAGTTCAAGCTGATGTTGCCGTTTATGAAGATGGATGCTCTTGGTCTTTGCGAATATCAAGTCTCTCAAGGCGTTCGAATTCTTCTACAGCGACGACGACTACGACAGGCCGTCCATGCTTTTCGATGGTGACCGGTCCCGCGCGAGCAGTATCGATCAACAGGCCAAACTGATGCTTGGCATCTCGGGCTGACATCGTCTTCATGGCCGCCTCCCCTATTCGGGTCACAGTGATCATAAGAGTCCGAAGTTGCAATCGGTCATTTCATCCATGCCGACCGGATCACCCCCTTCGCGTCGCGTGCTGGCGCCGCAGCTCGGATACCAACCCCCTCCACCTCCTCGTTCAGCCTGAGCCCCATGCTGATGAGCCCGTGCAGGGCGGCGTGGGCGTAGACGAAGGTGTCGAGGCCCTCGTTGCGCTCGCCATCGCGCTTGGGCTGCCAGGAGCGGATGGGGCGTCCGCGCTCGAAGCGGGTGACCACGCGCTCGGCGGTCAGCTGGCGGAAGTAGTCGGCGTCGAGGCGGCGAGGGAAGTGGATCGCGCCGGGGCCGGGCTCGGTCAGGCGCAGCCGGGCGTAGACCGCGTCCTTCACCGCGTCCACGCCGACGATGAACAGCGGGATCTTGCCCTTGTTGGTGCGCGTCGGGCGGCGCGGCCATCACCGCGCTCGCCGAGGGCCGCGCGGCACGCTCAGGGCGCGCAACGCCATGTCACGGTCGGGATCGCGCGGCAGCGCCGGGAACCGGACGTCCTGCGAGTCGAACAGCAGCCCGGTCTGCGCGTCATAGCCCGGCAGGTCGAGGATCGAGCCGTCGGCGCGCAGGGTCGGGCAGTTGATGATCCCGGTCAGCACCGGCAGGCGCCACTGGCCCTCGCGCGCCAGGAAGGTCTCCGCGATCCTGTGCGGGCAGTCGGTGCTGAGCCACTCGCCCTCGCGCTTGTCGAACCGCTTCCAGTTCGCCGCGCGGGTGAAGGCCTCGGCCATGTGGTGCGCCTTGACGTCGACCAGCCGAGGCGCGTCGACAGTGCGCCCAGCCGCACCTGAAGATCCGGGTGAACTTCCCGAAGGTGCCACGCCAGTTCATGCTGCAGGTCAGCCTCGGAGTGAAAGACGGGCCTGCGTGCGGCGAGCTCGATGAGCAGTTGCGGGATGTCGACCCGGCTCTTTCTGTCCGGGGAATCGTTTTCCGAAATCGCCCGGCGCATGGGCTGGTCCGTTCCTCATGCTGCCCGGATGATCGAGATTTACGCCGCGAACAAGTCGGCGTCCGAGGATGTTTTGTTGCGCCTGCGCAACAATTCCCGACCTTCTTCTGTAAACGGACCTGTAAACCGGCCCCTGCGTCACATCGCGCAGAGAAGAAACTGTCTTTTCTTTTCAACTGGCTGGGGAGGCAGGATTCGAACCTGCAACCTGCGGTACCAAAAACCGTTGCGCTACCGTTGCGCCACTCCCCAATGCTGCGGCGCTAGATACGCCGGTCGCGCGCAGGCTGCAAGCCCCATAGCGCGAAAAAACGCAGGCCGCGTTCAGGGCTGCAGGGGATGCGCCTTGGCCAGCCGGTCGAATGCCATCAGCGTCGCCACCAGGTCGGGCATCCTGTCCAGCGGGATCATGTTCGGCCCGTCCGAGGGGGCGCTGTCGGGCGCCTCATGCGTCTCGATGAAGACCGCGGCCACGCCCAGCGCCACGGCGGCCCGCGCCATCACCGGGGCGAATTCGCGCTGCCCGCCCGAGGCCCCGCCCAGCCCGCCGGGCTGCTGCACCGAATGGGTCGCGTCCATCACCACCGGATAGCCCGTGCGCGCCATGATCGGCAGCGCGCGCATGTCCGCGACCAGCGTGTTGTAGCCGAAGGAGGTGCCGCGCTCGGTCAGCAGGATGCGCCGGTTGCCGGTCGATTCCACCTTGGCCACGACATTCGCCATGTCCCAGGGCGCCAGGAACTGGCCCTTCTTGACATTGATCGCCGCCCCTGTCTCGCCCGCGGCCAGCAACAGATCGGTCTGGCGGCACAGGAAGGCGGGGATTTGCAGGATGTCCACCGCCTGCGCCGCGGCGGCGCATTGCTCGGGGGCATGCACGTCGGTCAGCACCGGCACGCCCAGCGCCGCCCGCACCTCGGCAAGGATTTCCAGCCCCCGTGCCATGCCGACCCCGCGCTTGCCGCCCAGCGAGGTGCGGTTGGCCTTGTCGAAGCTGGCCTTGAACACGAAACCCGCACCGGCCGCGGCGCAGGCGTCCTGCATCGCGCGGGCGATCATCAGCGCGTGGTCCAGGCTTTCCAGCTGGCAGGGCCCGGCGATCACGGTCAGCGGGCGGGTGTTTCCGACGCTCAGGTCGCCGATCCGGACATCCGTCATGTCAGGCCGAGACCTGTTCGCGCAGGATCGAGGCGGTCAGCGAGATCATCAGGTAAATCCCTCCGAAGATCAGGAATGCCAGCGCCGTGTTCTCGAAGGCGCGCGGATAGGTCGGCTCGTCCGGGGCCACCGGGCTGACGCCCAGCGACAGGTAGCGCACCTGCCGGTTGGCCTCGATCCGGGCGGTCTCAAGCTGCTGCAATGCCTGTTGCAGCAAAAGCTGCCGGTTGGCAAGGTCGGCCTCGGCGATGCGCAATTCGGCCGAGACGCGGGCGAGCGATCCGCCCGAAGTCCCGCTTTCGGTCATCGAGGCGCGCAGGTCGGTCACCAGATCCTCAAGCCGCCTGATATCGCCCTCGACCCCGTCGACGCGCGCCCGGCTGGGTCTGGGATTGTCCAGAAGCTGCTGAAGTTGCAGACGCTTCTCGCGCAGCTGGGTCTCGAAACCGGCGATCTGGTTCATCAGTGCGCTGGTCTCGCTGACCGGGTCCAGCACGCCCAGCTTTTCCTGAAGATCGAGCACGCGCGCCTGCGCCTCGGCCACCCGGGCCTCGGCATTGTCATAGCTCTGGTTGGCGCCGGCCATCTGGTCGCCGCGCAGCCGCTGGGTCAGCCCGTCGATCCGTTCCTCGGCATAGGAGATCAGCGCCTCGGCAAAGGCGGCGCTGGTCTCGGGATCGGCGGCCATCACCTCCATCTTCAGGATGCCCTCGGTCGGGTCGTAGCCGATCCTGACCACCTTCTGATAAAGCCTGTAGGCGGCTTCGTTGCTGCCCCCCTCGGCCAGGCGCCGGATCGGGTCGATCTCTTCCCGGCCGAAATGGCTGCGGAAGCCCAGATCGCCATCGAGCCGCAGCATCGCGTCGCGCGATTGCAGATAGCTTTGCACCGCGATCGAATCCTGCTGCATCGCAAGCCCGCCACTCTGGAACAGGCCGCCCAGCCCGCCGCCGCCCTGGCTATCGGCCTGCTGGATCACGAATTCCGATTTCGTGGCATACATCGGCGTCGCGACGACATGAAAATAATAGCCCGCGATCATCGTCGGCAGATACACGAAGGCGGCAAGCCGGGCCATCATCATCGCGAGGGCGCGACGGCGGCGGCGGGCGATGTCGCGCTGGATCTCGCGGATCTCGCGCATCCGCGTTTCGGCCGGTGCGTGCGGGGCGGGGGTCGGGACGCCGCTCTCCGGCCGGGTCGCGGGCATGTCGCGCCCGGCGTTGCGTGGCAACTGGACCTGACCCGTCCCGGCCGGGCTGGCCACGATCGCGCCTGCCGCGTCGCGCACGAGGCTCAGCATGTTCGCCCGCTGGAACGGGTCCACCCCGCGCTGGCGCAGAAGCCGCACGGCGTCGTGGTCGGATGTGACGGCCAGCCCGTATTTCCAGGCGACGCGCCGGGCCAGACGCAACTGGCGTCCGGTCAGCCCTTCGCGCCGGATCGCCTCGATCTCCTGGTCGGGGGACAGCGGCTTGCGCCCCTGGGGCGTGGGGGGCGCCGCGGCCTGCTGTTGCGGCTCGGCTGCCGGGGCCGCGGCGCTTGCGGTCGGGGCGGGGGCGGCGCCGAAGCCGTCCTCGACAGGGGGCGGCGTCTGCGGATCGGCCTCTTCGGCGCGCGCGCCGTCGCCGCGGCGGATGCGGAACCGATTAGCCTCGGGTTTGGTAGTCATAGAGTTCCTTGGCCTCGTCCAGGCTGTCGAAAAGATGGATCCGGCCGTGATGCAGAACGGCGGCCGAGCGGCAGAATTTCTCCAGCGTCGCGGGCTGGTGCGAGACGATGACGACCGTCGCGCTTTCCAGCCGCTCGCGCAGCAATGCGCCGGCCTTGCGGTTGAACTCGACATCGGTGGTGGACGGCATCCCCTCGTCGATCAGGTAGATGTCGAAATCCAGCGCCAGCATCAACGAAAAGGTGAACCGCGCCCGCATGCCCTGGCTGTAGGTGCCCACCGGCATGTCGTAATATTCCCCGATCCCGCACAGCCAGCGCGAGAACGCCTCGACATAATCGGGGTCCAGGCCGTAAAGGCGCGCGATATAGCGGGCATTCTCGGTGCCGGTATGGCGGTTGACCACGCCCCCCATGAAGCCCAGCGGGAAGGAGATGCGGCAGACGCGGTTGATCCGCCCTTCGTCGGGCTTTTCAAGGCCCGCCATCATGTTGATCAGCGTGGTCTTGCCGGTGCCGTTCGGCGCGAGGATGCCCAGAGAGTTGCCCAGCTCGACGCGAAAGGATGCGCGGTCAAGGATCACCTTGCGCTGCTTTCCGGTCCAGAAACTCTTGCTGACCTCAATGAACTCGATCATGCCTTGCCTGCGCCGATCAACCCCCGGCCCGGCCCCGCCGGACGTTTGTTTCCAGATCGGATGCTAAACCGGATTTGCGGCCACATTATGTCCGCTGCGGCGTTGGCGCCACGCGAAAACGCAAGGCACGGCACCACCTTGCCGATTGCCCGGGATCGTCGCGCCGGGGCCTCAGCCGCCCCTTGCCTCGGTGCCGAGCTGGCGGTGGACCTGGCCCGACTGGTCGACATGGAACCGGCCGTCGGGGGTGTCGAACACCCAGAAGGGCAGGAAACTGTCCCAGCTTTCGCGGCAGGGCTGCCAGCCCAGGAAGGGCGCGCCCCCTGACGGGACGGGCAGGGCGGCCCGCGCCGCCTCGGGGTCCAGCAGGAAGGGCGTGCCCGGCGCCGTGATCGCGCCTGCCTTGGCCAATGCGCAGCCCTGCGCCTCGATCTCGGCGATGGCGACAAGGGTGCCGTCGCGCAGGAAGGGCACGAGGTAATAGCCCGCATCCGCCAGATCCAGCCGGTGCACGAAGGCCGGTTCCCCGGCAACCGCGCCTTGCAGGCCGTCCCCCGCCGCAAGACCCGCGATCGCCGCGGCGCGGGCGTCGGACGGGCCGCAAGGCCCGCCCGTCTCGGATCGCCCGGAACTCACACGCCGGTCCCGCCGGTGGTCAGGCTGGTGAACATCTCGCCATCGGCCCGGACATAGACGGTCTGCGTGCCCGCGGTGATCTGCCAGAAGGGCAGATGCGGCGAATAGGATTCCCGGCAGGGCCGCCACACCATCGTCGGCGAGACGCAGAACGTGTCGGGCCGCAGCCGGAACCGGCCGCGGAACTCGTCGCGCAGGCTGAAGACATGGTCCAACGCCCGTTTCGCCACCCGCTCGCGGTCCAGATCGAAGGGCCGGGCGGGCTTGGCCAGGATCGACACGCCCTGAAGATCGCCGAACAGCGCGTCCACCTGTGCATAGCCGTGCACCTCGCCCCCCATCATCGCCGGGGCAAGATAGTAATACTCGTCCAGCCGGTCGAGCCGCTTGACCAGAACCGGCTCCTCGAACCGCGGCTGGCGCAGCTTGCGCATCGCCTCGACGCCATCATGCAGCCTGTAGCGGTCGATGCCGTCGCTCACCATCCGCAGCGCCTCTTCGCGGCGGATCAACTCGCGCCCGTTGAAGGGGCTTTCGAATTTCGGACGGCGCGGCAGTTCGATCCGCGGCGGCTCGGGGTCGCAGACGCTGATATACTGGCGCGTGCCGGTGCCGCTGTCATAGTCGCAGCCGGTGAAATAGGTCGATTGCCAGTTGGCATAGCTGACCCATTGCGCCTCGACCCCGTTCACGCCGCCGCTGCCGCAGACATCGCCCGCGTCATGCGGCGCGTTGTTGCGGTGCACGGGGTTGTTCACCCACAAGCCCAGCACCGAATAGGGCGTGCCCGGCGTGGGTTCCACATCGGTCTGCACGCCGCGCACCACGATCCAGTGCATGCAGCCATAGACAAGCGTGATCGGCGAGACCCGATAGCGCCAGAGCGTGTAGACCACCTTCTGCGTGCCCTCGGCCTCGGTCGTGGGCTTGTAGACCACGAAGGAATTGGTGAATGCCGCGGGCTTGCGGTCCATCATCGTGAATTGCAGCCCGTAAGGGTCGGTCGCCCAGCCCGGCTTGACGTTGTGGCTGTGGTTGGAATTGTACAGGTCGTCCTGGTTCATCGAGGCATAGGGCAACCCGATTTCCGCAAGAACCATCATCGCGCAGGCCGCGCCGCAGTAATAATTCGTGTCCTGCGTGTGGTATTTCGCGCCGGTGTCGAAAGTCCAGGTCATCGTTCTGTCTCCCTCTGCAGGTCGGCCCACCACGGGCAACCCGAAGCATAGCACGAGGCGACCGGGTCGCGCTTGACGGGCGTCAATCTGCGGATGCGGCAGGGCATCGACCCAGGATAGACATTCAAAATATTGAATTTGTAGAGCGCAGGCCCTATCCTTTCCGTGACCGCCCCGGGGCGGGCCGATTCCAGCCAAGGAGACAGAGACAATGACACTCGACCGCGCCGTGATGATGTTCGCAGGCTTCGTGATCCTGCTTTCGCTTGCCCTGGGCACCTGGGTCTCGGGCTGGTGGTATCTGCTGACCGCCTTTGTCGGCGTGAACCTGATCCAGGCCTCGGTCACCGGCTTCTGCCCGGCGGCCATGGTGATGAAGAAACTCGGCATCCGGCCGGGCAACGCCTTTCAGTAAGCCCTTGCGGCACACGGTCCCGCGATCCGGGGGTGTCCGCGCCATCCGCCTGCGCTAGTTAGGCGCAGCGGAGGTGCGAATGCTTCTATCCATCAGCGGGCTTGGCAAGGGCTATGACAGCGGCGGCGCGCGGGTCGAGGTGCTGCGCGGCGTCGATCTGGCGCTTGAACCGGGCGAGACGGTCGCGCTGACCGGGGAATCGGGCTCGGGCAAGAGCACGCTACTGCATCTGTGCGCCGGGCTCGACCGCGCCGATGCCGGCCGGATCGAGGTCGCGGGGCGCGATCTGGCCGGGGCGGACGATGCCACGCTGGCGGCGCTGCGCCGTCAGGCGGTGGGGCTGGTGTTCCAGCAGTTCAACCTGATCCCCTCGCTCGATGTCGGGGCCAACCTTGCCTTTCACGCCCGGCTGTCGGGGCGCGACGATCCTGCGGCGATCGCGGCGCTGGCCGAGCGTCTGGGCCTTGGCGGGCTGATGCGGCGCTATCCCGAGCAATTGTCAGGCGGCCAGCAGCAGCGCGTCGCCATCGGCCGGACGCTGGCCGCAAGGCCCGCGCTGATCCTGGCCGACGAGCCCACCGGCAATCTGGACGAGGCGACCGGCGATGCGGTGCTCGACCTGATGCTGGAACTGGTGGCCGAGGCCGGCGCCGGGCTTCTGATGGTCACCCATTCGCCCCGGCTGGCCGCCCGGCTCTCGCGCCGGGTGCATCTGTCGGGCGGGCGGCTGGCCTGATGCGCCGCACCGCCCTTGCCGCGCTGTTGTCGCATTGGCGCCGCCACCCGCTGCAACTGGCCAGCCTGCTGCTGGGGCTGGCGCTGGCCACCGCGCTTTGGTCGGGCGTGCAGGCGATCAATGCCGAGGCGCGGGCCAGCTATGACCGCGCGGCCGAGGTTCTGGGCCAGGACCAGCTTGAAAGCCTCGTGCCGAGGGATGGCCAGCGCGTGCCGGACCGGGTCTTTGTCGATCTGCGCCGCGCGGGCTGGCAGGTCACCCCGCTGATCGAGGGCCGCTGGGCCCGCGCGGGCCGCGCGGTGCAGGTCTATGGCATCGACCCCTTCACCATGCCCTCCGGTGCGCTGCCCGAGGCCGTGGGCGAAAGCGGCGACATCGCCGGGTTCTTCACCCCGCCCGGCCGGGGCTTTGCCGTGCCCGAAACCGTGGCCGAGCTTGAGGGCGCCGAGGGCATGCCGCCCCTGATCGCGGCCGAGGGCATCATGCCGGGCATCCTGATCGCCGATATCGGCATCGCCCAGACCCTGCTGCGGGCCGAGGGCCAGATCTCGCGGCTGCTGCTGGCCCCGGATCAGCCGCTGGGCCGCGCGCCGCTGGAGGCGGTGGCCCCCGGCCTCGACCGCCTCGCCCCGCAGGAAACGGCCGATGTGGCGCAACTGACGGGCAGTTTTCACCTGAACCTGACCGCTTTCGGCTTCCTGTCCTTCGCGGTGGGGCTCTTCATCGTCCATGCCGCGATCGGGCTGGCCTTCGAACAGCGCCGCGCGATGTTCCGCACGCTGCGCGCGCTGGGCCTGCCGCTGCGCACGCTGGTCGGCCTGCTGGCGGCCGAGGTGATGCTGCTGGCGCTGGTCGCGGGGATCGTCGGCGTCGCGCTTGGTTACGGCATCGCCGCAGCACTCTTGCCCGACGTGGCCGCCACCCTGCGCGGGCTTTACGGCGCGACCGTCTCGGGCAGCCTGTCGCTGCGCCCGGAATGGTGGCTGGGCGGGCTGGCCATCGCGCTGATCGGCGCGGGCGTGGCGGCGGCGCAAAGCCTGTGGCGGCTCTGGCGCATGCCGCTTCTGGCCTCGGCCCAGCCGCGGGCCTGGGCGCGCGCCTCGGCCCGCGGTTTTGCGGCGCTGGGCGGTCTGGCCGCGCTGCTGGCCGTGGTGGCGGTGATCGCTGGCGTCTACGGGCAGGGCGTGGTCGGCGGCTTCGTGCTGCTGGGCGCGCTGCTGCTGGCCGCGGCGCTGGCGCTGCCCGGCGCGCTGGCGCTGGCGCTGGGGGCGGCGGAACGGCTGGCCCGGGGCGTGCTGGCGCAATGGTTCTGGGCCGATACGCGCCAGCAATTGCCCGGCCTGTCGCTGGCGCTGATGGCGCTGATGCTGGCGCTGTCGGCCAATATCGGCGTGGGCACGATGGTCGCAAGCTTCCGGCTGACCTTCACCGAATGGCTGGACCAGCGCCTGCCCTCGGAACTCTACGTCACCGCCCGCAGCGAGGAGGAGGCGACCCGCCTGCGCGACTGGCTCACGCCGCGCAGCGACGCGCTCTTGCCGATCTGGCGTGTCGAGGGGCCGGTCTTCGGCCAGAGCGCCGAGATCTACGGCGTCGCCGATCACCGCACCTATTCCGACAACTGGCCGATGCTGCTGGGCGAGGCGGATGTCTGGGCGCGACTCGCCCGGGCCGAGGGCGCCATCGTCAACGAACAGCTCTGGCGCCGCGCCGGGCTGCGCATTGGCGATCCGGTGCCCCTGCCGGGCGGCGCGATCCGCCCGCTGGTCGGCGTCTATTCCGATTACGGCAACCCGCGCGGGCAGGTCATCATCGGCATCGCCGATCTGGTGGCGCAATTCCCCGATCTCGACCGCCGCCGCTACGCCATCCGCACCGATCCCGCCGCCGTGCCCGAACTGCGCCGCGCCCTGGTGCAGGAATTCGGCCTGCCCGAAGACAGCATGATCGACCAGAGGGCGGTCAAGGATCTGTCGCTGCGGATCTTCGAGCGCACCTTTGCCGTCACCGCCGCGCTGAACGTGCTGACCATGGGCGTCGCCGGATTTGCCATGTTCACCAGCCTTCTGACGCTGGCCGCAATGCGCCTGCCGCAACTGGCCCCGGTCTGGGCGCTGGGGCTGACGCGCACCGCGCTGGCGCGGCTGGAAGTGCTGCGCGCGATGCTGCTGGCGGCGCTGACCATGGCGCTGGCAATTCCGGTCGGGCTGATCCTGGCCTGGGTGCTGCTGGCCGTGGTCAATGTCGCGGCCTTCGGCTGGCGGCTGCCGATGTTCGTCTTCCCGGCCGACTGGCTTTGGCTGGGCGCGCTGGCGCTGGCGGCGGGCGGGCTGGCAGCCGCCTGGCCCGCCTGGCGGCTTGCACGAATCGAACCTGCCACCCTGGTCAAGGTCTTCGCCGATGAACGTTAGGGTCCTGATCCTTGCAGTTTTCCTGCCTTTGCCCGTATTGGCCCAGGGCTTTGCCGGGCTTGGCCAGACCGCCGACGGCTATACCCTGCCGCAGCGCGGCGCGGCGCTGGACTTTCCGCGCGATCACGGCGCGCATCCCGATTTCCGCATCGAATGGTGGTATCTGACCGCCAACCTGACCGGCGCGGACGGGCAGGATTACGGCATCCAGTGGACGCTCTTTCGCAACGCGCTGGCCCCCGGCAATCCGGGTGCGGGCTGGCAGAATGCGCAGGTCTGGATGGGCCATGCCGGGCTGACCACGGCAGAGCGCCATTTCCATGCCGAGAGGCTGGGCCGCGGCGGCACCGGGCAGGCGGGCGTCACCGCCACCCCCTTCGCCGCCTGGATCGACGAATGGCGGATGGAGAGCACGGCCGCACCCGACGCCGATCCGCTCTCGGCGCTGCGGCTGAATGCGGCGGGCAGCGATTTCGCCTATGCCCTGACGCTGGCGGCCGAGGGGCCGCTGGTGCTGCATGGCGAGCGCGGCTATTCGGTGAAATCCGATCTGGGCAATGCCAGCTACTACTATTCGCAGCCCTTCTACCGCGTCTTGGGCACGCTGACCCTGCCGGATGGCCCGGTCGAGGTCACGGGCAATGCCTGGCTCGACCGGGAATGGTCCAGCCAGCCGCTGGCCTCCGACCAGCAGGGCTGGGACTGGGTCTCGCTGCATTTCGACGGTGGCGACAGGCTGATGGCCTTTCAGTTGCGCGGCACCGGGGGCGATTACACCACCGGCACCTGGATCGCCGCCGATGGCAGCGCCACGCCGCTTGCCCCCGGTTCGGTGACATTCGAGCCGCGCGCCACGACCCGGATCGCGGGCCGCACGATCCCCGTGCGCTGGCGCATCGCGTTGCCCGAACGCGGCCTCGATGTCATCATCGACGCGCTGAACGAGGCCGCCTGGATGGACACCACCGTCGCCTATTGGGAAGGCCCGGTGCGGATCACCGGCAGCCATCCGGGCCGCGGTTACCTGGAGATGACGGGCCATGACTGATACCCTCACGACGCTGTCCGGCACGCTCGATGCCGTCTGGGCGCAGCTTGCGCGCGGGGCGTCCGACCGCGACGCGCCGGCCCGCCATCCGGTCCTGGCCACCGCCGGGCGGTCGGGCGGCGAGGCGCGGATGGTGGTCCTGCGCGGGGCCGACCGCGACGGCGCGCGGGTGGAAATCTATGCCGACCGCCGCTCGGCCAAGGTCGGCGAACTGGTGGCCGAGCCGCGGGCAAGCCTGCTGGTCTGGGACCCGGCGCAGCGGCTTCAGATCCGCCTGCGCGCCCGGTTCGAGGTGCTGGCGGGCGAGGCGGTCGCGCCCCTGTGGCATGCCCTGCCCGGTGCGGCGCGCGCGCTTTATGGCGGCCGCCCCGCGCCCGGAACGCCGATCCCCGAGCCGGGCGACCATATCGCCGACCCCGCCGCGCATGCCTTCTGCGTGCTGCGCGGGGCGCTGTCCGAGATCGAGACGCTGCACCTGGCCACGCTCGGCCATCGCCGCACCCTGTTCCGCGCCGCCGAAGGCTGGCAGGGCCGCTGGTGCGCGCCCTGACCCCCCGCAACTCCCGACGGACGAGCCCGCCCCCATGGCCCCGATGACCGCCCCCCTGCCGCTGACCCGCGACCTCGTGCTGATCGGCGGCGGGCATGCCCACGCGCTGGTCGCCCGCGCCTGGGGCATGGCCCCCGTGCCGGGCGTGCGGCTGACGCTGATCAATCCCGGCCCCACGGCTCCCTATTCGGGGATGCTGCCGGGGCTGATCGCGGGCCATTACACGCGCGCGCAGCTGGAAATCGACCTTGTGCCGCTGGCGGCGCATGCGGGCGCGCGGCTGGTGATCGGCCGCGCCGAGGGGATCGACCGCGCCGCCCGCCTGATCCATGTGCCCGGCCGCCCGCCGATCCGCTATGACCTTGCCTCCATCGACATCGGCATCACCTCGGACCTGCCCGACCTGCCCGGCTTTGCCGCGCATGCGGTGCCCGCGAAACCGCTGGGCGCCTTCGCCGAGGCGTGGGAGCGGTTCGTCGCCCGCGCGCGGGCGGGCGAGGTGGCGCCGCTGGTCGCGGTGATCGGCGCGGGCGTCGCGGGGGTTGAACTGGCGCTGGCCGCGCGCCACCGGCTGGCACAGGCCGGGCTTGCGCCGCAGGTCACGCTGATCGACGCGGCCCCGGATGTGCTGCGCGACGTGCGCCCGGGCGCCCGGGCCGCGCTGATGGACCAGATCGCGGGGCAGGGGGTGAACCTGCGCACCGGCGCCCCCGTCGCAAGGATCGCGGCCGAGGGCGTCGTTCTTCAGGGCGGCGACACCATCCCCGCGCATCTCGTGATCGGGGCGGCGGGGGCGCGGCCGCAGGGCTGGCTGGCCGCGACCGGGCTGGATCTGACCGACGGCTTCGTGACGGTCGACCGGTTCCTGCGGTCTGTCACCGACCCGGCGATCTTCGCGGTCGGCGACTGCGCGCATCTTGCGCATGCGCCGCGCCCCAAGGCCGGGGTCTACGCGGTGCGGCAGGCCCCGGTCCTGCTGGCGAACCTGCGCGCGGCCGCGACGGGCGGACGGCCAGGGCCCTATCACCCGCAGAAGGATTACCTCAAGCTGATCTCGATGGGCGGCAAGCGCGCCGCCGCCGACCGGCTGGATGCCCGGATCGAGGGCGGCTGGGTCTGGCGCTGGAAGGACCATATCGACCGCAAGTTCATGCGCCGTTTCCATCACCTGCCGCCCATGGGACAGCCCCCCCGCATCCCGCGCGGCGCGGCGCTGGGTGTCGCCGACCTTGTCGGGGGGCAACCGCCCTGCGGCGGCTGCGCGGCCAAGCCCGGCGCGGCGGCGCTGGCCCAGGCCCTTGCCGATCTCGCCCCGCCCGCCCGGCCGGACGTGCTGCGCGGGGCGGGCGACGATGCGGCGATCCTGGCCCATGGCGCGGGGGCGCAGGTCTTCACCACCGACCATCTGCGCGCCGTGACCGAAGACCCCCATGTGATGGCGCGCATCGCCGCGACCCACGCGCTGGGCGATATCTGGGCGATGGGCGCCAGCCCGCAGGCCGCCCTTGCAACCGTGATCCTGCCGCGCATGGCCGAGCCGATGCAGGCGGCAACGCTGCGCGAGATCCTCGCCGGTGCGCAGGAGGTGCTGCGCGCCGCGGGCGCCGACCTGGCCGGCGGGCACAGCTCGACCGGGGCCGACCTGACGATCGGCTTCGCGCTGACCGGGCTGGTCGCGGGCAGGCCGCTGGGCCTTGACGGCGCGCAGCCGGGCGACGCGCTGATCCTGACGAAACCCCTCGGCTCCGGCACCATCCTTGCCGCCGCGATGCAGGGCAAGGCCACGGGGCCGGAGCTTCTGGCCGCGCTGGAGATGATGCAGCAGGGGCAGGGCCAGGCCGCCGCCCGGCTGGCCGACCCGGCCCATGCGATGACCGATGTCACCGGCTACGGCCTGGCCGGGCACCTCCTGTCGATGCTGCGCGCCTCGGGCGTGGGGGCGGCGCTGGATCTGGACGCCCTGCCCCTTATGGCGGGGGCGCTGCGGCTCTCGGCCCTCGGCATCCGCTCGACGCTCTACCCGCAGAATGCCGCGCTGGCCTCGGGCATCGAGGGGGCGGACCCGGCCGACCCGCGCACGGCCCTGCTGTTCGATCCGCAGACCGCGGGCGGGCTTCTGGCCGCGCTGCCCGAGGCCGCGGCCGCCGGGTTGCTGGATGCGCTGGGCGCGGGGGCGGCGCGGATCGGCACCGTCACCGCGGGCGCGCCGCGGATCAGCCTGGGCTGAGCGCCGCGACCGCCGCCACGACCTGCGGCAGCGCCGCCGCCAGCCCGTCCGCGTCCAGCCGGTCCAGCCGGACCCGGTGCAGCGGCCGATCCTCGAACCGGGCACGCTGGAGCGCGTAAAGCGGATCGTAATGCTCTGCCATCAGCCCGGCGGCCAGCGCCTCGAACGCCCCCGCCTCGGCCAGCGCCCCCCAGGCCTCGATCCGCTCGCGCGGGTGGCGGGCGGACAGCGCCGCGACGGTCGCCATCAGCCGCGCGGGATCGGCAGTCAGGTCGCGGTAGCGCCGCGCAAGATAGCCCGCGCGCAGCTCCAGCGCCGCCGAAAGCTCGATCCGGGGCGCGGCCCGCATCGCCTCCCACAGGGCGGGCGGCAGGTTCAGCCGCCCGATCCGGCTCGATTCCGCCTCGACCACCACCGGGCGCGCCGGGTCCAGCCCATCCCGCGCCATCGCCAGCGCCGTCTCGAACGCCTTCTGCGCGGGCTGCCCGCCCGCCATCGCCCCGAACAGCGAGCCGCGATGGTTCGCCAGCCCCTCCAGGTCGATCACCTGCACCCCGGCTGCGGCCAGCAGCCCCAGGAACTCGGTCTTGGCGGTGCCGGTATTGCCGTCCAGCACCACCACCGGCGCAGGCCAGGGCGCATCGTAGAGCGCCCCCTGCACCAGCCGCCGGAAACTGCGCCAGCCGCCCTCGATCGTCTCGGCCCGCCAGCCGATCTGGCGCAGGATCAGCGCGAAACTGCCCGACCGCTGCCCGCCGCGCCAGCAATAGACCAGCGGGCGCCAGCCCTTGGGCCGGTCGGCCAGCGCCGTCTCGATGTGATGGGCCGCGTTGCGCGCGACCAGCGCCGCGCCGATCCTGCGCGCCGCGAACGGGCTTTGCTGCGTGTAGATCGTGCCGACGCGCGCGCGTTCCTCGTTCGACAGCACGGGCAGCGAGATCGCGCCGGGGATATGGTCCTCGGCATATTCGGCGGGGGACCGCACGTCGATGATCTCGTCGATATCGAGCGTGGCAAGATCGGACAATGCGGACAGCGTCAGCGGCATGGCGCCCTTCGATGCGGCGGGGAAAGGGTCAGGGCCGCACCAGGCACCCCGCGGGCGTCGCCGCCCGGCCGGTGGCGCGATAGGCGGCAAGGCCCAGATATTCGTGCAGCGCAATGTTGAAGTCCAGCAGGCTTTCGGCCGGTGCCCAGCGCAGCCCCGCGCCCGGACGGCTGCGGAAATCGACCGGATAGGGCGTCAATTCGCGCCAGCCCGCCGCGCAGAAGCTTTCCACCGCGCGCGGCATGTGAAAGGCGCTCGTCACCAGCAGCCATTGCCCCGGACGGTCCGGCGCCAACGCCCGGCCCAGCCGCGCATTCTCGGCCGTGTTGCGCGAGGCGCCTTCCAGGATCAGCCGCGCGGGATCCAGCCCCGCCCCGGTCAGCACGCGCCGCGCGACCTCGGCCTCGGGCAGGTCCGATCCGCCAAGCCGCCCGCTGCCCCCGGTGAACAGCACCACAGCCTCGGGATGCAGCCGCGCCAGTTCCAGCGCGGCGAAGAACCGCTCGCCCCCCTCGTTCAGCGAGGGCGGCCCCCAGGCCAGCGTGCCCGCCGGATCCTCAGCGCCGCCAAGGATCACGAGCCCCGCCACCGGCCCGGCCACCTCCGGCACGGGATGGCGGCCTTCGATCCCGCGCAGCAGCGCGTTGGACAGCGGGCTCAGCGCGATCACCGCCCCGCCCAGCGCCACGGCCGTCACCAGCCCGCGGCCAAGCTCGGGCCGTCCCGCCCACAGCGCCCAAAGCCCCGCCGCCAGCAGGATCAGCAGCACCGAGTCCGCGCGCAGAAGCCCCCAGACGATCTTCGAGGCGAAGAAGAACAGATCGTCCGGCAGGCTCTGGCCCATCCCCCTCAGCCCTCGAGCCCGAAGCCCTTGCGGCCGACCGCGACATGGGCCTCGAATCCCGCCTCGCGCACATCCTCGGGCGGGTAGACATTGCGCAGATCGGCCATCCTTGCATGCGCCATCCGCTGCGCCATCTGGCCCAGGTCAAGCCCGCGGAACTCGTTCCACTCGGTCAGGATCACCAGCGCATCGGCCCCTTCGGCCGCGGCATAGGGATCCTCGGCCCAGGTGACGCCGGGCAGCAGCGCCTCGCCCTCGCGTCGGCCCTGCGGATCGACCACGCGCACCCTGGCACCGCCGCCCACCAGCGCGGGCACGATGGTCAGCGCGGGCGCGTCGCGCATGTCGTCGGTATTGGGCTTGAAGGTGACGCCCAGCACCAGGATCGTCTTGCCGTTCACGGACCCGCCGCACAGGTCCACCACCTTGTCGATCATCCGCCGCTTGACCCGGTCATTGACCGCGATGACCGTCTCGGTGATCGCGCAGGGCGAGGCGAAATCCTGCCCGATCCGGGCCAGCGCCTGCGTATCCTTGGGAAAGCACGACCCGCCATAGCCGGGGCCTGCATGCAGGAACTTGTTTCCGATCCGGCCATCCAGCCCCATGCCCTTGGACACCGCCTTGATGTCGGCGCCGACCTTCTCGCACAGCATCGCCATCTCGTTGATGAAGGTGATCTTGGTCGCGAGAAAGGCGTTCGCAGCATACTTTATCATCTCGGCCGATTCGAGATCGGTATAGACGACGGGAAATTCGCGCAGGAACAGCGGGCGGTAGATATCGGCCATCACCTCCCGGGCGCGCTCGGTCTCGATGCCGACCACCACCCGGTCGGGCCGCATGAAATCGTCGATCGCCGCCCCCTCGCGCAGGAATTCGGGGTTCGAGGCGACATCGAACTCGGCCGCCGGATTGGCCGCCCGCACCGCGGCCGCGACCTGCCGGTTGGTGCCCACGGGCACGGTCGATTTGGTGACGATCACGGCATAGCCGGTCAGCGCGCGCCCGATCTCCTCGGCCGCGGCCATCACATAGGTCAGGTCCGCATGGCCATCGCCGCGCCGCGTCGGCGTGCCGACCGCGATGAAGACCGCATCCGCCCCGTCCACCGCCGCCGCCAGATCGCCGGTAAAGGTCAGCCGCCCCGCCGCCACGTTGCGCGCCATCACGGTATCAAGGCCGGGCTCGTAGATCGGCACCTCGCCGCGGTTCAGCATCTCGATCTTGCGCGGATCCTTGTCCACGCAGACGACCTCATGCCCGAAATCGGAGAAACACACCCCCGACACAAGGCCCACATAGCCCGTGCCGATCATCGCGATCTTCATCTCAAATCTCCCTGCCCTGGGGTTCGGCCAAGCCGATGCGACAGCAGGGCGGCCAAGTCAACTCGCCTTTGCCGATCCGCGCCGATCTGCCAGGCCGCTGTGACGAGGCTGCGGCAGCGAATTGACATTCGCGCGCCTGCCGCGGTTCATGGCCCTCTCGAAACCCCCTTGCCCCGGATGCCCATGCTGCCCGCGTTCCTGACCCTTGCCACCGGCGCCGCGGGTGCGGCGCTGGCCGCCCTGCTGGGCGTGCCCGCGCCCTTCCTGACCGGGCCCGCGCTCTGCGTGACGCTGCTGGCGCTGGCCGGGGCGCCGGTCGCGCTGCCCGTCTGGCTGCGCGATGGCTGCTTCCTGCTGATCGGGCTGAATATCGGCGCAGGCGTCACGCCCGAGGCGGTGGCGACCGCCGCGCGCTGGCCACTCAGCCTAGCCTTGCTGGCCCTCACGGTGCTCGCGATCATGGCGCTGGGCGCGCGGCTGCTGGTCTGGCGGTTTGGCTTCGACCGGATGAGCGCGCTTCTGGCCGCGACGCCGGGGCATCTCAGCTTCGTGCTCAGCCTGTCCTCGGATGTCCGCGCCGACCTGCCGCGGGTGACGCTGATCCAGACCATCCGGGTCCTGGCGCTGACCCTGATCGTGCCCTTCGCCGCGCCGCTGATCGGCGGCGGCGCCCTGCCCGTGCTGCCGCCCGGCCCCGAGGCGATGCCGCTGCCGGTGCTGGGGCTGGTGGTCGGGCTGGCCGTTCTGGCGGGGCTGCTGTTCCGCAGGCTTCGGGTGCCCGCGGCGCTGCTGTTCGGGGGCATGGCGGTCTCTGCGCTGGGCCATGCCAGCGGGGTCGTGTCGGGTGCGGTGCCCGCATGGCTGGCGATCCCGGCCTTCACGGTGATGGGCACGCTGATCGGCACGCGGTTTGCGGGCGTCACGCCGCGCATGGTCTGGCAGGCGCTGGGCGCCTCCGGCCTGCTGACCCTGTTCGCCGCCCTTCTCTCGCTGGCCGCCGCGGCGCTGGTGGCGGTGCTGCTCGACCTGCCGATGCTGACCGCGCTGATCGCCTTTGCCCCCGGCGGGCTGGAAACGATGATGGCCATGTCGCTCCTGCTGGGCGCGGACCCGGCCTTTGTCGCGGCGCATCATGTGTTCCGGCTGCTGGTGCTGACCGTGGCGCTGCCGCTGGCCGTCGCCCGGATCGGGGCGACGGCCGGGCGCGATGTCAGCCCACCACGTTGAACGCGGGGCCATAGGGATAGCCCGTGATGTTCTCGGCGCCGTCCTCGGTGACGATCAGGATGTCATGCTCGCGATAGCCGCCCGCGCCGGGCTTACCTTGCGGGATCGTCAGCATCGGCTCCATCGAGATCACCATGCCGGGCTCCAGCACCGTGTCGATATCCTCGCGCAGTTCCAGCCCGGCCTCGCGGCCATAGTAATGCGACAGCACGCCGAAGGAATGGCCATAGCCGAAGCTGCGATACTGCAACAGGCCCCGGTCTTCGAGGAAGGCATTGATCGCATGGGTCACCTCGGCGCAACTGGTGCCGGGTTTCAGCAGCGACATGCCATATTCATGCGCGGCGACATTGGCCTGCCAGATCTCCAGGCTGGCGGCATCCACCTCGCCCACGAACATCGTCCGTTCCAGCGCCGTGTAATAGCCCGAGATCATCGGAAAGGTGTTCAGCGACAGGATATCGCCCCGCCGCAACCGCCGCGCCGTCACCGGGTTATGCGCGCCATCGGTGTTCAGCCCCGACTGGAACCACACCCAGGTATCGCGATACTCGGCGTCGGGAAACCGCCGCGCGATTTCCAGTTCCATCGCGTCGCGCCCCGCCATCGCCACGTCGATTTCCCGCGTGCCCTCGCGCACCGCCTCGTGGATCGCGTAACCGCCCACATCCGCCACGGCCGCGCCCGCGCGGATCAGCGCGATCTCGGCCGGGCTCTTGCGCATCCGCTGCTGCATCGTGGCCGGGGCAAGGTCCACGCTCTCGCGCGGGCACAGGAAGGCATCCAGCTTGCCCTTCTGCCCCAGCGTCAGGTGGTCGCCCTCATGCCCCACCGCGCGGCCGGTGCCCGCCACATGCGCCACCGCGCGCCAGAAATTGTCCCGCGCCCAGTCGGTATAAGTCAGGTTGTCGGTGGCGCAGCGCCGCCAGGGCTGGCCCGCGTCGATGCCTGCGCTGATCGTCACCGCGTCCGAGGCGGTCACGACCAGCCCATAGGGCCGACCGAACGAGCAATAGAGAAAGCCCGAGTAATAGGCGATGTTCTGCATCGAGGTCAGCACCGCCACCTCGGCGCCGGTCGCATCCATCGCGGAGCGCAGGCCCATCAGGCGGGTGTCGTATTCGTCCTGCGAAAAGGGCAGGGCCACCTTGTCGCCATTGTGAAAGCGGAAAAAGTCGGGTCGGGTCATCGAAACCTCCGAGCGGTCGGCCCGGGGCTGCCGGGCCAAGTGGGGTCCCGGCGTTCAGGAAACGGGGCACGCGGCCCGGGCCATGGGGGCAAAGCCCCTGCGGCGACGCCATCGCCACGCGGCCCGGACGGACTATGCCGCGTGCCGCGCGCCCGGGCAAGCGCGCAGATCCGGCGGCGCGGACCGGCCGAAAAGGGGCTGCGCGCGCCGGGACATCGCTGTACCAAGGATCCGATGGCCGCCGCGCCGGACCTGAAGGTGCCCGCATGACAAACGACCTCCTCCGCGACCTCTGGTTTCCCACCGACCGCTGCGTCATCGCCGGGCACTGGACCCCGCCCCGGGGCGGCGAGACCCTGCCCATCGAGGATCCCTCGACCGGCGCGGAAATCGGCCGCATCGCACGGGGGCAGGCGGCCGATATCGACGCCGCCGTGATCGCCGCGCAGGACGCCCGCCGCGGCGCCTGGGGCCGGGCGACGGCGGCCGAACGCGGCCGGGTGCTGGCAAGGATCGGCCAGTTCGTGCGCGGCCGCGCCGACGAACTGGCGGGGATCGAGGCGACCGATGTCGGCAAGCCGCTCGCCCAGGCCCGCGCCGACGCGCTGGCGCTCGCGCGCTACATGGAATTCTACGCCGGCGCCGCCGACAAGGTGATGGGCCAGACCATCCCCTATCTGGAGGGCTACACCGTCTACACGCTCCGAGAACCGCATGGCGTGACCGCCCACATCATCCCCTGGAACTACCCGATGCAGATCATCGGCCGCTCGGTCGGGGCGGCGCTGGCGATGGGCAATGCCGTGGTGCTCAAACCCGCCGAGGAGGCCTGCCTGACCGCGCTGGCCTTCGCCCGCCTCGCCGAAGAGGCCGGCCTGCCGCCCGGCGCGCTGAACGTCGTCCCCGGCCTCGGCGAAGAGGCGGGCGCGGCGCTGGCGGGCCATCCGGGCGTCAACCACATCTCGTTCACGGGGTCCTTGAATGTCGGGCGGCTGGTGCAGGCGGCCGCCGCGCGGAACGTCGTGCCGGTCACGCTGGAACTGGGGGGCAAGTCGCCGCAGCTGGTCTTTGCCGATGCCGATCTCGACGCCGCGCTGCCCTTCCTCGTCAATGCGGGCATCCAGAACGCGGGCCAGACCTGTTCGGCCGCCTCGCGCATCCTGGTCCAGCGGCCCGTCTATGACGCGGTCCTCGCCCGGATGGCCGAACGCTACCGCGCGCTGAAGGTCGGCCCGGCGCTCGACAATCTCGACCTCGGCCCGCTGATCTCGGCCCGCCAGAAGCAGATCGTCCAGGGCTTCCTGGCCGAGGGCGCGGATCTCGAAACCGCCGCCGAAGGCACGATCCTCGGCACCGCGCCCGCGGGCGGCCACTATGTCGCCCCGCGCCTGCTGGCGAATGTGCCGCCCGCCCACCGCCTGGCGCAGGACGAGATCTTCGGCCCCGTTCAGGCGCTGATCCCCTTCGAGGACGAGGACGAGGCCACAGCCATCGCCAACGGCACCGCCTACGGCCTTGTCGCCGCGATCTGGTCGCGCGACGGCGCCCGGCAGATGCGGCTGGCACGCGCCTTGCGGGCCGGGCAGGTCTTCGTGAACAATTACGGCGCGGGCGGCGGCGTCGAACTGCCCTTCGGCGGCACCGGCCTGTCCGGCCATGGCCGCGAAAAGGGCTTCGAGGCGCTTTACGGGTTCTCGACGGTCAAGACGGTCGCCGCACGCCACGGCTGAGGGAGGACGGGATGCGACTGGACGGAAAGACCGCGATCGTCACGGGGGGCGGCTCGGGCTTCGGCGCGGGCATCGCGCGCAGGTTCGCGGCCGAAGGCGCGCGGGTCATGGTCGCCGATATCGACATGGGCGCGGCCGCGGCAATCGCGGACGAGATCGGCGGCCTCGCGCAAGCCGTGGACGTGGCCGACAACGCCGCGGTCGGCGCGATGGCCCATGCCGCGCTGGCCGCGTTCGGACGGCTCGACATCCTTGTGAACAATGCCGGGATCACCCACCTGCCCAAGCCGCTGGACGAGGTCACCGAGGACGAATTCGACCGCGTGCTGGCGGTCAACGCCAAGTCGGTCTTCCTGACCGCCCGCCACCTGGTCCCGCACATGAAGGGCAATGGCGCAGGCGCGATCCTGAACATCGCCTCGACCGCCGGCCTCTCGCCCCGGCCGCGGCTGAACTGGTACAACGCCTCCAAGGGCTGGATGATCACCGCGACCAAGGCGATGGCCGTCGAACTGGCCCCCCACGGCCTGCGGGTCAACGCGCTCTGCCCCGTCGCGGGCGAAACACCGCTGTTGAAAAGCTTCCTCGGCGAGGACAGCCCCGAGATGCGGGCGAAGTTCCTGTCGACGATCCCGCTGGGTCGGTTTTCGACCCCCGAGGACATGGGGAATGCCGCCTGTTTCCTGTGCTCGGACGAGGCGGCGATGATCACCGGCGTCGCGCTGGAGGTGGATGGCGGGCGCTGCATCTGAGGCCGGGCCGGGGGCGCTGCCCCCGGACCCCCGGGGTATTTTCGCCAAGAAGAAGCAGGGGGACGGGATGCGTCCGGGACACAGGAACCTGATTACCGATGTCGCCGGGCTGCGGGTCGGGCAGACCGAGGATGCGCGCGTCAGGACCGGCGTTTCGGTGCTGGTGGGGGAGGCGCCCTTTGTTGCCGGGGTGCATGTGATGGGCGGCGCGCCGGGCACGCGCGAGACCGACCTGCTGGCGCCCGACCGGCTGGTGCAGCGGGTGGATGCGCTGGTGCTGGCGGGGGGGTCGGCCTTCGGGCTGGAGGCCGCGTCGGGCGTGGCCGACGGTTTGCGCGCGATGGGGCGGGGCTTCGATGTGGGGGGGCAGCGCGTGCCGATCGTGCCCGGCGCGATCCTGTTCGACCTGCTCAATGGCGGCGACAAGGACTGGGCCGAGAACACCTATGGGCGGCTGGGGCGCGCGGCATTGGCGGCGGCGGGCGAGGATGTGGCGCTGGGCAGTGCGGGCGCCGGGTATGGGGCGACGACGGCGGATCTGAAGGGCGGCCTCGGCTCGGCCTCGGTCGTGCTGGACAGCGGGATCACGGTGGGCGCGCTGGTGGCGGTCAATGCGGTCGGCTCGGCGGTGATGGGGGGCGGGCCGGAATTCTGGGCGGCCCCCTGGGAGATCGGGGGCGAGTTCGGCGGGCTGGGGCAGGGGCGGCATGACCCGGCCGCGCGGCCCGTGACCAAGCTGGGCGCCGGGCAGGCCACCACCATCGCGATCCTCGCCACCGATGCCGCGCTGACCCAGGCGCAGGCGACGCGGCTGGCGATTGCCGCGCATGACGGCATCGCCCGCGCGCTGGTGCCGAGCCACACGCCGTTCGATGGCGATCTGGTCTTTGCCGCGGCGACGGGCGCGCGGGCGCTGGCCGATCCGGATCGCGACGCGCTGATGCTGGGGCATGCCGCCGCCTGTTGCCTGGCGCGGGCCATTGCGCGGGGGGTCTTTCACGCGCGCCCCGCGCCGGGCGATCCGCTGCCCTGCTGGCAGGCGCGGTTCGGCGGGGTTTGAGGCGCGCGCGCCGGGTGCTAGGCTTGCGCGGACCGAACCGAGGAGCTGCCCGATGAAACGCCTGATCGCCCTTGCCTGCCTTGCCCTGGCCCCCGCCCCCGCCCTGGCCGACGAGATCGTGGACACGCTGAACGGCGCCATCGCGGCCTATGAGGCGGGCGACGTGAAATACGCCCTCGAAGAACTGGCCTATGCAAGGCAGTTGCTTCAGTCGGTCGCGGCCGAGGGGCTGGCCGCCTTCCTGCCGCCCGCGCCCGAAGGCTGGACCCGCGAGGTCAATA
Organism: Rhodovulum steppense; assembly: GCF_004339675.1. Taxonomy (GTDB): domain Bacteria; phylum Pseudomonadota; class Alphaproteobacteria; order Rhodobacterales; family Rhodobacteraceae; genus Rhodovulum; species Rhodovulum steppense. The sequence goes on from NZ_SLVM01000037.1 coordinate 30,213, forward strand.
CCGGGATGAACCAGGGGCTGGCCCTCATGGGCGGCGGCAGCGGGGCCGAGGCGACCTATGCGGGCGGGGGCAAGTCCTTTACCCTGTCGGTGATGGCCGACAACCCGATGGTGGGGGCCATGGCCGCGATGTTCGGCAACCCGATGCTGATGGGCATGTCAGGCGAGATCGTCCGCGTCGGCCGACAGCGCTTCGTCGATCAGGAGGGCGAACTGACGGGGCTGGTGGACAACCGCATCCTGGTGCAGGCCAGCGGCGCCCCGCGCGAGGACATGCTGCCGGTGCTGGAGGCCATCGACTATGACGGGTTGGCAGGCTTCGGGCGGTAGGATTGGCCCGTCGGGGTGCAGGAGCCGGATTCCGAGGGCAAGGGAGAGCCGTTGACCGGGGACCGCTGGCGCGTCGGGTCCTCCCCGCGGGGAAGATCCGGTGTGGGGGTGGCAAGGGGTGAGGGGCCAGAGTGAAGGGAGCGGCGCACGCAACTAGGCTCAGGACTCGTTCTTGATCATAGCCAGAACAAGACGGTTGCGGCGAGCATGATCGCAGAGAAGAACGTTTCCGGGCACCGATCGTATC
>NZ_SLVM01000038.1 GCF_004339675.1 Rhodovulum steppense
TCGGTCAGCCAGTAAAGATTGCTCATAGATCAGGTCTCCTCGCGGAGCCTGAATCACGCCAAAGACCTGAAATCAATGGGTCTGGAGCCTAGGCAAAAAATCTGTCGCATGGAGGCGGTTTCGCTTGAACGTTCAGCAACATAAGAAGCTCACCGACGATATCTGGGAGATCGCCAAGCGGCTTCGCGGTCCTTGATGAACAAACCGCAATTGTGGCTTACGTCATCGACAAAAAGGCGCGGGTCGAAAACGCCATTCTTCGTGTGGAAGCTTCAATCGAGAAGCTTACAGAATATCGCGCCGCCCTCGTGACCGCTGCCGTGACGGGCAAGATCAAGGCGCTGTTGACCCATGATGGGCAGGAGCAACAGGCGCTAAAGGTATCCACAGCGTAGCCAGCGCGAATGTATTTAAGGAGGTGTAAAGATGGCCAAACGGAAATTCTATGAGGGGCTGGATGCACTGAAAGCTCTGATCGCTGATGCAGGGATCAAGGGCGGGTGGGCAGACAACAACGGCGGGCACCAGTTCAAATCGCAGCGCGGGGGCGTGCTTGGGTATTGGGAAACGACCCACACCGTCAACGTGCAGGGGCAATCGCCGGGAAAGGAAGAGCTAGAAGCCTTGCTTGATGCTGCCGAACAGGGGGCCGCTGTTGCAGTTGCCGCTCCCGTGGCTGCACCCGAACCGGCACCGAACAGAAAGATTTTTGTGGTCTATGGCCACGATGAACCGGCACGAAACCAACTTGATGCCATGTTGCGGCGCTGGGGGCTGGAGCCGATCATCTTGGATCAACTGCCCTCCAAGGGCCTGACGATCATCGAAAAGCTTGAGGACTACACCGAAGACGTGGGCTTTGGTGTTGTGTTGGCGACGCCCGACGACATCGGGTATCCGAAAGCGCATGAAGATCAGAAAGCTTTCCGTGCCCGACAGAACGTGGTCATGGAGCTTGGGATGCTCTTGGTCAAGCTTGGCCGCCCAAAGGTGGCAATCTTGCTTGGATCACAAGTCGCTATGGAACGGCCATCAGACATTCAGGGGCTGATTTACATCCCATTCAAGGATAACTTGCAGAAAGAGGCTGGCCCCCTTTTGGCAAAGGAAATGGCCGAACAAGGTTACGTCATCGACGTGAAGAACCTTTGAGGTCGGGGCTATGGCAGGGCACAGCGAAACGGCCTTCGAGATTGCGATTGAACACGGGCTGACCGCGCGGGGGGGATATGCTCAGCGCTCGCCTGCAGATTTCAACGAAGACCTGTGCCTGTTCCCTGCCGATGTCCTGGGCTTCATCCGCGACACTCAAGCACAGAAATGGGATCAGCTAGAGGCCCTGTTGAAGGGGCAGACGGCGGATCAGATGCTGTCTGACTTGACAAAGGAACTGGCCACCAAGGGCACGCTCCACGTGCTTCGCCACGGGTTCCGCTGCTACGGCAAGACGCTGCGGCTGGCCTATTTCCAGCCGAACACGGGCATGAACCCCGAGACGACCGCGCTATACGCCAAGAACCGGCTGACGATCACGCGGCAAGTGGCCTTCACCTCGGTCAAGAAAGCCCCCGGCGGCAAGGCCAAGCGCTGCATCCTCGACGTGACGCTTGCCGTGAACGGCCTGCCGGTTGTCACCGCCGAGTTGAAGAACCAACTCACCGGCCAGCGGGCGGCGGATGCCAAGACGCAGTATGAGCGCGACCGCGACGAACGCGACCTGATGTTCAAGTTCAAGGAACGCGCCTTGGTTCATTTCGCCGTGGACCCTGACGAGGTGTGGATGACCACGCGCCTGAAAGGGGGCGAGACGTTCTTTCTGCCGTTCAACAAGGGGCACAACCGGGGGGCGGGCAACCCGCCTGTCGAAGGCAACTGGAAGACCGCCTACCTGTGGGACGAAGTGCTGGCGCGGGATAGCCTTTTGGACATCCTGCAACGCTTCATGCACCTGGAGGTGAAGGAAAAGAAGATCGCCACCGACCGGGGGCCGAAGACTGTCCGCAAGGAAACGATGGTCTTCCCCAGGTATCACCAACTCGACGCGGTGCGGAAGCTGGTGGCCCATGCCAAGACCCATGGGGCGGGGCGGAACTACCTGATCCAGCATTCGGCAGGGTCTCCTCGACGATCCGCAGCTTCTCGGCGGCACTCCAGCGGCGTCGACGGCCACCATCGGTGATGATCTCTATCTCAGACATAAGCACGTGCTCAGGCATATGCCTAAGCCTCCATGGTCATGCCCAAGTGTCCGGTCAAAAAGGGGGCCAGTTCACCGGAGGCCCAAGTCTGTAATTGCCGTGTTCGAAAGAAAGATGCCCTGTAACCCGACAAGGCGCGAAAGGAAACGAACGCCCGCGTCGGTGATTGCGGTCTTGGAGAGGGTGAGTGATTGCAGTTGGGTCAGGCCTGTCAGGTGTCTCAGACCTGCGTCGGTAATTGCGGTCCTGAAGAGTGAGAGAGTTTCCAACCCCTTCAAACCTTCGATAGCGCCGAGGCCTTCGTCATTGATTGCTGTGTTGTCGAGCCAAAGTACCTACAACCCCGAGAGGCCGACGATTTCAGGGGGCAATTCCTCTAGCGCGCGGAATTTCTCGCAATCAAAGGAGAGCCGCGTCGCCCCCTTCTTCTTCGCCACCGCAATCGCCTGCTCCGCCGCGCGATAGGCGTCTTCCGCTGCACTCATACCCTGCCTCCACCGATCTGCGCCATCATGGCAAGGGTGTCGGCGCGGGGCAAGCCGGGGCGCTGCCGCGCGGGCGATCACCTGTCGGCACCCCGCTGTGCCGCTCCGGCCCGCAGCATTCTGCCGCGCTGTGCCGCGCGGCCCCTTTCCGCTGCCGCGTGCCCGGCCTAGAACCGCGCCATGGGACAGAGCTTGCGACATCACTACGAGACAAGGGTCGGTGCGGGCGAATTGCATGCCGATCCGGCGCAGATCGCGGCGCTGTCCCCGCTGGACCGGATCCGCGCCGCGCTGGAAAACCCGCCGCCCGCGCCGCGTGGCGGGCTGTTCCGCAAGCCCCCGCCGCCCGCGCCGGTGCGCGGACTTTACCTGTGGGGCGGCGTCGGGCGCGGCAAGTCGATGCTGATGGACCTGTTCCATGCCGGTGTCGCCATCGAGGGCAAGCGGCGGGTGCATTTCCATGCCTTCATGCAGCAGATCCACAAGGGGTTGCATGCCGCGCGCAAGGCCGGGGCCGAGGACGCGCTGCGCCCGGTCGTGGCGGCCGAGTTCAAGGGGTTGCGGCTTCTGTGCCTCGACGAGATGCAGATCACCGACATCGCGGATGCGATGATCGTGGGGCGGCTGTTCGAGCTGATCTTTGCCGAGGGCGTGTGCGTGGTCACGACCTCGAACCGGGTGCCGGGGGATCTGTACAAGGACGGGTTGCAGCGCGAGCGGTTCCTCCCCTTCATCCGGATGATCGAGGAGCGGCTGGAGGTGATGCACCTCGCCTCGCCCACCGATTACCGGCAGAACCGGCTGACCGGGGCGGATGTCTATTTCACCCCCGCCGACCGTCTGGCGCGGCAGGCGCTGTCGGCGATCTGGCGGGATCTGACCGAGGGGGCGGGGGGGCCGCTGACGCTGCGGGTGCAGGGCCGCGACCTGGCCTTGCCGCTGTTTCACAACGGGGTCGCACGGGCGAGTTTCTGGGATCTGTGCGCCCGCCCGCTGGGACCGGCCGACTACCTTGCGCTGGCCGAGGCGGTGCGGGTGCTGATCCTGGAGGACATCCCGCGGCTGTCGTCGGAGAACTACAACGAGGCGCGCCGCTTCGTGACGCTGGTGGATGCGCTTTACGAAGGCCGGGTGCGGCTGATCGCGTCGGCGGCGGCGCAGCCCGAGATGCTGTATCTCGAAGGGGCGGGATCCTTCGAGTTCGAGCGTACGGCGAGCCGGTTGAGGGAGATGCAGGCGGCCGAATGGGGGGTGGCCGGAGGCTAGGAATTGTCGGTCAGCACCCGCCCGGCAAGGTAGAGCGAGCCGCAGATCAGGATCCGCGCGTTCGGCTGCGCCGCGGCGATGCGCGCCACGGCCTCGGCCACATCCAAGGCGGTCGTGGCGGGCAGGCCCGCGGCTTTGGCCGCGGCGGCGGTGGTTTCGGCGGGCAGGGTCGCGGCCTCGCCGGGGATCGAGACGGCGGTCAGGCTGTCGGCCACGGCTGCGAGCGGCCGCATGAAGCCCGCGACGTCCTTTGTGTTCAGCATCCCGCAGATCAGGTGCAGCGGGCGCAGGGGCAGGCGGGTCAGCGCCTCGGCCAGCGCCGCGCCGGCGGCGGGGTTGTGCCCGCCATCGAGCCAGAGTTCGGCGCGGCCCGCCGCATCGACCAGCGGGCCGTGGCGCAGACGTTGCAGCCGGGCGGGCCAGTCGGCCTGCGTCAGCGCCGCCTCGCAGGCGGTCTCGTCCATGCCCAGCGCGCGCAGGGCCGCGATCGCCATGCCCGCGTTCTGCACCTGATGGGCGCCGATCAGGCGGGGCGGGGGCAGGTCCAGAAGCCCGCGCTCGTCCTGATAGACCAGCCGCCCGCGTTCCTCCCAGACATGCCAGTGCTGGCCATGGGCGAGGAGCGGGGCGCCAAGGCGGGCGGCCTGCGCCTCGATCACCGCCAGCGCGGACTCCTGCTGGGGGCCGACCACGCAGGGCACGCCGCGTTTCAGGATCCCGGCCTTTTCGGCGGCGATCTCGGGCAGGGTTTCGCCCAGATATTGCTGGTGGTCCAGATCGACCGGCGCGATCACCGTCAGCGCCGGACGCTCGATCACGTTGGTCGCGTCGAGCCGCCCGCCAAGGCCGACCTCGAGCAGGCAGACATCGGCCGGGTCGCGGGAAAAGGCGAGGAAGGCCGCGCAGGTCGTGATCTCGAAATAGGTGATGGGCTGCCCGCCATTGGCGCGCTCGCATTCGTCCAGCACGGCGGTCAGCGCGTCCTCGGCGATCAGGCCGTCGGCCAGCCGGATGCGTTCGTGGAAGCGGGCGAGATGGGGCGAGGTATAGGCCTGAACCCGCTGCCCCGCGCCGGTCAGCCCCGCGCGGATCATCGCAAGCGTCGAGCCCTTGCCGTTGGTGCCCGCGACATGGACCACCGGGGCAAGCCGCCGTTCGGGATGGTCAAGCGCGGCCAGCAGGCGCCATACCCGGTCCAGCGTCAGGTCGATGATCTTGGGATGCAACGCCATCATCCGGGCGAGGAGGGCGTCGCTTGTGCCCCCGCTCACCCCTTGGCGCCCGCCTCGGGGGGTTCGGTGTCGGGCGGTGCGTTGCGCCGGGGCGGATCGGTGTTCTCGGTGTCGTCCTGCGCCGCGTCGGTCGGGCCGTGGCTGAAGCTGGCGGGGGGCGGCAGGTCGGCAATCACCGCGGGCGGCAGGCCCATCAGCATCCGCGTGATGGTCACCAGTTCCTCGCGCAGCTTGCCGCGCGGCGTCACCCGGTCGAGCATGCCGTGTTCCAGCAGGTATTCGGCGCGCTGGAACCCCTCGGGCAGCTTCTCGCGGATCGTCTGTTCGATCACGCGCGGCCCGGCAAAGCAGATCAGCGCGTTCGGCTCGGCGATCTGGATATCGCCCAGCATCGCGTAGGAGGCGGTCACGCCGCCCGTGGTCGGGTGGGTGAGGACCACGATATAGGGCAGCCCGGCCTCTTTCAGCATCTGGATCGCGACGGTCGAGCGCGGCATCTGCATCAGGCTGAGGATGCCCTCCTGCATGCGTGCGCCGCCGGCGGCCGAGAACAGGATCAGCGGGCGACGCAGTTCCACCGCGCGCTGGGCGGCGGCGATGATCGCGTTGCCGACATACATGCCCATGGAGCCGCCCATGAAGCTGAAATCCTGCGCGGCGCAGATGACCGGGGTGCGCCCGATCTCGCCCTCGGCGACCAGCATCGCCTCTTTCTCGCCGGTGCCCTTCTGGGCGGCCTTCATGCGGTCGGGGTATTTCTTCTGGTCGCGGAAGCCCAGCGGGTCGGCCACCGGCACCGGCACCGCGACCTCGGTGAAGATGCCGCCGTCGAACAGCGTCAGGAACCGGTCGCGCGGCGTGATCCCCATGTGATGGCCGCAGGCGGTGCAGACATTCAGGTTGTCGCTGAGTTCGCGGTGGAACAGCATCGTTCCGCAGGCGTCGCATTTCGTCCACAGGTTCTCGGGGATCTCGCGGCGCGAGAACAGCGAGTTGATCTTGGGCCGGACGTAGTTGTTGATCCAGTTCATGCGCGGGCCACCCTCGGAACGGTCTGGCCGCTCAGATAAGCCGCTGGGGCGGGAAATGCAATCGTGGCCCGACCTGTCAGATCAGCGCGCGCAACAGCCGCCAGATCGCGAAGATCACCAGGATGTCGAGCCCCAGCGCCAGCGGCACCATCACCCGGTCCGACATCTCGAAAGGGGTGACGTAAAGCGCGAGCCCGGTGATCGTGCCCTTGACCGACACGATCAGCAACGCGCTGCAATTGTTCACGAAATGCCAGCCCATCGCGATGCCCAGGCTGCCCGAGCGTTCGGTCAGGTCGGCGGCGGCCAGCGCGAAGGCGAGGATCGCGACCATGATGACCCAGGCATTGGCCCCCGCCATCGGGTTGAAATGCAGCGCCGTGAAGATCAGCGCAGGCAGGCCCATCCAGACCACGCGGACGGCAAAGCGCGCGGCAAGCTGCTGCTGCAGATAGCCGCGGAACAGCAATTCCTCGGACCCGGTCTGGATCAGCACCAGCACCAGCGCGAAGGGCAGCAGGCGCAGCCACTGGTCCGGCGGCAGGCCCGCGTCGGGCGACACGACCAGCCGCCCGATCGCGCACAGCGCCGCATAGACCGGCACCAGCACCGCCAGCGACAGGAAGAAGCCGCGCATCCAGTCGCGCATCGGGCCGAACAGGGTTCCCGGTTCGCGGTAATGCAGCGCGGGCGTGGCGATCAGCACGCCCAGCCCCATGCCGATGAAGCTGGCCAGCACGAACAGGGTCTGCCCGGGCGTGGCGGGTGCCATGATCCCCTGCATCCAGCCGAAATAGTTGAGCGGCCCCAGCACCGGGTAGGCGCCCACCAGCAACAGCGCGAAACAGCCCGCATAGATCAGCGCGATCACGCCGAGCGCGACGAAGACCCGCCAGAGTTCGGGGTATAGCCGCGCGGGCTCGACATAGGCCTCGAAAAGGGGGGATCGCATGGGCTCTCGGGGTTGGGGCGGCATGTTGCGGGCAAGCTAGCGCGCGGGCGCCGGGGCTTCAACTCAGACGCGCAGGGCCACCCGCGCGGCCAGCCAGGACAGGCCCAGAATCCCCAGTTCGACCAGGAACATCGGCCCGAGCGCCGGGTCGTCGGGGGCGAAGGGATAGGTGTAAAGCGCCAGCCCCGAGACCGGCCCGGGGAGCGCCACGATCAGGATCGCGACCGCGTTGTTGGCGAAATGCAGCGCGATGGCCGGGCCCAGCGTGCCGCTGCGCGCGGTCAGATCCGCGGCCGCCACCGCGAACAGCCCCGCCCAGGCCGCCAGGGCCAGCGCATTGCCGCCCGCCACCCCGGGTTGGTAATGACCCAGCGCGAAGAGCGCCGCGGGCAGGCCGATCCAGATCAGCGGGCTGCGGAAACGCGCGGCAAGCTGTTGTTGCAGATAGCCGCGGAACAGCAATTCCTCGGCGCCCACCTGCACCAGCACCAGACCCACCGCCAGCGGCAGCAGGATCAGCCAGCGCCCCGGATCGAGGTTCGGTTGCAGGTCGTCGCCCATGGGCAACACAACCCACAAAACCGCGTAAAGCAGCACCAGCGCGCCCAGCACGCGGAGGAAACCCGCGGCGGCACGCCCTGGCGGGCCGGTCAGCGATATCAGCCCGCGGCCGTGGAAGGTGCTGGCCGCAACCAGCGTGCCGATCCCGAGGAAGACGAAGGAGGCCAGCAGCCACAGCGCATTCGCCGCCGTCAGCGTGGTGCCGAACACGCCCGTGAAGGCCGAATCCGCGAAGGCCGCGCCGCGCAGCGCCGCCACCAGCCCGTAGGCCGCGTAGATCAGCCCGATATGGATCGCAACGACCGTCAGACCGCCCGCGACCAGACGCCAAAGCTCGGGCCGGGCGCGGGCCGCGCGGGTCAAGGCGTGATGGGGTCGGTAATCCATGGTGCCCCGGTCCATTGCCGGTCGAGACTAGACCGCCCCCGCCCGCCCATCAATCGCTTGTCTCCCTCTTCCGCGGGGTCTATTCCCAAGGGCGACACGACCCGAAGGAAGCCATGCCCATGCCCCCCATCGACAAGTCCCGCCTGCCCAGCCGCCACGTCACCGAAGGCCCGTCGCGCGCGCCGCACCGGTCCTATTACTACGCGATGGGCATCTCCGAGGCAGAGATCCACCAGCCCTTCGTCGGCGTCGCGACCTGCTGGAACGAGGCCGCGCCCTGCAACATCGCGCTGAACCGGCAGGCCCAGGCGGTCAAGATGGGCGTCAAGGAGGCGCATGGCACCCCGCGCGAGTTCACCACGATCACCGTGACCGACGGCATCGCGATGGGCCATGAGGGAATGCGCTCGTCGCTGGCCTCGCGCGAGGCGATCGCGGACAGCGTGGAACTGACGATGCGCGGGCATTGCTATGACGCGCTGGTGGGGCTGGCGGGCTGCGACAAGAGCTTGCCGGGGATGATGATGGCGATGGTGCGGCTGAACGTGCCATCGGTGTTCATCTATGGCGGTTCGATCCTGCCCGGCCGACACGAGGGGCGCGATGTCACCGTGCAGGACGTGTTCGAGGCGGTCGGCCAGAACCAGGCGGGCAACCTGTCCGAAGAGGCGCTGATCGCGCTGGAAAAGGTCGCCTGTCCCTCGGCGGGCGCCTGCGGCGGCCAGTTCACCGCGAACACCATGGCCTGCGTGTCCGAGGCAATCGGTCTGGCGCTGCCCAATTCCTCGGGGGCGCCCGCGCCCTATGAATCCCGCGACCAGTATGCCGAGGCGTCGGGCCGCGCGGTCATGGCGCTGATCGAGAAGAACATTCGCGCCCGCGATATTGTCACCCGCAAGAGTCTGGAAAACGCCGCGCGTGTGGTAGCCTGCACCGGCGGGTCGACCAATGCCGGGCTGCACCTGCCCGCCATCGCGCATGAGGCGGGGATCGAGTTCGACCTGTTCGATGTCTGCGACATCTTCCGCGACACGCCCTATTTCGTCGATCTGAAACCGGGCGGAAAATATGTTGCCAAGGATCTCTACGAGGCGGGCGGCGTGCCGGTGGTGATGAAGGAACTGCGCAAGGCGGGTCTGATCCACGAAGACTGCATGACCGTCACCGGCCGCACCATCGGCGAGGAGATCGACATGGTCACGCGCGAGGCCGATGGCCGCGTGATCTATCCCGTGTCCGCCCCGATCACGCCGACGGGCGGGGTCGTCGGTCTGAAGGGCAACCTTGCCCCCGACGGGGCCATCGTCAAGGTGGCGGGGATGGAGGCCGAGCAGCAGGTCTTTACCGGACCGGCCCGGGTCTTCGAATGCGAGGAAGACGCCTTCGAGGCGGTCAAGGCGCGCAGCTACCGGGAAGGCGAGGTTCTGGTCATCCGCAACGAGGGCCCCGCAGGTGGCCCCGGCATGCGCGAGATGCTGGCCACCACCGCGGCGCTGTCGGGGCAGGGCATGGGCAAGAAGGTCGCGCTGATCACCGATGGGCGGTTCTCGGGCGCGACGCGGGGCTTCTGCGTCGGCCATGTCGGCCCCGAGGCAGCGCATGGCGGGCCGATCGCGTTGCTGAAGGATGGCGACATGATCACCATCGACGCCATCAGGGGCGAATTGTCGGTGGCGCTGTCGGATGAGGAACTGGCCGACCGCAAGGCCGCGTGGACAGGCCCGCGCGAGACGATCTATGGCTCGGGCGCGCTGTGGAAATTCGCCCAGCAGGTCGGCCCGACGCGCAAGGGCGCCGTGACCCATCCGGGCGGTGCCCACGAGAAGCATGCCTATATGGATCTCTGATCCCGGCCGCCGGGACCGGCCGCTTCTGGTCGGTCTCGCGGCGCTGACGCTTGCGGGATGTGTCGGCGGGGCTGGGGGGCTGATGCCCAGCCGCGCCGCACCGCAGGTGATAACCGTGGCCGACGGCACCATCGCCGTCACCGGTCCGCGCGGCTTCTGCATCGATCCCGCCGCCACACGCGACGGCGACGATGGGGCGTTTGTCCTTCTGGTCAGTTGCGCCGCGCTGGCCGACCGGCCCGATGCGCCTGCGCCTGAGGTCGACGCGCTGCTGACCGCCTCGGTCGCCGTCAATCCCGGTCCGGGTGGCCGCCCCGGCGACCGCAATCATTTCTTGCGGCGCTTCTTCTCGTCCGAAGAGGGCCGCGCCGCGCTGGCCCGCGACGGGCGTGCGGACAGTGTCACCGTCGAGCGGATGGAAGAACGCGACGGGTTATTCGTGCTGCGTGCCCGCGACCATAGCACGGGGCTGGCCGAAGGGCTGCGCAACGATTACTGGCGCGCGATTTTCGATGTGAACGGGCGGATCGTGACCGCCTCGGTCGTGGGTTTCGCTGCCGCACCGCTTGGCGAAGCGGCTGCACTGGCGCTGCTTTTCGACCTCGCGACCCGGATCCGTGCGGCCAGCGCCGAGTTCGACCCCGGTGACTGACCGGCACGCTTGCCAAGGGTTTCCGACTTTTCCCGTCCCGGCCATTCCCCCGATGAATCCGCCCCGGCTGTGCTCTGGCCGCAATTGCCTCATGCGCTGGTCGCATGGAAAAGGTCGTCCCGAGGGACAATGACCGCAGGGCCGGATCGCGCCGATGCGCGTCGCGCGTGCCCGTCCGAACCTCGCCCCGCGCCCGTTGCGCCCAAGCCAGATCGCCTCCCCGCTTGACGCCGCGTTTCCCCGTGACAGCCGCCCGTCGGCGCGCCACTCTCGCGCGGGGAGGACCGCATGACCGATTACACGCATCTTCTGGCCCCGCTCGATCTGGGTTTCGTGACGCTCAGGAACCGTGTGCTGATGGGTTCGATGCATACCGGGCTTGAGGAACGGGGCGACTGGGACAGGGTGGCCGAGTTCTACGCGCTGCGCGCCCGCGGCGGGGCCGGGCTGATCGTGACCGGCGGCATGGCCCCCAATCCCGAGGGCGGCGTCTTTCCCGGCGCGGCGGGGCTGTATACGGCCGAGGATATCGCCAACCATCGCCGGGTGACGGACAGGGTGCATGACGCGGGCGGGCGGATCGCGATGCAGATCCTGCATGCGGGCCGCTATGCCTATGGTCCCGATTGCGTCGCCCCCAGCCCGATCAAGTCGCCGATCTCGCCCTTTGCGCCCCGCGAACTGGACGAGGCGGGGATCGAGAAACAGATTGCCGACATCGCCATTGCGGCCGCCCGCGCGCGCGAGGCGGGCTATGACGGGGTCGAGGTGATGGGGTCGGAGGGGTATTTCCTGAACCAGTTCCTTGTCACCCACACCAACCGGCGCAGCGACCGCTGGGGCGGGTCCTACGAGAACCGGATGCGCCTGCCGCTGGAGGTGGTGGCCCGGGTGCGCGCGGCGGTCGGCGCCGATTTCATCCTGATCTATCGGCTGTCGATGATCGACCTTGTCCCCGATGGGTCCAGTTTCGACGAGGTGGTGGACCTGGCGCAGCGCATCGAAATGGCGGGCGCCACGATCCTGAACACCGGCATCGGCTGGCACGAGGCGCGCGTGCCGACCATCGCGACATCGGTGCCGCGCGCGGGATTCGCCTGGGTCACGCGGAAGCTGATGGGCAGGGTGGGGATCCCGGTCATCACGTCGAACCGAATCAACACGCCCGAAACCGCCGAGGCGCTGCTTGCCGAGGGCGTGGCCGACATGGTCTCGATGGCGCGGCCCTGGCTGGCGGATGCCGAGTTCGTCGCCAAGGCCGCGACGGGCCGCGCCGACCAGATCGCGCCCTGCATCGCCTGCAACCAGGCCTGTCTGGATCACACCTTTTCGGGCAAGGTCTCGACCTGCCTTGTCAATCCGCGCGCCTGTTTCGAGACAGAACTGCGCTATGCGCCGAGCGACCGTCCGAAGCGCATTGCCGTGGTGGGGGCCGGACCTGCCGGGCTGTCGGCGGCGCTGGTGGCGGCCGAGCGGGGGCATCATGTCACGCTTTACGAGAAATCCGACCGGATCGGCGGGCAGTTGACCCTTGCAGCCCGCATCCCCGGCAAGGAGGAATTCCGGGGGCTTCTGGCCTGGTATCGCCGGATGCTGGAGCTGCACCGCGTCGATCTGCGCCTGTCGACCGCGCCCGACGCCGCCCTGCTGGCCGGGTTCGACGAGACCATCCTTGCCACTGGCGTCACCCCGCGCGACCCCGCCATCCCGGGTCAGGATCTGCCCCATGTGCTGGGCTATGCGGATGTGCTGGCCGGGGCCGCCCCGGTCGGTCCGCGTGTCGCCATCGTGGGGGCGGGGGGCATCGGGTTCGATGTGGTCGAGTTCCTTGTGACCGGCGACAGCCCCACCCTGCATCCCGAGGAATGGCGCGCCGAATGGGGCGTGGCCGACCCGGTGGAGCATCGCGGCGGGCTGGCCCCCGATGGACCGCGCCCCGCACCGCCGCTGCGCCAGGTGACGCTGATGCAGCGCAAGCCCGGTGCGCCCGGCAAGGGGCTGGGCAAGACCACAGGCTGGATCCACCGCGCTGCGCTGCGGATGAAGGGCGTGCGCATGCTGGGCGGCGTCGCCTATAGCCGGATCACCCGGGAGGGGATCGAGATCGCCGAGGGGGACAGCCCCCGCCTGATCGCGGCGGATACCGTCGTGCTGTGCGCCGGGCAGGAGCCCGAGCGCCGCCTGTCTGTCGCGCTGAGCGCCGCGGGCCTGGCCCATCACGTCATCGGCGGCGCGGATGTCGCGGTCGAGCTGGATGCCAAGCGCGCCATCGACCAGGGCGCAAGGCTTGCCGCCAGCCTTTGAGATCAACGCCTTGCGTGCCCGTCCGGGTTTCCCGGGGCGTGACGATGGCCCCATCATCCCAGTATTGTCGAGCGGCTTCCCAATTCCTGCCCGAATTGCGTTGGATTGTAACGGTCAGCACGGGGGAGTGATCAAGGATGTTCCGATGGACCGACTGACCGAGATGGAGGCCTTTGCCACGGTGGTGGACCAGGGCGGCTTCACCGATGCCGCCAAGAAGATGGGGATCTCCAAATCCGCCGTGTCCAAGCATGTTTCCTCGCTCGAGGCGCGGCTGGGTGCGCGTCTGCTGAACCGCACCACCCGCCGCGTCAGCCCGACCGAAATCGGGCTGGCCTATTACGACCGGGCGCGACGGGTGCTGAACGATGCGGGCGAGGCCGATGCGCTGGTCACCTCGATGCAATCGGCGCCGTCGGGGCTGTTGCGGATTTCGGTCGCGACCGATTTCGGGGTCAATCACCTGTCGCCGCTGCTGGGCGATTTCCTGCTGCAATATCCCGACATCACCGTGAACATGGTGCTGAACAACCGCTATGTCGAACTGATCTCGGAAGGGTTCGACATGGCGATCCGGGTGGGCGAACTGGAGGACAGCACGCTGCGCGCCCGCAAGCTGGCCGAGACCGCCAGGCGGATGATCGGGTCGCCCGGCTATTTCCAGAAATTCGGCCGCCCGCAGAAGATCGACGATCTGAACGAGCACAAGCTGTTGCACTATTCCAACCAGGCCAGCGGCAATGTCTGGAAGATCACCGCGCCCTCGGGCGAAAAGCGGCAGGTGCGCACCGCGGGCTGGCTGACGGTGAATGACGGGCAGTCGCTGCTGAACGCGGCGATCTCGGGCCTTGGCATCGCCTATCTGCCGAGCTTCCTGTTCAGGGACGCGCTGGAAAAGGGTCTTGTCGAAGAGGCGATCCCGGGCCTGCCGGTGGAGAAGCTGGGGATTTACGCGGTCTATCCGCCGGGGCGCTTTACCCAGCCCAAGGTGCGCGCCTTCATCGACTTTCTTGTCGAACGCTTTTCGGGCGAGGATGCGGTCATCTGACCGGGCGCCGCCGCGCTATTCCAGCGCGGTGACGATCGCCTCGACCCGGCGGTTCTGTATCCGGCCCTCTTCGCTGCGGTTGCTGGCCACGGGGGCCAGAAAGCCCGCCCCGGCCGCGGTGACGCGGGCGGCGGGCACGCCCAGCCGCTCGACCAGATGGGCGCGGACCGCCTCGGCCCGGCGGCGCGAGAGCGCGATATTGCCCTCCAGCGCGCCCACCGCGTCGGTATGGCCGACCAGCATCAGCGTCAGCCCCGGATTGTCGGCCAGATACTGCGCCAGCGCCTGAAGCGAGGCGATGTCGCCCCCGTTGAGCGTTGCCGCGCCGGTGTCGAAATCCAGATCGGGCAGGACCGCCCGGCCGTCGCGATCCAGCCGCGCGGCCAGATCGTCCCCGGCCTGCGGCGCCGCGGCCCGGGGGGCGGTCTCGGGCGCGGCGGCCGGGCGTATCCGCGTCACCTGCACGAAGCCCCGCGTGCTCGACCGGCTGACCATCAACGTCGCGTATTCCGGCCCCGCGCGGGTCAGCCGCCGGGCCGAGAGAAAGCGGAAATCGCCCAGGTCCACATGCATCACGGGCGCCGGCAGCGTGTCGGTGGCAAAGCGGAAATCGAACCCGCCGCAGCTATCGGCCGCGCAGTCGAGGATCGGCAGGAACCCTTCGGCCAGGAGCCGGTCGCGCAGGGGCGCGAGGATCTGCAGCGTGGTCCGCCCGTCCAGCGATTCATGCCAGGCCCGGCGGGTGATCGCGCCCTCGGCCGCGATCGCGGGCACATGGGTGCCATCGTAGCCGCCCACCGGGACCGC
This sequence comes from Rhodovulum steppense, assembly GCF_004339675.1. Taxonomy (GTDB): domain Bacteria; phylum Pseudomonadota; class Alphaproteobacteria; order Rhodobacterales; family Rhodobacteraceae; genus Rhodovulum; species Rhodovulum steppense. The sequence continues at coordinate 14,771 of NZ_SLVM01000038.1, forward strand.
GACCGTGCCGAGGGCCACCTGCTCTTCCGCGGTCACGGTCGCGCCCTCGGGCGGGGTCAGCGCCACAACCGCGCCCGGGGCGAGCAGCGCCGCCAGAACCACCGCCAGACCCTGAAATCTCATCTATGGGCGCCGTGATAGGCCGGGTTCGGCTCCATCCCGCTGGCCGAGGCGATCCGGTTCGACATGTTGAAGAAGCCCGCGACCGCCGCGATGTCCCAGATGTCCCGGTCACTGAAGCCCAGATCGCGCAGGGCCTGGCGGTCGGAGTCCTCGATCCTGTGGCTGTCCTCGGTCAGTTTCGCGGCGAAATCCAGCATCGCGCGTTGACGGGCGTCCAGCTTCGCGGCGCGGTAGTTCATCACCATCGCCTCGCCCAGCGCCGGATCGCCCGACAGCTCGCGCACCGCCGCGCCATGGGCGACCTGGCAATACCAGCAGCGGTTGATCGACGAGACCACCACCGCGATCATCTCGCGTTCCAGCTTGCTCAGCCCGCTGGGTCCCAGCATCAGGTCGTTATACATCGCGGTGAAGGCGTTCAGCTTGGCGATGTCGAAGGCATAGGCGCGCAGCACATTGGGCACGAGGCCCAGCCTTTCGGCGCAGATGTCGAAATATTTCCGCGTCTCGGGCGGCAGCGGATCGACCGGCGGCAGGTCGAGGGCGGTGGGAAGGTCGCGGTTCTGGGTCACGGCTGGGGCATTGGCGTCGGTTTCATTCGGTAGTGATACTGTCCCACATCCCGCATCCCCAAGGAAGCATAGAGCGCGCGCGCCGCCGCATTCGCCTGGGTCACCAGAACGACGATCTGTTCCGCCCCCTGATCCTGTGCCCAAAGTGCTGCCGCCCGCATCATGTTGCGGGCCGTTCCCTGCCGCCGATGCCCCGGCGCCACGGCCATCGCATGCACGAAGCACAGCCCGTCATGGATCGCGGCAAAGCCCGCCCCGGCGGCGCGGTCGTTCTGGCGGCCCAGCAGGGCGGTTTTCGGCCCCGTGACCCGCGCCATGACCGCGCGCCGCGCGGCGCCGATGCCCAGCTCCGCCCACAGCTCGTCCATGATCGCCAGCGGCTCCCAGACGGTGAAGGCGGTCACCGGCGCGGGCGGCTCGGCGGCAAGCGTGGCCACCGGCGCGGCGAGCATCACCACCGGATCGACCACCGTGTAGCCATGCGCCGCCAGCAGCGCGTCCAGCGCGTCCTCGCCCGGCCGCACCATGACCAGCGGCACCTGGCCCAGCGCCGCCATCGCGGCCTCGGCCTCGGCCAGATCGGCCTCGTTGACCGGCCTTTCGGCGCTGGCCGCCGAGACCCGGTTGCCGCCGCCTTGTCCCTCGCGGATGCGGAAGGGGCCGACCTGGGTCACGGCGGCGGGCGGCCAAGTGGCCTCCTGTGCCGCGAACAGCCGGGCGGGCGTCACGCGACCGCCTCGGGGAAGAGCGCCGACAACTGCCCCATGGCGGCGTCGATCCGGGCCCCGTCGGTGCCTCGGATCACGACATTCGTGCCATAGACCCCGTCCCGCACGAAGGGGTAGGACCCGATCGAGAGCCCCGGAAACGCCTCGGCCAGCCCGCGCAGCGCGCCCGCGATGTCGCCCTCGGCGCGTTGCAGCGTCAGGCTTTGCGACAGCAGCGCATCGCCCCCGGTCAGCGTCGGCAGCACGCCCGCCACCATCGCCTGAAAGATCGAGGGCACGCCCGCCATCACGCAGACATTGCCGATGCGAAAGCCGGGTGCGGCGGAAATCGGGTTCTCGATCAGGCTGGCGCCATCGGGGATCCGCGCCATCCTGAGCCGCGCCTCGTTCAGATCGCGCCCCATCCGGTCGCAATAATCCTGCATCAGGGCGCGGGCATCCTCGCGCACGTCGATGCCGACGCCGAACGCCTTGGCCACCGCGTCCGCGGTGATGTCGTCATGCGTCGGCCCGATGCCGCCCGAGGTGAAGACCGTGTCATGGCCCGCCCGCAGCGCGTTCAGCGCCTCGACGATGCGGGGTTCGATATCGGGCACGATCCGCACCTCGGCCAGCCTGATGCCGTGCTTGACCAGTTCGCCCGCCAGGAAATGCATGTTGGCATCGCGGGTCCGCCCCGAGAGGATCTCGTCGCCGATCACCAGCATCGCCGCCGTGGGATTGCCCATGCCCGCCCTCCTTGTCCGGCCTTCGACACCGGTATAGGAGCCTGCCTTGCGGTTTCAAAGCCCCCTCGCGCCGGGCGCGCCGGTCCGCCGCGATTGCACGCTCTGGCCTTTGGCGTCGCTGCGGCTTATCTTGCCGCGCGAGAAGCCGAGGAGTAGCCATTGGACGACAGATCGCGCGACCGCCGCACCCGGGACAATATCCGCCTGTATCACCCCGAGGATTTCGCCGGGATGCGCGCGGCTGGCCGGGTGGCGGCGGAGATTCTGGACGAGATCGTGCCGCTGATCCAGCCCGGTCGGCGCACGGGCGAGATCGACCGCGTGATTACCGAACTGGTCGAGAAGAAGGGCGCGACCTCGGCCACGATCGGCTACAAGGGGTATCGGCACGCAAGCTGCATTTCGGTCAATCATGTCGTCTGCCATGGCATCCCCGGCGCCCCGATCCCGAAAAGCGGCACCGAGACGATCTCGAAGGACCTGGAAAAGCGCCGCGCCGACGATGTGCTGATGGATGGCGACATCCTGAATGTCGATGTGACCGTGATCGTGGATGGCTGGTATGGCGACACCTCGCGGATGTATGTCGCGGGCAGGCTGGGCCGCAAGGCCGAGCGGCTGATCGAGGTCACCCATGACGCGCTGATGAAGGGGATCGAGGCGGTCCGCCCCGGCGCGACCTTCGGCGATATCGGCCACGCCATCCAGACCTTTGTCGAGGGGCACCGGATGAGCGTGGTGCGCGATTTCTGCGGCCATGGGCTGGGCCGGGTGTTCCATGCCCCGCCCAATGTGCTGCATTACGGCCAGCCCGGCATGGGCCCCAGGCTGGAAGAGGGGATGTTCTTCACCATAGAACCGATGGTCAATCTGGGCCGCCCGGAAACCGCCGTGCTGGCCGATGACTGGACCGCGGTCACCCGCGACAGGACGCTGTCGGCGCAGTTCGAGCATTCCGTGGGGGTTACCGCCACGGGGGTCGAGATCTTCACCCTCTCGCCCGCCGGTCTCTTTCACCCCACCTATCGCTGAAGGCCGCCCCCTGTTCCGCGCCGATCCCGCCCTAGATCCTCGCCCCACAGGACCGGCCGCAGGAGACAGCCCGCCATGATCCAAGCCGACGCGCCGCATCACCGTCTTGCCTGGCGGCTGACGCCCGCCCGCTGGGCCGTGGCGATCCTGTCCGTCCTGGCCATCGTCCTTTCGGTCTGGCAACTGGAATCCGAACGCGCGGGCATCCTGATCGAGCCCGTGCCCGGCACCGGCAGCACGCCCGCCACGGTCTACCGGCTGCCCGACAGCGGCCCGGCGCCGGTGGTGATCGTCTCGCACGGGTTTGCCGGATCCCGGCCGCTGATGCAGGCAAGTTCGCTGACGCTGGCCCGCGCGGGCTATGCCGTGGTCGCCTTCGACTATGAAGGGCATGGCCGCAACCCGGTGCCGATGTCGGGCGATCTGGACAGCCCCGAGGGCACCGCGCTGCTGCTGATGGCCGAGACCGGGCGGGTGATCGACGCCGCCCTTGCCCAGTCCTGGGCCGATGGGCGGGTGGCGATCTTGGGTCATTCCATGGGCAGCTATATCGCGATCCGTCAGGCGGTGGTCGATGACCGGCTGGCCGCCACGGTCGGGGTGTCGATGTCCAACGATTCGATCACGCCGAGCGCGCCGCGCAACCTGCTGATGATCCAGGGCGCGTGGGAGGGGCGGCTGATCCCTGATGCGCGCGCGGCGCTGGCGCTGGCCGATCCCGACGCCGAATTCGGTGACACCGTGGGCGATCCGGCGCTTGGCACGGCCCGCCGCGCGGTGCTGGCGCCCAATGTCGAGCATGTCGGCGTGATCTGGTCGCCCGCGATGATCGAGGAGACCCGCGCCTGGCTGGATGCCACCTTCGGGCGGCAGAGCGACGGGCCGGTGGCGCGGATGGGCGGCTGGATCGCGCTGCTGCTGACCGGCATCGTCGCGCTGGCCTGGCCGCTGGCGCGGTTGCGCGAAAAGACCAATGAGCCGCGCCCCGAACCGCTGTCGCGCAACCGCTTCCTGGTGGTGGCGCTGTTGCCCGCGCTTGTCGTGCCGCTTGCGCTTTCGCCGGTCGAGACGCAGCTTTTCCCGGTGCTGGTAGCCGAATACCTTGCGCTGCATTTCGCCGCCTATGGCGCGCTGGCGCTGGCGCTTTTGTGGTGGTGGGGCGAGTTGCGCTGGCCCGGCCGGGCCGAGGCGGGGCGTATCCTGATGCTGGCCGGGCTGGTGGCGTTTTACGGCATCTGCGTCTTCGGGCTGGCGATGGATCGCTATGTCACCAGTTTCTATCCGATCCCGATCCGGCTTGCGATCATCGCGGCGATGGCGCTGGGCACGGTGCCCTACATGCTGTCGGATGCGCTGATGGTCGAGGGCGGGCGCGCCCCGCTCTGGCGCAGCCTGACCGCGCGCGGGGCCTTCCTGATCTCGCTGGGGATTGCCACCGCGCTGGATTTCGAGCGGCTGTTCTTCCTGCTGGTGATCCTGCCGGTGGTGCTGCTGTTCTTCCTGCTGTTCGGGATGATGGGGGGCTGGATCGGCCGGGCCACGGCGCGGCCTGCGGGGGCGGGCATCGGGCTGGGCCTGTTCCTGGCCTGGGCGCTGGGCGTGACCTTCCCGATGTTCCAGGCGGTCTGAGCGCGCGCCCGCATCCGCCGTTGCGGTTCGGGTATTTTCGCCAAGAAGAAGACAAGGCGCGGCGCCTCAGCCCGACATGGCCCGCAGCGCGGCCAGCCCCGAATCGGAGAGATCGAGCAGCCGGGCGAGGTAATGTTCGCGCGCGGCAAAGCCACGCTCGCCGTTGCCCGCAAAGGCATCCTCCATCGCGTCGATCAGCCGGTTCAGGCGGCGCTCATGCAGCCCCAGCGCCGCCTGGACCGGGTCGGCGATCACGCCTGCAAAGGCCGCGGCCAGTGCGCCCGAGGCCACCAGCCCGAGCGCCACGCCCGCCATCAGCAGGGGCGAGGCCGCGGCCGGGAACAGCCCGTACCAGGCCGACCCCATCAGCCCGCCCAGCGGAAAGGCGGCAATCGCGGCCTGCTGCGCGAGCACCGCGGCCAGCCCCGGCGCCAGCGACAGCATGCCCGGCGTCAGCGAGTGGAATGCGAAAGCCCCCGCCCCTAGCGCGCCCAGCGCGGTCGTCACCTCGGCCACCGCGCTGCGCGTGCCGCCATATTCCGACAGCGCCCGGGCACTCTGCGCGCCAGCCTCGCGCCGGGCCGCGACCAGCCGGGCCAGAGATGGCTCGGCCAGGATCGCGCGGGCCAGTGCGTCCGCCGAACTGGTCCCGCCCGGCCCGTCCCAGGGCAGTTCGAGCAGTTCGACGACGATCGCCCGTTCGGCCGCGCGCGACACGGCGGTCGGCAGCAGCACCCGGCGCGATGCCAGCCAGCCCGAGGCGCGCCGCGCACCCAACCGCCCGGCCGCCCCGGCGCCCAGCCGCGACAGCACCAGCACCGGCGATAGCAGCATGTTGGCCGGGGCTCTGAGGATGTCCCAGCCCAGCGCGTGACGGTGCAGCGCCAGCGTGCCGCGCAGGCCGAACCGTTCCCGCACGAAACCCGGCACCCGCGCGCGGCGCTGGGAGAAATAGGCGCGGGCGGCGGCGATCAGCGCGGCATCGGTCTCGCCTTGTGGATCGGCGCCCATCCCGCCCGCGATGTCTCTGTCCGTGCCGATGAAGCGACCGGTTCGGGTGTCGGGGGCGGGCGAGAGTCCTGCGCTCATGACGTTCAGATAGGGGGGCACCCGCGCCGCTGCCAGGGGGGCACGCGGCGGGGGTGCGTCTGACCCCGCCCGCATCGGCTTTGCGCGCAATCCTGGGTGTCGTGCTCAGGCAGCCTTGGTGCCGTAGCGCTCTGCCCCGCCATGGATGCGGTCCGAGAGCCGAACGATCGCCTCCAGCCGGTCCTTGAGCGTGTTATGGTAGGTTTCGAGCTGTTCGATCATGCCTGCAAGGCTTTCGCCACCGGCACTCAGTCGGCCGCATTCCACACGGCCCATTACGCGGATCGAATCCAGCCCCAGCACCATTCGACGCAGATCCAAGCTGGCCTGCGAGAGGGAGCGCGCGACGCGCATTGCCTCGACCAGCCCGGCGCGGGCGCGCTCCTTGCACTGTGCCTCCAGTGCGGTCAGCGTCGCCATCTCGGCCAACGGATCGCCGTGCCCAGGCGACCCCGCCTCGGCGCGGAACTGGCGGACCAGTTCGGACTGCACCTCGGTGCAGCCGATCAGGAACACCGCTTCGGACACAACGCGGGCCATCCTGTCGCACAGGTTGTCGTCTTGTCCCGCAAATGCGCCGAGCCGGGCGACGATTTCGGTCGAGGCAGTCTTGTAGTTCTCGGAAATTGCGGTGATCGGTCCGCCCACGGGTTCCAGACGGTTCGCAAGGATACGGATATTCGTGGGAACCGATTTCAGTGCGCCGAAGGTCCGGATCAACTCGTGCTGTTCCTGCGCGGCGGCGATCAGGCCTTCTCTGATCGCCTCCAGATCGTCCAGTCGGTCGCACCGCTCCTCCCCTGATGCCGCATCGCGCATCGCCAGTTCCCGGCCGAGCGACTGCGCCATGAAATCGCCATAATTTGCGAATCCCAGCTCCTTCAGCCGTGACAACAGTATCGTCGCGCTGGCCTCGGGACTCAGCTTCTCGTACCGCTCACGGGCACGCAATGTTTCGTATTCGGCCCGGACCGCCGCGAAGAGCGGGTCCGAAGGCTTGATCCGGACCGACAGAAACCCGCCTTCGACCGGCAGGACCACAGCAAAGACCCAGTAATGCCGCCCGTCGCGGGACCGGTTCTTGACATAGGCCGCGACCGGTGAACCACCCTGGATCGTCTGCCACAACAGCCAGAACACTGCGCGCGGCATATCGGGGTGACGGATGATCTTGTGCGGGGCGCCGATCAGGGCGGGCCAGTCATGGCCGGAGATGCGCTGGAATACAGAGTTTCCCGCCCGGATCACGCCCCGGTCGTCGGTGCGCGAGTAGAATATCTCGTCGATCCCGAACTCGACCTCGCCCAGATCCGCTATTGCTTCGCGACCGGCCGTCTGATCCATGCAGCGCCCTTTCCTTGTCGGCCACACATTCGGGCCACTGACACTTCGTCCCAGTCCTAGGACGTTACCCTTTCAAAAGGATTACGCGTTTGACGGAGCGCGGCACGCCGACCCGATCAGTTTCGACGAAGGATCGTTATTACCGTCTCGCCATAGCGGCGGGCATCCAGCTTTGCGAGCCCCGCGGGCGGCGATACCGCCGCCGCTTCCTCCCAGACGATCAGCGCGCCGGGCGCGATCCAGCCGCCTGCCAGTGCCGAGACCAGCGCGCGTTCGCCCAGCCCCTTGCCATAGGGCGGGTCGAGAAAGACCAGATCGAAGGGCGCCCCCGCACAGGCCTCGAGCCGCGTCGCATCGCACCGGATCAGGGCGGTCCCGGCCTCGGCCCGGCATTTCGCCACGTTCTCGCGGATCAGCGCGGCCCCCCTTGCCCCGTTCTCGACAAAGCTCACCTGCACCGCGCCGCGCGACAGCGCCTCGAGCCCCAGGGCGCCGGTGCCCGCGAACAGGTCCAGCACCCGCGCGCCCGTCACCGGGTCGCCATGGCTGCCATGGGTCAGGATGTTGAACAGGCTTTCGCGCACCCGGTCGGCGGTGGGGCGCAGATGCGCCGCCGGATCGCCCTTGCCGACCGAGGCAAGCCTGAGCCCGCGGTATCGCCCCGCGATGATCCTCACGCCGCCATCAGGGTCTTGAGATCGACCGCCGGATCGGCCACGAGCGCCGGGTCGGGCGAGCGCCCGGCCTCGATCAGCCGCTTGGCGGTCATGTAGGCGCGCGGTTCGTTCATCGCGTCCACCGCCAGCAAGTCGGCGCCGCGGTAATACCAGTGGCTGGTGCCGGTCTTCTCGCCCGGCCGCACCACGACCCGGTCATGGCCGGTATTCAGCCCGGCGATCTGCAACTTGACGTCATACTGGTCCGACCAGAACCACGGTTTCGGATCATAGGCGGCCTCGGCGCCCAGCATGTTCGCGGCGACCGCCTCGGCCTGGTCGATGGCGTTCTGCACGCTTTCCAGCCGCAGCCGCCCGCCGCGCCAGGGAAAGCTTGCGCAATCACCCGCGGCCCAGATCGCCGGGTCCGAGGTCCGCCCCAGCGCATCCACCGCGATCCCGTCCGCGATCGCCAGCCCCGCGGCCTCGGCCAGATCGGTCGCGGGTGTGACCCCGATGCCCGCGATCACGAAATCCACCGCCAGCGCCGTGCCATCGGTCAGGTCCGCCCCGTCGACATGACCCGCGCCGGTCAGCCGCACCAGCCCCGTGCCCTCGCGCAGATCGACGCCATGGGCGCGATGCAGCGCGCGGAAAAAGCCAGAGGTCTCGGCACAGGCCACGCGCTGCAATATCCGCGCTGCCGCCTCGACCAGCGTCACCTTCAGGCCCCGCGCCGCGGCGACCGCCGCCGCCTCGAGCCCGATATAGCCGCCCCCCACGATCAGTACCCGGGCGCCCTCGCGGAAGGCGGGCGCCATGCCGTCCACATCGGCCAGCGTGCGCACCAGATGCACGCCGCCCAGATCGCCCCCCATCGCCGCGGGCAGACGCCGCGGCACCGCGCCCGTGGTCAGCGCCAGCATGTCATAGCCGATGGCCGCGCCGCCCGCATGCACCACGCGCGCCGCCCGGTCGATCCGCGCCGCTCGCAGGCCAAGCCGCAGCTCGACCCCGTGCTCGGCATAGAACTCTGCCGGACGCAGATAGAGCCGCTCGACGCCGATCTCGCCCAGCAGGTATTTCTTGGACAGCGGTGGGCGCTGGTAGGGGGGGGCGGGTTCCTCGCCGATCATGGTGATCGGCCCCTCATGGCCGAGCACGCGCAGCTTTGCGGCCAGCGCCGCCCCCGCCTGACCGGCGCCGATGATGACGATACGGGACATTGCACTTCCGCTCTGGCACGATCCGGGGCAGACACTATCTGACGGCCGAAACCGTTTGCAATCCATCAGGAGGGACAGAAATGACGATTTCCACCGGCGACCGCCTGCCCGAGGCCACCTTTGTCCGACTGGGCGAGGCCGGCCCCGAGGAGGTGAAACTCTCCGAGACGCTTGCGGGCCGCAAGGTGGTGATCTTCGCCGTCCCCGGCGCCTTTACCCCCACCTGCCACTCGGCCCATGTGCCCAGCTTCGTGCGGGTGATGGACCAGCTCACGGCCAAGGGCGTGGACGAGGTGATCTGCCTTGCCGTCAACGACCCCTTCGTGATGAAGGCCTGGGGCGAGGCCACCGGCGCCACCGCCGCGGGCATCACCATGCTGTCGGATCCGCATGGCGACTTCACCAAGGCGGTGGGCCTCGACTTTTCGGCGCTGCCGGTGGGGCTGGTGTCGCGCTCGCGCCGCTATGCCCTGATCGCCGATGACGGGGTGGTGAGCGTTCTGAATCTCGAGGAAAGCCCCGGCGAATGCGGCATCTCTGCCGGCGAAGCCCTGCTCGAGGCGCTCTGAGCCGGAGCATGGTCAACGCCCGCCCGATGCGCTTTGGGACGTCGGGCGGGCGTTGGAGTGTCAGGGATGGCGCCTGGTCCCGCCAACAAGACTTCGTCAGTTCATGCAAAAAGTTTCCATAATACCTCGCAGTTGCGGCCAAGGTCAGGACAATAGCAGATTTGAGGCCACCAACCCCGCGTGATTCAAGCTCCCGAACTGGCGGGAGTGGTGACGGGTGACCTTTTCTTGCTTGACCGACGAGCAGGTGGAACGTCTTCGGCCCTTTATCCGAACGGCTATGGTGGCCTCCTGCCGGTTTCGTGGACACCAGGTTAGGTTCGCATAGCTCGGTCCTCGAACGCCATGGGGCTTAGGCAGCCCGGCTTGGAATGGCGTCGCTTCGGATTGTAGAAGCGCTCGATGTCGGCGAA
>NZ_SLVM01000039.1 GCF_004339675.1 Rhodovulum steppense
GGCCGAACTGCGCCACCTTGAACCACCCGAGACCATCGGTATGGTCGCCTGACCCGTTGAACGAAACGCCCTCCGGCAAACCCGGGGAGATTCAGGCCCTCGGCGTCCACACACTGCAGTTGGAAAACGTTCTTCGCCAGATCGACGCCGATCGTGCAAACATCCTTCATGGATGGCTCACCGCAACGGGCGATGGGCTCCGCGCACCCGAACCTCCGCGCCCGCAGTTCGGCTTGAACCTTGAACATCTCGCAATCGCCGATGTAACGGTCGGAATGGATTTCGGGGCTGTCCAGCGCCTTGAAGAAAGCGGCCCAGATCGGCACGAAGGATCGGCTGTGCCTTGCCTTCGGCATCGGTTTCACGGCCTTCAAGATGTTCGCGGGGCACGCGGTCGGGATCGGAAGCCCGTAACCCTCCGTGCAATCGCAACCGCAGCGCGGGCGGAAAAAACGCTTGCCGAGCCAAGCCCCGGTTCCGCAAATGATCCGGCAGCGCCAAGGACGAGTACCTTCCATGACCCCATCTTCCCCAGCCGTACCGCTCTGGCTGCTGGTCGCCCTTCAGGGCATCGTCTCGGCCGCAAGCCTTGTGGTCGAGATCGTCGCGGGGCGCATGATCGCGCCCTATGTGGGCATGTCGCTCTACACCTGGACGGCGATCATCGCCGTGGTGCTGGCGGGGTTCTCGGCCGGGCATTGGTGGGGCGGGCGGATCGCCGAGCGCGACAGTGCCGCCGCGTTGCGGCGCACCGGCTGGGCCATCGTGGGCGCTGCGCTGACCACGGGGGGCGCGGTTGTGCTGCTGCGCCAGGTCGCAGGGCCGGTGCTGGAGGCAGTATCCCAGCCGATGGCGGCGATCACGGTTCTGGCCGCGGCGGTGTTCTTCCTGCCCTCGTTCTTTGCAGGCGTTCCCGCGCCGGTCCTGTCCATCGTCGCGATCCGCAGCGGCGGGCGGTCGGGGCATGCGCTGGGGGCGATGTTCGCGTCCGGCGCGCTGGGGGCCATTGCGGGCACGCTGCTGGCGGGCTTCCTGTTCATCTCGTGGCTGGGCACGGCGATGACGCTGGCCGTCGTGACCGCCTGCTATGCCATCGTCGCGGCGATCCTGTTCCGGCTTGCCGCAAGGCCCGGGATCGGCGCGCCCGCGCTGGCGGCGCTGGTCGCTGCGCTGGGGCTGGCCGGCGGCGGGCTTGCCCTGCCCCGGATCTGCGATACCGAAAGCCAGTATTTCTGCATCCGCACCGTCGAACTTGTGCCCGAGGCGCCGGGCAGCGTGCGGCTGATGGTGCTGGATCATCTGGCCCATGGCATTTCGGGCCGCGACGACCCGACGCTGGCCTATACCGAACATTCCGCGATGCTGGACGGGATCACCCGGATGCGGATGCAGGACCGGGCCTTTCGCGCCTATTTCATCGGGGGAGGCAGCTATTCGGTGCCGCGCATCTGGGCGGCGCGCGCGGCGGGTTCGGTGACGGTGGCCGAGATCGACCCGCAGGTGACGCGGGCGGCGGCGCGGGATTTCTGGTTCGACCCCGCCACGACCGAGGTGCTGCACGAGGATGCCCGACGCGCGCTGCACAGGCGGCCCGAGGCGCGGTTCGACGTGGTGGTGGGCGACGCGTTCCACGACATCGCGGTGCCCGCGCATCTGGTGACGCGGGAATTCTTCGAACTGGTGCGCGACCGGCTGGTCGAGGACGGCATCTATGTGATGACGGTGATCGACCATGCCGACCGGCTGCGCGCGCTGGCCGCCATCGTTGCGACGCTGCGCGAGGTGTTCCCCGCGGTCGAGGTCTGGACCGAGATGCGCCCGCCCCTGCCCGGCGAACGGCGGGTCTTTGCGCTGGTGGCCGGGCAGACGCAAAGCCCGGTGGACGGCCTGACCCTGCGCGCGCCCGAGCCGCGCAGCTTCGGCGCACTGGACGACAGCTTCATCGAGGGGCTGCTGGCCGAACAGGCGCCGCCCGTGCTGACCGACGATTACGCTCCGATCGACCGGCTGGTGGGGCTGGGCAAGCTGATCGACTGAGGCTCAGGCGAACAGGTCGTGGCACAGCTCCAGCGCCTCGACCAGTTTGTCGACTTCGGCGCGGGTGTTGTACATCGCGAATGACGCCCGGCAGGTCGCGTTGACCCCCAGATGGTCCATCAGCGGCCCGGCGCAATGATGCCCGGCGCGCACCGCCACGCCCTTCTTGTCGAGCACGGTCGAGATGTCATGGGGATGCGCCGGGCCGTCCAGCGTGAACGAGAAGATCGCGCCCCGCCGGTCTGCATGGCCATGGACCTGCAACCAGTTCAATCCCTTCAGACGGTCCATCGCATAGGATCCGATATCCGCCTCATGGGCGGCGATCTTCTCCATCCCGACGCCCATCATGTAGTCGAGCGCCACGCCCAGGCCGATCTGCTGGACGATGCCGGGCGTGCCCGCCTCGAACTTCATCGGCGGGTCGGCATAGGTGACGATATCCTTGTGCACCTCGCGGATCATGTCGCCACCACCGAAGAAGGGCCGCATCTCGGCCAGACGCTCCTTGCGGATATGGATCGCGCCCGACCCCGAGGGGCCGTAAAGCTTGTGCCCCGTGACGACGTAGAAATCCGCCCCCAGCGCATCGACATCGACCGGCATGTGAACCGCGGCCTGGCTACCATCGACCAGCACCGGCACGCCGCGCTCGCGCGCGCCCCGCACGATGGCGGCCACATCGACCACGGTGCCCAGCACGTTCGACATATGGGTGACGGCAACCAGCCGTGTGCGCGGCCCGATCGCGTCAAGCACCGCCTGCGGATCCAGATTGCCCGCGCCGTCCACATCGACCCATTTCAGCACCACGCCCTGCCGTTCGCGCAGGAAATGCCATGGCACGATATTGGCGTGATGCTCCATCACCGACAGAACGATCTCGTCCCCGGCCTCAAACCGGGGCGCGGCCCAAGCATAGGAGACAAGGTTGATCCCCTCGGTCGCGCCCGAGGTGAACACGATCTCGTCCTCGTCCGCCGCCCCCAGAAAACGCGCGACGATCCCGCGCACGGCCTCGTATTTCTCGGTCGCGATGTTGGAAAGCGTGTGCAGGCCGCGGTGCACATTCGCGTATTCCTGCGCATAGGCCAGCGTCACCGCCTCGATCACCGCGCGGGGCTTTTGTGCCGATGCACCATTGTCGAGATAGACCAGCGGCTTGCCGTTCACCGTGCGGGACAGGATCGGGAAATCCGCGCGGATCTTCTCGACGTCATACATCCGAAAGCGCTCCGCCAAAGGTGATGCCGAGCAACGACATCAGGATGCTCATCCCGATGACGATCCCGAACATCGAGGCCAGGATCATGAAGAACGTCTTGATCGCCGATGGAAAGCCGTGAAGAACGGCTACGAAATTGCTGAGAAGATAGAAGAAAAGCCCGATACCGAACATCCCCACCAGACCGGCCAGCGGCGGCAGGATCAGCAGGCTCGCGGTCTGCACCACCTGCAGCAGCACCATGATGACCTGCAGCCAGACCGTTAGCGCCAGCGCACCCGCAAAGCTGCCGATGCCGCCGAAAAAACGCCCGATGCCATAGACCGCATAGACCGTCACCACCAGCAGCCCGCCCTGCACCACCGCGATCAGCAGCGGGTTCTCGCCGAAGATCGGCAGCAGCGGGTCCGTTGGCGTCGGCACCATGTAATCGCCGATCCGGGTCAGCAGCACGCTGACCGCGACCACCGCCATCAGCGCCTGCCAAAGCACGCCCTCCGGCAGGTCGAGCGCGAGGATGCGGCGCGCGCCTTCGCGGGGGTCGGTCACGGTGTCGCGCGCAAGCGCGAGCAGGGAGGGGGGGCTGTCGGACATGGAACGGTTTTCCTGAAACTCAGACACGGCCGCTTTTCTCGGCCTCGGCCAGAGACAACAACCAGATCGCCGCGAACGCAACCGTAAGAACCGACGCAATCAGGTTCGTTATCGCCCCCGCCCCCAGGAATCCGGCCAGAAGACCAAAGCCCAGGATCGCGGGCGACACCACCAGCAGCGTCCAGAACAACGCAAGCCGCGCGCCGTAGAACGTGCCCGCGCCGCCCATCATCCGGGCAAAGAGGTGACTGAACGCCGCGATCCCGTAGAAGAACAACGGCGCCAGAAACATCCAGCCAAACAGCGCCGCGCCCAGCAACGCCTCCAGCGGGACGGCGTCACTCATCAGGGATTCGCGCATCAGCCGCGGCCATTGCGCCACGAAGATCAGGAAACAGGCCAGCATCAGGTAGACCAGCGCGCGGTCCTCGCGCTGACCGGCCTGCAACTGTCGGCGGAGCGCGGCGCGCGGGCTGCGCCACGTCGCCACGATTTCCTTGATGATCGACATCCTACCCCCTGTGACGGGCCAGCCACTGGGCAAGCCGCTCGACGATCTCCTCGCGGATCTCCTCCGATTCGATCTCCTCGACCGCCTCGGCGATGAACGACAATACCATCATGTCGACCGCCTCGGCCCGCGGCACACCGCGCGAGCGCAGGTAGAACAGCGCCGTCTCGTCGATGGCCCCGCTGGTCGAGCCATGCGAACAGGCCACGTCATCGGCATAGATTTCCAGTTCGGGCTTGGCCAGGAACTGGCTGTCCCCGTCCAGCAGCAGCGATTGCGAAATCTGGTAGCCATCGGTCTTCTGCGCGCCGGGCTGCACAAGGATCTTGCCCTGGAAGACGCCGGTGGCGCCGTTCTTCAGCACCTTCTTGAAGACCTGGCGGCTTTCGCAGCGCTCGGCGTCATGGGTGACGAACACGGTATCGTCATGGTGGAAATCCGCCCCGTCCCCGACACAGGCACCCGCCACATGGGCCACGCCGTCGTCGCCCGTCAGCTCGATCACGCATTCATTGCGCGTGAGTGCGCCATTCGCGGTCATGGTGAAGGACTTGAACGCGCTTTCACGGCCAAGCCGGGCGAAGATATGGGTTGCCGCGCGCCGGTCATGGTCGCGTCCCTGCACCCGGACATGGTGGAAGGCGCCGCCATCGGCAATCTCGACCTCCATCACCTTGTTGAACCGCGCCGCGGACGGGCCGTTCTCCAGAACGGTCAGATCGGCGCCCGGCTCGATCTTGATGACATGGTGAAGAATCGCGTCAGAGGTATCCGACTCGTGCCGATAGATCAGGTTCACCGGCTTCTCGGCGCGGCCCGTCGCACGGATCAGAAAGCCATCGGTGGCAAAGGCCGTGTTCAGCGCCGCCAGCGGCCGGTCCACCGGCTCCTGTCCGCGCGCCTCCAGCGTGCCGTAAAGATCGGCGGCCCAGTGAATATCCTGACCCTGCGCCTCGGCCAGACGGGTGATCTCGACCCCCGCCAGCGCAGGATCGTCCGAGGCCGTAGCATCGAAGACCCCGTCGACGAAGACCAGCTTCACCCGGTCCATGCCGTCGAAAACCGGGATCTTCTGGCGCGCGTGATGCGTCGCGGGCACCGGCTCGGCGGACACGAAATCCGCAGGATCGGTAAATCGCCAGTATTCGTCGCGCCGCCCCGGCATGCCCATCGCCCGCACCCGCGCCAGCGCCGCCTCGCGCGCGAGCCGCGTCCAACCCGGCGCGGAAGGCAGGCACAGCGCAGCCAGCCGCACCTCGGTCGCGGTCAGTTTTGCCTGCGGCAAAGCCATCACGCCGCCTCCCCGATCAGGTCGGCATAGCCGTTCTTCTCGACCTCAAGCGCCAGTTCCGGCCCGCCGGTCTTGATGATCCGGCCATCCACCATGATGTGCACCACGTCCGGCACGATATGGTCCAGCAAACGCTGGTAATGCGTGATGACCAGGAAGCCGCGATCGGGGCTGCGCATCGCGTTGACGCCATCGGCCACCAGCTTCATCGCGTCCACGTCCAGCCCCGAATCGGTCTCGTCGAGGATGCAGACGCGGGGTTCCAGCATCGCCATCTGAAGGATCTCGTTGCGCTTCTTCTCGCCGCCCGAAAAGCCCATGTTCACCGGGCGCTTCAGCATCTCGGCGTCGATGTTCAACTCCTTCGCCTTCTCGCGCACCACCTTCAGGAATGTCGCCGCGTCCATCTCCTCTTCACCGCGGGCCTTGCGCTGGGCATTCACCGCCGTGCGCAGGAAGGTCATGTTGCCGACGCCCGGAATCTCGACCGGATACTGGAAGGCCAGAAAGACGCCAGCCGCCGCGCGTTCCTCGGGCTCCATCCCCAGAATGTCCTGGCCCAGAAGCGTCGCCGAGCCGTCCGTCACCTCATAACCGCCGCGGCCCGCAAGGACATAGGACAGCGTCGACTTGCCAGACCCGTTCGGCCCCATGATCGCATGCACCTTTCCCGCCTCGACGGTCAGGGTCAGCCCCTTGAGGATCTCCTTGCCCTCTTCCTCAAGAGAGGCGTGCAGATTCTTGATTTCCAGCATCTTTTTTCCTTCACTTCAGGGTGACGGCAATCCCCGACGCGGGAGCCATCTGCATGTTGTTGGAGATTTCATGTTCCAGATCGAGGACGCCCTCGGCGCTGCCGATCAGCATGCAAGTCCGCATGCCGTGGCGCGGGCAGTCAGGATCACGCCGAAGGTCGCAGGCGTGCCGCACGGGACGCGAACGGCCCTGCGAAAGAGGATTATCGGGTTCGGGTTGCGGGGCGCCGCTCAGAACTGGATGGTGAACGCCATGAGAACGAGCGAGTTCACCTCGGTCTGGGCCAATTGTGCAAGAACCCATTTCCCGCCGAAAAGCGTGGTCGCAAGTTCCGGAGTCCAATGCGCCAGGTTGTGCATCCCCGAAAGCCCGACCCCCACGCCAATGAGCTTGGCCGCGGTGATCGACGATCCCGAAGAAGCGCCAAGCTGGAACAGATGGCCCAGCGCAAGCGCGATCAGAAGCCCGCCCACCCCGGCAACGATCCACATACCCCAGCTCATGGTCTGAAACGGCATGACCGGCCCGAAATTCACGGCTGCTGAAAGTGCCATGCCAGCGGAGATGACGCCAATAAGGAACACGACGGCGATGCGGAGCGGTTCCCGTCCGTTCAGAACAAGCATGTGCAGGCCCGACCTGCGCCGGTTCCGCCCACGCCCGGAAAGAACGGGCGGCGCGTCGTTCCGTGGGGCGGCTTCCAAGCCCCGGTTCGCCTCGATGCGCGCGATCCTCGCTGAAAAGGAAGTGTCCGACACGACCATGCTCCGTCCGTATTCCGTCTGCCGAGGGCAATACGGATACAGGGGCATTTTGCCTAAAATTGGGCATAACCCGGCCAGACGGAAATTCTTTCGGGAAAACAATCACCCGACCGACCCTTCAAGGCTGATCGCAACGAGCTGCTGCGCCTCCATGGCGAACTCCATCGGCAGAGCCTGAAGCACTTCCTTGCAGAAACCGTTGACCACAAGGGCCACCGCCTCTTCCTCGTCCATGCCACGGGACCGGCAATAGAAAAGCTGGTCATCATCCACCTTGGACGTCGTCGCCTCATGTTCCACGCGGCTCGAATTGTTGCGCACCTCGATATAGGGCACCGTATGCGCGCCGCAGGTGCTGCCGATCAGCAGGCTGTCGCACTGGGTATAGTTGCGGCTGTTCTTGGCCTTGGGGTGCATGCTGACCAGCCCGCGATAGGTGTTCTGCGCATGGCCCGCGCTGATCCCCTTGGACACGATGCGCGACCGGGTGTTCTTGCCCAGATGCACCATCTTGGTGCCGGTATCGGCCTGCTGCCAGTTGTTGGTGATCGCGATCGAGTAGAACTCGCCCTGGCTGTCATCGCCGCGCAGGATGCAGGAAGGGTATTTCCAGGTGACGGCGGAGCCGGTCTCGACCTGCGTCCACATCACCTTGGACCGCGCGCCGCGGCAATCAGCGCGCTTGGTGACGAAGTTGTAGATGCCGCCCTTGCCGTTCTCGTCGCCCGGATACCAGTTCTGGACGGTGGAATATTTCACCTCTGCATCGTCCAGCACCACGATCTCCACCACCGCGGCGTGCAGTTGCGCCACGTCGCGCTGAGGTGCCGTGCAGCCCTCCAGGTAGGACACATAGGCGCCCTTGTCGGCGATGATCAGCGTGCGCTCGAACTGGCCGGTATTCTCGGCGTTGATGCGGAAATAGGTCGACAGCTCCATCGGGCAGCGCACGCCGGGCGGCACATAGACGAAGGAGCCATCCGAGAACACGGCCGAGTTCAGCGTGGCATAGAAATTGTCCGACTGCGGCACGACCGAGCCGAGATATTTCTTCACCAGGTCCGGGTGATTTCGGATCGCCTCGGAGATCGAACAGAAGATGACGCCCGCCTTTTCCAGCTCCTTCTGGAAGGTCGTGCCTACGCTGACCGAGTCGAACACCGCATCCACGGCCACCTTGCGCCCCTCGGCAGGCGCGTCCTCGGCGCCCTCGACGCCGGCAAGGATCATCTGCTCCTTCAACGGGATGCCGAGCTTCTTGTAGGTTTCCAGCAGCTTGGGATCGACCTCGTCCAGCGATTTCGGCTTTTCGGCCATGCTCTTGGGCCGGGCGTAATAATACTGCTTCTGGAAGTCGATCTCGGGATAGTCGACCATCGCCCAGTCGGGTTCCTCCAGTTGCTGCCAGCGCCGGAACGCGGCCAGCCGCCACTCGGTCATCCATTCGGGCTCTTCGTTCTTGGCCGAGATCAGCCGCACGATGTCCTCGTTGAGGCCCATCGGGGCGTATTCCATCTCGATCTCGGTTTCCCAGCCATGCTTGTACTTTCCCGCCATCGACTGGACGGTTTCGACGGTCTCGCGATCGACACCCTCGCGGATTTCCGTGACGCCTTCGCGATCGGCATTGTCCAAAGCAGCCATGTGATCCTTCCGCCTCTCCTGCCGGGCCCATCGGGACACCGGTTCAAACTCGTTTCAGCCCGCCCGGGCCCTGATCCTCGCCGCCGCCGCAAGCCATGCCTCGGCAAACCGCGTCACATCCTCTTCCCGCACCCCCGGCCCCAGCGAGACCCGCACCGCAGAGGCCGCCGCCGCCTCGCCCAGGCCCATCGCCCGCAGCACGCGGCTTGCGCGCAGCTTGCCCGAGGAACAGGCCGACCCCGCGGAGATCGCGAACCCGGCAAGATCCATCTGCATCACCTGTGTCTCGCCCTTCCAGCCCGGACTGGCAAAGCACGAGGTGTTCGGCAACCTTTGCGCAGCTTTCCCGACAAAAATAGTCTCGTTTGCGTCGGCCTCAACAGTCTTTTCTAGAATATTTCTAAATTGCTCGATTTCCGCCCATTTTCCAGCGGAAATATCACGCTCTGCCGCTTCTGCCGCCGCTCCGAACCCCGCGATGCCCACCACATTCTCGGTCCCGGCCCGTCGGCCCAGTTCCTGCCCGCCGCCGCGGATTCGCGCCTCCAGCTCGATTCCACGCCTCAGGATCAGCGCGCCGACCCCCTTGGGCCCCCCGATCTTGTGGGCCGAAACCAGCGCCATGTCACAGCCCAGCCAGTTGAACGCCACCGGCAGCTTGCCGAAACCTTGCGTCATGTCGCAGACCGCGATGCCCGGCGGCAGGTCCTGGATCACGCCGGTCTCGGAATTGGCCAATTGCAGCGCCGTCCGCGCGGGATCGGCCACGTTCACCCGCCCGTCCCTGTCCACCGGCAGGCAGGGATCGACCCAGGAAGCGACCGAATCATGCTCGATATCGCCCGAAACCAGCCCCCGCCCGGCACAGGCCAGCGCGGCGGCCTCGCTCGCGCCCGAGGTGAAGACGATTTCGGCCCCTTCGGCCCCCAGCGCCGAAGCGACCTGCGCGCGCGCCTTCTCGACCAGCGCGCGGGCCGCGCGCCCCTCGGCATGCACGCTCGACGGATTACCGACCACATCCATCGCCGCGATCATCGCCGCGCGTGCCTCGGGCCTCAGCGGCGCCGTCGCATTCCAGTCCAGATAGACGCGCCCGCGCATGCAATGCCCTTCTTCTGGCCCAAAATTCCCGGAGGAGTCCGGGCCGACAAACCGGGACGGCGCCCCCTAGTCCTCATCCACCACCTCGAACAGCGCCGGCACCGCCGGGCAGGGCGCCAGATCGTTCGCCACCACATCCGACAGCCGCGTCTGGTGCAGGAAGACATAGACATGCGCCGAAAGCCCCTCCCACAACCGGTTGGTCAGCGATTGCGCGCGCGAACCCGACACGCCGCCCGAGGCGCCCGCGCCCTTGTGCATCGCGCTCACCGTCTCGTCGACTGCCGCCAGAACATCGACCACCCGGATCTCCGACGCCGACCGCGCAAGCCGATAGCCGCCCCCCGGACCACGCACCGAGTCGACCAGACCCGCGCGCCGCAGCTTGACGAACAACTGTTCCAGATAGGGCAGCGAGATGTCCTGTCGCTTCGAAATCTCGGCCAGGGATACAAGTCCGTCTTCGGGAGTCAGCGCCAGATCGACCAGCGCGGCCATGGCATAGCGGCCCTTGGTGCTCAGTTTCATCGACACTCTCCAGCAGACGGTTGACGCAACGCGGGCGGCCCATTACCTCGGACAACACCCTGATCCCGCGCTCGCCGGGTAGTCCTGTCCTTATGTAGCCCGGCCCTGCTCGTCAAGAATCCGGGTCTCGTGAACGAGAAGAACAAAATAATGCCCGAGGTCATCTTTCCCGGCCCAGAAGGCCGTCTCGAAGGCCGATATCACCCGCAGAAAGACAAGGACGCGCCCATCGCCATCGTGCTGCACCCGCATCCGCAATTCGGCGGCACGATGAACAACCGGGTCGTCTACAACCTGCACTATGCGTTCCACCGCATGGGCTTTACCGTCCTGCGGTTCAATTTCCGTGGTGTCGGGCGCAGCCAGGGCGAATATGACCAGGGCATCGGCGAGTTGTCGGATGCCGCGGCCGCGCTCGATTACCTGCAATCCATGAACCAGAACGCCAAGCATTGCTGGGTCGCGGGCTTCTCCTTCGGGGCGTGGATCGGCATGCAGCTTCTGATGCGGCGGCCCGAGATCACCGGCTTCGTCTCGGTCAGCCCACCCGCCAACATGTACGATTTCTCGTTCCTCGCCCCCTGCCCGTCCTCGGGGCTGGTGATCCACGGCTCGGCCGACCGCGTCGCGCCACCCGCCGACACCCGCGCACTGGTGGACAAGCTGCACGAGCAGAAGGGCATCACCATCACCCATGACGAGATCGAGGGGGCGGACCATTTCTTCCAGGACCCGCATATGGACACGCTGATCGATCATGTGAGCACCTATGTCCGGCGCCGCCTGACCGAGGGCACCCGCTGACGGAGGCAAGGGCGTGGCGATTCTCGACGATCTTGCCGACACGCTGGCCCGCGAGGCGCTGGAACTGGCGGAACAGCTGGATGACGAGCGGCTGATCGACGAGATGGCCAAGGCGATCGGCGAATCCTCGCCCACCTCCCAGGAAGCGTTCATGACCGCTGTGCGCATCCGCCGCGCCCTTGGCCGCGGCCGCGCGGTGATGGAGCGCAAGCGCGGCACCCGCGCCCTGCCCCCGCCCGAACAGGGCGATCCCGCTTAGGGCCGACCAGAGGGGGCAGGCACGCACAGGCGCCCGGGGATTGGTGATTTGATGCGGGCAACGGCTCAGGCGACTCGCCGCAGCGCGCCGGGTCTCGCGACCGTCGCCGATCCCGACAGGACAAAGCCGGAAAGCGTGTCATCCAGATCGCCCGCCCCGCGGGCCATCCGGCTTCCCATGGCCGACATTTCCTCGGCAAGCGCGGCATTGGCCTGCAGGCTCGCATCAATCCGCGCGACCGCGCCGTTCATTTCGGACAGCGCATCGGCCTGTGCCCGGGCGGCCTGGGTGATCGCGCTCACGCGCAGGCTGGCATGGTCGATCTCGGCGCCGATCCCGTCCAGCGCCCCGCCCGCCCGCGTCACGAGCGCGGCGCCGTTGGCAACATGGTCGGCCGAGTTCTGGATCAGCGACTTGATGTCGCGCGCCGCGTTGCCGGTGCTCTGGGCCAGAGCCCGCACCTCGGATGCAACCACGGCAAAGCCCTTGCCCGCCTCGCCCGCCCGCGCCGCCTCGACACCCGCATTCAAGGCCAGAAGGTTGGTCTGGAACGAGATGTCGTCGATCAACTGGATGATCGACGATATCTCGGAAGAGCTTTTTTCGATCAGCGTCATCGCCCCGATCGCCTCGCGCACCACCGCAGCCGCGTCCGCCGCGCTGCGTGACGCGGTCGCCGTCCCCTCGCTGACCTCCTGCACACCATCGGCGGTCTCGGCCAGCGAGGCGGACAGACCGCTCAGCGCGCGGGCAACCTCGGTCACGTCATTGGCCTGCCCTTCGACCCGCATCGAGACATTGTCAGCCGTCTGGGCGATGGCGGAGGCCTCGCGATGGACATCGGAGGCCGTGGCGATCGCGCCGCCGAGGCTTTCGGACAGCATCGCCACCGCGGTGTTGAAATCCTGCCGCAACGCCTCGTGCGCCGCAGGCAGGGGGGCATCAATGGTGCAACGCAGATCGCCGGCGGCCAGCCGTTCCAGCGACGCGCCAAGGGTATCGACCACCATCTCGGTATCCGCGCCGGACTGTTCGGCGGCCTGCCGAGCGATCTCGGCCTCCTGCGCAAGCGTCCGGGATTCCTGCCTTTGCGTCACCAGGGCGGCGCGCTGGCGCTGGGCCTGCAGCATCGAGATCGTCAGGATGGCGCCCTCGATCACCACGATCCCGCCATGCAGCGCGGTCCGCCCCAGATTGGCGGCCAGATCGGCCGACGGGTAGACCAGCGCGGGCATCACGAAGCCGAGCGACAGGTGATGCACCGCCGTCACCGCGCAGGCCAGGATCAGCGCGGGCACGCTGCGCATCGTCGAGACGATGGCGAGCATCGCGAAGAACATCATGTGCGAATCGATCTGCCAGCCGTGACCGGCCAGCGCGGCCGTGAACAGCGCCGATTGCCCGATCAGTCCGACCGCGATCACCTCGCGCCGCCACGCGCGGCCGGTGCGGCGGGCGAGAATCCCCGCCCCGGCAAACAGCGACGCCATAACCAGCACCGGCAAGACCGCGTTACCGGCCAGCCAGGCCGCCACGATCGGCACCGGCAGCATCCCGACAAGCGCCCGTTCGGCCAGCTTGCAGGCCCCGCGCTCGGCGGTCAGATCGTCGATATCGCTCGTGGTCTCTCTCCACCAAAGCCGCAAAGCGTCAACAGCGCCTCGGCGTCCAGCACTGCCCAGGCCCCGGCGGCGCGCGCCTGTGCAGGCCGGTCCAGCACCGCGAAGCGCGCGATCGGGGCGATGCGCGGGCCGATCTCCTGGCCCCCCGCCGCCGCGATTGCCGCCGCCGCGCCCCCGGGCGGTGCGATCACCAGCGCCGGCCGACCCGCCACCGCCGGTCCCGCCATGACCAGCGTCACCGGCACCGTGGCGAGCGCCAGCATCAGCGTCAGCCCCAGCAGGGCGGCATCGGAGAGGGTCGCGCGTGTCACGCCCAAAGCGATGCGCCGGGATGCTTGCCAAAGGATGAACAAGGACGCGCAAAGGACGATTTTTCCGCGGCCGATCCGCTTCCTGTGCGCGCCCGCCTGCCATTCGTGCAGGCATTCGCCGCCCGGAAGCGCCGCCGGGCGCCGGGGTCTGCCGGATTGCCCCCCGGGCCACAGATCCCCCTGTCCGCGCGCCTTGGGTCCACCACGGTATACCAGCGCATACCGCTCTGGCCTGATCCGGTGAAATCGGCTATGACCCGAACGATGCACGATTCCCGCAATCCTGAACGAGGGGCCACATGACGAAGATCAAAGTCGACAACCCGGTCGTCGAACTCGACGGCGACGAGATGACCCGGATCATCTGGGACTTCATCAAGAAGAAGCTGATCCTGCCCTATCTCGATGTCGACCTTCTGTATTACGATCTCGGCATCGAGGAACGCGACCGGACCGACGACCAGATCACCATCGACGCCGCCGAGAAGATCAAGGAGGTCGGCGTCGGCGTGAAATGCGCCACGATCACCCCCGACGAGGCGCGCGTCGAGGAATTCGGCCTCAAGAAGATGTGGAAATCGCCCAACGGCACGATCCGCAACATCCTGGGCGGCGTCGTCTTCCGCGCCCCGATCATCTGCCGCAACGTCCCCCGCCTGGTGCCCGGCTGGACCCAGCCCATCGTGATCGGCCGCCACGCCTTCGGCGACCAGTACCGCGCGACCGACATCAAGTTCCCCGGCCCCGGCACGCTGAGCCTGAAATTCGTGGGCGAGGACGGCACCGTGATCGAGGAAGAGGTCTACAAGGCGCCGTCCTCGGGCATCTACATGGGGATGTACAATCTCGACCAGTCGATCATCGACTTCGCCCGGGCCTCGATGAACTATGCGCTGTCGATGGGCTGGCCGCTTTACCTCAGCACCAAGAACACCATCCTCAAACAGTATGACGGCCAGTTCATGCTCCTGTTCCAGAAGGTGTTCGACGAGGAATTCGCCGACCGCTTCAAGGCCAAGGGCATCACCTACGAACACCGCCTGATCGACGACATGGTGGCCTGCGCGATGAAGTGGAATGGCGGCTTCGTCTGGGCCTGCAAGAACTATGACGGCGATGTGCAGTCCGACACCGTGGCACAGGGCTTCGGCAGCCTCGGGCTGATGACCAGCGCGCTGATGACGCCCGACGGCCGGATCGTCGAGGCCGAGGCGGCCCATGGCACCGTCACCCGCCACTACCGCCAGCACCAGCGCGGCGAGGAAACCTCGACCAACTCGGTCGCCTCGATCTACGCTTGGACGGGCGGGCTGAAGCAT
The DNA here is from genome assembly GCF_004339675.1 of Rhodovulum steppense. Classification (GTDB taxonomy): domain Bacteria; phylum Pseudomonadota; class Alphaproteobacteria; order Rhodobacterales; family Rhodobacteraceae; genus Rhodovulum; species Rhodovulum steppense. The sequence goes on from NZ_SLVM01000039.1 coordinate 14,767, forward strand.
CGCGCCAAGCTGGACGGCAATGACCGGCTCGCTCATTTCGCGGAGACGCTGGAACGGGTGGTGGTCGAAACGGTCGAGGCGGGCGACATGACCAAGGATCTGGCGCTGCTGGTCGGGCCTGACCAGAAATGGCTGACCACCATGGGCTTCCTGGAAAAGGTCGACGAGAACCTGAACAGGGCGCTGGCGGGCTGAGGCGCGGGCGGGTTGCACCCGCCCACCCGAATACCGGGCCGCATGTCGTCAGGGCATGCGGCCCCCCGGGGACGCCATCCGGCTGGACAATTCCGTCCGGCAACGGCATTTCCGGATCATGCAGCTCTCCGCTCCCCGCCACAGCCTGCTTGACGACGCCCAGGGGCTGATCGTCGGCACGCTTCTGGTGGCGATCTCGGTGCAGTTGCTCAGTGCCGCGGGGCTGGTCACCGGCCAGATCGCGGGGCTGGCGCTGGTGGCTTCCTATGCCTCCGGCTGGTCCTTCGGCGCCGTCTTCTTCGCGCTCAACCTGCCCTTCTACCTGCTGGCACTGCGCCGCATGGGGCGGGCCTTCACGCTCAAGACCCTTGCCGCCGTGGCTCTCCTCTCGGTGTTCACGGAAACGCTTCCCCATGTCATGAGCCTTGGCCCCATCCAGCCGCTGGCGGCCGCGATCCTGGCAGGCGTGACCGCGGGCGCGGGGCTCCTTGCGCTTTTCCGCCATGGGGCGAGCCTTGGCGGCGTCGGCATCGTGGCGGTCTGGCTGCAGGACAGGCATGGCATCCGCGCGGGTTGGGTGCAGCTTGGCTTCGACGCGGCGGTCTTTGCGCTGGCCGCAGCCGTGATCGCGCCGCTGACCCTGCTCTGGTCGCTGATCGGGGCGGTCGTGCTGAATGTCATCATCGCCACCAATCACCGTCGCGACCGATATGTCGCCCGCTAGACCATCAGGACACAGCCCCATGCCGAAATCCTACATTTTTCTTCTGGTCGCCATTCTGACCGAAACCATCGGCACATCGGCGCTTCAGGCCAGCCAGCAATTCAGCCGGCTCGTTCCGTCGATCATCGTCGTGGTCGGCTACGCCCTGTCATTCTACTTCCTCGCCCTCGCGCTCAAAACCATACCGGTCGGGATCGCCTATGCCATCTGGTCGGGGCTGGGGATCGTCCTGATCGCGCTGATCGGCTGGTGGGTCTTCGGCCAGCGGATCGACCTGCCCGCGGTTCTGGGCATGGCGATGATCCTTGCGGGTATCCTGGTGATCCACCTCTTCTCGAAAAGCGCGGCGCATTAGCATTGGCGCTGGCCTTTTGGGGCAAAAGCCACTATCCGCAGCGCAAATCCCCCAGAGGCAAGACCCATGGACATTCGCAACATTGCGATCATCGCGCATGTGGACCACGGCAAGACGACGCTTGTGGACCAGCTCCTGAAACAATCCGGTTCCTTCCGCGAGAACCAGGCGGTGGCCGAACGCGCGATGGATTCCAACGACCTGGAACGCGAACGCGGCATCACCATCCTGGCCAAGGCCACCTCGGTCGACTGGGACGGGCATCGGGTGAACATCGTCGACACCCCCGGCCACGCCGATTTCGGCGGCGAGGTCGAGCGGATCCTGTCGATGGTCGACGGTGTCGTGCTGCTGGTCGATGCCGCCGAAGGGCCGATGCCGCAGACCAAGTTCGTCACCTCCAAGGCGCTGGCGCTGGGGCTGCGTCCCATCGTGGTGCTGAACAAGGTCGACAAGCCCGAGGCCGAACCCGACCGGGCGCTGGACGAGGTGTTCGACCTTTTCGCCAATCTCGGCGCGAATGACGAACAGCTCGATTTCCCGCATATGTATGCCTCGGGCCGGTCGGGCTGGGCCGATCTCACGCTGGACGGGCCGCGCAAGGACCTGCATGCGCTCTTTGACCTGATCCTTGACCATGTGCCCGCGCCGAAGCAATTGGCCCATGTCGATGAACCCTTCCGCATGCTGGCCACGACGCTGTCGGCCGACCCCTTCATCGGCCGCATCCTGACCGGACGGATCGAGTCGGGCCGGGTGCGCTCGGGCGACACGATCAAGGCGCTGTCGCGCAGCGGCGAGGAACTGGAACGCTTCCGCGTCTCGAAGGTGCTGGCCTTCCGCGGGCTGTCGCAGACCGCCATCGACATGGGCGAGGCGGGCGATATCGTGACGCTGGCGGGCATGTCGAAAGCCACCGTCGCCGACACGCTCTGCGCGACCGCCGTGACCGAGCCCCTGCCCGCCCAGCCCATCGACCCGCCGACGATTTCCGTCACCTTCGGCATCAATGACAGCCCGCTGGCGGGCCGCGAGGGCAAGAAGGTGCAATCGCGCGTGATTCGCGAGCGGCTGATGAAAGAGGCCGAACTGAACGTCGCGATCAAGGTGACCGACACCCCGGGCGGCGAGGCGTTCGAGGTCGCGGGCCGCGGCGAATTGCAGATGGGCGTGCTGATCGAGAACATGCGCCGCGAAGGGTTCGAACTGTCGATCTCGCGCCCGCGGGTGCTGATGCGCGAGGAGAACGGCCAGAAGCTGGAGCCGGTCGAAGAGGTCACCATCGACGTCGACGACGACTATTCCGGCGTCGTGATCGAGAAGCTGAGCGGCCCCCGCCGCGGCGAGATGGTCGAGATGCGGCCCGCGGGCGCGGGCAAGACCCGGATCGTGGCCCACGTCCCCTCGCGCGGGCTGATCGGCTATCATGGCGAGTTCCTGACCGACACCCGCGGCACAGGTGTTCTGAACCGCGTGTTCCATGAATGGGCGCCCTACAAGGGACCGATCCCGGGGCGCCGGGCGGGCGTTCTGATCTCGATGGAGAACGGGGTTTCGGTCGCCTACGCGCTGTTCAATCTCGAGGAACGCGGACGGCTTTTCATCGGCGCGCAGGAGCCCGTCTATGAGGGCATGATCATCGGCGAGCACAGCCGCGACAACGACCTGGAAGTGAACCCGCTGAAAGGCAAGAAGCTGACCAATATCCGCGCCTCAGGCACCGACGAGGCGGTGCGGCTGACCACGCCGGTCAGGATGAGCCTGGAAGAAGCCATCGCCTATATCGACGATGACGAGCTGGTGGAGGTGACCCCCAGCGCGATCCGTCTGCGCAAGCGCTTCCTCGATCCGCACGAACGCAAGCGCCAATCCCGCGCGGCGGGCTGAGAACCGGCCCCTCGCGGGGCCGGGCGCCTTCGGCGCGTGGGTATTTGGACCAAGAAGAAGACCAGGGCGGGGCAAGACCTTTCGAGCCGGACTCCCCGTCATGACAGCCCTTCTGCGATGAATCCGCGGAAATGGCCGATGCTCAAGGCGTTTCCGGGCGGCCTGCTCCTGATTTCTGCGCAGGCGGCGGTGGTCATTCTGCCTTGCCCTCCGGATCTGCACGTTCCGGGCTGCCCCGGCCAGGGCTTCCGGTCGCATCCGGTCAATGGTTCCGGGGGCGTTGTTGCAGAACTCGTGCCGTGAAGGATTCACATCACGAATCCATGCGGTTAGACGGGTGGCATGAGCAAGCCCAAGCCGACCCGATACCGCACGACGAACTGGTCTAGCGCTGCTCACCCCTGCCGACATGCTGGCTCGCCGCTTCGGCGTCTCGCGCCGGACGATCCACAACACGCTGCGCAGGGCCAAAGACGCGCACCCTGCCCGAACCAGAACGATCAGCACCCGCTTGAGCGCGCGCGAACTGGCGGGTTGTCAGGCCGCGCTGGCGCGGCGCGGCATCACCGACCACCCCGCCGCCCTGCGTCGCCTGATGGGTGCTGCGGACGTGCTGCTTCGCCCGACGGATCAGGTCGTGATCGACCGGATGCAGGCCTGGGGCGCGCAGACCGCTACCCATGGTGCTGCGATCGACCACATCGCCCGCAAGCTGAACGAGGCCAAGCTGCGCGGCCGCCCCACGGTCTTCACGGTCGAAGGCATGAAGACGATCCGCACCTTCGCGGGGGTCTTTATGGGCTTCGTCGAAGAGTTCCGGACCCTCTGGGAGGCACGGCAAGCAGCGATGACGCGAGAGGTCGACAAGGCGCTGGAAGGGGCGGCAACCTCCGCATCCGGCAGCAGGTTGTCGAAGGCCGCGGCGACTGGATCGCCCTGCCATTTGGCCTTGGATAGCGGCAGGGCACTGGCCACGGGAAAGGCCGCGGCGGACCCGAGCCATGCCGGGTCATAAGTGAAGCCGATGGCACCATCGGTCGCTCGTGTCAGCGTGCCGAACCGCGACATCGCGGCGCTGTTGGCGTTCGGTCTGCTGCGGAAAGGCGAAGGGGGCGGCCGCAGCACGCATTACAAGCTGGTGCTGTAGAGACTTTGCCGCCCCGCTTGCCCGCGTGTTCAAATTTCCTTATGTTGAATACAAGAAGACGGAGGCCGCCATGTCCCGAACCACGACGATGACTGTCCGCATCAGCGGCGCGCTAAGCGAGTTCGTGGCGTCGAACGTGGGCGAGAACGGCGCTTACGAGAACATCAGCGAGTATGTGCGCGACCTGATCCGGCGCGACAAGGAGCGGGTGGAGCGCGAGGCATACGACCGGCTGAAGGCGGAACTGACGCTTGCCTTCGCAGCCCCCGAGGAAAGCTATCGCACCTTGACTGCTGCCGAGGTGATCGCCCGGAACCAGGGCTGAAGACGTGGCCATCCGCGTCCAGGAAGCCGCTTCGCTGCGGCTTGACGAGATTTACCGTTACACGCGCGACTGCTGGGGGGCCGAGCAGGCTGATCGGTACATCACCGGCCTGTTCGAGGCCTTCGACAAGATCGAAAGCCATGGCATCCTGTCCCGCCCCATCCCGGCCGAATTCGGGGTCGAAGGCATCTACTTCCGCCACGAACATCACGTCGTATATTGGCGGCGGCTTTCGAACGGAGACGTGGGCATCGTGACGATCCTGCATGAACGCATGCACCAGATGGATCGGTTCAGGGAGGCGGGCAGAACCTGAAGACTGTCCCCACGCACTGGCATCGGAAAGGCGGCCTTGGGCAAGCTGATCCGGATCGGACGGATGGACGCAGGATCCGACCACGATTGCGCCCCCCCGGGGGGAAGGCAAAACGCAGGACGCAGAACGCAGAACGCAGAACGCAGAACGCAGAACGCAGAACGCAGAACGCAGAACGCAGAACGCAGAACGCAGAACGGGAATGTCTCCGGGATCATAAATTACCATTATTATCCACAGAACATATTGACTACATATGATCCCACGATCATCTTAATCGGGAAAGGATCACCCCGATGGATCAGATCGCCCGCACCACCAAGGATCTCGGCCAGGTCCTGCGCACCGCGCGCAAGGCCAAGGGCCTGACGCAGGCCGAACTGGCCGCCCGGGCGGGCGTCTGGCAGCGTACGGTGTCCAACATCGAGACCGGCGCCAGCGGGGCCAAGGCGGAGACGATCTTCGACCTGCTGGCAGCGCTCGACCTCGAACTGCGGATCGTGCCGCGCAGCAAGATGACCCCGCGTGACCTCGAGGACATCTTCTGATGGGGCGCAAGCGCGCCTATGCGCCGCTCGATGTCTACATGAACGGCCGCCGCGTTGGACAATTGTTGGATGTCACTGAGAACTGACCCAGCGGCAGTCGGAATTGTCATTGAGATTTGACCCATGTGGAACCTTGCCCCTGACGGAGTTCGTCGGGG
>NZ_SLVM01000040.1 GCF_004339675.1 Rhodovulum steppense
CTGTAATCCCCCGTCAGAACCACCCGTAACGACACACAAGCCGACCCGCCGGGGGCGCTGCCCCCGGACCCCCGGGGTATTTCGGCCAAGAAGAAAATCGCGGGACAAAGCCGCGACGCGACGCAGCCCCGCATGTTCTGTCGGCCACGAATGGAGTCGCCGGAGGCCGCCTGTTGCAGCAGGCTTCCTCTTTCGCGTGCGCGCGCCCCGGGTTAGGGAGATGACATGACCGACGCCGCCCCGCCCCTGACCGCTTCGCGCGCCCAGCGCAATGTCGCCCTGCTGGTGGCGGCGCAGGCGCTGATCGGGGCGCAGATGCCGATGATCTTCACCATCGGCGGGCTTGCGGGCCAGAGCCTGGCTCCCGACCCGTGCTGGGCGACGCTGCCGATCTCGCTGATCGTGCTGGGCTCGATGCTGAGTGCGACACCCCTGGCAAGCCTGATGCAGCGGTTCGGGCGGCGCGCGGGCTTCCTGGTCGGTACGCTGGGCGGGGCGGCGGGCGGCGCGGTGGGCGCGGTGGGGCTGGTGCAGGGCTCGTTCGGGCTGTTTCTCGCGGGCTCGTTCCTGACCGGCATCTATCTTGCGGCGCAGGGATTCTACCGCTTTGCCGCCGCCGACAGCGCGACCGGCGATTTCCAGCCCAAGGCGATTTCCTATGTGCTGGCGGGCGGTCTGGTGGCCGCGGTCGTCGGCCCGCAGCTGGTGAAGGTGACGGCCGAGGCGATGGTGGTTCCCTTTCTCGGCACCTATCTGGCGGTGATCGCGATCAACCTGGTCGGTCCGGTGCTGTTCGCCTTTCTCGACATCCCCGCGCCGCCGCGCCGCGTGGCGGGCCAGACGGGCGGGCGGGGGCGTGTCGAGCTGTTGCGCGATCCCGCGATCGCGGTGGCGATCATCTGCGGGATGGTGTCCTATGCGCTGATGAACCTGGTGATGACCTCGTCGCCGCTGGCGGTTGTCGGCTGCGGCTTCGACACCGGGGTCGCGGCGGATATCGTGACCGCGCATGTGCTGGCGATGTATGTGCCGAGTTTCTTTACCGGGCATCTGATCGCGCGGTTCGGCGCGCGGCCCGTGGTGGCGGCCGGGCTGACGATCCTGGCGCTGTCGGGCGGGGTGGCGTTGAGCGGGGTTGCGCTGGAGCAGTTCTATGCCGCGCTGATCCTGCTGGGCATCGGCTGGAATTTCGGCTTCATCGGGGCGACGGCGATGCTGGCGCAGGCGCATGGCCCGGAGGAACGCGGCGCGGCGCAGGGGATGAACGACACGCTGGTCTTTGCCGGGGTGACGCTCGCCTCGCTGGCCTCGGGGGGGTTGATGAACTGTTCGGGCGGGTCGGCCGCCGCGGGCTGGGCGGCAGTCAACCTGGCCATGGTGCCGTTCCTGGCGCTGGCCGGGGGTGCGCTGATCTGGCTGGCGCTGCGCCCTGCGGCAGAGCGCTGAGGCCGGGTCCGGGACGGGCTTGCGCTGCGGCGGCTGCGCGTCCCGGCGCGTCCAGAAAAACACTTGCGCCCGGTCAGAATCGCAGTATGTTCCCGGCCTCGCTTGCACGATGGGTTACGCCGCGCGGCCACGCGCTGAGAGACGGGCTTTCCCAAGACAGAACACCGGGCCAGAGGCCCCGAAGGATCGAGGTTGAGACATGGCTGTCCCTCAGAACAAAGTCACGCGGTCGCGCCGCAACATGCGGCGCTCGCACGATGCGCTGGTGCCGGGCAATCCGGCCGAATGTTCGAATTGCGGCGAACTGAAGCGTCCGCATCACGTCTGTGCCGCATGCGGCCATTACGACGACCGCGAAGTGGTTGCGCAGGCCCAGGAATTCGACCTGGACGAAGACGACGCGGCCTGAGGCCCCGGGCCGCACGTCCCCCGCGTCGAACATGAGCACGCAGCACTGTCAGGAGCCGCGCGCCGAGGCGCCGCGCACCGTCATATCGGTCGACGCCATGGGCGGGGATCGTGGTCCCGCGGCCGTGGTCGCGGGACTGGTCAAAGCCGCCACCAAGAATCCCGAGATCCGGTTCATCCTGCATGGACGCCGGGCGGAACTGGAGCAGCTTGTCTCGCGCCGCAGGGTGCTGGCCGGTCGGGTCGATATACGCGATGCTGCCGATGTGGTCACGATGGAGGCCAAGCCCAGTCAGGTGATGCGCCATGGCCAGGCGACCTCGATGTGGTCGGCGCTGGACAGCGTGCGCAATGGCGAGGCGCCGGTCTGCGTGTCCTGCGGCAATACCGGCGCGCTGATGCTGTTGTCGATCGTGCGGCTGCGCAAGCTGCCGGGCGTCAACCGGCCCGCCATCGCCTGTCTGTGGCCCTCGCGCAATCCGCACGGGTTCAACGTGATGCTGGATGTCGGCGCCGATGTGCGCGCGGACGAGCATGACCTGCTGCAATATGCGCTGATGGGCTCGTCCTATGCGCGCAACGGGCTGGGGCTGAACCGGCCGCGTGTCGGCATCCTGAATGTCGGCACCGAAGAGAACAAGGGACGGGCCGAGCTGAAGGCCGCCCATGATCTGATCGAGGCAAGTTGCGCAGCCGGGCAGTTCGATTTCGTCGGCTTCGTCGAAGGCGGCGACATTCCCTCGGACAAGGTCGACGTGATAGTGACCGACGGCTTTACCGGGAATGTGGCGCTGAAGACCGGCGAAGGCACCGCCCGGCTGGTCGGCGATTTCCTGCGCGAGGCGTTCAGCGCAACGCCCTTGTCGCGGGTGGCGGCATTGCTGGCGCTGACCTCGTTGCGACGGCTCAAGAAGCGGATCGACCCGCGCCGGGTGAATGGCGGGGTGTTCCTCGGGCTGAACGGCACGGTGGTCAAGTCGCATGGCTCGTCGGACGCCACCGGCGTCGCCGCGGCGGTCAAACTGGCTTGGGAACTGGCGCAATCGGGCTTCACCGAACGGCTGGCGGCGCGCGTTGCCACAGCCTCCGGGCCGGTCCACGAAATGGTCAAGGACGTGGCCGGAGGCGAGCGGTAGACATGGTGACAAGGGCCATTGTCAGGGGAGTGGGCCATTATCTGCCTGCGCGCGTGGTCGAGAATGCCGAGTTCGAGGCGACGCTCGAGACGTCCGACGAGTGGATCCGCTCGCGCTCGGGGATCGAACGACGCCATCTGGCGGGCGAGGGCGAGACCACGGCCGACATGGCGATCCGCGCGGCACGGGCGGCGCTGGACGATGCGGGGCTGGCACCCGACGAAGTGGATGCGATCATCCTGGCAACCTCGACCGCCGATCTGACCTTTCCCTCGGCCGCGACCATGGTTCAGGCGGGGCTGGGCATGACGCGCGGCTTTGCCTTCGACGTGCAGGCGGTCTGTGCCGGCTTCGTCTTCGCGCTGGCCAATGCGAACGCGATGATCGCGACCGGGATGGCGCGGCGCGTGCTGGTGATCGGGGCCGAAAGCTTCAGCCGGATCATGGACTGGACCGACCGCGGCACCTGCGTGCTGTTCGGCGATGGCGCAGGCGCGCTGCTGCTGGAGGCGGGCGCGGGCGCGGGCGGATCGGACGATCGCGGCGTGCTGGCGATCGACCTGCATTCGGACGGGCGGCACAAGGACATCCTTTACGTCGATGGCGGCACCTCGACGGGCATGACCGGGCATCTGAGGATGCAGGGCAAGGAAGTGTTCCGCCATGCCGTCGAGAAGCTGGCCGACACCGCCCATGCGGCGCTGGACAAGGCGGGGCTGAGCGGGGCGGATGTCGACTGGCTGGTGCCGCATCAGGCGAATCTGCGGATCATCAAGGCCACCGCGCAGCGCATGCAATTGCCGATGGAGCGGGTGATCGTCACCGTGCAGGACCATGGCAACACCTCGGCCGCGTCGATTCCGCTGGCGCTGTCGGTGGGCAAGGCCGAGGGGCGGATCCGGCCCGGCGACCTGGTCGTGACCGAGGCGATCGGCGGCGGGCTGGCCTGGGGTGCGGTGGTTCTGCGCTGGTAAGGTTGCGCGCAAACGCCATCCTGCAAGTCGTTGTCATTGACTCGGAAATCCGTTTCTCCCTAAGCTCTTAGGTAGTCGGGGAATTTCGGGTTTTTGATCAGAGGGGACGCCATGTCCGGCAAAACGCTGACACGAATGGATTTGACCGAAGCGGTGTTCCGCGAAGTGGGCCTGTCACGCAACGAATCCGCCGACCTGGTGGAGAGCGTCCTGCAGCACATGTCGGATTCGCTGGTGCGCGGCGAGACAGTCAAGATCTCGTCCTTCGGCACCTTCTCGGTGCGGGAAAAGGCGGCGCGGGTCGGCCGCAACCCGAAGACCGGCGAAGAGGTGCCGATCTTGCCGCGACGGGTCCTGACCTTCCGTCCCTCGCATCTGATGAAGGACCGCGTCGCCGCCGGAAATTCCGAGCGGACGGACTAAGGTTCCGTTCCAGATGGAAAAATCCCCCGAAGCCTTCCGCACGATCAGCGAGGTGGCGGCGTGGCTGGACACGCCCGCGCATGTGCTGCGGTTCTGGGAAAGCCGGTTTTCCCAGGTCAAGCCGGTCAAGCGCGCGGGCGGGCGGCGCTATTACCGGCCGGCCGACATGATGCTGCTGGGCGGGATCAAAAGGCTCCTGCACGAGGACGGGCTGACCATCCGCGGGGTGCAGAAGATCCTGCGCGAGGAAGGGGTGAAATTCGTCTCGGCCCTGTCGCCGCCGCTGGAGGAAGGGACGCCCGGGCTGCTGATCGAGGGCCATGCCGAGCCGGTCGAGGCGGTTGCCGAAGCGCCGCTGCCCGGGGACGACTCGCCCGTCGAGATGGTCGAGGCCGACGAGGCCCCGATGCAGGAGGATGCCGAATCCGAGGCCGCCGAGATCCTGCCGCTGGCGTTCCGCCCCCGGCCCGAACCGGACGAGGCGATCCTGCCCGGTCTCGATCTTGCGGCCGGGGCGCGCCCCGCACCGGAGGCCGAGGCGGCGATCCCCAGCTTCCGCCGCCATCCCCGCCCGACGGTCGAGGAAGAACCCGCCGCCACCCTGCCCTTCGAGGCCGCGCCGGAGACATCCGCGGAGGAGCCGGTCGCGGACCTTGCGGAGGCCGACTTGCTGCTCGGCCCGGAGCCCGAGGTCGCGCAGATCGTGGTCGAGCCAGAGCCGGAACCGGAGCCTGAACCCGAAGCCCATGCCCCGGCGGCCGGTCCGGCCGAACCCGAGCCCGAGGCGGAGGCGTCGGAACAGGCCGGGTCCGACATCCTGTCAGAGGCCGCCCCGGAGTTTGAAGCGCAACCGGAGGCCGAACCGGAGCCGGAACCGTTGGCGGAACCGATGGCCGAGCCCCCTGCCCCGGCGATTGCGCGGCCCCTCGGCACGGGAATCGCCCGCAGCGATCCGGCCGATGACGACCCGGCCTTTGCCCCGGTCGCGCCGCCGCTGCGCACGCTGATCCGCACCCCCGCGCTGCGTCAGGCGCTGGCCGCCGACCGGGACCGGGCCGGGCAATCGCTGGCGCGGCTTCAGGCGCTTGGCGAGCGGATGGTGTCCGGCGGGCAATAGGCCGATCCTGGCGCCGGGCGGGGTTTTTTGCGGCTTGCCCCCGCCGTCAGACATGCTAAGAACGCCCCCGTGTCGGGCTATGGCGCAGTCTGGTAGCGCGTCCGTCTGGGGGGCGGAAGGTCGCAGGTTCAAGTCCTGCTAGCCCGACCAAAATCACACCGCCCGCGCGCCCTTTCGGGCCGCGGGCGGTGGTGTTTTCGGCACCTGGCCTTGCAACAGTCGGAGGCGATGCGATGACCGGACCCGGCGTGCTGCCCGCGCAGCAGATCCGCGCGCTGATCGAGGCGGGCGCGATCGGCCTGAGCGCGCCCCTGGATGACGGGCAGGTGCAGCCCGCCTCGCTGGATCTGCGGCTGGGGGATGTCGCCTACCGGATGCGCGCCTCGTTCCTGGCGGGTGCGGGGGCGACGGTGGCCGAGCGTCTGGCCGATTTCGAGATGCACCGGATCGACCTCACGGGCGGGGCGGTGCTGGAAAAGGGCTGCGTCTATGTCGTGCCGCTGATGGAGCGGCTGGCCCTGCCCGAGGGCGTCGCCGCGGTCGCCAATGCCAAGAGTTCGACCGGGCGGCTGGACCTTCTGACCCGTGCGATCACCGATGGCGGGGTGGAGTTCGACCGCATCCGGCCGGGGTATCACGGCCCGCTTTACGCCGAGATCTGCCCGCGCTCCTTCTCGGTGCTGGTGCGGCCCGGCCAGCGGCTGAACCAGATCCGGTTCCGTCGCGGGCAGGCGGTTCTGGACGATGCCGAACTGACGGCGCTGCATCGGGCGGTGGGGCTGGTTGCGGGCGGTCCGGCGGTGATTTCCGAGGGGCTGGGCTTTTCGGTCGATCTGAAGCCCGAAACCGGCGATCTGGTTGGCTATCGCGCCAAGCCGCATTCGGGGGTGATCGACCTTGACCGGATCGGCGGGCATGACCCGGCCGAGTTCTGGGAGGAAATCCGGACCGACAGGGGCCGGATCATCCTCGACCCTGGCGCCTTCTATATCTTGGTCAGCCGCGAATCGGTGCATATCCCGCCCGATTACGCCGCCGAAATGGCCCCCTATCTGGCCATGGTGGGCGAGTTCCGGGTGCATTACGCGGGCTTCTTCGATCCCGGCTTCGGCCATGACGCGGCGGGCGGCACGGGGTCGCGCGGGGTGCTGGAAGTGCGCTGCCACGAGGCGCCCTTCGTGCTGGAACATGGGCAGGTCGTGGGGCGGCTGGTCTATGAACGCATGGCCGCAAGGCCCGAGACGCTGTATGGCGCGGGGATCGCGTCGAACTACCAGGGCCAGGGGCTGAAGCTGTCCAAGCATTTCCGCGCGCCCTGAGCGGTTCGCCCCCCCCGCGCGCAGGAGCGGCTGCCGCCGGTTCGACCCGGCCCGTGGGCCGCGGTGGCAACGTGCGATTGCACCCGGCCGGGCGCGGGGATAGCGTCGGGGCGAGAGTGCCGAAGGAGCCCCGAACATGCCCGACACCGCCCCGAACGACTGGGATGCCCGCGCCGAGACGCACAGCTTCTACGGCTTCACCGACCTGCCCTCGGTGCAGGCGCGCGGCACGGTGGTCGTGACCCATGGCGAGGGTCCCTATATCTTCGACACGGCCGGGCGGCGCTATCTGGACGCCAATTCGGGGCTGTGGAACATGGTGGCGGGGTTCGATCATCCCGGCCTGGCCCAGGCCGCCAAGGCGCAATATGACCGGCTTCCGGGCTATCACGCGTTTTTCGGGCGGATGTCGGACCAGACCGTGATGCTGAGCGAGAAACTGATCGAGGTCTCGCCCTTCGCCCGCGGCAAGGTCTTCTATACCAATTCGGGATCCGAGGCGAACGACACGGCGCTCAAGATGCTGTGGTTCCTGGCGCGCGCCGAGGGGCAGCCCGAGCGGCGCAAGATCCTGACGCGCTGGAACGGCTATCACGGGGTCACGGTCGCCGCGGCCTCGATGACGGGCAAGGCCTATAACGCGCTGTTCGGCCTGCCCCTGCCCGGGTTCATCCACCTGACCTGCCCGCATTACTGGCGCGAGGGGCGGGAGGGCGAGAGCGAGGCAGAGTTCACCACCCGGCTGGCCGCCGAATTGGAGGAGGTCATCGCGCGCGAGGGGGCCGAGACAATCGCGGGCTTCTTCGCCGAGCCGGTGATCGGCGCGGGCGGCGTGATCCCGCCGTCAGAGGGCTATTTCCAGGCGATCCAGGCGGTCCTGAAGCGTCACAACATCCCGCTGATCGCGGATGAGGTGATCTGCGGCTTCGGCCGGACGGGCGAGGTCTGGGGCTGCCAGACCTACGGCTTCACCCCCGATGCGATCATCAGTTCCAAGGCGCTGACTGCGGGCTATTTCCCGATGGGCGCCGTGATCCTCGGCCCCGACCTGTCCGACCGGTTGCAGGCCGCGGCCGAGGCGGTCGAGGAATTTCCCCATGGCTTCACCGCCTCGGGCCATCCGGTCGGCTGCGCCATCGCGCTGAAAGCGATCGACGTGATCCTGAACGAGGGGCTTCTGGACAATGTCCGCGCCCTGACCCCGCGTTTCGAGGCGGGGCTGAAGCGGCTGGCCGAGCATCCCCATATCGGGGAATGGCGCGGCAAGGGGCTGATGGGCGCGCTGGAGGCAGTGGCCGACAAGCCGACGAAGACGCCGTTTCCCGCGACCCTGTCGGTCAGCGAGCGCATCGCCAATACCTGCACCGATCACGGGCTGATCTGTCGGCCGCTGGGCCAATCCATCGTGCTGTGCCCGCCCTTCATCGTGACCGAAGCGCAGATGGACGAGATGTTCGACAAGCTGGAGGCCGCGCTGAACCGGGTCTTCGCCGAGATCGGCGCGGGCTGAGGCGGGCGCCTCAGCTTTCGTCCTCGAACATGTCGGCCTGGCCGTCCTCGGCTTCGGTATCGTCCGGGCCGCCGGGCATGGGGCGGCTGTCCAGCAGGCCTGCGGCGCGCAATTCCTTGAGCCCGGGCAGGTCGCGCGCGCTTTCCAGTCCGAAATGGTCGAGGAATTCCTCGGTCACGACATAGGTGACGGGGCGGCCCGGCGTCATCCGGCGCCGTCCGAAGCGGATCCAGTCAAGCTCCAGCAACTGATCGACCGTGCCCCGGCTGACCGAGACGCCGCGAATCTCCTCGATCTCGGCGCGCGTCACCGGCTGGTGATAGGCGATGATCGCCAGCGTCTCGATCGCGGCGCGGCTGAGCTTGCGCAGCTCGACCGTCTCCTTCTGCATCAGGAAGCCCAGATCGGGCGCGGTGCGAAACGCCCAGCCCTCGCCCACGCGCACCAGCCGCACGCCGCGCCCCTCGTAGCGGCGGGCAAGATGGGCGAGCGCGGCGGCGGCATCGCAGCCATGCGGCATCCGCGCGTTCAGTTCGGCCACGCGCAACGGCTCGGCCGAGGCGAACAGGATCGCCTCGACCATGCGCTCCTGCTCGCCGATGGGCGGCGCCTCGAAAAGGCTTTCCTCCTGCTCGGGCGGGGTCCGGGTCATGCGCGGGGCTTCCGCCGGATATGGATCGGGGCGAAGGTGTCGGACTGGCGGATCTCGATCTGGCCCTGCTTGGCCAGTTCCAGGCTGGCGGCGAAATGCGCCGCGGTGGCGGTGCGCCGACGCACGGGGTCGGTTTGCCATCCCTCGGGCAGCCAACTGGACAGGTCGATCCATTCGCCCGCATAGCCCAGCAGGCCGCGCATCCGTTCCAGCGCCTCTTCCATCGTGTAAAGCGCATCGCGATCAAGGACGTAGGGGCGGAACTCGTCCTTGGTGCGGATCCGTGCATAGGCCTGCATCAGGTCCAGAAGGGTCGCGGTATATTGCACCCGACGCACCCGTTGCACATCCTCGGGGATGCCGCGCACGAAGAAGTCGCGCCCCTTCTGGTCGCGGCCCAGAAGCCGGGCGGCCACCGCCCGCATCGCTTCGAGCCGTTCAAGCTGGAACGCCAGATGCGCAGCCAGATCCTCGCCCGAGGGTCCCTCGTCGGTGGGATCGGGCGGCAGCAGAAGGCGCGACTTGAGATAGGCAAGCCAGGCCGCCATCACCAGGTAATCGGCCGCCAGTTCGATGCGCAGCGTCCGCGCCTGTTCGACAAAGGCCAGGTATTGCTCGGCCAGATGCAGCACCGAGATGCGGCGCAGGTCGACCTTCTGGCTGCGGGCCAGCGTCAGCAGCATGTCGAGCGGCCCCTCGAAACCCTCGACATCGACGATCAGGGCCTCGGCGGCCAGCCGCGCGGCGACGGGGTCCCGCGCGGGTCCCTCGGTGAAACTGTCGGGGCCCTGTTCAGGCATCGCGCCTCTTTCCCAGCAGCGCATCGAGTTCGGTCACCAGCGCGGAAACCTCGCCGGGCACCGGCGGGCGGCGGCGGGCCAGCGCGCGCGAGGCCCTTGCCGCGGCTTTCTCGGTCAGCGTGCCGCTGGCCTCGGCGACCTCTTCCATTTCGGCCAGTTTGCCGTTGCAATGCAAGACCGCATCGCAGCCCGCCCGGATGCTGGCCACGCAGCGCGCGGCGATGCTGCCCGACAGCGCCTGCATCGAGATGTCGTCGGTCATCAGGAAACCCTGAAAGCCCAACGCCCTGCGGATATAGATGATCGCCTCGCCCGAGGTGGTGACCGGGGCGCCGCCATCCAGAGCCTCGTAGACAACATGGGCCGTCATTCCCAGCGGCAGGTCCGAAAGCGCGCGGAAGGCGGCGAAATCGGTGGCCTCGAGCTGCGAGAGCGGGGTCTTGACGCGCGGCAGGTCAAGGTGGCTGTCGACCGTGGCGCGGCCATGGCCGGGGATGTGTTTCAGCACGGGCAGCACGCCGCCATGCAACAGCCCGTCGGCCACGGCGCGGGCGATCCTGGCCACGCTGGCGGGGTCCGAGCCGTAGCAGCGGTTCTTGAGCACCTTGTGGGTTTCCGGCCGCGCCAGATCGCCCAGCGGCGCGCAATTGACGTCGATGCCCGCCCAGTTCAGTTCGCGCGCGATCAGCCGCGAGCGCAGATACATCGAGCGCGCCGCGTTCTCTGGACCGACCGCGGCGATCTGGTCGGCGGCCGCCGCCCATTGCCGCCAATGCGGCGCGGTCAGGCGCTGGACGCGCCCGCCCTCCTGGTCGATCAGGATCGGCGCGGCGCGGCCCACCGCCGCGCGCAGGCTTTCGGTCAGCGCGCGCAACTGGCTGGGATCGCGGACATTGCGCGCGAACAGGATGAAGCCGAGCGGGTTGGCCTGGGCGAAGAACTGCCGCTCGGCCGCCGTCAGCGCCGGGCCGGAGCAGCCGAGGATATAGGCCCCGGCCCGCCGCATCAGCGGGCCACCACCGGGATGCAGTCCGCGCCCTCGGCCATCAGGGCAGCACAGAACCGGCGGGCATCGGCGATATCGTCGAAGCCTGCGGCGCGCAGCCTGTAGAAGATGCGCCCGCCGCCCTCGGTCGCCTGGATGACGCGGGACTTGCGGTCGAAGAACCCGGCGAAGCGCCCCTCGCCTGCCAGGCCCTCCCAGGCCAGGCGGGCCTCTTCGGCGTCGTCGAAGGCGCCAAGCTGGACCAGCGCAGTGCCCGCGACCACCTCGGTCACGGGAAGCTCGGCAGCACTGCGCGGCATCAGCGCGGCGGTGGCGGCCGCGATCGCGGCGCGGGCGGCGAGATCCTCGGTATCGGGCCGTGCCGCCGGGCGGGGCGAATGGCTGAGCGCGCCCGCGGGCAATTGCATCAGTGGCGTGATCTCGTCCGCGGCGGCCTCTTCGAGGGCGGCCATCATCGCGGCATCGGCCGTGTCATCGGCCTCGGGCGCCAGCGTGAACGCCTCTTCGACTTGCTGATCGGCCGCCTCGTCCCACGGCGTCGCGGCAGGCGCGGCCACGTCCAGCGGGGCCAGTTCGGCGCGCGGACGGTCCTCTTCGGTCAGCGCCAGCGGGTTCGGGGCAAGGCGCAGCGTGTCGGCGGGCGGCGCGGCCTCGCCATCGGCGGCGACGCGGTTCACCGCCAGCCCCTGGTGATCGGCCTGACGGCCGCCCGGATCCTCGGGGGCGATCCGCATCGGCCCTTCGAGCGCGCGCACCACGGGCACGCCGCTGACATCGCGCACGAGGATCTGGTAGCCCCAGACACAAAGCCCTGCCACCAGCGAAAGCGACAGCGCGCCCCCGGCCCAGTGCAGCGCGGTCTTCATGCCCGGCCGGGCATCGCCCGGACCCGGCGCACGGAATGCGTCGTATTCGATATCTGCCATTGCCGCCTCATGTTCCGGGGCTCTTTGTCCCCGGTTGGTTCTTGCCTGTCTCGGCCCGGGCGGGTTGCGCCTTGTTTTTCAGCGCATTTCCTCGACCGGAGTAACGCCGAGAATACCAAGGCCGGCGGAAATCACAACGGAAACGGCACGCGCCAGCGCGATTTTGGACTGGCTTGTGGCCGGATCGCCCTCTTGCAGGAAGCGCAGCGCGGGCAGATCGTTGCCCCGGTTCCAGAGCGCGTGGAACTCGGAGGCCAGTTCGTACAGGTAGAACGCGACGCGGTGGGGTTCATGCGTGCGGGCGGCGATCTCGACCAGACGCGGCCATTCTGCCAGCTTCTTCGCGACCGCGATCTCGGCCTCATGCCCGAGTTTCGTCAGATCCGCCGCGGCCAGCGTGGCGTCATCGGACGCGATCCCCGCCTCGGCCGCCTTGCGCAGCACGGAGCAGACGCGGGCATGGGCATACTGGACATAGAAGACCGGGTTGTCCTTGGATTGCTCCAGCACCTTGGCAAAGTCGAAATCCAGCGGCGCGTCGTTCTTGCGCGTCAGCATGTGGAACCGGGTCACATCCGGCCCCACCTGATCGACCACGTCGCGCAGCGTGACGAAGGTGCCCGCGCGCTTGGACATCTTGAAGGGTTCGCCGTTCTGGTAGAGCTTGACCAGCTGCGTGAGCTTGATGTCGAGCGGCACGCGGCCATCGGACAGCGCGGACACGGCCGCCTTCATCCGCTTGACATAGCCGCCGTGATCCGCGCCAAATACATCAATAAGAGCGTCGAAGCCCCTGGAAATCTTGTCGAAATGATAGGCGATGTCCGGGGCGAAATAGGTCCATGCGCCGTCCGATTTCATGATCGGCCGGTCCACGTCGTCGCCATGTTCGGTCGAGCGGAACAGGGTCTGCTCGCGCGGCTCCCAGTCCTCGGGCGTCTTGCCCTTGGGCGGTTCCAGCACGCCCTGATAGATCAGCCCCCTTTCGCGCAGCGCCTCGATCGCGGCCTCGATCCGGCCGGTGCCATAGAGCGACTTCTCGGAGAAGAAGACATCCATCGTGATGCCGAGGGCGGCCAGATCGGCGCGGATCAGGTCCATCATCCGGTCGGTGGCGAAGTCGCGCACCTCGGTCAGCCAGACCTCCTCGGGCTGGTCGAGATAGGCGTCGCCCACCTTGTCCTTCAGCGCCTGGCCGACCTCGATCAGGTAGTCGCCGGGATAGGTGCCGTCCTCGAAGGCGACCTGTTGGCCATGCGCTTCGAGATAGCGCAGGTAGACGGAGCGGGCCAGCACGTCGACCTGCGCGCCGCCGTCGTTGATGTAGTATTCCCGCGTCACCTGATGGCCGGAATAGGCCAGCAGGTTCGCCAGCGCATCGCCGAAGACCGCGCCGCGGGTGTGGCCCACATGCAACGGGCCGGTGGGGTTGGCCGAGACATATTCGACATTGACCCGCGCGCCCTGCCCCATGTCGGAGCGCCCGAAGCCCGTGCCTTCGGCCAGCACCCGGCCCACAAGCCCCTGCCAGACGCCGGGCGCAAGGCGCAGGTTCAGAAAGCCCGGCCCCGCCACCTCGGCCAGGGTGACGCGGGGATCGGCCATGAGGCGCGGCGCCAGCGCCTCGGCGATGTCGCGGGGCTTCCGCCCGGCGGGCTTGGCCAGCACCATCGCCGCGTTGGTGGCCATGTCGCCATGGGCGGCATCGCGCGGCGGCTCGACCGCGACGTTCGAGAGGTCGAGCCCGGCGGGCAGCGCGCCCTCGGCGGCCATGGCGGTCAGGCTGTCGATCACGAGCGCGCGGAGATCGGTGAAGAGGTTCATGTCCATCCCTTTCGGTGCCTCGGGCGGTTTACCACCGGGCGCGGGCGCGTCAACCGGCCCCAGGTCAGCCGGTCGCCGCGCGCCAGGCGGCGGGCAGCTTGGGCTCGGTCCCGGTCAGGCGGGCATGTTCCTGCAAGGCGAAACGGTCGGTCATGCCCGCGATGTAATCGGCCACGATCCGCGCCAGCGCGGTGACGTCCGGCACGGCGGCCACATCCTCGCGCCATTTCGCGGGCAGATGCGCGGGGTCGGCCAGGTAGATCGGGAACAGTTCCTCGACCACGCGCGTCACCTCGGCACGCACCGCCATTACCGAGGGCGCGCGATACATCCGGTGGAACAGGAAATCACGGATCTGGCGCAGATCGGCCCAGAGCGGGTCGCTGAAGCGGATCACCGGGCGGCCCAGCCCGCGCACCTCGGCGGCGCTAGCGGGGGCGGCCTCGGCCAGCAGGCGGCGGGCCTCGGCGATCACGTTCTCGACCATCACGCCGAAGAAGCGGCGCGTCGCCTCGTGGCGGCGGCGTTTGGGGTCGATCCGCGGCCAGATGCGATCAACCTCGACATAGCAATCCGACAGGATCGGCAGCGCGGCCAGATCTTCGTCGGTGAAAAGCCCCGCACGCAGCCCGTCATGCAGGTCGTGATTGTTATAGGCGATGTCGTCGGCCAGCGCGGCCACCTGCGCCTCGGCGCTGGCATGGGTGTGCAGTTCCAGGTCGTGGCGGGCATTGTATTCGGCCAGCGCATAGGGCAGCGTGCCCGTCACCGGCCCGTTATGCTTGGCGATGCCCTCCAGCGCCTCCCATGTCAGGTTCAGCCCGTCGAAATCCGCGTAATGGCGTTCCAGCCTTGTCACGATGCGGATGGCTTGCGCGTTGTGGTCGAACCCGCCGAAAGGCGCCATCAGGGCCGCCAGCGCATCCTCGCCGGTATGGCCGAAGGGCGTGTGACCCAGATCATGCGCCAGCGCCACCGCCTCGGCCAGTTCGCCGTTCAGGCCCAGGACGCCCGCGATGGTGCGCGCGACCTGCGCCACCTCGATCGAATGGGTCAGCCGCGTGCGGAAGCTGTCGCCCTCATGCACCACGAAGACCTGTGTCTTGTGCATCAGGCGGCGGAAGGCCGAGGAATGGATGATCCGGTCCCGGTCGCGCTGAAAACACGAGCGGAAGGCGCTTTCCTGCTCGGCATAAAGGCGCCCGCGGCTTTGGGCGGGGTCGCAGGCGAAGGGGGCCAGCATCCGGGGTCTCGTCGCTTGTTCGCAATCCTCAACCCCATATATTGAAGGAAAGACCGTTTGCACACAGGGGATTCCGCGATGGACCTGACGCTGCCTCCGAAAGTTACCGAGCGCGCCTTTTCCCGGCTGGCCGAGATCGGGGCCGCGGCGCAGGGCAAGGCGCTGCGTATCGCCGTCGAGGGCGGCGGCTGTTCGGGGTTCCAGTATGCGATCACGCTGGACGCCCCCGCCGAGGACGACCTGTTGCTCGAAGGCGGGGGCGAGCGGGTGGTGGTCGATCCGGTCTCGCTGCCGTTCCTGTCGAATGCGGTCATCGACTTCACCGAGGAACTGATCGGGGCGCGTTTCGTGATCGACAACCCGAACGCGGCAAGTTCCTGCGGTTGCGGCACCTCTTTCGCGATGTGAGGCGCGCCCGGAAAGGACCGGCCGACATGGACAACATCACCAGCCTGATCCCGCGCGACCGGTTCCTGCCGCTCTGCCCGGAAAACACCGCCGAGGGCGCACCGCGCCGGACCGGAATCGAGATCGAGTTCGGCGGGCTGACCGAGGCAAGGGCGGCGCGGCTGGTGGCCGATGCGATCGGCGGGCGGGTGATCGAGAAGACCGCGCATGATCTTGTCGTCGAGGACAGCGAATGGGGCGCGGTCGAGATCTGTCTCGACACGCAATGGCGCGACAAGGCGGGCGGCAAGCTGGCCGATCTGGGGCTGGATCTGAGCCGCGCGGTGGTGCCGGTCGAGATCGTTACGCCGCCGCTGGAGCCCGGGCAGTTGCCCGCGCTTGACCGGCTGCGGGGCGCGTTGCGCGCGGCCGGGGCGCAGGGCAGTCGGAACGGCCTCCTGCTGGGCTTCGGCGTGCATCTGAACCCCGCGGTGGCGGACGAGACGACCGAGGCGATCCTGCCCGTGGCCCGCGCCTTCGCGCTGATCGAGGACTGGCTGAGGAAGGCGGATCCGATCGACCCCGCGCGGCGGCTTCTGCCCTTTGTCGATCCCTGGCCGCGCCGCCTGGTCGACCGGCTGGCGGGCGAGGCCGTGGACTGGAGCATGGCCGATTTCATCGACGCCTATCTGGCGGAGACGCCGACGCGCAATCGCGGGCTGGACCTGTTGCCGCTGTTCCGCCATCTGGACGAGGGCCGGGTGAGCGGCGCGCTGGGCGACGGCGGGCTGGTCTCGGCGCGGCCGACCTTTCACTATCGCCTGCCCGATTGCCGGATCGACGAAGCCGGATGGCGCATCGCCTATGAGTGGAACCGCTGGGTGATGGTCGAACGGCTGGCCGCCGACGGCGCGGCGCTGGACCGGCTGGCCGGCGAATGGCTGGACTATCGCGCCGCGCTGACCACGACGCGGGGCGACTGGTTCGCCCATCTGGAGGAGCGGCTGGGCGATCTGGAACTCTGGACGGCGGCATGAGCGGACGCCCGCAGATCGCGGTTACAGTTTCGGCGCGCTCGGGCTGGCGCATCTTTCCGCTGGTGGCGCTGAACCTCTGGCTTGCGGGCGGTCGCGCGCGGCGCTGGGGCGCGGGACGGTCCGCCGATCTGGAGGAGGTGGACGGGCTGATCATCGGCGGCGGCGACGACATCTCGCCCGATCTCTACGATGGGCAGATCGTGACCTCGGCCCGGCTGGACCCGGCGCGCGACGCGCTGGAACGGGCGCTGGTCGAGGCCGCCATCGCCCGCGGGATCCCGGTGCTGGGCATCTGCCGGGGGGCGCAGATGATCAACGTGGCACTGGGCGGCAACCTGCACCAGGATGCCTATGGCACCTATACCGCCTCCGACCGGCGCTGGACGATCCTGCCGAAGAAGCGGATCGCGGTCGAACCCGGCACAAGGCTGGCCGAGATCGCGGGGACCGCACCGATGAAGGTCAACGCGCTGCATTCCCAGGCCGTGGACCGGCTGGGCGCGGATCTGGTGGTCGCCGCGCGCGACCGCGGCGGCATGATCCAGGCGGTGGAGCGAATCCGCGATCCCTTTGCCCTTGGGGTGCAGTGGCATCCCGAACACCTGCCTTACGCCCGCCGCCAGCGCGCACTCTTTGCCGCGCTGGTCGCGGCCGCCCGCGCGCGCCGCGCCGATGTCGCGCAGCTGTCTGCGGTCGACGTCATGGCCAGGCCGTGACAGCCACGCTCCGTCTGTGCATATGCGCACGGCGCCTGCGCAAGGGCCGGATCCGCTCGGAAATCGGGGCGAATGAGCGCAAACGCGGCAGATCGCCCCATGGCACCGTGTTGTGAACCACACAACATACAACTGTGACGTGACCCAAGGACGGTCACATGCTAGCCCAGCAGACGGAATATCCCCGATCACCAGAAGGAGAGTTTCATGCGCAAGGTACTTTTGATCACCGCCGCCCTGGCGACCGTCCCGGCCGCAGGCATTGCCGCCGACCTGCAGGAGGTCGTGGATGCCCGCCGTGGCTTCTATTCGATGCTCGGGGCCAACATGAGCGTCCTGGCCTCGATGGCCAAGGGCGATATCGAGTATGACGGCGCGGTCGCCCAGACCCATGCCGACAACCTGAAACTGCTGACCGCCTACAATATGGGCCATCTCTATGCGGTCGGCACCTCGAATGCCGACATGCCCGGCAAGACCCGCGCCCTGCCCAAGATCTGGGAGGATTTCGCCGGGGTGCAGGAAAAGGGCATGGCCTATGTCCAGGCTGTCGAGAACCTTGTCGAGGTTGCCGGGCTTGACCGGTCGGATCTGGGCGGTGCCGTGCAACGGCTGGGCGGCACCTGCAAGGATTGCCACGACAATTACCGCGCCCGGGATTTCTGAGCGATGAAGGATACGGGCACCCATGGTGCCGGTCCGGGCGGCGAAACCGCCCGGGCCGACAACGCAACCGTCGAGATCGAGACCATCCGGGTCTGGGATCCGCTCTTGCGGCTGTTCCACTGGCTGCTGGCGATCGCGGTGGTCGGCGCCTGGGGGTTGGGCAAGTTCGGGCCCAACGTGATGACGCTGCATTTCTGGTTCGGCTATGCCGTGCTGGGCCTGCTGGCGTTCCGCCTGATCTGGGGCTTTGTCGGCCCGGAACATGCGCGCTTCGGCAATTTTCTCTACGGTCCCGTCTCGATCGGGAAATATCTGATCCACATGGTCCGGCGCGAACCCAGCTATTGGCGCGGGCACAACCCGCTGGGCGGGTTCTTCGTGTTCGTCCTGCTGGGCGTTCTGGCGGTCCATGCGGGGCTGGGGCTGATCGCGGATCCCGAGGACTACGTCAATGCAGGTCCGCTCGCCCGCGAGGTCAGCACCGCGACCTCGCGCACGGCGCTGGCCTGGCATGCCACGCTGGGATGGGTGGTTCTGGGGCTGGTTGTGCTGCATGTCGCCGCCATCGGGTTCTATCGCAAATGGAAGGGCGAGGATCTGATCCGCCCGATGATCACCGGCCGGAAGACCGTCCGCAAGGATCCCTGAACATCCGCCATGGTCGCGGCCCGCACCGGCCCTAACTTGTCGAAAAACGGCAAAAGGGACGGTGGGGGCCGATGAAGAACCTGCTTTTGCTGGGCTCCGGCCTCGGCGTTCTGCGGTGCCGGTCATGGCATCGAGCACCGTTCACGCGGATCGTTGCGATCAACAATGCCTGGCGTGTGCGGCCTGTGGAGGGGGGGTCTTTCATCGGGAGAGGAACGAAAACGGAGAGACTGACGCCAGAACAAGGGGTTGAGCGTTAGAGTGAGGGTCAAGAAATGGAATTTACC
>NZ_SLVM01000041.1 GCF_004339675.1 Rhodovulum steppense
CGCACCGTCGGCGCCGGCGTCGTCTCCAAGATCATCGAGTAACCGAAATCACGGCCGGGTCGGCGAAAGCCGACCCATCAGCCCGAGGGCAAGAAGGACGAGGGGCGCGCCCACTGCGGTGCGCCCTTCTCTTTGCTGCACCGCTCGCATGGGCGGATGCTCGTGGCAGTCGGTGGCGGCATGCGGGGCAGTCTTTGGGCGCAGCGGGATCGGCTCTGGAAGAAATGCGCTGCGATTGGTTCGGGCGCAGTGCCGGACGCGCCCGGTGCCGCGCGACTCGCATGCGGACGAACAGGAAGGAAAGTCGTCGCTTGCTCGCGTTCGCCATTGCCGGGGTGGCCGCGGTCGCCCCGATTGCCACGATCTACGGCGTGTTCCACGGCGCAACGTCGTACAGGTTGCGAATCTCGAGGTCGGACCGGGCGGTTGCAGAAATCGGGGCGGCGCACGGGTGGCTGCGAAACCGGGGCGCGGGCGAAAAACCGGGCTTGATTCCGCCGCCCCGGTGACGTAACCGGGGCTCGGCCTAGGGGTGTAGCTCAGTTGGTAGAGCATCGGTCTCCAAAACCGAGGGCCGGGGGTTCGAGTCCCTCCGCCCCTGCCAGGCCAATACTCCGCACATGCCGTCATGGGGTCGTCGCGGCGCCCCATCGCTGCCATGGCAGCGGCCGATGATCCTGGAATGCGCGTCGGTTGTCCCGACGCGCGCTTGGACGGCGATTGTAGCAGGCGGGGAAAGATGCGCAGCATTCTTGCAATTCAGGTCTGGCTGGCCGCTATGGCGCTGCCCGCTACGCTTCTGGCGCGCGACGCGCCGGGGGCGAAATGGCTCGTCGCCCCGGCGGTCGAGCCGCTGTCCGCCGAACCGCCCGTGGCCGCACCCGCCCTGCCCGGTTTCACCACGGAGGCCGGACCCGACCCCGCCATGATCGGACTCGCCTTGGCGGTTCTCGGGCTGGCAGCCGGCATCTTCGTGCTGGGTCGACTGATCGGGTTCCTCCGGGCGCGCTACCTGTCCGCGGGTGGTCGCTCGGGCCGCCGGGGCGACCGCTTTTCGCAACTCTCTGCCGATGCGGACCGTCGTTAGGTCGTCGTCCGCCCGGCCTGCGCCCTTGCAATCACGGCGCCAAGCGCGTATCTCGCCCCCTATCGGCACGAGAAACGGGACCATCACGGCCATGGCCAATCCGCTCCAGTTCATCCAGCAGACCCGGTCCGAGGTCTCCAAGGTCGTCTGGCCGACCCGGCGCGAGGTCGGTCTGAGCACCGTCATGGTCCTGATCATGGCAACCCTGACGGCGATCTTCTTCTTCTTCGTGGACTGGATGATCCGCTCGGGGCTTCAGTTGATCCTAGGCTTTTTTGGCTGAGCCTGCCGATTTTCAGGCCAGCGGGCTTGAAAGGTGGGGATCACATCTGTAAGGCGAACGCTGTTCTGGGCTCCGGCGTGCATCGATTCGGGTTGCGCGCTGTTTTTTGTTCCGGAAAGCGTAGGTCGCAAAGAGAAAACGGCCCAAGGCCGGTGGACGCGAGGTAAGGGGCAAGATGGCGAAGCGGTGGTATTCGGTGAGCGTGCTCTCGAACTTCGAGAAGAAGGTCGCCGAACAGATCAGGACAGCTGTCGCCGATGCCGGTCTCGAGGATGAGATCGAAGAGGTTCTCGTGCCCACCGAAGAGGTGATCGAGATCCGCCGCGGCAAGAAGGTGACCGCCGAACGCCGCTTCATGCCCGGCTATGTGCTGGTGCGCATGGACATGAGCGATCGCGGCTATCACCTCATCAGCCAGATCAACCGGGTCACGGGCTTTCTGGGCCCGCAGGGCAAGCCGATGCCGATGCGCGACGAGGAGGTGAACCAGATCCTGAACCGGGTCGAGGAGGGCGAGGTGCAGCCGCGCTCGCTCATCACCTACGAGATCGGCGAGAATGTCAGCGTGACTGACGGCCCGTTCGAGGGCTTCTCGGGCATGGTCGAGGAAGTGGATGACGACAACCAGCGCCTGAAGGTGACGGTGTCGATCTTCGGTCGGGCAACGCCGGTCGAACTGGAATTCACGCAGGTCTCCAAGGGGGCCTGACGCGAAGCCGTGGGAGGCGGGCGGGCGCGCCCGAACGCCGGACCACTAAACCGATGCGCCACCCTCGCGTGGGTCCGGCGCGGTGAGAAGAAGGAGAGGGCCTTATGGCCAAGAAGGTAATCGGCAAGCTGAAGCTGCAAGTGAAGGCAGGCCAGGCGAATCCCAGCCCGCCCGTTGGTCCCGCGCTCGGTCAGCGCGGCATCAACATCATGGAATTCTGCAAGCAGTTCAACGCCAAGACCCAGGATCTGGAGCCCGGCGCCCCCTGTCCGACGGTCATCACCTACTACCAGGACAAGTCCTTCGCGATGGAGATCAAGACGCCGCCTGCGTCCTTCCTCCTGAAGAAGGCGGCGGGTCTCAAGCCGGTCGGCAAGCGCAACCGTGCCAAGGGCTCGGAAAAGCCCGGCCGCGACGTTGCGGGCACGGTGACGGTGGCGCAGGTGCGCGAGATCGCCGAGACGAAGATGAAGGATCTGAACGCCAACGACATCGAAGGCGCGATGCAGATCATCCTGGGGTCGGCCCGTTCGATGGGCATCGAGGTGAAAGGGTAAGCGCGATGGCAAAGCATGGAAAACGTGTGCGCGCCGCGCGCGCAGCCGTCGGCGACAAGGAAAACCTCAGCGTCGAGGAGGCGGTGGCCCTGATCAAGTCGAACGCGAATGCCAAGTTCGACGAGACCGTCGAGATCGCGCTGAACCTCGGTGTAGATCCGCGGCACGCCGACCAGATGGTCCGCGGCGTGGTCACGCTGCCCAACGGCACCGGCAAGGATGTGCGCGTGGCGGTCTTCGCTCGCGGCCCCAAGGCCGACGAGGCCCGGGCGGCGGGTGCCGAGATCGTCGGTGCCGAAGATCTGATGGAAACGATCCAGGGCGGCACGATCGAGTTCGACCGCTGCATCGCGACGCCGGACATGATGCCGGTCGTCGGGCGGCTGGGGAAAATCCTCGGCCCGCGCAACCTCATGCCGAACCCCAAGGTCGGCACGGTGACGATGGACGTGGCCGAGGCGGTCAAGAACGCCAAGGGCGGCGAGGTGCAGTTCCGTGCCGAGAAGGCGGGCGTCGTGCATGCCGGCATCGGCAAGGCCTCGTTCGACGAGGGCAAGCTGGTCGAGAACGTGCGCGCCTTCGTGGGTGCGGTCAGCCGGGCCAAGCCCTCGGGCGCCAAGGGCACCTACATGAAGAAGGTGTCGCTCAGCTCGACCATGGGGCCGGGCGTGTCGGTCGATGTTGCCTCGGCAACCGGCAATTGATTAAGGATAGGCTGACGCCTATTCTCACGCGAATTTCCGGGTCTCGTGCCCGGGAATGGCGGGGCGGCGACGCCCCGTCCTGTCCGAGACGGAGGGTGCGGCCCGCTGGGGGCGCTTAATGTCCTTCCCGAGATGGGGAAACGAGACAGATTTCGCGAAGGTCTGACCTTCGGGCGATCCTGGCCTCGGGACCTCGCGGACCCGAACGCCGGACTTCGGTCCGGCAGACCTGAGCCGGGGGGAGACCCCCAAACTGGAGTGAAACTGTGGATAGAGCCCAGAAAGAGAAAGTGGTCGAGGAACTCGGCCAGATCTTCGAAAGCTCTGGCGTCGTGGTGGTTGCACACTACGCGGGTCTCACGGTTGCCGAGATGCAGGATCTGCGCGCGCGCATGCGTGCGGCGGGCGGATCCGTACGCGTCGCCAAGAACAGGCTCGCCAAGATCGCCCTGGAAGGAAAGCCTTGCGCCAGCATCGCCAGCCTTCTGACGGGCATGACCGTGCTCACCTATTCCGAAGACCCCGTGGCGGCAGCCAAGGTCGCGGAAGCCTTTGCCAAGGACAACTCGAAATTCGAGATCCTCGGCGGGGCGATGGGTGAGACGGCCCTGGACCGGGCCGGTGTCAAGGCAGTGTCCGACATGCCGTCGCGCGAGGAGCTTATCGCCTCGATCGTCGGCTGCATCGGTGCACCCGCCAGCAACATCGCCGGTGCCATTGGCGCGCCCGCTTCCAATATCGCAAGCATCCTCTCGACCATTGAGGAGCGTGCGGAAGCCGCTTGAGCAACTTCGTGATCCCGCGTGGGCTGCACTGGCCTCGCGTTGGAACAGAACATGTGTAAAGAACGGAACAGAAAATGGCTGATCTGAAGAAACTTGCCGAAGAGATCGTGAACCTCACGCTGCTCGAGGCCCAGGAACTGAAAACGATCCTGAAAGACGAATACGGCATCGAGCCCGCCGCCGGCGGCGCCGTTATGATGGCCGGTCCCGCCGCCGGTGGCGATGCCGCCGCTGCCGAAGAGCAGACCGAGTTCGACGTGATCCTCAAGAACGCCGGCGCCAACAAGATCAACGTGATCAAGGAAGTCCGCGCGATCACCGGTCTCGGCCTCAAGGAAGCCAAGGACCTCGTCGAGGCCGGCGGCAAGGCCGTCAAGGAGCAGGTCTCCAAGGCCGAAGCCGAAGAGATCAAGGGCAAGCTCGAGGCGGCTGGCGCCGAAGTCGAGCTCAAGTGATCCAGGCGCGGGCATGCTGCCCGCGATCCGCATGAAAAGGCTGGGCCCGGGGGACAAATTCCGGGTCCGGCCGAACCTGTCTTGAAAAGGGCTTGCATCGCCCAAGCCCTTTTCAAGGCGCGGTTCGAGGTTCGGGAGCGGCCGGTGGGACGGCTTGCAGGAATGGAGCCTCTCCCCCTGTTTCGTGAGCGGCGCGCGGCCGTGGCCCGACGGCATCGCGCAGACGCGACAGACGAAAGGTGAGACCACAGACATGGCGCAGACCTACCTTGGCCAGAAGCGACTCCGCAAATATTACGGCAAGATCAGCGAAGTGCTGGAGATGCCGAACCTCATCGAGGTGCAGAAGTCCTCGTATGACCTGTTTCTGAACTCGGGCGACGGACCGGTGCCCGCCGATGGCGAGGGCATCCAGGGGGTGTTCCAGTCGGTCTTCCCGATCAAGGATTTCAACGAGACGTCGGTGCTGGAGTTCGTGAAATACGAGCTTGAAAAGCCGAAATACGACGTCGAGGAATGCATGCAGCGCGACATGACCTATGCGGCCCCGCTGAAGGTCACGCTGCGCCTGATCGTGTTCGATATCGACGAGGATACCGGCGCCAAATCGGTCAAGGACATCAAGGAGCAGGACGTGTTCATGGGCGACATGCCGCTCATGACGCCGAACGGTACCTTCATCGTCAACGGCACCGAGCGGGTGATCGTTTCCCAGATGCACCGCTCGCCTGGCGTCTTCTTCGACCATGACAAGGGCAAGACGCACAGCTCGGGCAAGCTGCTGTTTGCCTGCCGCATCATCCCCTATCGCGGCTCGTGGCTGGATTTCGAGTTCGACGCCAAGGACATCGTCTTTGCGCGCATCGACCGGCGCCGCAAGCTGCCGGTCACCACGCTGCTTTATGCGCTGGGGCTGGATCAGGAAGGCATCATGGATGCCTATTACGAAACGGTCGACTTCAAACTCGAGAAGAGCCGCGGCTGGGTCACCCGGTTCTTCCCCGAGCGCGTGCGCGGCACGCGGCCTGGCTACGATCTGGTGGATGCCGCCACCGGCGAGGTGATCTGCAAGGCCGGTGACAAGGTCACGCCGCGGCAGGTCAAGAAGCTGATCGAAGAAGGAAAGGTCACCGAGCTTCTTGTCCCATTCGATCACATCGTCGGTCGCTATGTCGCCAAGGACATCATCAACGAGGAAACGGGCGCGATCTATGTCGAAGCCGGTGACGAGTTGACCTGGGAAATCGGCCGCGACGGCGAGGTGTCGGGTGGCACGCTCAAGACGCTGCTGGATGCGGGCATCACCGACATCCCGGTGCTCGACATCGACAACATCAATGTCGGCCCCTATATCCGCAACACCATGGCGGCGGACAAGAATCTCGGCCGCGACACCGCGCTGATGGACATCTACCGCGTCATGCGCCCGGGCGAGCCTCCCACCGTCGAGGCCGCCACAAATCTGTTCGAATCTCTGTTCTTCGATGCGGAACGCTACGACCTGTCGGCGGTAGGCCGGGTCAAGATGAACATGCGCCTCGCGCTCGACGCGCCCGACACCCAGCGCACCCTGCGCCGCGACGACATCATCGCCTGCGTCAAGGCGCTGACGGAACTGCGCGACGGCAAGGGCGAGATCGACGATATCGACCATCTGGGCAACCGCCGGGTGCGCTCGGTCGGCGAACTGATGGAGAACCAGTATCGCGTGGGCCTGCTGCGGATGGAACGCGCCATCAAGGAGCGCATGTCCTCGGTCGAGATCGACACGGTGATGCCGCAGGATCTGATCAACGCGAAACCCGCGGCGGCCGCGGTGCGCGAGTTCTTCGGCTCCTCGCAGCTGTCGCAGTTCATGGACCAGACCAACCCGCTGTCCGAAGTCACGCATAAACGCCGCCTCTCGGCGCTTGGCCCGGGCGGCCTGACGCGGGAGCGCGCGGGCTTCGAGGTGCGCGATGTGCACCCGACCCATTACGGCCGGATGTGCCCGATCGAGACGCCGGAAGGCCCGAATATCGGCCTGATCAACAGCCTCGCGACGTTCGCGCGGGTGAACAAGTACGGCTTCATCGAGACGCCCTATCGCAAGGTGGTCGACGGGCAGGTGACCGACGAGGTCAACTACATGTCCGCCACCGAGGAGATGCGCCACACCGTCGCCCAGGCGAACGCGAATCTCGACGAGCAGGGCCGTTTCGTCAACGATCTGGTGAACACCCGCCAGTCGGGCGAATACACCATGGCGCCGCGCGAAAGCGTCGACCTGATCGACGTGTCGCCGAAGCAGCTGGTGTCGGTCGCTGCCTCGCTGATCCCGTTCCTTGAAAACGACGACGCCAACCGAGCGCTGATGGGTTCGAACATGCAGCGCCAGGCGTTGCCGCTGATCCAGGCCGAGGCGCCCTTCGTCGGAACGGGGATGGAGCGCAAGGTCGCCATCGACAGTGGGGCCGCAATCCAGGCGCGCCGGGCGGGCGTCATCGACCAGGTCGATGCCCAGCGGGTCGTCGTGCGGGCCACCGAGGATCTGGAACTGGGCGACGCGGGCGTGGACATCTACCGCCTGCGCAAGTTCCAGCGCTCGAACCAGAACAGCTGCATCAACCAGCGTCCTCTGGTGAAGGTGGGCGACACGGTCACCAAGGGCGAGGTGATCGCCGACGGCCCCTGCACCGACATGGGCGAACTGGCGGTCGGCCGCAACGTGATCGTCGCCTTCATGCCCTGGAACGGCTACAACTACGAGGACTCGATCCTGATCTCGGAACGCATCGCGCGTGATGACGTCTTCACCTCGATCCATATCGAGGAATTCGAGGTCGCCGCCCGCGATACAAAGCTCGGGCCCGAGGAAATCACCCGCGACATCCCGAACGTGGGCGAAGAGGCGCTGCGCAATCTCGACGAGGCGGGCATCGTCTATATCGGCGCCGAGGTCGGCCCGGGCGACATCCTTGTGGGCAAGATCACGCCCAAGGGCGAAAGCCCGATGACGCCCGAGGAGAAACTGCTGCGCGCCATCTTCGGCGAGAAGGCGTCCGACGTGCGCGATACCTCGCTGCGCCTGCCGCCGGGCGATTACGGCACCGTGGTCGAGGTGCGCGTGTTCAACCGTCACGGCGTCGACAAGGACGAGCGCGCGCTGCAGATCGAGCGCGAGGCGGTGGAAAGCCTTGCCCGCGACCGCGATGACGAGCTGGCGATCCTCGAACGCAACATCTATGCGCGCCTGAAGTCGATGATCCTGGGCAAGGTGGCGGTCAAGGGGCCCAAGGGCGTCCCCGCGAATGCACAGATCACCGAGGATCTGCTGGCCTCGCTCTCGCGCGGACAGTGGTGGCAACTGGCGCTTGAAGGCGAACAGGACGCCGCCGAGGTCGAGGCGCTGAACGCCCAGTTCGAGGCCCAGCGCCGCGCGCTCGACCACCGCTTCGAGGACAAGGTCGAAAAGGTGCGCCGCGGCGACGACCTGCCGCCCGGCGTGATGAAGATGGTCAAGGTCTTCATCGCGGTGAAGCGCAAGCTGCAACCCGGCGACAAGATGGCCGGCCGTCACGGCAACAAGGGCGTCGTCTCCAAGGTCGTGCCGATGGAGGACATGCCCTTCCTCGCGGATGGCACGCCCGTCGATATCGTCCTCAACCCGTTGGGCGTGCCCTCGCGGATGAATGTGGGCCAGATCCTCGAAACCCATATGGGCTGGGCCGCGCGCGGCCTGGGGATCAAGATCGACGATGCGCTGGGCGAATACCGGCGCACGGGCGACCTGACCCCGGTGCGCGAGGCGATGCGGCTGGCCTATGGCGACGATGTCTACGAAGAGGGCATCAGGGACATGGACGAGGGAACCCTGATCGAGGCCGCCTCGACGGTGACCCGCGGCGTGCCGATCGCGACACCTGTCTTCGACGGCGCCAAGGAGGCCGATGTCAACGACGCGCTGAAACGCGCGGGCTTCGACACCTCGGGGCAGTCGGTGCTGTTCGACGGCCGCACGGGCGAGCGCTTTGCCCGCCCCGTGACCGTGGGCGTCAAGTACATCCTCAAGCTGCACCACCTGGTGGACGACAAGATCCACGCGCGCTCGACCGGACCCTACAGCCTGGTCACCCAGCAGCCCCTGGGCGGCAAGGCCCAGTTCGGCGGCCAGCGTTTCGGCGAGATGGAGGTCTGGGCGCTGGAAGCCTATGGCGCGGCCTACACCCTGCAGGAGATGCTGACGGTGAAATCCGACGACGTGGCAGGCCGGACCAAGGTCTACGAGTCGATCGTCAAGGGCGAGGACAATTTCGAGGCCGGCGTGCCGGAATCCTTCAACGTTCTGGTGAAGGAAGTCCGCGGCCTCGGGCTGAACATGGAACTCCTGGACGCGGAGGAGGACGAGTAGGGCAAGCCCCGAATGGTGGGTTTCACCCACCCTACGCCGGTTTCGTAGGGTGGGTGCCAACCCACCGCCCTTCCTCCTTTCCGCCAGCCTTTCAAGGATCGAACGATGAACCAGGAACTGACCACGAACCCCTTCAACCCGCTCGCCGCGCCCAAGCAGTTCGACGAGATCAAGGTCTCGCTCGCCTCGCCGGAACGGATCCTCAGCTGGTCCTATGGCGAGATCAAGAAGCCCGAGACGATCAACTACCGCACCTTCAAGCCCGAGCGTGACGGGCTGTTCTGTGCGCGGATCTTCGGGCCGATCAAGGATTACGAGTGCCTGTGCGGCAAGTACAAGCGCATGAAGTATCGCGGCGTCGTCTGCGAGAAATGCGGCGTCGAGGTGACGCTGCAGAAGGTCCGGCGCGAGCGCATGGGCCATATCGAACTGGCCGCCCCCGTCGCGCATATCTGGTTCCTGAAATCGCTGCCCAGCCGCATCGGCCTGATGCTGGACATGACGCTGCGCGATCTGGAACGCGTGCTGTATTTCGAGAACTACGTCGTGATCGAGCCCGGCCTGACGGATCTCTCCTACGGCCAGATGATGACCGAGGAAGAATATCTCGACGCCCAGGACCAGTACGGCTCGGATGCGTTCACCGCCGGGATCGGCGCTGAGGCGATCCGCGACATGCTGGCCCAGATCGACCTCGAGGCCGACGCCGAGCGCCTGCGCGAGGAACTGAAAGAGGCCACCGGCGAGCTGAAGCCCAAGAAAATCATCAAGCGGCTGAAGGTTGTCGAAAGTTTCCTCGAATCGGGCAACCGGCCGGAATGGATGGTTCTAACCGTGATCCCGGTCATCCCGCCGGAACTGCGTCCGCTGGTGCCGCTCGATGGCGGCCGCTTCGCCACCTCGGACCTGAACGACCTTTACCGCCGGGTCATAAACCGCAACAACCGTCTGAAACGGCTGATCGAACTGCGCGCGCCCGACATCATTGTGCGCAACGAAAAGCGGATGCTGCAGGAATCGGTGGACGCACTGTTCGACAACGGCCGCCGCGGCCGCGTCATCACGGGTGCCAACAAGCGCCCGCTGAAGTCGCTCAGCGACATGCTGAAGGGCAAGCAGGGCCGGTTCCGGCAGAACCTGCTCGGCAAGCGTGTGGACTTCTCGGGCCGTTCGGTGATCGTGACCGGGCCTGAACTCAAGCTGCACCAGTGCGGCCTGCCCAAGAAGATGGCGCTCGAGCTGTTCAAGCCGTTCATCTATTCGCGGCTGGAGGCGAAGGGGCTGTCCTCGACCGTCAAGCAGGCGAAGAAGCTGGTCGAGAAGGAACGTCCCGAGGTCTGGGACATTCTCGACGAGGTGATCCGCGAACATCCGGTGCTGCTGAACCGCGCGCCGACGCTGCACCGTCTGGGCATCCAGGCGTTCGAACCGATCCTGATCGAGGGCAAGGCGATCCAGCTTCACCCGCTGGTCTGCTCGGCCTTCAACGCGGACTTCGACGGCGACCAGATGGCCGTCCATGTGCCCCTTTCGCTGGAAGCCCAGCTCGAGGCGCGCGTGCTGATGATGTCCACCAACAACGTGCTTTCGCCCGCCAACGGCGCGCCGATCATCGTGCCCTCGCAGGACATGGTGCTGGGCCTCTACTACGTCTCGATGGAACGCCAGGGCATGAAGGGCGAGGGCATGGCCTTCGCCGATGTCGACGAGGTGCAGCACGCGCTGGACGCGGGCGAGGTGCATCTGCACGCGAAGATCACGGCGCGGATCAAGCAGATCGACGAGCACGGCAACGAGGTGATGAAGCGTTACGAGACGACGCCCGGCCGGGTGCGTCTGGGCGCGCTGCTGCCGCTGAACGCCAAGGCGCCGTTCGAACTGGTCAACCGCCTTCTGCGCAAGAAGGAGGTGCAGCAGGTCATCGACACCGTCTACCGCTATTGTGGCCAGAAGGAATCGGTCATCTTCTGTGATCAGATCATGGGCATGGGCTTCCGCGAGGCGTTCAAGGCCGGCATCTCGTTCGGCAAGGACGACATGGTCATTCCGGACTCGAAATGGACCATCGTCGAGGGCGTCCGCGACCAGGTGAAGGAGTTCGAACAGCAGTACATGGACGGCCTCATCACCCAGGGTGAGAAGTACAACAAGGTCGTCGATGCCTGGTCGAAATGTTCCGACGAGGTGGCCGCCGCGATGATGGCCGAGATCTCGGCCGTCCGCGTGGACGACACCGGTGCCGAGAAGGAACCGAACTCGGTCTACATGATGTCCCACTCGGGCGCGCGCGGCTCGCCCGCCCAGATGAAGCAGTTGGGCGGCATGCGCGGCCTGATGGCCAAGCCGTCGGGCGAGATCATCGAGACGCCGATCATCTCGAACTTCAAGGAAGGCCTGACCGTTCTTGAATACTTCAACTCCACCCACGGCGCCCGCAAGGGTCTGGCCGATACCGCGCTCAAGACCGCGAACTCGGGCTACCTGACCCGGCGTCTGGTGGATGTCGCGCAGGACTGCATCGTGCGTCAGAACGATTGCGGCACCGACAAGGCGATCACCTGCGAGGCGGCGGTCAATGATGGCGAGGTCGTGGCCTCACTGTCCGAGCGTCTGCTGGGCCGTGTCGCGGCCGATGACGTGCTGAAACCCGGCACCGACGAGGTGCTGGTCAGCCGCAACGAACTGATCGACGAGCGCAAGGCCGACGCGATCGAGAAGGCGGGCGTGGCGACGGTACGCATCCGCAGCCCGCTGACCTGCGAGGCCGAGGAAGGCGTTTGCGCCGCCTGCTACGGGCGCGACCTTGCCCGCGGCACGATGGTCAATGTCGGCGAGGCGGTCGGCATCATCGCCGCCCAGTCGATCGGCGAGCCGGGCACCCAGCTCACGATGCGGACCTTCCACATCGGCGGCATCGCTCAGGGCGGCCAGCAGTCCTTCCAGGAGGCCAGTCAGGAGGGCCGGATCGA
Source organism: Rhodovulum steppense (assembly GCF_004339675.1). Classification (GTDB taxonomy): domain Bacteria; phylum Pseudomonadota; class Alphaproteobacteria; order Rhodobacterales; family Rhodobacteraceae; genus Rhodovulum; species Rhodovulum steppense. Next base: position 11,940 of record NZ_SLVM01000041.1, read on the forward strand.
GTTCCGCAACCCGAACCTGCTGACCAACGCTTCGGACGACCAGATCGTGATGGGCCGCAACATGCAGCTTGCGATCATCGACGAAAACGGGGTGGAGCGCGCGAGCCACAAGGTCGGCTACGGCACCAAGGTCTTCGTGACCGAGGGCGCCACGGTCAGGCGTGGCGACAAGCTGTTCGAATGGGACCCCTACACCCTGCCGATCATCGCCGAGAAGGCGGGCGTGGCCAAGTTCGTCGACCTCTATACCGGGATCTCGGTGCGTGACGAGACCGATGACGCGACGGGCATGACCCAGAAGATCGTCACCGACTGGCGCACCGCGCCCAAGGGCGGCGATCTCAAGCCCGAGGTCTTCGTCGTCGATCCCGAAACCGGCGAACCGGTCCGGAACGACCAAGGCAACCCGGTGACCTATCCGATGTCGGTCGATGCGATCCTCTCGATCGAGGACGGCCAGGAGGTCAAGGCCGGCGACGTCGTCGCGCGGATCCCGCGCGAGGGGGCCAAGACCAAAGACATCACCGGGGGTCTGCCCCGCGTGGCGGAACTGTTCGAGGCGCGCCGTCCCAAGGACCACGCGATCATCGCCGAGATCGACGGCTATGTGCGGTTCGGGCGCGACTACAAGAACAAGCGCCGGATCACCATCGAACCTGCCGACGACACGCTTGAGCCAGTGGAATACATGGTGCCCAAGGGCAAGCACATCCCCGTGCAGGAAGGCGATTTCATCCAGCGTGGCGACTACATCATGGACGGCAACCCCGCACCGCATGACATCCTCGCGATCATGGGGGTCGAGGCGTTGGCCAATTACATGATCGACGAGGTGCAGGAGGTCTATCGTCTGCAGGGCGTGAAGATCAACGACAAGCATATCGAGGTAATCGTCCGCCAGATGCTGCAGAAGTGGGAGATCCTCGACTCGGGCGATACCACGCTGCTCAAGGGTGAGCATGTCGACAAGGCCGAGTTCGACGCGGCCAACGAGAAGGTCATGGCCAAGGGCGGGCGTGCCGCTGATGGCCAGCCGATCCTGCTTGGCATCACCAAGGCGTCGCTGCAGACCCGGTCGTTCATCTCGGCCGCCTCGTTCCAGGAAACGACGCGGGTGCTGACCGAGGCCGCCGTTCAGGGCAAGCGCGACAAGCTGGTGGGCCTAAAGGAAAACGTCATCGTCGGTCGACTGATCCCGGCGGGCACCGGTGGGGCCAGTCAGCGCGTGCGCCGCATTGCCTCCGAGCGAGACCAGAAGGTGATCGAGGCCCGCCGCGCCGAGGCCGAAGCGGCAGCGGCCCTTGTTGCGCCCATGGACGTGATGGAGCCGGACGAGGACGATTTCGGCTTGGTCGAAACACCCGAAAGCCGCGACGAATAGGCGGCCTTCCTGCAATAGAAGAACGCCTCTGCCAGCGATGGTAGGGGCGTTTTCAGTCTGGTGGGGGCGCTGGACGGCGGGGCGAATGGTGTTTCGACAAGCTGTCTGAGCGCCACGCCCCGATGTTGTCCGCCCGAGCCTGTCCCATCGGTGTTGACAACCCCCCCGACTCCCCCTATACGGCGCGAACTCGGGTCGGCGGCTTTGTCCGCCATGCCTGAAATCAGAACTGAAGTGGTCAAGATCCGGGCCTCAGGCCCCGATCCTCTGGAATTCCACCGCGTCGTTCCCGGACAGAAGGGAGCGAATGCGGCTTTCGCGTTTCGTGGACGCACGAGGCGCCGACGAAGACGAGATTTGAACGGGTTGCAACACGGGGAACCGGAATGCCGACAATCCAGCAGCTGATCCGCAAGCCGCGGCAGCCGAAAGTCAAACGCCAGAAGTCCCAGCACCTGCAGGGCTGTCCGCAAAAGCGGGGTGTTTGCACGCGCGTCTACACCACCACGCCGAAGAAGCCGAACTCGGCCATGCGGAAGGTTGCCAAGGTGCGCCTCACCAACGGCTTCGAGGTGATCAGCTACATCCCCGGCGAGAGCCACAACCTCCAGGAACACTCGGTCGTGCTGATCCGCGGCGGCCGGGTTAAGGACCTTCCGGGTGTCCGCTACCACATCCTGCGCGGTGTGCTGGATACCCAGGGCGTCAAAGACCGCAAGCAGCGCCGTTCGAAATACGGCGCCAAGCGTCCGAAGTAAGGAGAGACGTCGATGTCCCGCCGCCACGCCGCCGAAAAGCGCGAAGTCCTGCCCGATGCCAAGTTCGGTGATCGGGTGCTCACGAAATTCATGAACAACCTGATGGTCGACGGCAAGAAATCGGTCGCCGAGCGCATCGTCTACTCTGCGCTGGACCGCGTCGAGAGCCGCCTCAAGCGCGCCCCGATCGAGGTCTTTCATGAGGCGCTCGACAACGTGAAGCCCTCGGTCGAGGTGCGCTCGCGCCGGGTCGGCGGTGCCACCTACCAGGTGCCTGTCGAGGTGCGCCCCGAGCGCCGCGAGGCGCTGGCGATCCGCTGGCTGATCGACGCCAGCCGCAAGCGCAACGAGAACACCATGGAAGAGCGCCTGGCGGGCGAACTGGTTGATGCCGTCCAGTCCCGCGGCACTGCGGTGAAGAAGCGCGAAGATACCCACAAGATGGCCGACGCCAACAAGGCGTTCAGCCACTACCGCTGGTAACAGACAAGGCCGGGAACCGAACCAATGGCACGCGAATACCCCCTCGAGCGCTACCGAAACTTCGGTATCATGGCGCATATCGACGCCGGCAAGACCACCACGACCGAGCGTATCCTGTTCTATACCGGCAAGTCCCACAAGCTTGGCGAGGTCCATGATGGCGCCGCCACCATGGACTGGATGGAGCAAGAGCAGGAGCGCGGGATCACCATCACCTCCGCCGCGACCACGACCTTCTGGCAGCGCCAGGAGGATCCGACCGCCGAGGGGATGTCCGACACCAAGTTCCGGTTCAACATCATCGACACGCCCGGACACGTCGACTTCACCATCGAGGTTGAGCGTTCGCTTGCCGTGCTCGACGGGGCGATCTGCCTGCTGGACGCCAATGCCGGCGTCGAGCCGCAGACCGAGACCGTCTGGCGCCAGGCCGACCGCTACAAGGTGCCGCGCATCGTGTTCGTCAACAAGATGGACAAGATCGGTGCCGATTTCTTCAACTGCGTCAAGATGATCAAGGACCGCACGGGCGCCACGCCCGCGCCGATCGCGCTGCCGATCGGGGCTGAGGACAATCTCGAGGGCATCATCGACCTGATCTCGATGGAAGAGTGGACCTGGAAGGGCGAGGATCTGGGCGCTTCCTGGACCCGCCAGCCGATCCGCGACGAGCTGAAGGATCTGGCCGACGAATGGCGCGCCACGCTGGTCGAGCTTGCCGTCGAGCAGGACGATGTCGCGATGGAAGCCTATCTCGAAGGCAACGAGCCCGACGAGGCCACGCTGCGCAAGCTGATCCGCAAGGGCACGCTCAGCCTGTCCTTCGTGCCGGTGACCGCGGGGTCGGCGTTCAAGAACAAGGGCGTCCAGCCGCTGCTGAACTCGGTGATTGACTTCCTGCCGAGCCCGCTCGACGTGCCGGCCTATATGGGCTTTGCGCCCGGCGACGACACCGAGACCCGCAACATCGAGCGGTCGGCCGATGACGCGCAGCCCTTCGCGGGCCTTGCGTTCAAGATCATGAACGACCCGTTCGTCGGTTCGCTCACCTTCACGCGGATCTATTCCGGTCAGCTCAAGAAGGGCGACCAGATGCTCAACGCGACCAAGGGCAAGCGTGAGCGTGTCGGCCGGATGATGATGATGCACTCCAACAACCGCGAGGAAATCGACGAGGCTTTCGCGGGCGACATCATCGCGTTGGCGGGCCTGAAGGAAACCACCACCGGGGACACACTTTGCGATGCTGCGAAGCCCGTCGTGCTGGAAACCATGACTTTCCCCGAGCCGGTGATCGAGATCGCGGTCGAACCCAAGACCAAGGCCGACCAGGAGAAGATGGCCCAGGCGCTGCAACGTCTGGCCGCCGAGGATCCGTCCTTCCGCGTCGAGACCGACATCGAGTCCGGCCAGACCATCATGAAGGGCATGGGCGAACTTCACCTCGACATCCTTGTCGACCGCATGAAGCGGGAGTTCAAGGTCGAGGCGAATATCGGTGCGCCGCAGGTGGCCTATCGCGAAACCATCAGCCACAAGGCCGAGATCGACTATACCCACAAGAAGCAGACCGGTGGTTCGGGCCAGTTCGCGCGCATCAAGCTGGTGATCGAGCCTACGACGGCGGGCGAGGGCTACAGCTTCGAAAGCAAGATCGTGGGCGGCGCGGTGCCGAAGGAATACATTCCCGGTGTCGAGAAGGGGATCCAGTCGGTGATGGATTCCGGTCCGCTTGCGGGCTTCCCGGTGATAGACTTCAAGGTGGCCCTGGTGGATGGCGCCTATCACGACGTGGACTCGTCGGTCCTCGCCTTCGAGATCGCCTCGCGTGCAGCGATGCGCGAAGGTCTCAAGAAGGCCGGTGCGAAGCTGCTCGAGCCGATCATGAAGGTCGAGGTGGTGACGCCCGAGGAATATACCGGCGGCATCATCGGCGACCTGACCTCCCGTCGGGGGCAGGTGCAGGGTCAGGACAGCCGCGGCAACGCGAATGTCATCAACGCCTTCGTGCCGCTGGCCAACATGTTCGGCTACATCAACACCCTACGCTCGATGTCTTCGGGCCGTGCGCAGTTCACGATGCAGTTCGACCATTACGAGCCGGTGCCGCAGAACATCAGTGACGAAATCCAGGCGAAATACGCCTGACGCCCGGTGGGTTTCACCCACCCTACACAGAAACCGTAGGGTGGGTGCCATCCCACCGCCGGACCAGTTAGCAGGAGGCCCCCATGGGTAAGGCAAAGTTCGAACGTACGAAACCGCATGTGAACATCGGGACGATTGGTCACGTTGACCACGGCAAGACGACGCTGACGGCGGCG
>NZ_SLVM01000042.1 GCF_004339675.1 Rhodovulum steppense
CGATACGATCGGTGCCCGGAAACGTTCTTCTCTGCGATCATGCTCGCCGCAACCGTCTTGTTCTGGCTATGATCAAGAACGAGTCCTGAGCCTAGGAAAACTCCCGAATCTTTTTCCCGCTTTCATTTTTCCTCCCTGATCCCGTCCGGGTGAGCGGAGGAAATCGCAAGGGCACGCCACGACATCGGCGGAATCCCGGCGGGAAGAACTCCATCTCCGACACCCGATCTTGTGAAGGGAAAAAGGAAGCTTGGCGGTACTGCGCTCCGGAAAGGATTTTCGGTTGCAGGATTCTGGCCAATCTTCCCTGCAGAGCGAACTGCCCTGGAGGAAAACTTGGTGAACAGGAAGGTCTGGGCCCCTGTATGGTCCTCGGAAGCAAATGCGTGGGTCGTGGACTTCCGCGTGGAGGGAAAAAGAGTCAGGCGTCGCCTGCGTCTCCGCGACCCAAGTCTCAGGGAGGAGGCCAACGCGCTTGCCTACGCGCTCTACAGGGAGGCATGGGAAAAAGCGACGGCACCACGGCCTGAACCGAAACCGATCACCTTCAAGGAGGCGGCCCGGCTCTACGTGGAACAGGGAGGGGAAGAACGGTTCCTTCCGCGGATCGTGAAGTATTTCGGGCCAGACACTGCTGTCGCGGAGATTGATCACGTTCGCATGGCCGAAGCGGCCAGTGTGCTCTATCCGACTGCGAAGCCGGATACGATCCGCCGACAGCTGCGCGTCCCGATCAAGGCGGTGCAGAATTTTACCGCCGGAAAAAGGCGAGAGAAACACGAGGACAATCGCCGTCTTCGCTGGCTAACCCCCGAGGAGGCCGAAAGACTTCTGGCTGCGGCGGAAAATCCCGAGGCGGCCGGGCTTCGGGATCCCAACCGGGAGACATTGAGGAAGATCGCCTTCATGCTCGGGACCGGCGCGGGGCCCGGGGAAACCATGTCGCTGACAGCCGAGGGCTGGAATCCGGACACCCGGGAATGGTGGTTGCCGGGAACGAAGACCGTCTACAGGGCCCGCTTCGTTCGGCTGCCGACCCGGACGGTCGAACTCATCGGGAAAATCCCGGAGAGCGGACCGGCCTTTCCCGCGCCCAACGGACAACCTTACAAGTTCTCGAAAAATCGGGGCGGACAGATGGCCGCGGCCTTCAGGAAGGTACGGATTGCGGCCGGTCTGGACGACGCGGTGTGCGTTTATTCATGTCGCCATTCCTGGGCCACTTGGCACTTTTCCGCCACCCGAAATTGGGGGAAACTTCTCGACCAGGGGGGATGGAACCGTTCGGATACCGCGAACCGATACAGGAAGATCGCACCCTCGGACCTTCCTCGCAGGCTGCTTGCGCATGGCTGGGATTTCCGCGATGACGAGGGTGAACCGGTTCGGTTTGGGGAACTCGTGTCGGTGCGTCGCGAGTAGGGAAAACCCTGCTTCCATCTCGGAACAGACGGGGAGAAGAGGACGACCGTCTTCGGTTGATCGGGGCGGGATGCCGGTTGTTGCGTCCAGACCGGCAGAAGAAAGCTCTTGCCGTCGCGGGCGCCTCCGGAGGCGTTCGGGAAATCACTCTACTAACTCGGGAAACTTCCCGTTTGACCGTGGAGAAGGGGCCAGTTGAGATGTATGGAGTGTGGCGGTTTGTCGCGCCGCGAGCTTGGCAGAGACCCCTTGTCCACGCGACTCACGGTCGTCCGCACGCTTGAGCGGAACGCCGCACCAAGTGCCTTCACGTGGTGATTCGAAGTCCGGCCCTTGCTTTCCGTTCGCGGGCAGGTCGACATGCGGCGGCGCGGCCCGTCAGAGGTGGCATCGCAGGCCAGCCCTTTCTTGACCTTCGTGTAGTTGCAGCGCGAGCTCAAGCCTTGGGAAGCACCACGATCTGTGGAACGGCATGCAAGTTTGACCCCTATCTTGGGGTGATCGGCGTCCATGTTTGGATGCCCCCTTCGACGCAAGGATTTTCTGACCGTCTGATTGGGAGTCTTACGTCAGGCGTAGTGAACCGCGTAACGCACAACTTGAGCGCATCAGGAATCTGGCATATCTGTCTTTCTGTTTTTTACCTGTGTTTTCCAGAACGGAGGCGCATTGACCGAAGAGATCGAAGCAGCGCTCAGACCGCTCTGGGATTCGAAATCGGCGCCTCCTTTCCCCGCCCAGCTTCCACTTCCGGCGCGTGAGGCGGAATCGTATCTTGAAGCCGTCCGGACCCGCGTAAAGGGACGTGTGTGGGTAATGGCCCGGCTTTTCGAGACCGCACCCCTTCTCGCCGCCTGGGCAACGCTCCAGGGACTTGCACGCCACTATGTCGGGGCGGATCGATATGTCTATCCCCCGATTTCCCGAACCCTCGGGATAGATCTCTCTCCCGGCGAGGGACGCGAACGGTTCAAGTCCGGCTACCTCAAGGCGGTTCGCCACCTGGGGATCCATCCCAGGCATCCCTCCGATCCGACCTCCCTGTTCTTTGCTGCCGTCGGTGTACCCGATGCCGCCCTCGAGGAGCTTGCGCGGATCTTCCTGCTGCGGGCGCGGCGGCTCGGCCTTCCGGCCGACGAGGACCTCGCCGCCCGCCGGGCCTGGCAGCGCGCAGCCGTCGCCTTCGAGTTCGACGCCCGGCCCCGCATCCGGACCCCGCTCGCCGAGGACCGGACCGCCTATTACGCGGAGCTCTTCACGCTCTGGCGCAGCGGGCGGACGGCGCCCAACGCCTCGGCCGTCCTCTTCTTTGACGCGCTCGACCGCATGTCCCGGCTCACCGGGACGCGGAAATCCGACCTCACCCCGCCGCCCATCCTGTTCTGGGGGCAGAAGGGGCTGTCGGTACTCAACGACAATCCCGGCAGCCTGCAGACGGTCCGGTTCGGGCAAACCGAGCTCCGCCTTCCATCCGGACAGCCCATGGCAATTCCGGAGCCCTGGCCGGACAGCCTTACCTGGACGGCCGGGCAGCAGACCCGCGACATTCCCCTCTCGCCCCGGCCTGGCGAGTTGCTGGTCTTCGATCTCGGGACCGGCCGCCTCGCCTATCGCGGACCTTGCCCGGAGGGTCCGGTCGAGGTGCCGCCCGGCGATCTCATCCTGCTCTCGGCGGACGCGTTCGACGTGACGGGGCAGGGCGCCGACATCACGGTCCCGTTCTTCGGCTGCCATCTCTCCTACGCCCGGCTCGCCGACAGCGCGCTCTGCATCGCCTTCGGCAACGGCGCGGGCGCGACCCTCGCGCCCAGCGGCGAGATGGGTCTCACCATCGACGCGCCGGTGATCGGGCGCGCAGGAGCGCGACCGCTCTATGCCAGCTCGGGCAGGCTCGGGATCGTCTCCATCCCCACCGGGGCGCCCCAGGACCGCATTCTCAGGATCGCCCGGGACGGGCTGGTCCATTACCGGGTCGTCGCACTCGATGCCGAGGGGCGGGGCACGCTCGGGCTGGCCGAGGCCGGCTTCGCCGAGTCGGCTGCGCCCGGTCCCGTCCGCTTCTGCCTGCTCGCGCCCGGGGTCGCACCCGCGCCCGATGCAAGGGCGGAAACCAGCAGCCGCGTTCTTCTCTGGCCGGGCAGCGGCGCCTACGATCCGGAAAAACCCTTCGAGATGGATCACGTCCCCGGGAATTTCCGGCCGGAGAGGAGCCGGGGCGTCGAGGTCACCAAGACCCGCCTCTGGGTGTCGGCCATGGCCGACAGCGCCGAAACCATCCTGTGTTTCGACATGGACGGCAGCTCCGAGGATGTCCGGCTGCCCCATCGCACCACGCGGGTCTTCCACTACGCGCTGGCGGACAGGCACCATCATTTCCTGCCCGCGGGCAGTACCTTCCGGCTCGACGAGGACGTCCGCAACGACACGATCGTCATCCGGTCGGGATTGCGGGACGCCGATCTCCTGGCCTGCGGGCAGCGCATCCGCAGGCCCTTCCTCGCGCGCGACAGCTGGCCGCTCCCGGTCGGGGTCCTGGAAGAGCTTTTCCGGCAGGACGACCGGGTGCTTCTCGAGCGCCCCGATGGCAGCCGGCACATCCTGCTGCGGCTGGAAGAGGCCGGGCGGCGCGGGACGATAGAGATGCAGGCCACGGCGGACCGGATCGCGTTCCGCATCGAGACTGCCGGAGAGATCGATGCCATCGGGCTGGAGATCGAGGACGAGACCGGGGCGCGGGAGCGCTATGCCCATGCCCTGTCATCGGCGCCGGTCGATCACCCGATGCCGGCCTTCATCGAGATCCGGGAGAGCCCGGAGGCAGGGGTGGCGATCCTCGGAATCGGCACCGCCGCCCTCGCGGGGCGCTCGGGCCTGGTGAAGCTGACCCCGCTCTTCCGCGAGGCGGGCGACCGCGACATGAGCGTGTTCACCGATCGCTCGGGCCGCCATGTCGCGGGCTTTCTCGATCGCGAAACCGGCAGCGCCACGCCGGACCGGCTCGCCCGGGTCGGGCGCTGGGCCGCCACCCCCTGGCCCGACCGGATCGAAGACGATCTGCGCCGGGTGCTCCTGCCGCGCCTCGACGCGCTGGTGACCGCCTGCCGCCGCGGCGCGCTGCTGAGGCCGCTGCTCCCGGCCCTGGCCGCATTGCCCCTCGACCTCTCGGGCGAGGGCGATCTCGTCCCGCATGTCCCGCGCACCGAGATCTTCCGGATCTCCCCGGACATCCTCGAACGCAATCCCGCCGACCTCGCCGGGCTCGGCGGCGGGCTGGCGCCCGTCGCGCGGTTCGCCGCCGCGCGCACCGACCGCTACACCGGCGATCTTTCGGACTGGCTCGCCTTCATCCTGGAAGAGGATCCCGGCCCGGAAGCGGACCGGGCCGGCGCGCCCGGCCTCGATGCACCGGGATTGCGGGACGCGTTCAACGCCTACCGGCTGCGGCTCGATTCCACGGATCTCCCGGAACTCCTGGGGCGCGGCGCCACCGCCCGAGCGATCGGGGACGTGCTCGACACCTATAACGAGGAGGCCGGCCTGCTGTCCCATTTCGACAACGGGGCGCGGGGCGACGGGCGCGGGCTGCTCGTCGCCCTGCATCTCCACCGGCTCGCGCGGGCGGCGCGGCGGGCGGCAACGCGGGCGTTCCACGCGCGGATCGCCCGGCGCACCGGGCTGGACCGGGAGACGGCCGAACGCGTCTCCTCGCACCTGGTGCATGCCGCGCCCGAGCTCTGCGGATATTTCATTGCGCTCGAAGCCAGTATCGCCCAGCCTCCATACGGGGAGGATTGCCCCACAGGAACAGACATTCGTCAGATCGATTCAACGCCATGACAGAGCTCGACCCGAACCGCTTCGCCGCCGATCTCGGCACCCGGCTGTCTCGCTTCATCGCCACGTCCTCGCCGGTGAACGCCATCCGCGCCCCCGGCCTCGCAAGCCGGCTGCGCGATCTCGTCTCCTCCGCGGAGATCGTCAGGGGGCCGTTCCTCGAGACGTTGCCGGATTTCGAGAAGGGCCGGTCACTCCGCCAGCTCGCGGCCGAGGGTGTCCTGTCCGCCCGCTGGGAAGCCTTCAGCGATGCCCGGGTCTTCGACCGGCCGCTGCACGGCCACCAGGATGAGGCGCTGATGCGGCGGGACAATTACCTGGTAGCCACCGGCACCGGCTCGGGGAAGACCGAGGGGTTCCTCTATCCCCTGGTCGACGACCTGCTGCGCGATCCTGATCTCGACCGGCCGGGCGTCCGGGCGATCCTCGTCTACCCGCTCAACGCGCTCGCCAACGACCAGCTCCTTCGGATCGCGGGCCTCCTGTTTCGCGATCTCGGGGACCAGGGCATCACGCTCGGACGCTATACCGGGGCCGTGGCCTCCAACGCGACGCGGACCGAGGAGGCGGCGAAGCTGCGCGGCATGTCGAGCTTCGAGGACATCCTTCCCGGGATGGACGACATCCCCGCGAACTGGCTTCTCTCGCGCGAAGAGATGCGCAGCCGGCCGCCGCATGTCCTGATCACCAACTACGCGATGCTGGAGCACATCCTGCTGCTGCCGCGGAATCGGCCGCTGCTGCAGGACGCGCGGCTGAGATGGATCGTGCTCGACGAGATCCATACCTATACCGGTGCCCAGGCGATCGAGGTGGCCTTCCTGATGCGGCGGCTGAAGGCCCATCTCGGCATCGCCGATGGCCGCCTGCGCTGCGTCGGCACCTCGGCCTCGCTCGACCCCGACCGCAAGGCCGAGCTCGCCGGGTTCGCCGAGAACCTCTTCGGCGAGCCCTTCGCGGGCGAGGCCTCGATCATCACCTCCCGGCGCCAGCGTCATCCTGCGATCGCCGCCCGGCCTGACGCCTCCGGCCTGAGCCCCGCCGCCTGGGCGCAGGCTGGAGAGCTGGCGGCCTTCGTCCGGGCGGAGGCCGATCTCGGACGGCGGGTCGATCCCGAGACCTGGAACGAGGAGGCCGAGGATCTCGGGCTCGACGCGCTCCGCATCGACGGCGCGGCGCCCTCGCTCGGCGACGGCCTGATCCGGCGCCTGGGCGAGATCGAGGAGATCGCCCGGCTGACCGGGATCCTCGAGGAGGGTGCGATCCCCATGGACAGCGCAGCCGCCGAGCTGTTCCCGGAGGCCGGTCTGCCGGAAGCGCGCGCGGCGCTGGCCGGGCTGATCTCCGTCGGGGTCCTGGCAACCTCGCCGGACGGCGCCGCCTTCCCGCTGCTGCCGGCGCGCTACCACCTCGTCGCCTCCTCGGTCGAAACCGTGGGCGCAACCCTCTCGGCCGAGGCTCCGGAAAAGGTCGAAGATCTCGTCCTCGGGGCGGAAACCGGTCCCGACCACGCGAGCCCGGCCTTCCGCCTGATGGTCTGCCGCAATTGCGGAGAGCCCTATCTCGAAGCCTGGCAGGGCGAGACCGGCATCGCGCCGGTCCCCGAGCGCGGCCGGGTCCGGGTCGTCATGCGCCTTCTCGAGGGACCCGAGACCGACGAGGCCGGCGAGGGCAGGGCAGGGCCCGCGGATCCACCGCTGACGCGCTACATCGATCCGGCGACGGGACATTACGCGGGCGAGGACGACCCTTCCGCCGTGCTGCTGCACGAGCTCCCGCTCGAGGAGGATGCCGAGGAGGGGCGCGCCTATCTCAGGCGCTGCGCCGCCTGCGGTTTCAGCCCGCGCCTCCATGCCGAGCCGATCACCGGCATTCACCCCGGCGACGACGCCTTCGCGGCGGTCTCCTGCCAGGCGCTGCTCGAGAGCCTGCCGCCGGGGCCGCCGGGCCAGGACCGCCCGATGCAGGGGCGCAAGATCCTCACCTTCAGCGACAACCGCCAGGACGCCGCCTTCTACGCCCCCTTCTTCGAGCGCACCTCCCGCGAGCAGGCGATCCGCGGCGCGATGCTCGCGGCGCTGGAAGAAGGCGGCGAGACCGATATCGACAACCTCTGCACCGCGGTCCGGCGGCGCCTTGAGGAAACCGGGCTGCGCCTCTACCAGGGCGCGATCAATTCCGCCCCCGTCTCCGGCGAGGACGAGCGGCTCCGCCTCAAGGCGATGATCCTGGCCGAGATCACCTCGAACTCGGGCGTGCGCACCTCGCTCGAGGGGTTCGGGCTGCTCCATGTCACCTATGCCAATCTCGACCGCTTCATTCGGCGGGTGGAGCGCGCACTGCCCGATCCGCTCAAGCCCGCTTCGCGCGACCTGACGCTCTGGCTGATGAAGCAGGCCCGGCTGCAGCGCGCGATCTCCACCGCGAATTCCGGGGGCATCCGCCTCGACGACGCCTCGATCTGGACAGAGTATTACGCCCAGGAAAGCCGGGCGGTCTCCGACTACCCGGTGCCGCGCAGCCAGAACGTCATGAGCTACCTGCCGGCGCCGAACAACGAGAACCGCTTCACCGACCTGCTCGGCCGCATGGGCATAACGGATGACACCATGCGCCATGACATCCTGCGCGCCTTCTGGAGCCAGGTCGGGCGGGCGGGATCGCCCTTCGCGCCGCATCGCCGCGGGATGGGGCTCAAGGCCGATTCCAGCCTGCTGATCGGGCCGGGGCGGGATGTGCCTCTCTACCAATGCGACAGCTGCGGGGTGCGCACCCAGTTCGACACGGTCGGCATCTGCCAGTCGACCGGGTGTCGCGGCCGGATCCGGACCCTGTCGCCGGACCAGAGGGCGCGGCTCGACAGCGAGAACTACTACATCCGCCGGTACCGCGAACGGCCGGTGCTGGGGATCGCGCGCGAACACACGGCCGCGATCTCCACCGGGCTCCGGTCGCAGATCGAGGACCTGTTCAAGGATGGCGAGATCAACCTGCTGTCCTGCACGACGACGATGGAGATGGGCGTCGATCTCGGCGATCTCGAGGCGGTGTTCTGCAAGAACATCCCGCCCTCGATCGCGAATTACCAGCAGCGGTCGGGGCGGGCCGGTCGGCGGGCGCAGGTCGCGCCCATCGTGCTGACCGCCGCGCGCTCGGCGCGCTTCGACCAGGCCAAGTTCCCGACCTTCGGCGCCTATCTGCGCGAGCGGCCGCGGGTGCCTTATCTCTCGCTCGACAATGCCGGGTTCTTCCGGCGCCACCAGATCGCGACCTGTCTCTCGGGCTTCCTGGAACATCGCCTGGCCGGGGTGAGGCGCATGGGCGCACCGCGGCTCCGCGACATCTTCGGCGAGGTTCTCACCGAGGCGAACCGCACGCTCTTCGACCAGGATCTCGAGAGCTGGATCGCTTCGCCGTCCGGGCAGGCGCACCTGGCGCGGGCCGCCGGCCTTCGCGACCGCCTCCCGCCCGAGATCCGGGCGCTCGGCATCGGGTTCGACGAGGCAGCACTCGAAGCCGCGTTCCGCGACCGGGTCGGGTTCTTCGCCGACGCGATCTTCGAGCGCTGGATGCGGTTCCAGGACGAGATCAGCGCGCTCATCACCGAACTCCGGGATCTCGACGACACGGCGGCCGAGGCGCGCACGCGGCTGTCGCGCGCCATCGACATCCTGACCGCGAACCAGGCGCGCTTCATCGACCAGATGCTGGTCGACCAGCTCTCGCGGCGCGCGATCATCCCGACCTACAGCTTTCCTGTCCACTCGGTGAGCCTCGAGGTGGTGTCCTCGCAGCGCCAGACGCGGGACGCGGCCCTGATCGAGCTCAGCCGCGACGGGGCGATCGGGATCTCGGAATACGCCCCCGGCGCCGAAGTGGTCGCCGGCGGGCGGGTCTGGACCTCGGCCGGCATCGTCAAGCGCAACCGTTTCACCGGGGAGGAGACCTTCGTCGAGAAGACCCGGCTCCGGGTCTGCGAGACCTGCGGCTTTCCCCAGGTCACCTATCCCGACGACGACCCGATGCCGGAGTGCTCGCAATGCGGCGCGTCCTTCGAAGGCATGAACCGGCCGCGCGACACGATCCAGCCCACCGGCTTTCTGACCGATCTCAGGAACCATACCGGGCGCGACCCGGGGGCGGCGCGACTCAAGACGCGGGTCACCGACGAGGTGCGCCTGCTGACCCTTGCTCCGCGGCATGCCTACGAACCGACCGGCATCGACGGGATCCTGACCTTCCACGCCCCGGGCTCGAACGCGCCCGAGGAGCGGATCGGGCGCATCATCGTCGTCAACCGGGGGCCGCTCGGCGGGGGTTTCGCCTGGTGCGGCCGCTGCGAGGCGGCCCATCCCGTGCCCGCGATGCCGGGGACCAGCTGGCAACAGCGGACCGCCTTCCCGCCGCATCGCAACCCGCGAAGCGACCGCGATTGCGGCTTCGACGGCGAGGTCCGCCCGATCGATCTCTCGCATGTGTTCGAGACCGATGTGCGCAGCTTCCTGTTCGAGACCGCACATGTGGGCGCGGACGGCCTGCCGGTGTCGGTCGGCCCCGAGTTCATCCTCACCCTTGCCGAGGCGATGCGGCTCGCCGCGGCCGACGCGCTGGAGACCGATCCGCGCGACCTGCGCGCGCTCGCCCAGCGGCTCGGCGCCTCCCCGGTGGTCGTGATCTACGACGCGGTCTCCGGCGGGGCGGGCTATGCCACCCGGCTCGCGCGGGACGCGCGCTTCGGGATGGACGCGCTGCTGCTGGCCACCCGGCGCGTCCTGGATTGCCGCAATCCCAATTGCACCCGCTCCTGCACGCACTGCCTGAACGATTACTCGAACCAGAAGCACTGGGGCGATTTCGACCGCCGTCCCGTGCTTGCCTGGATCGACTTCCTTCTCGACCGGTCGGGAATTTCACGGTCGGAGACCGGGAGGGCCTCATGATCGGAAGAATTTTCGGCAAACACGCAAACGCCTGTATTGACAGGATATCGGGCACAGGGAATTACCGCATTGCCTGACAATCGGACAGGAAAAGCCATGGAAACGGATTTCGGCAGCATGTTTCTCGGGGGAGCCGGTGATTCCCTCCTGACGGGCATGACACTCGATCGACTCCTTTCTGCGCTGGAGACCAGTGATAATTTCGCCAACCTGCCGGCTCTTCCGCCCCGCATGCGCGCAGCCTGTCCCGACATTCTCGACTTCCTGAAGGACAGCGTCCGGATCCCGATTGCCCAGCGAAAAAATATCCAGATTGTCTTCGAGGCCTTTCTCGACCGAGAAGTGGATATCCGGAACAACGACGAATTCTTTACCGCTTTCCTCGACCTCCTCGAAACAAGCCCTCATTTCCTCCATGTCTTCATGTTCGCCGCCGCGCCAGCCACGGGACGCCACATCAAGAGATCGGTCCGGCGCGAGGAAGAATCCTTCCTCGTTTCGCTTTACGGCGCGTTCGCGCCGACGAAGCTGGCGATCAAAACCCATCCACTCTGCGACAGCATCCTGGAGAAGGCGCGCGGGGGCGGGCGAATGCTGGAACCCCGCGACATCATAGGCCTCTTCTTTCTCTACGCCCTCGATATCGGCGAACGCGACAGACAGGAGGTCCGCACGCTTGTCGTGCAGGCCGGGCTGTTCGCGGAGGACGATCTCGCGGAGGACATGCCGGAGGACACGGAAGCCTGGCCGCAGGCGGATATCGACGCGAGCTTCCGGGATATTCCGGATCATCCCGCGCGAGCCCTGCTGCGCATCGCGGGGGGCAAGATCACCGGATCCGAGGAGGAACGCGCCCATCTTGCCGATGCCCTTGCACATTTCACCGAGGTGTTCCGCTCCGGCGATGCGGTCTCCGGCAGCATGGGTATTCTTCTCCTCGCCACGGCAATCATCGACTGGAAGAACCTGCAGGACGAGCACAGGGACAACAGCGGTCTTGCCGGGCGCATCGAGGCGATCCTGGGCCCGTCCATGACCCGCCGCGTGGTGCCGGCAGGGACAGAGGATCGCCTCGAGGCCCTCTGCGCGGCGATCGAGAGCGCCGACAGCAATCTCGCGGCGGTGCCGGGTCGAATGACCGCGCACGAGGCCGATCTCGACGCGGCGCGGCAGGCGAAGGACTGGGCACTGCTCCAGGAGATCTCCGGGAAGATGGCCGGGCTCGACAAGGAGGCCGACCGGCTCCGGTCTGACCGGGACGCCGCGCTCGCGGAGATGCGCGAGCTGCTCGGGGACGGCGCAGGTGCAGGAGATGCGCCGGCGGGCGGGGCGGCGGACGAGATATCCGGGACGGCGGGGGCGGCAGGCAACACGATCCCGGACAGGGTGCCCGGCGGCGACACGGAGATACAGTCGGGCGAGGAAGTCGGGGAGTGCGCTCCGGAAGGCGTCCCGGAAGGCGGCGGAGCGGAGGCCGGGGCGGCGGGCGAAACGGCCATGCCCTCCCGGGAAGCGCTCGAGGCGGACCCGGCCGGGGAAGACCTGCCGGCGGGCGGGGGTGGATCGGAAGCGACGGAAAGCGCGACGGGCGGGGCGGATGCCGAGCCCGTCGCGATCCCCGAACCCGGACCGGGGGCGGGAAGCACGATCGCACCGAGCGTGCTGCGCGACATCGACGACACCTCCCTCGCCAGCGTCTTCGCGGAACTCGTGCGGGATGACCGGCTGGCGATCGCGGCACGGGCCGCCGGCGCGCTCGACCGTTTCGGGGTCGTGCCGGCGCTGCCCGAACAGAGTCTGCATCTCGCGGCGGCGGCGCGTATTCCCTTCGAATCCTACGACAGCTCGACGACACGCGTGCAGTCGCTGATGATCCCGGCCGAGCAGGCCGATGGCGACAATCCCCATGCCGGCGCGCTGATGCTCGGGGCGCTGCTGCGGCCGGCGGTGCTGGTGCCGGCGACCATGGCGCGCGAGACCATCGGACGGCTCAGCCTCGGCTCCTATGCCGCCAGCGTGGGCGATTTCGCCCAGGCGCTGGCCGAGGTCGATTTCTCCTTCAACCCGACGCTGCAGGATCTCGCGAAACTGTCCGGGCGGCCCGCCATGGCGCGGCGGCCGCGGGTCGAGAAGGCGCTCTTCGAGTGGATGGAAACCACGGCGATGCGCCAGGGGCCCTGTCAGCCCTCGACCGCGATCATCCACAAGTTCGTCAAGCCCTCCGGCGAATTCGGCGCGCTGATCCGGAAGATCCGCAACGGGGACGTGGCCAAGGCCGAGGCGGCCGCGCGCGAGGTCATCGCGCGGTTCGAGACCCAGGAGATGATCAATGCCCGGGTGCGCGAGATCAATCCCGGCAGCGGCACCCAGTACCAGAGCCGGTTCCCCACGATCACGATGCAGTACATCTACCGCCGGATGGGCGAGGGCCGTGACCTGCTGACCCAGTGGCTGGACGCTCTTGCCGAGGAGCGGGGTCGGCCGGGCGGCAATGCCGACCAGCAGAAGCGCATCGTGAGCCAGCTCGTCACCCGCGCGCGGGCGGCGCGGGAGGCGCTTTGCGCGCAGGGACGAGAAGCGGTCGGAGAGCCGCTCGAAGCCGCGATCTGCGCCTGGCTCGACGCCCGGTTCTCGGAATTCCTCGGCCTCCTCGAAGGCCATCTCCCCGCGATCTGGCCCGATTACGACTCCGCCGTGCATGACGAGCTCGATCTCCTGCCGATCCGGACCGGCGATGGCGAGGGGGTCGTCGATCGCTTCGATGAGGGCCTGATCGAATTCCTGTTGCGCAGGTCGGTCCCGGGCGCATTCCAGGCGATCGACGAGCATATCGAGGTCGGCGCCTTCCGCCGCGCGGCGCGGCTGCTGTCGCGCATCGAGGACGAGACCCTGCGCGAGGAGACCCGGGCCCGGATCGATGCCGTGCGCACCGGGCGCATCGATGAGACGCTCGAGGCCCTGCGCGTGGCGGCCCGCGCCCTGCGCGAGGTCGGCAAGATCGACCTCAGGCGACCGGAGGAGATCCAGCGCGAGATCAGCCGGCTCGACGCGATCGCCGAGAATCTCCGCGACGACCGCGAGATGAAGCTCGAGGCGCTCTCCACCAGCCCGGCCTCGAACCTGCCCTCCGATCTCGACGAGATCATGGAACTCGTCACGCGGACCCACGATCTCGTGCATGAGATCCGGCAGGATATCCTCGACGACCAGCGCCAGCGCCTGGAGGCGGCGCGCGAGGCCAAGCCGCAGATGGCCGCGGAGATCGACGCGCTGATCGCGCGCCTGCCGGAGATGACACTCGAGAATGCCGAGGACCAGATCGCGCATATCCGCGACGACCGCGCCGTCGGCCAGCTCTCGGTCGCACTGACGGGACCGTTCGAGGATTTCTTCCCGGGCTTCATCGAGGCCGCTGGCGAGGCCGACTGGCCCGGCGGCCTGCCCGAATACCGGGCGGCCTTCGCCGCGGGCGGGCCTCTGGCTGTCGAGGATGACCGTCGTGACGCGTCCGGCGATCTCATGGAGGCCTGGTTCGACCTTGCCCATGCCGTCGCGCTGGGCAATGCCACGGCCGCGCCGCTGAAGAACCTTCTCCAGTCGCTCTCCTTCCTCAATGTCGCGCCGCGCAAGGGGACGCAGATCCAGGGCCACAAGGCCTGGCGCCACGAGGTCAGCATGAACGTCTCCCAGTCCGGCGACTGGTTCTGTCCGCCGGTCTTCGGATCGCGCTCGGCCGATCACTACCAGGTGGTCGTGATGCACCCGTCCGTCCTTCTGGAGCAGATCCAGCCGGTGCTGAAGACCGATATCCCGACGCTCATTCTCGTCGCCGGACGTATGACCGTGGCGCGGCGACGCGACATGGCTCAGCGCCTGCGCGACACCGGCCTTCCCGCGCTGGTGATCGACGAGCTCACGGCAGCCTTCGTCGCGATCCGCAGCGAGGACCGGCTCGCGGTCCTGTTCGACTGCAGCCTGCCCTTCGGGCGGGTGGAGCCCTACATCACCGATGCCGGCAAGCTGCCGCGCGAGATGTTCTTCGGGCGCCGCGAGGAGATCGAGAAGATCGTCGGGCGGGATTCCGAGGGCATCCTCGTCTATGGCGGCCGCCAGCTCGGCAAGTCGGCACTGCTCGCTCAGGTCGAGGAACTCCACCACGACCCGAAGAACGGGCGGATCGTGATCCGCGAGGACGTGAAGTCGCTCGGCGGCGCGCGCCAGGCCGGCGAGATCTGGTCGATCATCGCCGACAAGCTGCGTCCGGACGGCGTCGTGGCGCAGAAGAGCAGCGGCCGCGACGCGGTGATCGCCGACATCAAGCGCTGGCTCATGGAGCGACCCGGCCGCCAGGTGCTCGTCCTGCTCGACGAGACCGACAGCTTCCTGGCCTACGAGGCCAAGAACGACTTCCCGAACCTGATGCATATCAAGGGGCTGATGGAGGATACCAACCGCGCCTTCAAGACGGTCTTCGCCGGGCTTCACCACGTCCAGCGGATGTTCAAGTCCTCCAACTCGCCGCTGGCGCATTTCGGGTCGGCGATCTGCGTGGGTCCGCTCAACAACACCCATGACGACCGGGAGGCCGCCTACCGCCTCGTGGTCGAGCCGATGCGCGCGGCGGGGTTCCGCTTCGCCGATGACAGCGCGCCCGACGAGATCCTGTCCTACGTGAACCACTACCCCTCGCTGGTGCAGGTCTATGCCAAGGAACTCCTGCGCCATCTCCACGCCCGGCGCGATTCCGCCCAGGGCGGGCCGCTCTGGGAGATCCCGCGGGACATTCTCTTCGAGGGGCAGGGTTTCGAGGCGATCCTGGCAGGGATCCGCAAGAAGTTCGGCTACACGCTCGATCTCGATCCGCGCTACAAGCTGATCGCCTATGTGCTCGGCTTCCTGAAATGGCAGGGCCAGGACGCGGAGGTTCTGCACGAGGGGCTCCAGGCGCGCGCGATCCTGGAGGCGACGGCCGAATACTGGCCCGACCAGCTCGAGCCGATCCCGCTCTCCGACATGCAGACGATCCTCGACGAGATGTTCGAGCTCGGCATCCTCGGCAAGATCGAGCACGACCACCTGCCGCCAACCTACTGCCTGCGCACCCGGCAGGTGGCCAACATGCTCGGCACCGAGAGCGAGATCACCGAGGAGCTGATCGCGCTCCAGGATGTCGAGCCGCCGCACGACTACAACCCGTCGACCAACCGCCGGGTCCTGCGCGGGGCGCGGGCGGCGATGCCATGGCGCGACGCGCGGCATTTTTCCCCGCTCACCGATGGCCAGCTCGCCCGGCTGTTGAAGGACCAGGGCGATCCGGGGGCGCGGGTGGTCGCGGGAACCCGGCTCCTCGGGTGCGAGACCGTTCCGGCCGCGATCCGGGATTACGCGGAGACGCTCGGCACGCCCCCGGGCGGGAAGCGCATCTCCGTCGAGATCGCCACGACCCAGAAGGATTATGCCGACAGGCTGCGCCAGGAACCGGGTACGCGTCGGGAGATGAAGGTCGTCGTCTTCCAGCCCGCGGCGACGGAGGTCGAGAAGGTACTGCACTTCACCGATGAGCGTGCCTCCGTCCGCTCCGGCAAGGTGCGCCCCATCCTGGTGCTCGACGCCGCGGTGCCGGCGCTGCGAGAAATCGCCATCACCCGCCGCGCCGAGGCCCTCCGCCCGTGGGGTACGGAGATGCTGCGCACCTATCTCGGGCTGATCGAGGAAATGCCTCTCGATCGCAAGGATATCCTCGATGCGATCCTGGACAGGACCGGCGGCATTCCCGCGCGCCTCATCGCCCTTGTCGCGGATCTTCGCAATGCCGACGATTTCCTGGAGCACCTCTCGGCCGTCCCGCCCGCGGATGTCTCGGAAGCGGACGGGTTCGACGCCGAGATGACCCGGGCCGCGCGCATCCTCGCCGAGGTTCTCGACCTGGCCGACAGGAGCGTTCCCGACGCCCAGGTCTACGATCTTGCCAACGAGGAAATCCTCGGGGCGACCGGCAAGGATCTTGTCTCGCTCGGACCCGATCTCGAGATGACCGGCATTCTCGACCGGTTCAATCCCGCGCAGCGCAGCTTCCGGATCACCCGGCTCGGGATGTTTCTCGCACAGGCCGCGTCCCGGGGGGTGGGCTAGCGTCCGCTGTTTGGGCCGGAGTCATCTCCGCGCAGGGCCGCATCGAAGATGACCTAGTCCGCGTACGTGTGTAAGCGGTGTTCTGCCCCCACCTTACTGTGATCTTGCGGTTCTGCGAGTCCGTCCCTGTTGTTTGGCATGGGTGGAGTTTCTCCATGGAGACTATGACGGAGTTTCTCAGTTCACTTGGCGTGGTGATCTACGAGGACGGGCGGCGGCGCTGGCCGGATGATGCGAAGGCGCGGGTTGTGGCGGAGACGCTGCTGCCGGGGGCGACGGTGAATTCCGTGGCCGCGAAGTATGAGCTGCGTCCGAACCACGTGTCGGAATGGCGGCGCCTGGCCCGCGACGGGAAGCTTGTGTTGCCAGCCCTTGATGACGAACGTAACCGCCCGGTTGATACCGCGGTTTAGGCGGCCTCTGCCTGCGGGGCAGCCATCGGCGCCCAGTTCCAAGGCATCAGTTCGTCGAGCTTGTTG
>NZ_SLVM01000043.1 GCF_004339675.1 Rhodovulum steppense
AGAAATCGTCCTCCGTGCAGATGCGCACGATCTCGGCAACGTCCCCAACCAGAATCTCGCCAAAAACGCGGTTCTCGGCGATCCTCATTCGGTAGCGGCTTTCCTCGTCCGGATGGAGGGGTTCCGGACGATGGGGCGGCTTTCGCGCCCGAGGGGCTCCGGCACCGCTTCGAGGGCCGTCGCGGGCCGCGCGATGGCGCCGAAGGCGCGCATCCAGGGATTGCCCCAGACCGCGTGAAAGCCTGTCTCGACCCCCGCCCTGCGCATCGCGGCGCCCAGATCCAGCCATTGCCCGGCAAGTTCGAATCCCATCCGCTCGACCCAGACGAAGGGATTATCGGGCGCGGCGGGCTTGCGCGTCTCGCGCACGCGCGCCGCGGCGGGTGCAACCGGCGAAAGCCAGGGGTTCCGCGACGACAGGACGGCCTGCCCCAGCCGCAGCGGGTGCAGCGCGCGCGCGGCCGCGGCTACGGGCGGGGCGATGGTGGCCCGCAAGGCGGGCGCCAGCGCCTCATAGATTTCAGCCTGCATCCGCTGCGCGCGCGCGGCTGCAGCATGGGTGGCGGCATCCGCATCCGGGGCCACCTCGTCCAGCGCCTCGAACGCGCAGGGCGCCAGCGACAGCGCGAACCGGTGTGAAGCCCCCCGACCCTCGACCGCCTCGACGTCCATCAGATAAAGCCCCGGGGTAAGTGCCGCTACCGCCTCCAGCGCAGGCAGGCCGTCCACGCGGCCAGCCAGCACAAGCCCCGGCCCCGCCTCGGCATGGCGCAGCACGACCACCCGCTGGCCCGCGGCACGGATCGCATTGGCATCGGGATAAATACGAGCCAGCCAGCCCAGAACCTCGGCAGGTTTGGCGGCGGGATCGTCGGGGCGCAGACAGATCAGCACCGGCGCTGCGATCGAGCGCAGATCGAGCGGGCGGCCCTCGGCCAGCACCGTCGCATTGCGCGCCAGACGGTCGCCCGGCGGCAGCGCGTGCGCGGCCCAGCACGCCTCCTCCCTGGTCAGCAGCGCGGGACCACCGCCCCGGCGCGCGGCCTCGACCACGCGCGGCCCGGCCCGGTCGGCCTCGGCCAGAATTCCGGCCAACGGGCGCAGCCAGCGGCCATGCGGATCGTCAAGGGCCGTCACCAGCGCGTGCGTCGCCCCGTCGAACAGCCCCCCGCCCAGATCGGACAGCATCCCGGCCAGCGCGCCCCCAAGATCCGGCATGCCCGGCGCCAGCGGCACCGCATCCAGCAGCACCGCCCCCGCAGAGCCGGGATGGGCAGCGGCCAGAACCAGCGGCAGCCAGCCGCCCGGCCCCTGCCCCAGCACCAGCGGCGCGGGCGCGCCGGGATGACGGCGGGCAATCTCGGCCACAAAGGCGCCCAGAGCATCGACCACGTCTGCCATGGTCTGACCGGGCACCGGTAGACGGACGAACCCGGCCGCATAGACCGGCAACCCGGCGGCCAACCCCGCACCCGCCGCCCTGGCCAGCCCCTCAGCCCCGCCCGCGCGCGGCGTCACCAGCAGCACCGGTCGCGCGGCCGGATCGGGCGCGGCGGCGGACACCAGCCGGACAAGCCGCGCATTGCAGGGCCGCGCCAGCCCCTTGACCTCCCTCACCGGCTCTTGCGCATGGGGCAGCGCGGGGGGGGCACCCTCCTCCTCGGCGGTGGCCAGAGCGTCGCCACGCTGGCGCAGGATATCGGCGGCCAGCACCGTGCGCTCGGCCGAATCGCGCAGATATTCACGCCAATGCTCGGCCCAGTCGGCCGCCGTCGCATGTCGTCCGCTCATCCGCGCCGCACGCATCACGGTCGCGGTCTGCGTGAATACCCCATGCCAACGTTCACTCTGATCGAGCGCAATCGCGCGGCCATGACCCAGCGCGATCTCGTTCACCCGCCATACGCGGCGGACCAGACCGAACGGGTCGAAGGGGAACAGCCCGCGTTCAGTCATGGGCCATCCCTTCGAAACAGTCGTATCCCTGTCCAGCGCCCGGCACCGTCCCGTTTCTTCCGTTCACCTTGACCTCCCTGCCCTGGCGTGCGGCGCAGCATATCCGCGGATGCGCCGCTTTGCACGCGCGGCGTCGCCCCGTCCGCGTGCCAGGACCATGACCGCATCCAGGAGCCGCCGCAGGGCCCGGACCGGTCAGGCGCGCGACAAATCGAGCGCGCGCAGTTCATCCATCTCGGGGCAGTCGAGCGCATCGAGTCCCTCGGTCACCTCGTGCAGCGTCGCGACCAGGCATTTCAGGCGGCCGATCTCGTCGGCAGTGAACGGCCCCGTGGATCTGGTATGACCCGATATCGTGCGCGATGTGCGCGGCCCCGTCGAAATCGTCACGCCGTTTTGCAGCCCATGCTGGCGCGCCAGCGCCACGACCCCGGCCGGATCGTCCAGAGCGGGGTCGTCCCAGATCAGAACGCCGGTATTCTCGATGCCCCAGCGCACCACCGGATCGGTCAGCATCAGCCCGTTCTCGGAGTAGAAATCGCTCCATTCCTGCGCATAACTCTGATAGAGCAGAAGCGGGCGCGTAAAGCGTATGTGGATGGCGAGTGCGAAGCCCGTATCACAAAGCTGGTCCAGCGCGGTCAACAGTTCCGCAACCTTTCTTACACGGTCCATGGCCCAGGCGACCCCTCGCGCAAAAGTTGAGTGGCTTTTCGATATACCACCTGCTAGGAGGGAGCATTACACGTTCCCTCGCGAGATTTGAACCACAGGACGCGATGCATCCCCGATGAGTCTGATCAAGAGATATGCCGACCGCCTGACCGCGCTTGCCCCCGGGGGGTGCTATGTGGCGCTGCGGGTGGGGTTCTCTTATCCGGCCGAAGAGTTCAACCGCCTGCCTGACCCTTGGGTCGAGCATTACACGGTGAACGGGCTGGTGGTGCATGACCCGGTGATGAAATGGGTCTACGCCAATACAGGGGTGACCTCCTGGGACGGGATCGAGATTGACGACCCGCGCGGCGTGCTGCACGAGGCCCAGCGCCACGGCCTGCGCCACGGCGCGGTGGCCAGCGTGATCTGCGCCGAAGAGAAGGGACGGCGCAGCTATGGCAACTTCGTCCGGCCCGACCGGCCCTTCACCGGCCTCGAAATGCGCGAATTGCTGGCCATCCTGACCCTTCTGCACAAGTCCGGCGCGCCACCGCGCCGATTGACCCGCGCCGAGACCGAGGCGCTGCGGATGCAGGCCAACGGGATGCGGCTAAAGGAAATCTCGGCCGAGCTCGACATCTCGATGAGTGCGGTCAAGGCCCGGCTGGCCAATGCCAAGCGCAAGCTGGGCGCGCAGACCCCCTCGCAGGCCGCCTCGATCGCACGCAGCCGGGGCGTCCTGTAAGTCCTGTAAGTCCTGTAAGTCCTGTAAGTCCTGTAAGTCCCGTGGACAGATATTAAGCGATCTGTCATTTCATAATACAATCTATAGTTGTATTCTCTTTCCCTTTTGCAACAATGGCTTGCCCAAAAGGTGTGAAGGGGCCCCAACACTCAACTTAAAGGTTGGTTAAGCTCTCCGGCTCCGCCCAGATTGACCCCGGGCAAGCACAGGAGAATCCACCATGCTCAACCTGACCTTCACCTTTGCCGACCTGCACCGGCACGGCACCGCCTTCTACGACTTCCTCGCCCTGCGCAAACGTGTCTTCGTCGACCAGTTGGGCTGGGACGTGCCGCATGACGGGCGCGTCGAGATGGATCAGTACGACACGCCGCAGGCGCATTACTCCGTCGTCATGCGGGACGGCCATGTGGTGGGTGGGGCGCGCGCCATGCCGACCACCTCGACCTGGGGGCCGCATACCTACATGCTGCGCGATGCCTTTCAGGGCAAGCTGCCGCATATCCCGCCCCGCATCATGCCCGAGGATATTGCCAGTCCCGGCGTCTGGGAATGCACAAGGCTGGTGATCGACGACAGCCTCGTGACCGCCGCCCACCGGGCCGAATGCCTGAGGCTGATCGTGGACGGCCTGGTCTGCATCGCGCGCGAGCGGGGCGCGACGCAGATGATCTGTCTGTCCTCGCTGGCGCTGATGCGAGCACTTAGGCAATTGGGCTATGACGTACGGCAGATGGGCGAAAGCTACCGCAATGCGGAGGACGGTCGGCATTATGCCGTGCTCGCCATGCCCGCATGTGTGGCACGCGAGGCAGATGCACAGGCCGAGGCCAGGCGGGCCGCCTGACCCGACCAACGCACGGCATCCACACTCTCTGGTCGTCCCCAAGCGGCCGGACGCTGGGGTATTGTGTCCCTTTCTCTGGGCAGACCCGGACCCATCGGGTAAACCGGCCACGCATTTCCATCGCCCGCCAGGGAGCCGCCAATGACCAGACCGCTTTCCGTTGTCCGCCCGAACACCTGGGATTTCCTGCGCGAACCGATGATCGCGCCCACCGGATTTCGCGAGTATGACGCGCGTTGGCGTTATCCACAGGAAATCAACCTGCCCGGGATGACCGCACTCGGCCTCGGCCTCGGCACCCAGATGATGCGCCGCGGCATCCGGCCCGAGATCGCGGTGGGCAACGATTACCGGGACTATTCGCTGGCGATCAAGCAGGCGCTGATACTGGGCCTGGTGCAGGCCGGGATCACCGCGCGCGACATTGGCCCGGCGCTTTCGCCCATGGCCTATTTCAGCCAGTTCCATCTGGACGCGCCCGCTGTTGCGATGGTGACGGCCAGCCACAATCCGAATGGCTGGACCGGCGTCAAGATGGGGTTCGAACGGCCGCTGACCCACGGCCCCGAGGAAATGGCCGAGCTGCGTGATATCGTGCTGGGCGGGCTGGGCGAGGCCCGGCCCGGCGGCGGATGGCAGCGCGAGGATGGCGTGCGCGAGGCTTATATCCATGACCTCGTCGCGGATTTCCGCATGTCGCGCCCGCTGAAAGTGGTCTGCGCCACCGGCAATGGCACCGCCTCCGATTTCGCGCCCGAGATCCTTGAAAGGATCGGCGTCGAGGTGGTGCCGCTGCATTGCGAACTGGATTACACCTTCCCGAATTACAATCCGAACCCCGAGGCCATGGAGATGCTGCACGACATGGCGCGCGCGGTCCGCGAAAGCGGCGCGGACATGGCGCTGGGCTTCGACGGGGATGGCGACCGCTGCGGCGTGGTCGATGACGAGGGCGAGGAGATCTTCGCCGACAAGATGGGCGTGATCCTCGCCCGCGATTACGCCCGGCTCTATCCGGGCGCGAAATTCGTGGTCGACGTGAAATCCACCGGGCTTTATCATAGCGACCCGGAGCTTCAACGGCTCGGCGCGACCACCGAATACTGGAAGACCGGCCACAGCCACATGAAGCGGCGGGTGCATGCCACCGGCGCGCTGGCGGGTTTCGAGAAATCGGGTCATTATTTCCTCGCCGGTCCCGTCGGGCGGGGCTACGATTGCGGGATGCGGGTTGCGGTCGAGATCTGCAAGCTGATGGACCGCAATCCCGGCCGCTCGCTCTCGGACCTGCGCCGTGCATTGCCGCGCACCTTCTCCTCGCCCACCATGTCGCCCTTTTGCGCGGATACCGAGAAATATGCCGTGCTCGACCGGGTGGTCGCGAAATTGCAGGCGTTGCACGCGCGAGGCGGCACACTGGGCGGACGGACGATTTCCGAAATCGTGACAGTCAATGGCGCGCGGGTGATGCTGGAAAACGGCGGCTGGGGCCTGGTGCGCGCCTCGTCGAACACGCCCAACCTGGTGGTGGTCTGCGAAAGCCCTGACAGCGAAGCGGAACTTCGTGCGATCTTCGCCGATCTCGACGCGGTGATCCGCAGCGAACCGGCGGTGGGCGATTACGATCAGAGACTTTGAGCAGATCGGGCAGGGTGTTTCCGTTCATTCAACATACAAAAGGCCTCGCCATTATCGAAAATACTGTCTAAAATGACAGGTGGATTTCCAGAAGCCTTCCGTCGATCAATTCGCAGGGCATGGAAACCGGCAAAGAAACACAAAACGGCAGGAAAACCGAATGGCAAAGGATCTGGACAAACTCTCGCTCGCCGAGCTCAAGCAGCTTCGCAAGGATGTGGATGCGGCCATTGCGTCCTACCACGATCGCGAAAAGGCGAAGGCCCGCGCTGCACTTGAGGAAAAAGCGAAGGAGTTCGGTTTTTCTCTGGATGAAATCGTCGGCAAGAAAACCCGGCGCAGCAAATCGGTCGCGAAGTACCGAAATCCCCAGAACGCCGCAGAAACCTGGAGCGGGCGCGGTCGTCGGCCGAACTGGCTGGAAGAGGCGCTGAAGCAGGGCGCCCAACTCGAGAGCTTCCTGATCCGCTGAAATGCGGCCCCGGGCGCTGCCGGGCGACGGCGCCCGTCTGGCCAATGCCACCGCATCCAGTGTAGACGGGGCGCATTTCCGCTTTCGGCGAGAGGCCCCTCATGACCCGCGTCTTCATCACCGGTACGGCCGGGTTCATCGGCTATCATCTGGCCGATCTGTTGCTGGCCGAGGGGCACGAGGTTCACGGCTTCGACGGCTTCACCGATTACTACGACCTCACGTTGAAACGCCGCCGCCATGAACGATTGCTGCAGCGCCCGGGCTATGTCGCGACCGAGGCGATGCTCGAGGATGAGGCCGCGCTCTCGGCCGCCACCGACGACTTCGCGCCCGAGATCATCGTCCATCTCGCCGCGCAGGCGGGCGTGCGCTACAGCCTCGAAAACCCTCGCGCCTATGTCGACTCGAACCTGCTCGGCACCTTCAACGTGATCGAGGCCGCGCGCCGCCACCGGGTCGCGCATCTGTTGATGGCCTCGACCTCGTCCGTTTATGGCGCCAATACCGAAATGCCCTTTGCCGAAACTCAGAAGGCCGACACGCCGCTCACGATCTATGCCGCAACAAAGAAAGCGACCGAAGCGATGGGACATGCCTATGCCCATCTGCACGACATCCCCACGACGATGTTCCGCTTCTTTACCGTCTATGGCCCATGGGGGCGGCCCGACATGGCGCCGATCAAGTTCGCGCTCAAGATTGCGCGGGGCGAACCGATCGACGTGTACAATCACGGCGAGATGTGGCGCGACTTCACCTATGTCACCGATCTGGTGCGCGGCATCCGGCTGTTGATGGATGCGGAGCCAGTGCGCCCGGCAGATGGCATCGTGCCCGAGGGCGACAGCCTCAGCCCAGTGGCGCCTTTCCGCGTCGTCAATATCGGCAATTCCGAAAGCGTCAAGCTGACCGATTTCATTGACGCGCTTGAGACCGAGTTGGGTCGCCCGGCGATCCGCAACCTCATGGACATGCAGCAAGGCGATGTGCCCGCCACCTGGGCCGACGCCACGCTGCTGCACAGGCTGACCGGCTACCGGCCCGAAACCGGCTTCCGCGAGGGCGTTGCACGTTTCGTGGCCTGGTTCCGCGACTATTACCGGCCGTGAATCCCGTATCGCGCTTGCCCCGGCCCGCGCCGTATGGCTAGGCTGCCAAAGGGGAAAGTGGTGATGCGCCCTCGGAACAGCCGGGGGTTACGCCATTTAAACAAATGGTCTGCAAGATCGGGCTGAGATGATTGCCGTCTTGACCCATATTGCTTTTCGCGACTGGCCGCGCCTTGCAGGCGCGCTTTTTCTGGTACTCTGGCCCGGCTTTGCCCCGGCGGAGATGACAGGCCATCCAGGCGCAGTGCCACTCGCCCGCCAGAACGCCCTCGCCCATGAGGACCGCCCCCGCTCGGTGGTCGAGCTTCAGGTCTTTCGCACACGGCAGGAGGCGCGCGCCGCCGATGGCACGCGGCTTGCCCTGACCGCGCTGAACCCCGGTGCGAATGGCTGGTTCCTGCTTGAGTTGTTTCGCCCCGGCAAGGGGCGCGAAACCTATCACATCGAGAACCCCGCCCCGCTTACCCGCCAGATCGCGCTGACCGGCGGCCCCGACCCCGCGCTTTCGCTGGGCGGCGCGGGGCTCTGCCGCCCCTGGGCCGGGGCGGCGCCCGAGCTTGACAGCGCCCGCGCCACCGGCCTGCCCTTTGCGCCGATCTGCGGCGAGCGGCTCTATCTGCGCAACCCGGTCGCGGGCAGCCGCACCAGCCTGGAGCGTACCGCCGAATTCCTGCGCGAAAGGGTGGCCTTTGGCGAAAGCCTGGTCGGCTTCGTCAAGGGCACGCTCTACAAGGATCGCTATCTCGAAAGCGGGGCGCTGGTGGCCGATGCCGATCCGGGCCGGGCAGCGGCGGCGCTGGGGCGCGCGCGGTTGGCCGATCATCCGGTGATGTATACCACGATGACCTTCGATCTGGTCGGCGCCAGCCCCACGCGGATGGAGATGGGCGCCTGGTACGCGGTGGAGGGGGCGCCCGGCATCTATGCCTCGGCGCTGCAACCGCGGATGATCGACCCCGCCATCCTGCGCGGCGATCAGCGCGCCAATCTGCTGGACCCGGTCGAGGGCAAGGCCGATGTCTATCTGGTAGGCTTCGATCTGTCGCTGTTCGATCTGGGCTACGAGACCGGCACCGAACATCCCCGCCTCGACTGGTCGCCCCGCCCGCCCGAGGTCGCGCGCAACCGCGCGCTGCCCGGCCCCGATGGTGTGGCCCGTCCCGCCCACCTTGTGCCCACGGGCATGCTGTCCCCGGCCGAGGCGCGCCGCATCGCCGCCACCTTCACCGGCGGTTTCAAGCGCGAACATGGCGCCTTTCGCGCGGGGCCGCTGGCCGCCACGAACCACGGCCACCATTACGGCTTTGTCGTCCATGGCACGGTGCTCAGCCGGTTGCAGCCCGGGCTTGCCACGCTCTACGTCCTGACCGATGGAAGGGTGGGGATGCGCACATGGGATAGCGCGGACGCGCCGCCGCTGCGCGAGATCCGCTTTGCCCGCCAGAACGGCGTGGCGCTGGTCGAGCCGGATCCCGACACCGGCCAGCCCCTGCCCGGCGCGATGGTGCGCCAATGGCTGCCGGGCAACTGGTCGGGCTCGGACAAGGCCGAACTCAGGACGCTGCGCGCGGGCGCCTGCCTGCGGCCCGGACCGAACGGCCCCTTCCTGGTCTATGCCTGGTTCTCGACGGCCACGCCCTCGGCCATGGCGCGGGTGTTTCAGGCCTATGGCTGCGATTACGCGATGCTTCTGGACATGAACGCGATGGAACACACCTATATGGCGGCCTATACCGCTGCCCCCGGCGGCGGCATCGCGCTGCACCATCTTGTTGCGGGCATGGCCCAGATCGACGCGCGCCGCACCGATGGCAGCCGCGTGCCGCGCTTTGTCGGATCGGCCGACAATCGCGACTTCTTCTATCTTCTGCGCAAGGAGGATGCGGAATGAAGCGCTTTGCCTTTGCCCTTGCCGCCTGCCTTGGCCTGATCGCCCCCGTCACGGCGCAGACGCTGGACGAACGCAACGCACAGCTTTTCGATGAAATCGCTCAGGCCCGCGGCGTCAGCCCGGCACAGATCGACCGGATCCGGGCGATATTTGCTCGCTCTTCCGTCCTGGGACAGGGCAACCCCGCCATCACCCGCCACCCGATGACCCGCGAGGAATGCCACGCCCGTGCGGGCGGCAATGCGCTGGCGGCCCATGCCGACCGCCGCTTCGAACGGATCTGCGGCGCGCGCTTCATGGCGCCGCTCTACGACCCCGCGACCCAGCGGCCCGAGGATGCGACCGCCTGCATCGACCAGTTCGAGTACCCGAATATCCCCTGCGCCTATCCCGTGGTCTGGGTCAAGGCGAAGGAGGCCGCCGAGATCTGCTCTGCCGAAGGCAAGCGGTTGTGCGACGCGCATGAATGGGAAGGTGCCTGCCAGGGCGCTCTCACCCCACCCGATTACCGCTTCGACCTTGCGCGGGGGCAATCAGCCTCGGCCGCGGTGAACCGGATGCGTGCCGCCCATAACGCGAAACACGAAGCCACCGCCCGCTGGAGCTATGGCCCCGCCTTCCAGACCGGCATCTGCGCCCAGAACAGCGAGAAAAGCCCGACCTGCCCCGGTGGCGGCTGGCGGAACTGCGGGTCGAACACCTATCCGGCGGGCAGCTTCGCAGGCTGCACCAGCCTGCTCAAAGTCTACGACCTGAACGGCAACGCGGCCGAGCACATGAACCTGCCGCTGGCGCCTGACCAGATGGCGAGCGCGGGGAGCACCACGCTGGGCGTGACCGAGATGAAGGGGTCCTGGTTCATCTGGGACAGGTACCGCGCCCATCCCGACTGGTGCCGCTGGCGCGCGCCCTACTGGCATGGCGACCGGGTGATGAGCCCGGCCAGCCACGAGAACTATCACCTGGGATTCCGCTGCTGCAAGACGGTCCGCTAGGGGGCACGGCGCTATCGGTAGAGCGAAGCCATAAGCCGGTCTGGTGCCTCGATCGGGCCTTCACCCGTCAGCATCGCCGCATAGGCCGGGTCGGCCAGCAGCGCCGCCAACGCCACGGCCCGCCCATCGACATGGGCCGTCTGGCTGACCAGACGCACACCATGGCTGTAATCGGCATAGCGCGCGCCATGCACCGTCGACAACGGTTGGATCGGCTGACCATCGGGTCGATGCCAGCCATAGATCGCCACCCGACCGGGCATCTCCCGCAACCGGTTGGTCAGCACCAGATCCTTCTTCTGCCCCGCGGTCAGCAACCCCGCCCGGCCACGGGTCTGGCCCTGAACCGTGCTGTTGTGCTGCCAGAAATAGCGGGTCGAAGTCATCTCGGACCCCGGACTCATCGGCTGCGGGACCAGTCGCACGCCCGCCTGCGCATGGACCGCATCCACCATCCGCGTCGTTGGCAGCAGGAAACCGAAGCGGCCCGCTACAAGCGCCGCCGCGGGCAGGCCCATCGGCACACGCAGGAAGTCGGCATCGCTGCCCAGCGCCAGGTAATCAGGCGTCACGCAGATCGTCACCTCGGACCGCCGCCCGTTCGCCAACCGACCAAGGATCGTCACCGGGGTCAGTTCGCGCAGGAAGCCGGGCATATTGCCCTTGAGCAGTTCGCGTTCGATGAGCGCATCGCGCTCGGCACCCTTGAGCCCGTCCATCGCCCTGGCCAGCGCGCTGCCCGGTGCCGCGCCACGGGGCCGGGCGGGAATCGCCGCGGCCATGGCCGAGATGCAATCCGCGCCGCGCGACGAGGGCTCAGGATGGATCATCGCAGCACCTGCAAGCGAGGCCGTGGCCGAGGGCGCCCGCGCCACGAGATCGTCGGGGCGCAGCCGCGGCCGCGCCGGGGACTCGACAGATGGGGCCGTGTTGGCCTCAAGGGCGGCCGCTGCGAGCCCGGCGGGGCGCGCCCGCGGGCGCAGCGGCGCTGGCGCCGCTGCGGCAATGGACAAACGCTCGGGTCGGGGGGGCGGCACAAGGGTCGGCGCCCTGGCCCGCACCGTTACGGCGATTGCGGATTGTTCCGCGACAATCAGGGGTGCCGGATCGGACAGCAGACCCGCGGCGGGAGTCGCAGGGACCGCCTGCGCGGCGGGGGTCGCGATCTCCGGGGGAGCTGCCTCCACCCCGTCCGAGTCGGATTGCGGCGGGCTGGCAACCCGGCGTTCGGGCGGATCGGGTCGGGCGAAGGGCGTCTCACCACTTAAAAGAAAGGCGCCTGCCGCCAGCGCAAACCCGACCGCAGCGGTCAGTCCCGCCGCACCCGACCAGGGGCGGCGATCAGTCTGGGAAAAGAGGCGGGCATAGGACCGGGCGATCTCTTCCGCCTGGCGGTCGCTGCCCATCCCCCGGGCGGCCTTCTGGCGCTCCTGCGTCATGGACATGACCCTTACCGACACTGCGGCCTCCGGACAAGCTGACCGACGTGCCTTGCCAAATGGTGAACGCACGCCGCGGCAGGTTTCCGCCCATCGCCGCTCCGCAATCAGCCCGTGGGCCGGTTGCGCGGGATCAACTGAGCCTTGCCCTGCGAGCGGGCGACCCCGCCCGGCCTTCGAGACCTCGGCCTTGGTCGAGACGCCGATCACGCCCTTGATCCGCTTGTGCGGAATCTGCGCCGCCGCTGCACGCGTCGGCGCAGTCGGGCGGCATTCGACATGCACGCGCATCGTATCCATATGGCCCGCGCGGTAAAGGTCGATCTGGTAATGGCCGACGAGCCCACCGGTCGTCACCCCAGTTTCCCAATTTGCGAGGGGAACAGGTTCACGCCGCGCAGGATGATCCTGTCATCCGACCGCCCCGTGATCCGCATCGCAATGCGCCCCAGCCCCGGTGAAGAGCCCATAGCCATAGGCCATGAGCCCCACATCGCGTATCCGTACATCACCCGCGCGCCGCGAACGCTCCATCAGGGCGGCCCACAGGCGTCACCTCGCAGGGATCGACGATGCACTTGAAACGCAACAGGTCCGAGGCCCGTCGATGTCGATAAAGGCCGTGCGCCGGACTGCACCCCCGAAGGTCATCACGGCATGGGCACGGGCTGTGGCCTGCCTCGAGAACTGCCGCCCGGTATCGCCATCCTGCGCCGCAGGACGCGAAAGAGTGGAGGTGATGCAGCCGATATGGAATCCATAGGCCAGCATCTCGGGCCTCATATCTGCACTGCCGTTCGCGTAGATCACGAAGCGGTCGATCCCGGCAGCGCGTTGGAAATCCAGCCATTCACAAGATAAGGTGCCACGTTCCGCATGATCGCCAACAATGCGATCCCTGCATCATCCGGGTGCAGTTCCGGCGGGACGACGGCCATCGCGTGCATCTTGAAAGATCCGAAGGCGCCGAGGCGGATCAGAACATAGGGTGACGGATTTGGTCTCGGTGCGGAGCGCTGCGGACTGCGCCTCGATGGCCGCAACGGAACGCCGGACGTGCGGGCTTCGCAAAAGCCGATGGACGGCCTCACCCGATCCCCGTCCGCAGCGCAGCCGCCGCATGTGCCAGCAACGCAATGTCGATGCCCAGCGCGGTGAAGCCGACACCCAGGGCCATGCAGCGCCGGGCGAAAGCGGCGTCCGAGGTCAGGATGCCCGAAGGCACGCCCACCGCCCCAAGCCGCGCGATCGCCCCCTCGATTGCAGCGATCACCTCGGGATGGCTGGACTGGCCCGGATAGCCAAGGCTCGCGGCAAGATCGGCCGGCCCTATGAACACGCCGTCCACACCCTCGACCGTCGCGATCTCCTCCAGCCGATCGAGCCCCGCGCGGGTTTCGACCTGCACGATCAGGCACAGTTCCTGCTCGGCGCAGGCGATGTAATCGGCGATCAGCCCGAAGCGGCTGGCCCGGGTGATGCCTGCCACGCCGCGCACGCCAAGCGGCGGATAACGCATCGCGCGCACCGCAGCCTCGGCCTCTTGCCGCGACTGGACATAGGGCACCATCAGGCTTTGCGCACCCTGGTCGAGATGGCGCTTGATCAGCACCCAGTCATTGATCGCAACCCGCACGACCGCCGAAGCCACAGGATGGGCGGCAATGGCCTGAAGCGCGGGCAGCACGTCGCGCACCTCCATCGGCGCATGCTCGGTATCGACCAGCACCCAGTCAAAGTCGCAACCCGCCAGCAATTCGGCGATCATCGGCTGGGGAATCGCGTTCCAGATACCGATCTGAGGACGCCCCTCGCGCAGCGCCACCTTGAACCGGTTTATGGGATTCTCCATCGCGCTCCCTCCGCCTGACGACAAGAGACCCTGCCCGGTCGCCCGCGTCAAGCGCCGCAGCCGCCCCGGCATAACGCATGAGGTGCCCTTGCCTGGCTGTGCGGAAAAGCTCCCGGCTGCCCCAGGTCAGAACAGGGTGATCCCCGGATCCTGCTTCGGTGCCGGACGCGATGGGCGGCGTTCGGGCGGGGCCTCGGTCGGCGGCAGCATCACCAGACGCGCAGCACCGGTCGTGGGACGAAAATGCAACCGTCGGGCCTGCTGGCCACCCAGGCTTTCGGACACCAGTTCGAACCCCTCGCGCCGCAGATAGGAGCGGGCGAAGATCACGTTCTTCTCGCCGATATCGGTGAAGGACGAACTGACCCTCGCGCCGCCGAAAAGCTTGACCTTGAGCTGGCTGCGCAGCGCCCCGCCCTTGAGCAGATCGTTGATCAGCAGTTCCATCGCCATCGCGCCGTATTTGAGTTCGCTCTTGTTCAACCCGTCATCGCCCGGCAGCAGGAAATGGTTCATCCCGCCGACCCTTGCGACAGGATCGTATATGCAGGCCGATACGCAGGACCCCAGAACGGTCGACAGCACCACATCAGGTTCGCGCGATACGCGGTATTCTCCCTGAATGACGGGCTGGATTCGATGGTTCAGCCAGTCCGCCGGGTCTGGCCTTGGGATCGGGAAAAACGCACTCATGCCGCACTTCTCCGCGCGCAGCTTCGCAGCAGCGCCTGGCCTATGCGGTCGATGGGCAACTGCTCGCGAACCGCGCCCAGTTCGTGGGCCGCGCGCGGCATACCATAGACCAGCGCGCTGGCCTGGTCCTGTCCGATCGTGTGCGCGCCGGCACGGTGCAACGCCAGCATTCCCTCGGCCCCGTCCCGGCCCATGCCGGTCAGGATCGCTGCACTGACCCGCGCCGCAACGGGCACGGCCGAATGGAACAGCGCATCGACCGACGGGCGGTGGCCCGACATCGGCGGCGCCTCGCGCAGTCGGCAATGCGTGCCGTTTCCGCGCGCAATCTCGAGATGGTGCTCCTTGCCAGGGGCCAGCAGAACCGTTCCCGGAACCAGCGGCTGCCGATCCTCGGCCTCGATCACCCGGGCGGGGCTTGCGCGGTCCAGCAGCCGCGCGAGACCTGCGCTGAAAGTACCGCTGGTATGCTGCACGACGAGGGTGGGCGGGCAATCCGCGGGAAAGCCTGACAGCACCCGGATCAGCGCGTCCACCCCGCCGGTTGAGGCGCCGATCACGATCAGCCGCCCTGACTGGAAGGACATCCGTTCGACGATCGGTTCGCGGGGTGTGGCGGCAACCGGGCGGTCGAGCAGTACCTCGAACAGGCAGTGCCGCAGCTCTTCCTGCGAGGCGCCCAGATGCGTCACGCGAAGCCCGCTCGTCCCTGCCCTTGCAGACAGCCGTTCTCCGCTTGTCGGCGTATCCGCAACCAGGACGCAGCGGATGTTGAGAGCGCGGAACATGGTCTGCATCACCTCGAACTCCGGAAGTCGGGCAAGGTTTTCCGCGACAAGGACGGCCTGGGGCGGACGGTTCTCGGCAGCATGATAGGTCTCGCTCAGATCGGCCGCACAGGTGCCCAGCGAGACGCCGCGCATCGTGCCAACCGCAGTTGCGAGTCGGCGCCGCCCCTCATCGTTTCCATCTGCAATCATCACCCGCATCGCCGCGCTCTCTTCTGTTGTCCCGTCCTGCTCCGATGTCCTTCGATCAGAAATCCTGCCAGGGCGCCGTATCGTTTGCGGCGGCCTTTTTCTGGGCCGGGAAGGAAAGGTCCGGTGCGGGTTCTTGGGTCGGGCGGGC
>NZ_SLVM01000044.1 GCF_004339675.1 Rhodovulum steppense
GATCCTCCACCGACCGGCGATACATCTCCTCGTACCGCGCCCCGTCAACATGCGCAGAACGCACAAAATCAGGCAAAGGCGCGTAAAGCTTGTCGAGCATCTCTGTTCCTCCCTGCGGGGCCATGCCGGACGGATGCCTTGCCCGCCCGGGGACCTCGGATTCTGAGTCAATTTTTCCCCGAGGTCAGGCCTCGGGGCTATTCGCGCAACGGCAACCGCGCAGGACGATGCAGACCGGTGCGGACGCCATGAAGGCAATTTGCGCCTCTGACCGGCCTTGCGCAACAGCGCGATACGACCTTCGGCGCGGGTCTGCCCGGCTTGGCGGACCGCCGCGGCCCGAGACGGCCCTCCGATTGGGCGGGTTCGCCGGGGGTGGGTCCTTTCGCAGGTCGCGCCTGCGGGGCACCGCGTTGAAAAGTCGGCGGCAAGCACTTTTCAAGAATGAATTTTCTGGTAAATCTGGAGGGCGGCTGACCTGCAATCATGTAAAGCGTTCAGGTCGTTGGAGGGGGAGCATGCCACGCAGCGCGCTGACCGGAACACGCATTCGCGAAAGGCGCACCGTTCTGGGACTGCGCCAGGCGGATCTGGCGCGCCGGGCGGGCATTTCGCCCTCCTATCTGAACCTGATCGAACATAACCGCCGCAGAATCGGCGGTCGGCTGCTGGTCGAACTGGCCCGCCATCTGGGCGTGGAGGCGAGCGTTCTGACCGAGGGCGCGGGCGCGGCGCTGATCGAGACCCTGCGCGAAGCTGCCGCGATGCAGGAGGGGGGCGAGGCGGAAATCGAGCGGATCGAGGAATTCGCGGGCCGCTTTCCGGGCTGGGCGGCATTGCTGGCCGCGCGGCACCGCCGGGTGCGCGAACTGGAACGCACCGTCGAGATGCTGACCGACCGGATGACGCATGATCCATTCCTGTCGGCCTCGCTGCACGAGGTGATCTCGACGGTGACGGCGATCCGCTCGACCGCGGCGATCCTGGCCGAGACCGAGGATATCGACCCCGACTGGCAGCGCCGGTTTCATCGCAATCTTTCGGATGACAGCCGTCGCCTGGCCGAGGGTGCGCAATCGCTGGTGGCCTATCTGGACGAGGGGGCCGAGGATCCGGGCACCCAGTCCTCGCCGCAGGAGGAGGTCGAGGCGTTCCTGAAGGCGCGCGACTACCACCTGCCCGAGCTGGAGGCCGCCCTTCCGGCCGATCCGGCCGATCTGGTGGCGGCGGCAGGCGAACTGACCTCAGCGCCTGCGCGGGAACTGTTGCTGGGGTTCATGGCCCGCTATCGACGCGATGCCGAGCGGATGCCGCTGGAGCCGTTCGCCGAGGCCGCGCGGGCCGAAGGGTTCGATCCCGGCAGGCTGGCGGCGCGGTTCGGCGTCGATCCGGCCGCGGCCTTTCGACGGCTGGCCGCCTTGCCGGGCGGGCTTGTCGGCGGGCCGGTGGGGCTGGTGATCTGCGATGGATCGGGCACGCTGACCTTTCGCAAGCCGGTCGAGGGGTTCGCGCTGCCGCGCTTCGGGGCGGCCTGCCCGCTCTGGCCGCTTTACCAGGCACTGGCGCGCCCGATGGCGCCGCTGCGCGCGGTGGTCGAGCCGGGTGGCCCGATGCGCCTTCGGTTCCTGACCTATGCGCTTTGCCAGCCCGCGCTGGCGGGCGGGTTCGATGGCCCGCAGGTGCTGGAGGCGGCGATGCTGATTCTGCCCGCCGACACCATCGCCATTCCCGAAGGACAGGCCCAACCGATCGGCACATCCTGCCGGATCTGCCCGCGGCGGGACTGCGTCGCCCGGCGCGAGCCCTCGATCCTGGCGGACGGATTCTGACGGGTTTTGACAGCGCCGCGCTTTGCGCGGATATTCCGGGGGACAGGGTAGGCGAAAAACTGCCTGCGGGGAGGAATGACGGACCATGGGCAAGCATGTCCTGCTCATCGAGGACGAGCCGAACATCATAGAGGCGATC
Source organism: Rhodovulum steppense (assembly GCF_004339675.1). GTDB lineage: Bacteria > Pseudomonadota > Alphaproteobacteria > Rhodobacterales > Rhodobacteraceae > Rhodovulum > Rhodovulum steppense. Next base: position 1,969 of record NZ_SLVM01000044.1, read on the forward strand.
CGCTTCATCCTCTCGCGCGAGGGATGGCGGGTGGACACGCATGCCGACGGGTCCACCGCCTATGACCGCGTGAGCGCGATCCGGCCGGACATCGTGATCCTGGACGTGATGCTGCCCGGCCGGTCGGGCTTTGACATCCTGCGCGACATTCGCGCCGATACCGGGCTGAACGGGCTGCCTGTGCTGATGCTGACCGCCAAGGGCCAGGTCAAGGATCGCGAGATGGCCGAGCGCATCGGCGCAAGCCGGTTCATGGCCAAGCCGTTCTCGAATACCGAGGTGCTGGCCTCGGTGCGGGAACTGACGGGGACCTGAGGCCATGGGCCGCGCGCCGCTGTTCCTTGCCCGCGAGGGCTATCGGCGGCGTCGGCTGGCGGACATGGCGCGGCTGTTGCCGCTGCTGGGGTTGGCGCTGTTCCTGGTGCCGGTGCTCGATGCCGAGGACGGGCTGTCGGCGGCGATGCTGATCTATCTGTTTTCCGCCTGGGCCGGGCTGATCGTCCTGTCGGCGGTCGTGGCGCGGCTGTTGTGCCGCTCGGGGGCGATGGACGAGGAGGCCGAGGCGCCCGAGGAGTCGCAATGATCGGCTTCGACCTTCTGGTCGCGATCTGCCTGCTTTATGTGGCGCTGCTGTTCGGCGTGGCCTTCATGGCCGATCGGCGGGCGGCGGCGGGCCGGGGCGGATGGTTGCGCTCGCCGATGATCTACACGCTGTCGCTGTCGGTCTATTGCACGGCCTGGACGTTTTACGGGGCGGTCGGCTATGCGGCGCGGTCGGGGCTGGAATTCGTCACCATCTATCTGGGGCCGACACTGATCTTCATCGGCTGGTGGTTCACGCTGCGCAAGCTGGTGCGGATCGGGCGGACCCAGCGGATAACCTCGATCGCCGATCTGATCTCGTCGCGTTATGGCAAGTCGAACGCGCTTGGGGTGATCGTCACGCTGATCGCGGTGGTGGCCGCAACGCCCTATATCGCGCTGCAACTGCAATCGGTGACGCTGTCCTTCGCCGTCTTTGCGCCCAGCGGCGCCGGGCCCTGGGCGCTGACCGACCTGAATGCGACGGCGCTGACCGTGGCGGGGGGGCTGGCGCTGTTCACCATCCTGTTCGGCACCCGCAACCTGGACGCCAACGAGCGCCATCACGGGGTGGTCATGGCCATCGCGGTCGAGGCGGTGGTCAAGCTGATCGCGCTGCTGGCGGTGGGCGTTTTCGTGGTCTGGGGCATCGGCGGCGGCGTGTCGGCGATGATCGAGCGGATCGAGACCTCGCCACTGGCGGGGATGCCGATCCAGCCCGGTCGCTGGATCGGGCTGACCTTCCTGGCCGCCGCGGCGATTCTGACGCTGCCGCGGATGTTCCAGGTCCTTGTGGTCGAGAACGAGGACGAGCGCCATCTTGCCACTGCGTCCTGGGCCTTTCCCGCCTATCTGTGCCTGATGAGCCTGTTCGTCGTGCCCATCGCCGTCGTGGGGCTGGCCGAGATGCCCGCGGGCGCGAACCCGGACCTGTTCGTGCTGACCCTGCCGCTGGCCCATGGTCAGGACGGGTTGGCCACGCTGGCCTTTCTGGGGGGCTTTTCCTCGGCCACCTCGATGGTGATCGTGGCCTCCATCGCGCTGTCGACGATGGTGTCGAACCATATCGTCATGCCGCTTTTCCTGAAGATGACCCGGACCGGTGCTGCCATGTCGGGGGATGTGCGGACCCTTGTGCTGCGCGCGCGGCGGGCCTCGATCGCAGGCGTGCTGCTGCTGGGCTATCTCTATTACCGGCTGTCGGGCGGGTCCGAGGCGCTGGCCGCGATCGGGCTGATCTCGTTTGCGGGGGCCGCACAGGTTCTGCCCGCGCTGGTGGGCGGCATCATGTGGCGCGGCGCGACGCGGCTGGGCGCGATGGTGGGGCTGACGCTGGGTTTCGTGGTCTGGGCCTATACGCTGTTCCTGCCCAGCTTTGGCGAGGGCGCGGCGATGGGCGCGGCGCTGCTGGCCGAGGGGCCGTGGGGCCTGTCCTGGCTGCGGCCGCAGGGGTTGTTCGGGATGGACGGGCTGGATCCGCTGGTGCATGCCATGGTGTTCTCGATGGCGGCGAACGTTCTGGGTTTCGTCCTGGTTTCGCTGATGAGTTTTCCCAATCCGATCGAGCGGGTTCAGGCGGCGCAATTCGTCAATGTCTTCGATCATTCGCCCCCGGGGCAGGGGTGGAGCCAGGGGCGCGCCGAGGCCGAGGACCTGATGCTGATGGCCCAGCGCATCATGGGGCCGGACGAGGCGCAGGCGCTGTTCCGGCGCAGCGCCGCCGAACAGGGCAAGGAGGGTTTCCTGCCCGACATCACCCCCGATTTCCTGCAACGGCTGGAACGCGCGCTGGCCGGTTCGGTGGGGGCGGCGACGGCGCATGCGATGGTCGGCCAGATCGTCGGTCGTTCAGCGGTGTCGGTCGAGGATCTGATGCGTGTGGCCGACGAGACGGCGCAGATGATGGAATATTCCAGCCAGCTCGAGGCCAAGTCCGAGGAACTGGCCCGCACCGCGCGGCAATTGCGCGAGGCCAACGAGAAGCTGACCGAACTGAGCGTGCAGAAGGATGCCTTTCTCAGCCAGATCAGCCACGAGTTGCGCACGCCGATGACCTCGATCCGGGCGTTTTCCGAGATCCTCATGGGTGCGGACGGCATGCAGCCCGAGGATATGTGCAAGTATTCGCGGATCATCCACGAGGAGAGCCTGCGGCTGACCCGGCTGCTGGACGATCTGCTTGATCTGTCGGTGCTGGAGAACGGGCAGGTTTCGCTGAACCTGCAGGAAGTGACGCTGGCCGATCTGATTGACCGGGCGGTGGCGGCAACGGGCAGCCTGCAGGGCAGGCTGACGATCCGGCGCGATGCGGCGGCGGAGCGGGTGCGGCTGATGACGGATGGCGACCGGCTGAGCCAGGTCTTCATCAACCTGATCTCGAACGCGCATAAATATTGCGATGCCGAGATGCCCGAGTTGACGATAAGGGTGCGTGCCGCGCGCGGTGCGGTGGCGGTGGATTTCGTCGATAACGGCTCGGGCATTCCCGAGCGCAGCCAGGCGATTATCTTCGAGAAATTCTCGCGCCTGACCGATCCGCGACGGGCGGGCGGCGCGGGGCTGGGTCTTGCGATCTGCCGCGAGATCATGGGGCGGCTTGGCGGGTCGATCATGTATCTGCCGGGGCAGGGCGGCGCGGCGTTCCGTGTCAGTGTTCCGCGCCTGCGTGCCGAGGCTGCCTGAGGGCTGCGAAACGGTTTGTAAACCGGGATCGTGCGACATCTCTGGAAAGGTTGATGGATGGGCGGCAGATGACGGACGACGCGCATCGCGCGATATTGCGGCAGATACTCGGCGATGCCCGGGTCGCGATGCCTTCGGGCGGGACGGCCGAAACGGGCGGCGACGGCCGTTTTGCGCTGCGCCTCGAGACCGCGCGCGCGATGCGCGACGATTTCGGCATGACCGGCGTTGTCGAGGACTGCGCGACACTGCGGCTGCGGCTGGATGATCTCGGGGAACAGGTCAAGCCCGAGCGGTTGTCGGTGGTGCTGCGGGGCGGCTCCGGGCGGCTGGGGCTTGCGGTCTATTCACCCGAACTGGCGATGGCGCTGCTGGAATGGCGTCTGCTCGGGATGCTGGCATCCGAGGTGCCCGAGACCCGGCGGCTGACCGCGACCGATGCCGCGATCCTGGCCGACCTGACCGACCCGTTGCTGTCCCGCTTCGGCGGGGCGATGGCGGCGTTGCCGGGCGGGGACTGGGCGACGGGTTACGCGCAGGGCAACGTGATCGAGGATGCGCGCCATCTGCCGCTGATCCTGGCGCAGGGCGGCTATCACGGGTTCCGCCTGACGCTTCGGCTGGGCGAGGGGCTGCGCGGGGGGGATCTGTTCCTTGCCCTGCCCGAATCGCCTGCACCCGCCCCGGCCAAGACGGCCGAGGAGGACGGCTCGCCCTGGCCCGACGCGTTGCGTTCGGGCGTGCTCGGGGCCGAGCTTGTGCTGAACGCGGTGCTCTGGCGGATGCGCCTGTCCGCGGCCGAGATCGGGCGGCTTCGACCGGGGGACTTGGTGCCGATCCCGGCGGCGGCGCTGACGGCTGTCCGGCTGGAAGGGCCGGGGCGGGTGGTGATCGCCGAGGGACGGTTGGGCCAGTCCAACGGCGAGCGTGCGATCAAGATCGCTGGTCCCGAGGATGAGGCGCCCGGTCTTGCCGGGCTGTCGACCATGCCGGGCCTTGCCGCGCAACCATCCGCTTTCGCGTCCGATCCCGCAGAGGACGCCGCCGACTTTCCGATCGCGGCAGATTTCCCCGCGATGGCGGATCTTGCCGACGAGGCGGATTTCCCGGCCATGGGGGATTTCCCCGGACTGGGCGAGTTCGATCCCGAGGCCACCGATCTCGACGCTGATTTCCCGGCATTCGCGCAGAACTGATGCGCCGAAGCCTGCGTTCACCGCGTCGCGGCGAGTGCCTCGATCTGCTGTTCGAGCCCCGGCATCGCAAAGCCCGCGCGGTGCAGCGCCGCCATGATCTCGGCGGTGGGCCGGTCTCCTGCCATGGCCAGCGCCCAGACCACAGACGAGCGGAACCCGGCCCGGCAATAGCCGAAATGCGGCCCCGGCAACTCGCTCAGCGCCCGGCGTTGTGCCTCGATGGTCTCGGGCGTTATCCCGCCATGGGTCACCTCGACCACCGCGAATTCCATGCCGGCGGCGCGCGCGGCCGCTTCCATCTCGGCCGCCCGTTCGCCGGGGGCGACTTCGGAATCGGGCCGGTTGCAGATCACCGTTCGGAAACCGGCCGCCGCCAGCGCCGCCAGCGCCTCGATCGAAGGATGCGGGGCGGCGGAAAACTCATCGGTCAGGTGCACCATCGGCGGAAGCTCGCTCATGCCGCGGTCCTTTCGGGGTCTGGCCGGAAAGGATCCGCTGCCGGATCGGAAAAATTGCGCATTCTCAGACGTCTCCCTGGAAACGTTCCAGACCTACCCGGCTTTTCATGCAGGAATCAATGCCCCTGCGCAGGAACCGGGCAGGGATTTGACGTGGGTCAAAGCCGGGAGCGTCCTCGCAGTGCAAATCTCGTCCTTGGAGCGAACAGGGGACATCCATGGCAACGCTTGGTGACAGAAAGCGACAGCTTTTGAACCGTTTGGCGGAGCTTGATGGTCGCCTTCACGACATCGAGGCCGAACTCGACACGCATCAGTCCAAGGATTGGGGCGAACTCGCGGTGGAGCGCGAGGAAGACGAGGTGCTGGAAGGCATGGGCGTCGCGGGTCTGGCCGAAGTGAAACAGATAAATGCAGCTCTCGCGCGAATCGAGGATGGCAGTTACGGTTATTGCGTGCGTTGTGGGGAAGAGATCTCCGAGGAACGACTGGACGTCGTGCCGGCTACGCCGTTTTGCCGCATCTGTGCCCGGTGACTGCAGGTGTAAGGGAACGACCGAAAAATGAGCAACGCGAGCCATGTCAGCCGTATGCCAGCCTATTCCAACAGCATGATGCACGATGAAACGCGGGCGCTGATCCGATCGCGGATCGAGACGCTCCTGACATCCGGCACGGTGGCTAGCCAAGTCAGCAGCCGCCTGGTCATCAAGGGCTGTCACAGCCCCTGGGCCGAAATGCCCGGCGCGGCGAAGATATCCGGTGACCGCCCAGCGGAACGCAAGAGCGATGGGAGGTGCGGATGGCGTTCGAACAGCTCAAGGCCGGAATCGCTCTGATCCTCGAAGAGATCGAGAAGCGACCGGACGACCGCCACATCCTGCAGGAGCAGTTGCGCGAGAAGATCGCGGAGTTCCGCGCGATGGGCCTGCCCGTTCCCGAGGACATCCTGCGGCTCGAAGAGCAGTTGGGCGACGACGACGCGGACGACATCTACGACAACATGCCGGTCTGACGCCGACCGCCGACCGCCGACTTTTGATTGTCGCGAATCCTTTCCAGATGTTGCGTTTCCCGCGCGACTGGCCCCTAATGGTGGCGAATGGCGAAGCAGCCTTGCCTGGCGCGGGTGCTTTGCCGTGCCGCCTTTCGCCTGGGGGTCGGGACAGATGAGCGATCTTGTTGCGGTCGAGCAACCCGCGCCGGGCATTCGGCGGCTTGTCTTCGGCAACGGGTCGACGAACACGATGACGTCCGCGTTGCTGGCGGCATTCGACACCGTGCTTACCGAGGCGCTGACGGCGCATGGCACTCTCGCGGTGCTGATCGCGGCCCGCGGCGGGCCTGTGTTCTCGATGGGCCTGGGCCTGACCGGGGCGGACGGCACCGGGGACGCGGCCCGGCTTCGCGCGATCTGCGCGCGGATCGACGCGGCCGAGCTGCCTGTGGTCGCGTTGGTTGGTGGCATGGCGTCGGGAGGCGGCTGCGAACTGGCGCTGGCCGCACATTATCGGGTGGCGCTCCGGATCGCCGAGTTCGGCCTGCCCGACATTGCGATCGGGCTGCCGCCCGCGGCGGGCACCACCCAGCGGCTGCCGCGGCTGATCCACCCCGAGGCGGCGCTCGATCTGCTGCTTTCGGGCCGACCTGTGGGAGCGGCAGAGGCGCAGCGGATTGGATTGGTCGATTCGGTGGTCGACGATGATCTGGACACCTTGGGGGTGCGGTTTGCCCAGGGCCTGATCGAAGTGCGCGCCGGGTCGCGCCCCGCGCCTGCCCGCCCGTTGCCGCCATTTCACAGGCTGCAGGCCGCGGTGGCCGCCCGGCGCGCGGCGCTGCCTTCGGCGGCACCGGTCGAGGCGCCCGCGCGGGTTCTCGATTGTATGGATGCCGCGGCTGTGCTGCCCTTCGCGGTCGCGCTCGACTATGAGGCGGCGGCCTATGAGGATTGCCGCGACAGCGCTGCGTTCCGGGCGCTGCGCCATGTCGCGCTGGGCGAGGCGACGGCGCGGCGGCGTGCGGTCGGCTGGACACGCGCCGCCCGCCCGGTCGGGGAGGTCGGGATCTGGGGGGGCGGCGCGACTGCGGCCGGGCTGGCGGCCAGCCTGCTGGCCGTCGGTCGCCCGGTACGCCTTGCCGCGGCGGACGAGACGACGCTGCGCGACGGCGTGGCCCGCGTCGATGCGATTCTTTTCGACGCGGGCGGGGGCGCTGCTGGGCACAAAGCAAGTCAGGCGCGTCTGGCGGGTTCGATCGGGCCTATGGGTCTGGCATCCTGCGAGGTGCTGATCGAGGCGGGGTCGGGCCCTTGGTCAGAGCGTGAAGTCGGGTTCGCAGCCCTTGGCGGAATCGCGGCAAAGGATTCGGTCCTGGTCGGCACCGGTGCGCTGGTCACACCCGCCGTGCTGGTCGCCAGCGGGCGGCGGCCCGAGGCGACGATCTGGCTGAACCTGCCCGATCTGGTACCCGAGGCCGGGCTGGCCGAACTGGTCTGCGCCGCGGGAGCCTCGGAGGCCGCGATTGCGACGCTGGGCGTGCTCGCGCAGTCGATCGGGCGCTTTGCGCTGGTCGCGACCGGCGAAAGCCCGATTCTGGGCCTTCTGATCGCGGCGCTCGAGGCTGCGGATGCGCTGGTCGAGGAGGGCGCCTCGCCCTATGCGGTGGACCGGGCGCTGCGGGAATGGGGGCTGAGCTACGGCCCCTATGAGCTTGCCGACCGATTGGGGCTTCAGACGCTGCTTGCGTTGCGTGCTGTCTTGCCCGAGGGCAGCGATCCCAAGGCGCGGCCGATCCTCGTGGCGGCGCAGCTCGTGGCTGAAGGGCGGGGCGGGCTGGCGGCAGGGCGGGGCTATTACGCCTATCCCGAACCCGGCACCCGCGGCCTGCCCGACCCGGCGCTCGATGCGCTGCTGACCGATGCGCGGTCGGTCCTTGGCCGCACCCCGCGCCTTGTCACGAACGAGGAGATCCGCACGCATGTGCTGGCGAGCATGGCGCAGGCCGGTGCGGGGCTGTTGCGCCGCGGCGTTCTGCGCCGGGCGGTCGAGGTCGACCTTGCGCTGATCCACGGCGCCGGGCTTGCGCGCTGGCGCGGCGGTCCGATGCGGGCGGCGGATGAACGCGGGCTTCTGTGGCTGCGGCGCACGCTGCGGACGATGGCGGAACGGCCGGGCGCCGCCGCAATCTGGACGCCCGATCCGCTGATCGGCGATCTCATCAAGACTGGCCGGGGGCTTTGCGATTTCGACGGCAGGACCTTGGCCACACCTGCGTATGTCAGCCCAGCGTGATCCCGATCACCACCATCATCAGTCCTAGCGCCGACATGCCCAGCGCCGCCATGTTCAGGGCGACCGCCTTCTGAAGGCGCGCGCGCAGGTCGTCCTCAGGCAGGTCCGCGCCACGCGCCTCCCGCACCTGAAAGATTACCCGGACAATGCCCGCAAGTCCGGCCAGCGACACGACCGCCCCGATCCAGATCAATGCTCCCATCGCGCCCTCCGTTTCCGGCCAGTCCTGCGCCTAGTCGATGGGGGGCGGTTGCGCAAGGGGCCGACGGATTTCGAGGGCTTGCTTGCGGACGGGCGCGGCGCTAGGTCAGGCCTCCGACCCGCTTGAGAGGAGCCGCGCGCATGAACGACACGCCCCCCGATGCCAGCTATCACGTCACAGCCGACGAATTGCGCCAGTTCATCGAACGTTACGAGAGGCTCGAGGCGGAAAAGAAGGACATCGCCGACCAGCAGAAAGAGGTGATGGCCGAGGCCAAGGGGCGCGGCTACGACACCAAGGTGATGCGCAAGATCGTCGCCCTGCGCAAGCGTGACCGCGACGAGATCGCCGAGGAAGAGGCCATGCTCGAACTCTACAAGCAGGCGCTGGGGATGCCGTGACCGCATCCTCGGGTCATGGCTTGCCCGCCGATCCCGGCGCGCTGTAGGCAAGGCTCGCGACGCGGGAGAGTGGCGCGGCCCGGACAGGCCGGAGCATGCCGCATCCGTTCGCTCAGCGCTTCTTCGGGCGGGCAGGGGAAGGACCGGGCGAGCCACAATCTGCCGCCAGGGTGCTTGAGCAGGCATTTCGGGAGGCGGCGGCCCTCCGTGCATTGGGCGCGGATATGGTGGACCTGTTCAACGCCGCCCGTGCGCTGCCTTTTGCTCTTTTCACCGACTGCGAACTTCACGCTGTTCTGGACAGGAAAACGGGCGTCCTGTAAATGCCAAGGAGATGACCGACCAAATCTATCAAGTTAGTCGGCCGCAGATGGGGCGCGGGCGCATTGCACTTCTGCGCCATTGGCCGGACCCGTGGTCTGTCGGCGCGGTCCTGATCGCCGCGCTCGTGCTGATGCCGATCCTGTCGGTCATGTGGATCGCACTCACCCCGCAGCAGAACATCTGGCCGCATCTCGTGTCGACGACATTGCCGCGATATATGTGGAATACCGGCGTTCTGATGATCGGCGTGGCGGCGCTGGCTTCGGCGGTCGGGGCGGGGGCGGCCTGGCTGATCTCGGTCTATCGGTTTCCATTATCGCGCTGGCTGGAATGGCTGCTGCTGCTGCCGCTGGCGATCCCGGCCTATGTGGGCGCCTATGCGCTGGTCGATTTCCTGGAATATGCGGGCCCGGTGCAGACTGCGCTGCGCAATGTTTTCGGCTGGCAGAGCGCGCGGGACTACTGGTTCCCGCAGGTCCGATCGCGTGAGGCGGCGGTTATCGTGCTGGCGGCCGCGCTTTACCCTTATGTCTACCTGCTGTCCCGCGCGGCCTTTCGCGAGCAGTCGGGCGGTGCCTATGAGGTGGCCCGCGCCCTGGGGGCAGGACCCTTCGCACTGTTTCGCCGGGTGGGCCTGCCGCTGGCCCGGCCCGCCATTGCGGCGGGCGCTGCCATCGTGATGATGGAGACGGTGAATGATTTCGGCACGGTCGAGTATTTCTCGGTCCAGACGCTGACCACGGGGATCTTCTCGGTCTGGTTGCAGGGCGGCAATGCGGGCGGGGCGGCGCAGATCGCCATGGTAATCCTGGTGCTGATCCTCGTTCTGGTCGCGCTGGAGAAGATCAGCCGACGCAACCTGCGCTTTCACAATCTGGGCCGGGCGCATCGGCCGCTGGTGCCGGTCCGGCTGACCGGGCTTGCGGCCTGGGCTGCGACGCTGGCCTGCGCGCTGCCGGTGGCGGTGGGCTTCGTGCTGCCAGTGGGCGTGATGACGTCGCACGCGCTTGCCAATACCGGGGCTTGGGTCGATCCCGGGCTGCTGCGGGCGCTGGCCAACACGTTGACCGTTGGCGGGATTGCCGCGGTGGGTACGGTGGCGGCGGGGCTGTTCCTGGTCTACGCGGTGCGCCTGACCGGGCGGACGCTGCCCAAGCTGCTGCTGCCTGTCACGACGATCGGGTACGCGGCGCCCGGGGCGGTTCTGGGGGTGGGGCTTCTGATCCCGATGGCCGCGGCCGACAACGCGCTTGCCGATGCGATCGAAGGCATCTTCGGCGTCGATATCGGCCTTGTGATGACCGGCTCGGCCTTCGCGATCATCTATGCCTATTGTGTGCGGTTCTTCGCCATCGCGCAGGGTGCGGCGGATGCGGCGATGGGGCGGATCGCGCCCAGCCTGCCGATGGCGGCTCGCTCGCTTGGCCGGTCGGCCCGCGGCACGCTGACCGCGGTGCATCTGCCGCTGATCCGCACCTCGGTCGGCACCGCGCTACTGCTGGTTTTCGTGGATTGCGTCAAGGAATTGCCAGCGACGCTGCTGCTGCGGCCGTTCAACTACAACACGCTGGCCACACGGGTCTATGAAAAGGCCAGCCTCGAGAACCTGGGCGATGCGGCGCCCGCGGCGCTTCTGGTCAGCGCGGTGGGCCTCGTGGCGGTGGGTCTGCTGGCGCGCGCCAACCGTTAGGGCCGCTTCCGATCCGGCCGGGGCGCGCCCTTTCCCATCGGAAAGGACATCGGGCGTAAACCCCATGCAAACCACTTGCCCACAGGATGCGCTCAGCGGACCGGCAGATCCCGTGGCGCATGTCTCCATGAGTCACAGCCGGGAGCCGATCAGGCGCTGCGGACGGGCGGGACGACATTTCGATGACAGTGGGTATCGCCAGAATTGTTCTGGGCGTCTGCGCGGTGGTCGCAATCGGCGTGTCCCCGGCGCCAGCCCTGGATTTCCTGGAGGATACACTCCTACTCGACGTCCATACGGGATCGAACAGGTCTTCCGCGGCAAGAGGGCTGCGCAACGGCGGATTCGATCTTGCGGATGGCAGTCGGGTGGCGTTCTGGGACTGGTATACGCCGCGCTTTCCGGACCTGTCGTTGATGCTCCTGACGCAGGTCTCCGCCGATTTCGGGATCATCTGGGGTTTTGGTACCGGCGAGCAAGCGCCCAAGTACCGGATCGACCCGACCTTGCACCTGGGTTTCGTCTACCAGAGCCACCCGTTCGAGGGTGCGACCCTGTCGCTCAAGGCGACCTACCCGGTTGGCGGTCACCTCAGGGAGTCCGCCTGCGTGGCCGATTACGGCGATATCGCAGGCGTTGCGCCGGTCAATTGCAGGCTGGCTGCTGGCCTGTTGCCGCCCGAGGATACGCTTCAACACCTGCTTCGCATGAAGGGGCGGAGTGACGCCCGGATCAGTCTGAATCTCGTGATACGGTTCTGATCACTTGATCTTGACGGGCGCCAGCGCCCGGGAAATGTTGGCCTCTCCGCGGCCGTGCAGGTCGACCGAATAGCCCTGGATCGTGTCGGTTCGTGCCGTGTTCAGCAACTGGTTGGTGATCTGCGTGGCATTGGCCTTCTTGAACTTGCTGCCCAGAACCGCCGCATAGCCCGAAACGATCGGTGCGGCGAAGGACGTGCCATAAAGCCCGGTCTTGTCGCCGGTCACGCCCACGACAAGGAACTGATTCTGGGCCGTCGGATCGCTACCTGCCGTGTTCGAGTACCACGCCAGCGATGCCGGGCGGCCCACGGTTCCATGCGCGCTCAGCGCGCCCACGAAGATCGCCGACTTCTTCCCGATCAGATCACGGTTCAGGTAGTCGACCTCACCCGCCGCGTTGGTGGCGCCCACGGCAATCCCGTCATTCCCGGCGGCCTTGACGACAACCGCTTTTCCGTCCCCGGCGTATTTGATGATCGAGGCTTCCCGTGCGCTCCAGCGGATGCTGGAATAGCCCTCCGGCCCTATCATTCCGTAGCTCAGATTGAGGGTGTTCAGTCCCTTCCGCAGCTTCACGGCCTTGGTATTCGTGAAATCCTGGGTATGGACCTTCGCGGAGGGCGCCATCATTCCGGCTTCGAGAGCGGTCCATTCCCCGTGGCGCAGCAGTTCCGTCTGCCCACGCAGATTTCCCTGGATTCCATAGCTGCTGCGGAAATCGTCGATCACGGTGATTGATGTCTTCTGTCCCTCGTAGCCGAGGCTCCAGGCCTGACCGATCTCCGAGGGCATCCAGGGACGGAGCTCCTGCGCGGAGGCAGCCGAAGCTGTCACGACCAAGGCTGCTGCTTGGAAGGCCAACGAGAGAATCCGGGTGATCGCCATGCCTCATCAGCCCTTTGCCGTCAATCGAGACCGCACTGTTCCCGTGCAGAATGACCTCAATAAGGCGTTCGAGGGGTTCTTTCCCGGCATTCGACGGAACCGCGTGCGGAGCCGACCTGGGTCGCGCATTAGACCTGCGCCGATTGCATGCGGACCTTCCGCCCGGATCCCCGCATGACCCCGCATCGCGGCAGTGCGTCCGAGGCCGACGGAGCGGTCGAAACCGCGAAAACTCGAGGGAGCCGGGGGATCGGTCCCGTGCGATGGGCTGGAACTGGTGCCGGTGGAGGGATTTGAACCCCCGACCTTCGCTTTACAAGAGCGCTGCACTACCGCTGTGCTACACCGGCCGCTCGTGCCCCTTACCCGCTCGTCTCGATTGCAGCAAGTCTGTTCTCGATTCCACGGTGGCCCCCCGTCGCGGAGCTTGCTGTGCTGGGGGAAGGGTTGGACGGAGTCTGGCGCGCGGGCCATGTACCGCTCCCCGGAGCGTGCGCGGTGATATCGCGCGCTGGCCCCGGGGCGGGATGGCCGTTCATTTCCTGGCGGCGCCTGGCGGGATCAGAAATCCTGCCAGGGCGCCGTATCGTTTGCGGCGGCCTTTTTCTGGGCCGGGAAGGAAAGGTCCGGTGCGGGTTCTTGGGTCGGGCGGGCCCGGTCGACCAGGCGGAGCGGGGTCATGGCGCCGGTCTGGGTGGGGCGGGCGCCCGTGCCGCCCTGCAG
>NZ_SLVM01000045.1 GCF_004339675.1 Rhodovulum steppense
CCTCGGTCAGCCAGTAAAGATTGCTCATAGATCAGGTCTCCTCGCGGAGCCTGAATCACGCCAAAGACCTGAAATCAATGGGTCTGGAGCCTAGGTCATTTTTCCCTCGATAAAATCATGAAGGGCGCGTACCCGGTAATTCCCGAGCCAAAGTCTACGCCTATTTTTCCATAACATCAGTGCCTTGACAGATCGCGCGCTTCTTGGCAGCTGATAAAAGACACGTGAGGCATTGTGGGCCGGGACTGCTTGAAGATGGTGCAAATGGATCGACAGATGAGGGAGGCGACGGCCGGTTCGCGCAAGCGGCAAAAGGCAAAGGCAAGTATCTGCCCTGGAAGCTTTTCGGGCGCGGACTTGCCGATCACCAGTTTCGTTGCGCCCCAGGAGTGCCCGCTTTCCAGGGTGGAGGCGGCCAAGGCTCTCGGGATCTCGGTCCGGTATCTCTTCACGCTGAGAAAACGCCTCGCGACCGAAATCGAGGTCTGTGAATGGCGAGGCCGAAGGCCCGTATTTTACAGGACTCACATCGAGGCAGTTAGGAATGCGTTGAAATGTGGAAACGTAATGGTTCCCAAGGCCAACGCAAATTCGCGAAGTGGCGGAATGGTGACTGGGTTTTCGACGAGTACATCCTCGGTCGCCGTGTACGAAGACGCCTTGGCATTCGCGACAGGAGCATGAAGGCGCTTGCCGAAGAGGCTGCCCGGCTGCTTTTCGCGACCAAGATGCACGACTTCATGAATCCGCGGTGCGATCCGACATTCGCCGAGGCCGCGGGGCTCTACATGAAGGTCACGAAGCAGACACGGTTCCTGGCGAAGCTGATCCTCTATTTTGGTCCCGAAACGCGCCTGAGTGAAATCGACGATCTGGCAATTTGCAGGGCAGCCGCGGCGCTCCTGCCCGGCGCAGCGGAGTCGACCAGCCATCGGCAGATCTACACGCCGATCACCGCGATTCGGAACTTCAACGCCGGAAAACGCCGGGTTCCGCACCAGGACGGGAAACGGACCCGCTGGCTGACCCCCGAAGAAGCCGAAAGGCTGATCGCGGTCGCGTCGGACCCGTCTCGTGCGGGCATTCATGATCCCGATCGGCAGCTCCTGAAGCTCATCGTCTTCCTGCTGGCGACGGGGGTCCGGCCCGGAGAGGCCTTCGTGATCGATGTCGGGGATTTCAACTGGGGGACGCGCGAATGTCTGATCCGCGCGGACCAGGTCGGAGCGGGCAAGACGTGGTCAAGCAGACGTTGGGTGCAGTTCCCGGAACGGGCGGTCGAGCTGATCGGAGCGCTTCCGGAATCCGGTCGGGCCTTTCTGAAGCCCAACGGTCAGCCCTACGTCTTGCGAGAATACGGCGGCGGGCAGATTGCGAAGCACTTCGCAAGGATCTGCGCCGCGGCCGGCCTGGGGCCCGAGGTCACCCCCTACACGCTCAGGCATACCTGGGCAACCTGGTTCAGTGCGCAGGTCGGAGACCACGATCGACTGCTTGATCGCGGTGGCTGGGCGAAGTCGGATACCGCGCGGCGCTATCGCAAGCGGGCGCCCGGCGATCTTGCCCAGCGCCTTCTCGATCATGGCTGGGACTTCCGGGCATGATATGGTCAATTCCCGTTTCGCGCCGGAGAAAATTCATGATTAACAGAGCCTTGGACAGAAAAAACGCTCCCTTAGCAGGGGAGCGCCTTCGACCACTCGGCCACGTCTCCGCTGATGGGTATAGCCGCGCAAACCGTGGAAATACAAGGCGAAATCAACAAGGGTCATCAGCGCCCACCCCAGGGAACCGAACCCGTTGAAATGGCATGAAAAGACAGCATCCGGAACTGTTTCCGGGCAAGGTGCAGCCGCCTTCGTTCCCTCTTCGCTCCAAGCCCCGGCGACGTCGACGGCGCCCTGGACGGGACGACAGGCCGCAGCTCACCGTGACCACAGCACGGGCCTGCATCGGGAGCGGCGCTTGCTGCTGGATCTGGTGGAAGTGTTGAAGTCCGCGCCGACCGCCAAGAAGGCGCCGCGACGCAGCTCTTCCGTCGGGATGACCTGTTCATCGACGCCCCCTCGACCTTGATTGCGCAGTCCGACGCATCCGCTCGACGCCGCCGACACCATCCGCGCATCTGTTCCGGCCAATCCGGTCGCCGCGGGACGTCACCGCGGAACCTCGGCCTGGATGCCGCTCTCGGCTGCCCGCATATCCCCGGGCAGGACACCTGCCTGCGCCATGAAACGACGGATGACCATGTGCCGAGGGCTCGCTTGCGGCCTCATCACAGGCGCGCGGACAGGGCATTCCCGCGTCAGAGCCGCGCACCCTCCAAATCCGAACCGATGGCGCCGAGATACCGCGCCCTGTGCCCGGTCGTTGCGGTCAGGGCTCATGGCCGAGCGCGCCCATCCCGCAGTGTATCCCGGGAAGGGCGCGACCGCCCCGCGCGGGCCATGGGGCATGAACCGACGACGCCAGAGGGGCTCACGGCAACAGGATCACCATCCCGGCGAGATCCTGGAGCGCCCCAGGTCATAAAGCGAGGCCGACGATGCGCGCCGAGGGGGGGGCACCATCGAGGGGGCTTGCCCGTTCCCGGGCCGCTGACTAGGTTGACGGCGCATAACCCAGAGACCCCGAAATGCGGATCGGCATATTGCAGACCGGCCATGCGCCCGAAAGTCTTCGGACAGCGCATGGCGATTATCCCGACATGTTCACGCGCCTGCTTGCGGGCCACGGATTCGACTTCGTCACCCATGATGTCGAGGCGATGGACTTTCCCGCATCGCCCCTCGACGCCGGGGGCTGGCTCATCACCGGCTCGCGCCATGGCGTCTACGAGGACCATCCCTTCATCCCGCCGCTGGAAGAATTCATCCGCGCCGCGATGGAAGCCGCGGTGCCGGTCGTGGGCATCTGTTTCGGCCATCAGATCATCGCCCGGGCGCTCGGCGGGCAGGTCGAGAAATTCGCTGGCGGCTGGGCGGTCGGGCCGACCGATTACCGGATAGAGGGGCGGAACTACCGGTTGAACGCCTGGCACCAGGACCAGGTGATCCGCCCGCCCGAAGGGGCGGTCACGGTCGGCGGCAACGATTTCTGTGCCCATGCCGCGCTGATCTATGGCGACCGGGCGTTTTCGGTGCAGTCGCATCCCGAATTCGAGCGGGACTTCATCGCCGGCCTGATGCAGACCCGGGCGCCAGGGCTGGTGCCCGAGCCCGTATTGGCCGAGGCGCGTGCGCGGCTGGACCAGCCCACCGATTCCCAGGCCATGGCCGCGCGCATTGCGCGGTTCTTCACCGAAAGGCGCTAATCCGATGTCCAACTGGCTCGACCAGCTTCCGGAGGCCGTCGCGGCCTATCTTGGCGGGCGCAAACCCGACGAGGTGGAATGCATCGTCGCCGATCTTGCCGGGGTCGCCCGCGGCAAGGCGATGCCTGCCTCGAAATTCGCCACCCAGACCCGGTTCTATTTGCCGAACTCGATCTTCCTGCAGACGATCACCGGCGACTGGGCCGACATTCCGGGCCAGGCCTTCACCGAGCCCGACATGATCCTGACGCCGGACTTCACCACCGCCACGGCCGCGCCCTGGACGGCCGACCTCACGCTTCAGGTGATCCACGACATTTCCGATCAGGCGGGCAACCCGGTTTCCATTGCGCCGCGCAACGTTCTCAAGCGCATCGTCGGGCTTTACAATGCGCGCGGCTGGAAGCCCATCGTCGCGCCCGAGATGGAATTCTTCCTTGTCGCGCGCAACGTGAACCCCGCCGAGCCGGTGGAGGCGCCGATCGGCCGGTCAGGCCGCAAGGCCGCCGCGCGGCAGGCCTATTCGATGAGCGCGGTGGACGAATACGGCCCGGTGATCGACGACATCTACGATTTCGCCGAGGCCCAGGGGCTGGAGATCGACGGCATCCTGCAGGAGGGCGGCGCGGGTCAGGTGGAACTGAACCTGCGCCATGGCGATCCGGTGCGGCTGGCCGACGAGATCTTCTTCTTCAAGCGACTGATCCGCGAGGCGGCGCTGCGGCATGACTGCTACGCCACCTTCATGGCCAAGCCGATCGAGGACGAGCCCGGCTCTGCCATGCATATCCACCATTCGGTGGTCGAGACGGTAACGGGCCGCAACATCTTCTCGGAATCCGATGGCGGCGAAAGCCCGGCCTTCATGCATTTCATCGCCGGGTTGCAGACGCATATGCCATCGGTCGTCGCGCTGCTTGCGCCCTATGTGAACAGCTATCGCCGCTATGTCCCCGACTTTGCCGCACCGATCAACCTGGAATGGGGGCGCGACAACCGCACCACCGGGCTGCGCGTGCCGGTCGCCGAACCCGAGGCACGCCGGGTCGAGAACCGGCTGGCCGGGATGGATTGCAACCCCTATCTGGGCATCGCGGCGTCGCTCGCCTGCGGCTATCTGGGCCTGGTCGAGGGCGCCCAGCCCAAACCCGAATACAAGGGCGACGCCTATTCCGGCGACGAGTCGATCCCGCGCAACGTGTCCGAGGCGCTGGACCTTTTCGGCGCGTCCCCGGCGATGCGCGAGGTTCTGGGCGAGGAGTTCTGCGCCGTCTACGAGTCGGTCAAGACGCTGGAATACAAGGAATTCCTGCAAGTCATCAGCCCGTGGGAGCGTGAGCATCTGCTGCTGAACGTATGAACCTGCTGTTTGCCAACGACCGCCGCGGCGCCTGGCCGGCAAGCTGGTATGCCGAGGTCACGCCGCCGCTGGACCCGTTCCCGCCGCTTCAGGGCGACATGCGGGCGGATATCTGCGTCGTGGGCGGCGGCTATACCGGGCTCTCGGCGGCGCTGCATGCGGCCGAGGCCGGGGCCGATGTCGTTCTGGTCGAGGCGCATCGGATGGGCTTCGGCGCCTCGGGGCGCAATGGCGGGCAGGTCGGATCGGGTCAGCGGCTGCATCAGGACGCGCTGGAGCGGATGCTGGGCGATGCGGCCGCCACCCGACTCTGGCATCTGGCCGAGGATGCGCGCGCGCTGGTTGCCGATCTGATCGCGCGGCACGCCATCGACTGCGACTACCGCCCCGGCGTGGCCTATGCCGAATGGACCGCGCGCGGTGTGGCGGACGCACATGGCTATGCCGAAAAGCTGCGCCGCGACTATGGCTACGATCTGGTCGAGCCGCTGACCCGGGACGAGATGCGCGCGCTTGTGGGATCGCCCGCCTATCGCGGCGGGGTGATCGACTGGGGCGCGGGGCATCTGAACCCGCTGGCCTATGCGCTGGGGCTGGCGCGGGCCGCCGCCGCGGCCGGGGCGCATCTGCATGAGGGCACGCTGGTCCAGCGCATCGAGCCGGGGACGCGGCCCGTCGTGGTCACCGAAAGCGGCCGCGTGACGGCCGACCGGGTGATCCTCGCGGCGAACGGCTATCTGGGCGGGCTTGACCGGCATGTGGCCGCCCGGGTCATGCCGATCAACAATTTCATCGTCGCGACCGAACCCTTGGGCGAGCGCGCGGCAAGCGTGCTGGCACGCGACATCGCGGTGGCCGACAGCCGCTTCGTGGTCAACTATTTCCGCCTGACGCCCGACCGGCGGCTTCTGTTCGGCGGCGGCGAAAGCTATGGCTACCGCTTCCCCCAGGACATCCGCGCCAAGGTGCGCAAGCCGATGCTTGAGGTCTTTCCTCATCTGGCGGATGTGAACCTGACCCATGCCTGGGGCGGCACGCTCGCGATCACCCGCACCCGCCTGCCCCATCTTGCCGCGCCCGCGCCGGGTATCCTGTCGGCGGGCGGCTATTCCGGGCATGGGGTGGCGCTGGCCACCCTTGCGGGCCGTTTGCTGGCCGAGGCCGCGCAAGGCCGGAGCGAGGGCTTCGACACGCTCGCCCGCCTGCCCTGCCCCCCCTTCCCGGGGGGCGCTGCGCTGCGCAGCCCGCTTCTGGCACTGGCGATGGCGTGGTTCGGCCTGCGCGACCGGCTGGGCATCTGACCCCTGGCGCGGCATTGTCCGCGGCCGGGCTTTCCTTTACAGGAAATCCGAAAGCGCTGTTCAGGAAAGGCGAACCCATGCCCCTCGCCCCCAATGTCCACGACGCCGAACCGATCCCCGAGGCCGCGCGGGTCGAGATCGACCGGCTGCTGCAATCGGGCGACCTGTTCCGCTATAACGCCGCTGCCGATGCGCCTGTGACGCTGCTCGAGCGCGAGTTCGCGACCCTGATGGGCACACGCTTCGCGGTCGCCGTCTCGTCCTGTTCGGCGGCGCTGTTTCTTTCGCTCAAGGCGCTGGACCTGCCGCGCGGCGCGCGCGTCCTGATCCCTGCCTTCACCTTTGCTGCCGTGCCCTCGGCCGTGATCCATGCCGATTGCCAGCCCGTGCTGGTCGAGGTCGGCGCGAATTACCGGATCGACATCGACGATTTCGCCGCAAAACTCGACACCGGCATCGCCGCCGTCCTCATCAGCCACATGCGCGGCCATACCTCGGACATGGACGCGATCCTTGCGCTATGCGCGGAACGCCAGATTCCGGTGATCGAGGATGCGGCCCATTCGCTGGGCACGCTCTGGCATGGCCGCAGGGTCGGCACGCTGGGCGCCATCGGGTGCTTCAGCTTCCAGTCCTACAAGCTGGTGAACGCGGGCGAAGGCGGCATGCTGATCACCGACGACCCCGACCTTGCCGCGCGCGCCGTCATCATGTCGGGCGCCTATGAGCATAACTGGAAGAAACATGACGGGCTGCAGAACAGCTATGCCCGCTGGCAGAACCGCCTGCCGCTTTACAACATGCGGATGCAGAACCTGTCCGCCGCCGTGATCCGACCGCAATTGTCCCAGATCGACCGCCGCGTGCGTGACGGCCGGGCGAACCACGATTACATGGCCGACCGGCTGAACGCCTGTCCCTGGATCGACGTCCCCGCGCCCCTGCCCGGCGAGGACCGCGCGCCCGACTCGATCCAGTTCAACCTGGTGGGCTACGACACCGATGCCGAGGCCGTCGCCTTCCAGAACGAGGCTGCGACGCGCGGCGTGTCGGTGCAGGTCTTCGGGCTGAGCCGCGACAATGCCCGCGCCTTCTGGAACTGGCAGTTCATCGAAGGGCCACTGCCCGACCTGCCCCGGACGCGCGCAATGCTGATGCGCGCCTGCGACACCCGCCTGCCGGCAAGGCTGATCCGCGCTGAACTCGATGTGATCGCGGATGCGCTGATCGCGGCTGCCCAGACGGTCAAAGGCGTCGAGACCCGCGCCTACGGCACCTGAGGCGGATCAGCCGTTCATCTGGGACAGTTTGCGCTGCAACTCGGCCAGTTCGCGGCGGATATCCTCAAGCTCGGCGCGGTCGGAACCCCCGTCGTCCTCGTCGCGGCCCGGCCCCGAACTGACCGCCCAGCCTGCGGTCATCGCCTTCAGGAACGCCTCCTGCTGCGCCTTCAGCGCCTCGAAGCCGGGCATCGCGGCCGCTGCCATCGGGTTCATCCTGCCCATGTTCTCCATCATCTTCGACTGGCTCTCGCGCAGCATGTCGAAGCTTTGCGCCAGGAACTGGGGCACGATCGAATGGGCCGAGGTGGTGTAGCTGCGCACCAGATCCGTCAGCACGTTGATCGGCAACACGCTTTCGCCCTTGCTTTCATGCTCGGCGATGATCTGGAGCAGGTATTGCCGGGTCAGGTCGTCGCCGCTTTTCAGATCGACGATCTTCACCTCGCGGCCCTCGCGGATCACCTTGGCGATATCCTCCAGCGTGACGTAATCGCTCGTCTCGGTGTTGTAGAGACGACGGCTGGCATAGCGCTTGATCAGCAACGGATCTTTCGCGTCGGTCACTGGCGGGCCTCCCTCGATGGCAATGCCGCAGAGCGGCGCAGCCAAGCTTATGCGCTGCAAAGCCAAAAAGAAAGGGCGGGCACAAGGCCCGCCCCAGTATTGACCATTCGACAGGGAGGAGGAGTCGAGGCCAATTCGAATATTTGGTTCACACCGCCGGGGTGGAGACCTTCTTGACGGTCTTCGTCGCGGTGGTGGTGGCTTTCTTCATCGCCGTGGTGGCGTCCTGAGAGAAGTCCTTGCCCGCGGCCAGCATCAGCTCGACGGTTTCCATCTGGACCTTCTTGGCGACTTCGGCGAAGGCGGCCATGTTTTCGGCAGCCATCTCGGCCGAGGCGGAGGCGAAATCGGTCAGCGACTTGGTGTAGTCGGTGGGCTCATCCTTGACGGTGGCCACTTCGCCGAACTTGGCCAGCGTGTCCTTGGTCCACTTGGCGGAGATCTCGGTCGATTTCTCGGCCGCTTCCAGCGCGACCTTCGACATCTTCTCGGCCAGCGCGGCCTGGGTCTTGAACGCGTCCTGCATGGCGGTCGGGTCCATCGAGAACGCCGACATCATGTCCTGCATCATCTTGGTGAAGTCTTGGGTATCAGCCATTGGGGGTCTCCTCTTGCGGGCAACCCGCCCGCCTCTGCTGTGATCCTGAAAACAACATACATGCTGCACTGCAGCATTTCAAGTCTTTCCGCTGCGGTGCAGCAAAAAATCGCCGGGGACATGCCGTCAGGCGGTCTTGCCCGCCAGGACGTAGATCCCGGGCGCGTCGCACAGCGCCTCCAGCGGCCCCTCGCCGGGAATGCGCGCGGGCACCTGCTTGCCGGAACGGCGGCTCAGCCACTCCTGCCAGCGCGGCCACCATGACCCCTCGTGGAACTCGGCGCTCGCGCGCCAGTCGTCCGCGGGGGTCTCCTTCAACGGTGCATCGCTCGTGTAATGGCCATATTTCCGCTTGCTCGGCGGGTTCACGATCCCCGCGATATGGCCTGACTGCGACAGGATGAAGGTCTTGTCCCGGCTGCCCATCCTGCGCACGCCCTCATAGGACGAGGCCCAGGCCGCGATATGGTCGGTCTCGCAGGCGATGGCGAATACCGGCACCTTGACCTCCGAGATCTTCACCCTCTCGCCGCAGATCTCGAAGCCCTCGCTGGCGAACCGGTCCCCCTGGCAGAGCCCGCGCAGGTATTCCACCACCATCCGCCCCGGCAGGTTCGTCGAATCGCCGTTCCAGTAGAGCAGGTCGAAGGCGGGCGGGCGTTCGCCCATCATGTAATTGCGGATCGCGGGCCGGTAGATCAGATCATTCGAGCGCAGGAAGGAAAACGTCCGCGACATGAAGAAACTGTCCAGATAGCCGTTCTCGGTCACCTCGCGCTCGATCCCGTCAACGAAATCGTCGTCGAGGAACACGCCCACCTCGCCCTGGTCCGAGAAATCGGTGAGCGTGGTGAAGAAGGTGGCCGAGCGGATCGAGCGGTCCTTGCGCTTTTCCATCAGCGCCAGCGTCAGCGACAGCGTCGTGCCCGCGATGCAATAGCCGATGACATTGACCTTGTCCTCGCCGGTGATCGCCTTCACCTGCGCGATGGTTTCCAGATAGCCTTCCTCGACATAGGTATCCATGCCGACATCGGCATAGCTGGCATCGGGGTTCACCCAGGAGACCACGAACAGCGTATAGCCCTGATCCACGATCCACTTGATCAGCGAGTTCTTCGGCGTGAGGTCGAGGATGTAGAACTTGTTGATCCAGGGCGGGAAGATGATCAGCGGTGTCGCGTGCACCGTCTCGGTGCTGGGCGCGTACTGGATCAGTTCCAGCATCCTGTTGCGGAAGACAACCTTGCCGGGCGTGGTGGCTAGGTTCTGGCCCACGGTGAATGCCTCGCGGTCGGCCAGCGTGACGAGGATCTCGCCCTCATTGGCCTCGATGTCGCGCACCAGGTTTTCCAGCCCGTCCACCAGCGACTGCCCGTCGGTCGCCACCGCCTTTTCCAGCGCCTCGGGATTGGTGCCCAGGAAATTCGCGGGCGACATCAGGTCCACGATCTGCTGGGTGAAATATTCCAGCCGCTTGGCATCCTTGGGCGACAGCCCCTCGACCTCGCGCACCGCCCGGGCGATCGCCTCGGCATTCATCAGGTATTGCTGCTTGACGAAGTTGAAATAGGGATGCGTCTGCCACAACGGGTTCGAGAACCGTGCATCGGGTGGCGTGCGGTCCTCGGGCGCCTTGAGCGTGCCGCGCGCCAGCGCCTCCTGCGCCTCGACGAAATGCTTCAGCGACTTGCCCCAATACGCGACCTGATGCTCGATCAGCTTGGAGGGGTTGCGCATCATCTCGACCATGTAGGCCGCGGCCGCCTTCATGTAGAGATCATGGCCCGGCCCCTGCAGGTTCGGGTCGATCCGCCGCTTGCGCGACACCGCCGACATGAGACGCTCGGTCAGCCCCTCCAGCTTGGCGAGGTTCTCGTTCAACCGTTCGAGATTCTTGCCCGGCGCATCTTCTTCAGTTGTCACGGCGCGGTTTCCCCCTTACTTTTCGCGTTTGCAGCATGCCGCCTCCCCGGCTTTCGCTGTCCCTGCATCTCCGATATCCTATCGGAAAAGGAGTGGCGAATGAAATACATGGCGACCTACGACCTGATGGAGACGGCGCGCACCACCAACCAGTGGCTCGGCGCGACGGCGCAGGCCATCGGCTCCTACCCTGCCGTGAGCATGGTGCCCAACCCGTTCTTCCGGCTTGTCGCGGCCTGGGGCGAGGTCACGGAACGCACATTCGCACGGATGGTCGCCAAGCCGGACTGGAACATCAACACGGTGGTCGCAGGCGACGGGCGCGACCATATCGTCTCGGTCGAGAAGGTCGTGCAGCGCCACTTTGGCGACCTGATCCATTTCCAGGTCCATGGCCGTCCGCCGAAGCCGCGCCGGGTGCTGCTCGTCGCGCCGATGTCGGGCCATTATGCCACGCTTCTGCGCTCGACCGTGGCGAGCCTGCTGCCCGATTGCGAGGTCTTCGTCACCGACTGGCACAATGCGCGCGACATCCCCGTCTCGGCAGGCAAGTTCGACGTGGAGGATTACACCCTCTACCTTGTCGATTTCATGAAGTTCCTCGGCCCCGAAACGCATGTGATCGCGGTCTGCCAGCCCGCACCGCTGACGCTGGCCGCGACCGCCTACCTGGCCGCCGAGGACCCCGACGCGCAGCCCCGGTCGCTGACGCTGATCGGCGGGCCGATCGACCCCGATGCCGCCAAGACCGATGTCACCGATTTCGGCCGCCGGGTGACCATGGGCCAGCTCGAACAGGTCGCGATCCAGCGCGTCGGGTTCAAATATGCGGGCGTCGGTCGGCTAGTCTATCCGGGGCTGTTGCAGCTTGCATCCTTCATGTCGATGAATGGCGACCGCCATTCCCGGGCGTTCTCCGAACAGGTGCTGCGCGCGGCCAAGGGCGAGGCGTCGGACCACGACAAGCACAACCGTTTCTATGACGAATACCTTGCCGTCATGGACATGACCGCCGAGTTCTACCTGTCCACGGTCGAGCGTGTCTTCAAGCGCCGCGAGATCGCGCGCAATGTCTTCAAGGTGGCAGGCCGCCAGGTCGATATCGCCGCGATCACCGATGTCGCGGTCAAGACCGTCGAAGGGGCGAATGACGACATCTCGGCGCCGGGCCAGTGCATCGCGGCGCTCGACCTGCTGACCGCCCTGCCCGAGTCGAAAAAGGCCAGCCATCTCGAACCCGGCGCGGGCCATTACGGCATCTTCGCGGGCAAGAGCTGGCGCAACAATATCCGCCCGCTGGTACTGGAGTTCATCGACGCCAATTCCGGCACACCGCAACCCGGCCGCGCGCATCTGCGTACCGTCTGAGGCCGCGCCCGCCGGGCGCGGGCGCCTTCGGCGCGTGGGTATTTGGACCAAGAAGAAGACAGGCGGCGCGGACGATCAGCGCGTCGTCAGGTCCGTGATGGCGGCCTCGATCAGCGCAAGGTTGTCCGGCTCCGAGAACCGGTGGTCTGCCCCCTTGACCAGCGTCAGGCGCGCATCGGCGCAGTCGATGTGGTCGAGCAGCCGCAGCGCGACCGATACCGGCACATCCTCATCCGCCGTCCCCTGCAACAGCCGCACCGGAAAGGGCAGCCGCAGCGGCGTGCGCAGCACGAGGTTTGCGCGCCCGTCCTCGATCAGGCGGCGGGTGATCGTGTAGGGGCTGTCGGCATAGGCAGAGGGGATCTCGATCCGGCCTTCGGCCATGATCCGGGCGCGCTGGGCCTCGGTGAAGCCCGCCCACATGCTGTCCTCGGTGAAGTCGGGCGCCGCCGCGATGCCCACCAGCCCCACGACCCGTTCGGGCATGGCACGCGCCAGCAACAGCGCGATCCAGCCGCCCATGGACGATCCGACCAGCACCTGCGGCCCCTCGGTCAGCGCGGCGATGGCGGCCGCGGCATCCGCCGCCCAGTCGCCGATGCAGCCATCGGCGAAGGCGCCCGAACTTTGGCCATGCCCCGAATAGTCGAAACGCAGGAAGGCGCGGCCCTCTGCCCGCGCCCAGGCCTCCAGATGCGTGGCCTTGGTGCCGGTCATGTCGGACATGAAGCCGCCGAGGAACACCACCCCCGGCCCCGCGCCCGGCAAGCGGTGATGGGCAAGGCGGCGGCCTTCGGGCGTTGTCAGGAACTCGGGTGCGGGCATCGGGATATCTCCTGTGGCGGGGCGAGCCTAGGCAGGCGGGCGGCCGGTCGCAACCCCGCCCCCTTGCCCGGACCCGGCTTTTCCGCTTTGCTCGCTCCATGACCGGACCCCGTTTCACCGATCTCGTGGCCAGCCTGCCCGCCACCGTGCCCTTCGTCGGTCCCGAGACGCAGGAGCGTGCCCGTGGCCGCCCCTTCCGCGCGCGGCTGGGCGCCAATGAAAGCCTGTTCGGCCCCTCGCCGCGCGCCGTTGCCGCGATGCAGGAGGCCGCACGGGAAGCCTGGAAATACGGCGATTCCACCAGCCACGACCTGCGCGCGGCACTGGCGGCCGATCTGGGCGTGGCGCCCGGGAATGTCATGGTCGGCGAGGGGATCGACGGGCTTCTGGGCTACCTGGTTCGGATGCTGGTCGCGCCCGGCGATCCGGTCGTGACCTCGGCCGGCGCCTATCCGACCTTCAACTACCATGTCGCAGGCTTCGGCGGCGCGCTGCATCTGGTTCCCTTTGCGGGCGATCACGAAGACCCCGACGGGCTGATCGCACGGGCGCGGGAGGTGGGGGCGAAGCTTGTCTACCTGTCGAACCCGAACAACCCGATGGGAAGCTGGCACCCGGCTGCGCGCGTGCAGGCGATGGTCGAGGCGGTGCCCGAGGGCACGCTGATGGTGCTGGACGAAGCCTATATCGAGTTTGCCCCCACGGGCACCGCGCCGCCCATCGACCCCGACGACCCGCGCGTGATCCGCTTGCGCACCTTTTCCAAGGCCCATGGGCTGGCCGGTGCGCGGGTGGGCTAT
The DNA here is from genome assembly GCF_004339675.1 of Rhodovulum steppense. Classification (GTDB taxonomy): domain Bacteria; phylum Pseudomonadota; class Alphaproteobacteria; order Rhodobacterales; family Rhodobacteraceae; genus Rhodovulum; species Rhodovulum steppense. The sequence goes on from NZ_SLVM01000045.1 coordinate 13,339, forward strand.
GCCATCGGGGCGGCCCCGCTGATCGCGGGTTTCGACAAGGTGCGCAACCATTTCGGCATGTGCCGGATCAGCCAGGCGGGCGCGCTGGCCTCGCTGGGCGATCCTGCATGGCTGGCCGAGGTGGGCGCCCAGGTCGCCGCCGCGCGGGACCGGATCGGGGCCATCGCGCGCGCGAACGGGCTGGTGGCGCTGCCCTCGGCCACAAATTTCGTCACCGTCGATTGCGGCGGGGACGGGGCGCTGGCGCGCGCGGTGCTGGCCGGTCTGGCCGAGCGGGATGTCTTCGTGCGGATGCCCGGCGTGGCGCCGCTGGACCGCTGCATCCGGATCTCGGCAGGGCCGGAGGATCAGTTGGATGTACTGGCCGAGGCGCTGCCCGGCGCGCTGGCCGCTGCCCGGTGATCTGGTCACAGACAGCGCACGCAGGATCGGTCACAGCAGGTCCAAGCCAACCCCCAGCGCCGGAGCGCCGATGAAACAGACCCTCTTGATGGAGAAATATCCCGTCTTCGGCATGGACCTGTCCAAATCCGAGACCTCTTGCCAGAGCGTCGATGACATCATGGCCGCCCTCAGGGCGCGGATCGACGCCCATCCCAAGGTGGCCTTCATCGCCATCTTCGACCATTTCGCGCATACCACCGCGATCGGCGGCACCATCGGCGAAGGGATCCGCGACGCCCGCAACATCGTCTTCTGTTTCGGGATCGCGCTGCCGAACGCCCATGTGCTGGCGGTCCGGCCCCGGTCCATCGGCGTGGCCGATCTGGGTGAGCGGTTCCACATCACCTTCATGGAACCGCCGATGGAGATCGCGACGCGCGAGATGGAAGCCTGGTGCAAGGCGCTGGCCGACCGGACCTGAGAGAGCATCGCCGGGCGCAGGGGGGCGCTGCCCCCCTGTTAGTGTTCAGTGGGTTTGATCCCCGTGGCTCACTGGGTTTGATACCGGAAGAGGGTCGAGGTCCGGGGGCTATCCCGGATGGCCCGGCATTGTCCGGCATTGTCCGGCATTATCGGCCGGGCCGGGACTTCTGCCACCAGGCGGGAAGGGCGCTCTTGCCGGCGCGGCGCTCGGGCGGGAGTGCTTTT
>NZ_SLVM01000046.1 GCF_004339675.1 Rhodovulum steppense
GATCCCGCCAGGCGCCGCCAGGAAATGAACGGCCATCCCGCCCCGGGGCCAGCGCGCGATATCACCGCGCACGCTCCGGGGAGCGGTACATGGCCGCGACGGTGGAGGCGGGCCCGCGCGCTGTTAAACGCCGTTGCACGCATGCCAACGGGGCCGGGGTCCCGGAATGCCGGTGGCGGCAGGGGCCGCTCCCCGGGGCGTGCGGCCCGTCGATTGCCCTCACTGTCATGAAACACGTTACTCGAGAGAAATCACCCGAGGGCGGAATCACATCGACGGGTCGCATCGATCTTTATGGCCTTTGCCGATGTCAGTTTCTGTCGTGCTGCCGACATGGCCCTCGCCGAGGCCTCCGAGCTTCTGCGACTGGCAGAGATCGCGGCGTCCCGGCATGTGGACAGAGCGCTACCGGAAATCGAAAAGGAGTTCGGCGTGGAACGCCGCACCGCGCCGCGTATGACCCGCGCGCTCGAGGATTGCTTTTCCAATGTCGAGAGCCACACGCATGCGCGACGCTGCAAGCTCTGGTTGCTGCGGGGCGGGGATCGAAGCTCTGGAACCGGACGGGATACGCGATCCCATTTCCCGGCATTGCCGGTCGGACTTATCCGCCCTGCCCCAGTCGGCTTGCCGAACCGGTCGCCGCCGATCATCTCTTGGCCGCCTGTTCGGTCAGGATCAGGCTTCGCGCCTCACGGTCATCAGACACGCTTTGTCCGTTCATTGCGACGCCCCATCGTCGCCGGGCCGAGGGTTCTCCGCCTGCAGAAGCCCCGGCCCATTACCTCAGGCACAACCGCGCCAGTCCCAACAGCCGGAACCGACTCCTGGGGAAGGAATGCCGGTTTTTGGATCACCACCTCTCCAGAAGGCAGACAACACGCGGCGATCGAGCCATCTATCATGTCCGGATCGGTCCTGGCCACATGTGGCGTCACACCTGTCCCCCGTCACCGAAGGCCAGCGGTCGATGTGTGCCCCGGACCGCGTCGAGACCAACGAACCTCCTCATGGCTGCGCCTCCCTGACCCACGTCGAGCCATGCCCCACGCTACGCGGCGTAACCCGTGCTCCAAAAAAGCGCGGCCCCGAAAAGGAACCTCAAGCTGACTCGCTACCCGGATTTCACGGCCCCTTGACGATGCCCTCGTCGAACAGCCGCGCGATCTCGCCACTCGGCAGGCCCGCGACATCGGCCAGGATTTCCTCGGTATGCTGGCCCAGAAGTGGCGCGGGCGCCGGGGGCTCGCGGCCTGCGGCGGAAAACGCGAAAGGCGAGCCCGGCACCGGGTAACGGCCGATGCCCGGCTGGTCGATCTCGGCAAAGATCGGGTTCTGGGGCGAGAAATCGGGGTCTTCGGCAAGCGCGCGGGCGAAGCTGCGGAACAGCGACCAGGTCACGCCCGCCTTGTCGAAGGCCGCGCCGAACTCGGCCACGCGGTTCGCCGCGAACCAGGGCGCCAGGATCGCGGTGATCCGCCCCCGGTGCAACCAGCGCGCGCCCTCGTCGGCAAGGCTGGTGCCCAGTTCAGCCTCAAGCGCCGCGATCGCCGCGCCGCTGCCCGTCGCCTCTACCAGCCCGCGCCATTGCCGGTCGGTCAGCCCGATCACCATCACCCGCTCGCCATCGGCGCAGACGAAATCCTGGCCATAGGCGCCGTAAAGCGCATTGCCGTTTTTCGGACGGTCGACGCCGTTCACCGCCACCTCGCCGATGATGCCGAGATTGCCCAGCATCGCCGCGGCGACATCCTTCAGCGTGATCTCGACCGACTGGCCCTGCCCGGTGCGCAGCCGGTGGCGTTCCGCCGCCAGCAGACCCGTGACCGCCATGTTGCCCGCGATGCAATCCCAGGCGGGCAGAACATGGGCGACGGGATCGGCGCTGCCCTCGGGGCCGGTCGCGTCGGGAAAGCCCACCGCGGGGTTCACCGTGTAATCGACCGCCGGGTGGCCATGCCGGTCGCCCAGCAGCGTGACCATGACCAGATCGGGGCGGCGGGTCGAGAGCGTCTCGTGATCCATCCAGCCGCGCACGCGCAGATTGGTCAGGAACAGGCCCGCATCCGGCCCCGGCGCGCAGATGATCTCGGTAATGATCTCGCGCCCGCGCGGGTGGCGCATGTCGATCGCGATCGAGCGCTTGCCCTTGTTGAGCCCGGCCCAGAACAGGCTTTTGCCGTCCTGCGTGACCGGCCAGCGATGGTGGTCAAGCCCGCCCTCCAGCCGGTCGAAGCGGATCACGTCCGCGCCCATCTGCGCCAGCGTCATCCCCGCCAGCGGGATCGCCACGAAGGCCGAACCCTCGACCACGCGCATGCCCTTGAGAACACCCATCACGCCACCTCCAGCCGGGCCTGAAGACATTGATGCCCCGAAGGCGTGCCGGTGCAAAGCTCGACCGCACCATCCTCGGTGCGGGTGCCAATCAGGCGCATGTCCTCGTCGGCGAACATCGGATGCACCCCGCGGAACCGGAAGGCGCGCGGCGCACCGCCGACATGGCGCAGCCCCGCCTCCATCACCAGGCTGGCCTGCATCGGCCCATGCACGACAAGGGACGGATATTTCTCGACCTCACGGGCATAGGGCAGGTCGTAATGAATGCGGTGGGCGTTGTAGGTGGCCGCCGAATAGCGGAACAGCCGCGCCTCGTTCACCACCACGCGCTCGTCGAAGGCGGGCGCTTCGGGCAGGGGCAGTTTCCTGGGGGGCGTGAACGTCTCGGGGATGTCCAGGTAGACGATGTCCTGTTCTTCCTCGATCAGCCCGCCCGCCGCGCCCTCGATCCGGTGGCCGACGCGCACGAAGACCATCGGCCCGGTCGCGCCCTGCTTTTCGTCCACGGCCAGGATCTCCGAGCGTTTCTGCAACGCCTCGCCGATGGCGAACCCGCCCTCGAAGCGCAGCCGCCCGCCGGCCCACATCCGCCGCGCATAGGGCAAGGGCGGCAGGAAGCCGCCAAGCCGCGGGTGGCCATCGGTGCCAAGTTCCGACAGCGGCACGAATTCGGGAAAGGCCGCCCAGTGCCAGAGCGGCGGCATCGGCGCACCGGGCGCCAGATCGGGCACGGGGGCTGCGGCATGGCCCAGCGCTCCGGCAAGCATCCCGGCCAGATCAGCCGTCAGGCAACCCGTCCGCGTCTCGGTCCGCCCGATCCAGTCCTGTTGCCTTGCCTCGGCCATCGTCATCCGCACTGTCCCCTGTCTGTCCCTGTCCCCGCCCCCGTGCGCCTGCACGCCGGACATGTCGCGATGATATGGAAGCGGGCCGCCCATGATCAAGCGAGCGGAGGTGAGGCCAATGCGCCCGTTGCCCATTCAGGTCAAGGGGCCGTACCCCGAATCCCGGCTTGCCAGAATCCGGGGACAGGGCGCAGGATGAGGACGCAACCCACAAGAGAAGGGAGCCGTCCCATGCCCACCGCGCTTGGCAAGCTTCGCGGACGCGACACGCATTTCACCGAGGCCCTGGAACGGGCGCGCGACGTGCTGGACCATTTCACCCCGCCCGCCACGACCGGGGCCGAAGCGGGCGATGCGGGCTTCGTGACCTTCGAACTGGACGAAGCGATGGCGGGGCTTGACCGGGGCGAGGAGGAAGGCGCCTTTGCCACGCGCGGCGGCGCGGCGGTCGAGGCGATCGTGCGCAGCACGCTGCGGCCGTCCTTCTACATGTCCCGCGACAGGATCCTCAGCGCGCGCGAGGGGCTGTCGGACATCGCCCGGCAATTGATGGAGGGGATGGATCTCGATTTCGACGACCGCGACCTGTTCGAGGCCCAGCGCATGCTGGTCGAGACCCGCGCGCTGGCGGCGGGGCGGCTGAACCTGTTCAACGGGTTTCGCGAATATGCCGGGACCGGCTGGCTGGTCGATGACGGCATCGCGGTGACCAACCGCCATGTCGCAGAGCTTTTCGCGCGGCGCTGGATGGGCGAGGACTGGGAGTTCCAGGAGGGCCAGTTCGACCGCAGGATCGAGGTGCGGCTGAACCCGCTGGAACAGATCGACACGGCCGAGGATCCGACCCGCGCGGCCTTTGTGACCGGCATCCTCTGGGTCGCGGGCTCGGGCGAGCCGGACATGGCCTTCCTCAAGGTCCATGCCCCCGGTGCGGAACCGGTGCCGCTGGCCGCGGACCTGCCCGATGCCGAGACGCCGGTATCGGTGATCGGCTATCCCGAACGCGACCCGCGCGACAATCCCCAGCATCTGATCGTGTCCTTCTTCGGCGACCGCTTCGGGGTCAAGCGCTGCGCGCCGGGCCGGGTGATGCGGGCCGATGCCTGGATGCTGGAACATGACGCCTCGACGCTGGGGGGCAATTCGGGCTCGGTCGTGATCGCTACCGAAACCGGCCAGGCGGTGGGGCTGCATTTTGCAGGCGCCGCACAGGAACGCAACGTCGCCGTGCCCGCCGGAACCGTCGCGGCCGCGCTGCGGCGGCTGAAATCGCAGCTTGCGGTGCCCGCGCTGGGCGGCGGCGCGACCGATGCCGAGATCGAGACCAGCCGCGCGGATTTCGCCGACCGCGAGGGGTTCGACCGCGCGTTTCTGGGGGTCGAGACCGCCCTGCCCGGCCTTGGCGCATGGCAGGACGATCTCGCCCCGGTCGCGGGCGGCGGCACCGAATTGCGCTATGTGCATTTCTCGGTCTGGCAAAGCGCCTCGCGCAAGCTGCCGCTGCTGACGGCGGTCAATATCGACGGCGCCCGGCTGCGCCGCGTGCCGCGGCGCGGCACCTGGCGGCTGGACGGGCGGCTTGACCGGGCGCATCAGGCAGGCAACGAGCTTTACCGCTCGAACCCGCTGGACAAGGGCCACATGGTGCGCCGACTGGACCCGTGCTGGGCCGAGGACATCAATGACGAGGCGACGATCCTCAAGGCGCAGGCCGACACCTTCCATTATACCAATTCCGCCCCGCAGCACGAACAACTGAACCAGCGCGACTGGGTGGGGCTCGAGGATTACATCCTCGATGCGTCGGAGGAATACGGCTTCAAGGTCAGCGTGCTGACCGGCCCGGTCTTCCGCGACGACGACCGGCGGCTGAAGAACCAGCCCGGCGCCGAGGATATCGCCATCCCGCGCGAGTTCTGGAAGGTGGCAGTTATGCGGCGGGCCGATGACGGCGCGCTGTCGGCCACGGGCTATGTGCTGAGCCATGGCGAGATCATCAAGGGCCTGACCGAGGCCGAATTCGTACTGGGCGCCTATGAAACCTATCAGGTGCCGCTGGCGCTGATCGAAGGGGCCACGGGGCTAGATTTCGGCAGGCTGAAAGAGGCCGATCCACTGCATGTCGCCGATATGCACGAGGCCGCGTTCGGCCGTCAGGTTATGCGCGTGCGCGGTCCGGGCGATCTGACGCTGGCGGCTACGCCTCGCTGACCGCGAAGCGCACGTCGTTCTCGGCCTGCGCCCCGCTGGCAAAGCGCAGCAGGAACAGGCCCGGTTCGTCGATGGCAGGCAGATGCACCGTCAGCCGGTTGATCCCCGGCCCGTCATAGGCAAGCGCCGTCTCGCGGAACCCGCGCGCAATGATCTGGCCCTCGTCATCCACCTGGTCGAGGATGAACCGCCCCTCGATCTGGGTCGCGGTCGGCTGATCGGCCTCGCCCGCAGGTGGCAGGATCGACAGCGTGACCTCGATCGGTTCGCCCACCTGCTGCACCGGCTGGTCGATGCTGAGCGCGACGGTCATATGCGCCGCCTCGCCGCCCGCCAGTTCCACCGGCGGACCCGCATCGGCCCCGAACAGCCGGAAGAAGACCCGCTTGAACGGCACGCCCTCGAACACGGTGGAATGTTCGTTGACCACCAGTTGCCGCTGGCCGATCCGCGGCAGCGCGCTGTAGATCGGCACCGTGCCGTCGCCGCCATCGGGCGTCTTCGTCATCACCGTCTTGGCATGATCGGCCTGCGCCGCATCGCCCAGCGCCACGTTGACCCGCGTCACCGTCTTGTGACCCACACCCGCGAAATAGAAGTAGCGCACATGGCCCGGCTGGTTGCCCTGCCCCAGCACGTCATGCACCGCCCGCGCGCGGTCGACCAGCGCGGGCACCATGCCCAGCCGGGGCGCCATCGCGGGGTCATAGGGGTCGAGCGCGGCCAGATCGGCACTGGCCAGATCCCAGATCGCCTGTTCGCCCGGCGCGGGGATCAGCTGGTAGCCCGAGGGATATTTCGGGTTCGCCGCCAGCCTGGCGAAATCGCTGCCCTTGATCCCCAGCGTGCTGTCCACCCCGAAGATGCGCGCAAGCGCAAGCGGCGCCCCCAGATGGGGCGAGGCCAGCGCCACGAACAGGGTGATCTTGCCGAACCAGGGTTCGGCGTCGAAACGCCCCGATTCCAGCAGCAACCGGCACAGAAGCCCGCCCATCGAATGGCCGACCAGCGCGATTTCCTCGGCACCCTCGTCATGCAGCGCCTGCAATCGGGCGGCCATGACATCGACCGTCTCGAACAGGTCGCGCCGCCAGTCATAGGGAAAATCGACATAGCGTTTCTGCGCCCCGCCCGGCACATAGCCCGCCCCCGCCAGCAGGTCGCGCAGCGTCGAATAGAAGCGGAAGCTCAGGACGTTGTAGATCAGTTCCGTGGGCTGGACGGCATCATCCTGCAACTTGTCGATGCGCTTGTAGCCGAACTTGGTTTCCAGCGGCGTCGGCGGCCACACCTCCTCGGCGCCAAGCGCGAGCCTTGTCGCCATGATGCCGGGAACGAGAAAGGCGACTTTCATGGAACTTCTCCTCCGATAGGATACATGCAGGGCACGGGCGGCCGCGGGGCCTGCGGACGGGGGACAACAGGTCACTCTTTCCCGAAACGGTGCGGAACACGACCCGGAGTATGCGGCGGTTACGGCAGTCACGCAATGATGGCGCACAACCGCCACCCGTCGACAAACCGGCGGCCGATACCTACCTTCGAAGGCGGACCTTGAGGGAGGAAACCGAAATGGCCGATGGAACTCAGAATGCGCCCGCCGCCCGCCGCAGCGTGGTGGTGCAAGGCTTCACCAACAGCGTGCTCGACCCCGAGGCGCCCATGCTGGGCCCGGTCGAGGATGGCGGCACGATCATCGCCAATACCGCGCCCGGCTGCTGGGGGCCGATGATCACGCCCAGCTTGCGCGGCGGGCATGAGGTGACGCAACCGGTCGCGGTCGCGGGGGCCGAACCGGGCGACGCCATCGCGATCCGGATACGCGACATCACGGTGACATCCATCGCCACCGCCTCGGGCCATGACAGCTCGCCCGAGGGGTTCTGCCTGGGCGATCCCTATGTCGCCGCGCGGTGTCCCACCTGCGACACCGTCTGGCCCGAAACCCATGTCGAGGGGATCGGCCAGGACGCGGTGAAATGCGACAAGTGCGGTAACCCGGTCACGCCGTTCCGCATCGTGCATGGCTATACCGTCACCTTCGACGAGACCCGCGCGGTCGGCCTGACCCTGCCGAAACCGGCCGCAGAGAAGATCGCGCATGCGGCCGACCATTACGCGGCGCTCCCCGATGACAGCCACCAGCACTCGATCCTGGTCTATGCGCCGTCCGACATGCCCGGCGCGCTGGTCCGCATGCGGCCCTTCCTTGGTCAGCTCGGCACCTGCCCGTCCAAGGCCATGCCCGACAGCCACAACGCGGGCGATTTCGGCGCGTTCCTGGTGGGCGCGCCGCACGCCTATGCGCTGACGCCCGAAGAACTGGCGCAGCACAAGACCGACGGCCACATGGATATCGACGCGGTCCGCCCCGGCGCGATCCTGATCTGCCCGGTCAAGGTGCCGGGCGCGGGCCTCTACATGGGCGACATGCATGCGGGCCAGGGCGATGGCGAGATCGCGGGCCACACGATGGATGTGGCGGGCAGCGTGACCCTTCAGGTCGAGGTGGTGAAGGACTACCCCATCGACGGCCCCGTCCTGTTCCCCCTGGTCGAGGATCTGCCGCCGCTGGCCCGCCCCTTCTCGGCCGAGGAAAGGGCCAAGGGCGCGCGGCTGGCCGCGCAATGGGGCGTCGAGCGGCTGGAGGAGGTCGCGCCGGTCTCGGTGATCGGGACGGCGGCAAACCTGAACGATGCGATTGCGAACGGGCTGGAACGCGCCGCGACGCTTCTGGGCATGAGTGTGCCCGAAATCCGCAACCGCGCCACGATCACCGGCGCGATCGAGATCGGGCGCGCGCCCGGCGTGATCCAGGTGACCTTCCTTGCCCCGCTCGACCGGCTCGACGCGGTGGGGCTGGGCAGCTACGCGCGCGAACAATACAATCTCTGATCCAACGCCGCCGCGCGGGGCGACTTTTCCCCGCGCGGTCAAGCAGCTATAGGGCGCGCAGCCTGTAGCCAGAAGGAGCCCGCGCCCGATGCCCGATCTGACACCCGAAAACGGCGATCCGGTCATCCGGACCATCGCCATGCCGGCCGACACCAATCCCTCGGGCGACATCTTCGGGGGCTGGCTGATGGCACAGATGGACCTTGCGGCCGGCAGCATCGCGGCGCGCGTTTCGCGCGGGCGGGCGGCCACCATCGCGGTGGACGGGATGCAGTTCCTGAAGCCGGTCAAGGTGGGCGACGAGGTGACGCTCTATGCCAAGCTGGTCTCTGTCGGACGCAGCTCGATGAAGATCGAGGTCCGCGCCTGGCACCGGCCGCGCTGCCAGGAATGGAGCGAGCAGGTGACCCGCGGCATCTTTACCTTCGTCGCCATCGACGAGGACGGCAAGGCCCGGCCGGTCCCGCGGGACTGCATCGAAGTCTGAGCCCGGCGCGTCCAATTCTGTGGCTCCAAGCGGGCGGAAATGCTACCCTCCGTCCGGGACGCCGTCAGGCAGGGGGCCACGATGCCGGAGTTTCTGGAGCTTTATCCGTGGGTTGTCCTGGGTGTGGCAATCAGCATCCTGCTGCCGGTGTTGCGCAAGGCGCTGCCCCAACCCGAGGGAAAGGCCGCCGGGCTTGAAGGGATGTTGCCCAGGGTCTGGCGGGTGGCACGCCCCTATCTGGCGCTGGGGCTGTTTTCCTGTCTTGCCGGGCTGATCGTTCTGGCTGCCCTTGCGGACCAGATCACCCAGTGGAACGCGGCCCTTCTGGCAGGATATGCTGCGGACTCGACCCTGCAGAAACTCAGATGACCGATGCCGCCGCCCCCGCGATCCGCGCCCGGGTCGAGGCGCAGGAGCTTTACGATCAGGGCTATCGCGGCCAGGGCGTGGGGGTGGCGATCCTCGACAGCGGGTTCCTGCCCCGCAACGGCTTTGACCCGAGGGTGATCGAGGAGCGCGACTTCACCGGCGAGGGGCGCCCACGCCACAGCAGCAACTGGCACGGCAGCACGGTGGCCACCTGTCTTTCCGTTCTGGCGCCCGAGACACGGCTGGGCAATTTCCGCGTGATCCCGGCCGAGGCGCCGATGCGGCGCGAGGATGTGATCGCCGCCCTGGACGCGGTGGTGGCCGCCTTCCCGACATACCGCATCGCAAACCTCTCGCTGTCCTTCGCGCCCGAGGGATGTCCGGACGCCTGCCCGCTGTGCCAGGCGGTCGAGCGGGCCTATCGGGCGGGGGTTCTGGTGGTGGTGGCCGCGGGCAATGAAGGACCCGCACCCGACACGTTGACCTGCCCCGCGCGGGCGCATTGGGCGCTGACGGTCACCGCCACCCTGCCCGAGACGGTCAATGACTATTGGCGCGATCACCGCTGGGCGCGGATCTGGGCCCAGCATGTGACGGGCCGGTTCGGCCGGTCCTACGGGACGTCCTATAGCGCGGGCTACATGTCCGGACAGGCAGCGATGCTGTTCTCGGCCTTTCCGGGGGTAAGCGCCGACACGTTGCGTTTCGCCCTGCTCGAAGCCGCCCGTGTCGCCGAAACCGAGGGGCGCGCGACGGCCAGCACGGCGCAGGCCCATGCCCAACTTGCCCGGCTTCAGGGGCTCGTCCGGATCGGCGCCATCGTCACGAAATCGAATGCGCTGTTTCCCATGGTCGAAAAATTCTGACCCCCTGCCCGCTCAGAACGCCTTGAAGGTCAGCGTAGTCAACGAGCGTTCGATGCCGGGGATGTCGAGCAGCCGGTCATTGATGAACTTGCCGACATCCTCGCCCTCGGGGATGTAGAGCTTGAGCAGCAGGTCATAGACCCCGCTGGTCGAGTAAAGTTCGGAATGCAGTTCGCGCAGCACGATATCCTCGGCCACCTCGTAGGTCTTGCCCGGGCGGCAGCGCAGTTGCACGAAGACACAGGTGGACATCTTTCGGCTCCTCTCGACGTCTGGGGCAAACCTATTGAGGCCGCCCCGCCCCGGCAAGCGGCAAAAGCCGCGCCCGGGGCTTGGAGCGCCGGAGGCCCCGGTGTAAGGGAAACGCGGACGGAGCAGGAGGCGCCCCATGCGCAAGGCAAGCATCACGCGAAAGACGGCGGAGACCGATATCGGCGTCGAGGTCAATCTGGACGGCAGCGGCGCCTATGCCATGGCAACGGGCGTGGGCTTCTTCGACCACATGCTGGACCAGCTCGCCCGCCATTCGCTGATCGACATGAAGGTAAGCTGCGCGGGCGATACCCATATCGACGACCACCACTCGGTCGAGGATGTGGGCATCGCGCTCGGCCAGGCTCTGGCCCAGGCGCTGGGCGACAAGCGCGGCATCCGCCGCTATGGCGCGTGCCTGTTGCCGATGGACGACGCGCTGGTGCGCGCCGCGCTCGACCTCTCGGGGCGGCCCTATCTGGTATGGAACGTGGACTTTCCAACCGCCAGGATCGGCAGTTTCGATACCGAACTCGTGCGCGAGTTCTTCCAGGCCCTGTCCACCCATGGCGGCATCACGCTGCATGTCGACGCGCTGCACGGGATCAACAGCCACCACATTGCCGAGGCCGCCTTCAAGGCGGTCGCGCGCAGCTTGCGCGAGGCGGTCGAGACCGACCCCCGCAAGGCCGACGCGATCCCGTCCACCAAGGGGGCGCTGTAGGGCCATGCTGACCGTCATCGTCGATTACGAGTCGGGCAACCTGCACTCGGCCCAGAAGGCGTTCGAGCGCGTGGCGCGCGAGACCGGCGCGGGCGAGGTCGCCGTGACCTCGGACCCCGACATTGTGCGCCGGGCCGACCGCGTGGTGCTGCCGGGCGACGGGGCTTTCCCGGCCTGCCGACGCGAATTGTTCGACCACCGCGGCGTGTTCGAGGCGATCGAAGAGGTGGTGGTGGCCGGGGGGCGGCCGTTCCTCGGCATCTGCATCGGCATGCAGATGATGGCGACCCGCGGGCTGGAATACCAGGAAACCCCCGGCTTCGACTGGATCCGCGGCGAGGTGGTGCGCATCGACCCCGCCGATGGCGCGCTCAAGGTGCCGCATATGGGCTGGAACGACCTCGTGATCGACGCCCCCCACCCGGTGCTCGACGGGGTCACCACCGGCGATCACGCCTATTTCGTCCACTCCTACCAGTTCCGCGTGGCGGACACGGCGCATTTGCTGGCCCATGTCGATTACGGTGGACCGGTCACGGCCATCGTCGGCTGCGACACCATGGTCGGCACCCAGTTCCACCCCGAGAAGAGCCAGGCCACGGGGCTACGGCTGATCGCCAACTTCCTGACATGGTCTCCCTGACATCCCCGCACTGAACCTCGCGCCGCCCGTCGGTGTTCACGCCGATTGAACCGCGCCGGGTTTGCCGGAGGCTCCAACTCCTGAGTAGGATGGAGCATGATGAGCAAGACGACGAACAAGGTTTTCCCCGAAATGCGCGAGCGTGCGGTGCGGCTGGTCCTCGACAGTTCGGCGGACCGCACCATGGGTTCGAGCGGACCGCCGAACGGTCAGCATGGATCGCGCTTGCAGGCAGTCATGTCGATTTCCGCGAAGATCGGCTGTGCGCCCCAGACCCTGCCCCCGGAGTTCGACAGCAAATCAGCTAAGTGATTGATTTGGTTTGGGCGGCGTGGCCCAAAATGTGACAACACGAACGGCCTCAGGCCGGTTTTGGCAGGTCGAGACTATCGAAGAGGTCGAGTTGCTCCGGGGTGGTTTTGCTCAGGCCGTGGAAGCTGCGCTTGCCGGCGTGGGCGGTGTGCCTCTGGATCCGGGCGAGCAGATCCAGCGCGGTTCGGGGGCTGGTGCTGTGCCCTTTCGCCTTCAGGCGCATGCGCATGACGCGGTAGAGCACCAGGGCGAGGAAGCAGATCAGGGCATGGGCGCGGATACGATCCGGCAGGCGGTGGTGGACGGGGGCGATCTCGATGTCGGATTTCAGCACACGGAAGCCGCGCTCGATGTCGGCGAGCGCCTTGTAGCGGGCGACGGTGTCAGCGGGGGTCAGGTCGGGGGCGTTGGTGATCAGCGTGAGCTTGCCGTCGAAGAGTTCAGCCCGGGCGATGGCGTCTTCATCGACGCTGTAGCTGAACCGATCGGCCTGCAGGTCGGGCTTGAGGAAGCGGGTCAGTTCGGCCTCGGCCACGGCGCGGGCAAACCGGCTGTAGGCGCCGCGATCGGAGGCGCGGCGGCCGCGGGCGGTCTGGCCGCCGTCCTGGGCGTCGAGTTTCGCGACCATCTTCCCGGCTTGGGCCTCGAGTTCGGCGATGCGGGCGCGGCGGCGGTCGGATTGGTCGGCGGCCCGGATCGGGTCATGGGCCACGATCAGGCGGTGTCCGGCGAAACTGGCCTCGGCGAGCCCCTCGTCGGAGAAGCCGAGAGCCTGGAATGTCTCGACCAGGTCGGCATAACGGCGGGCGGGGACGGCCAGGATGAACTCCAGCTTGCGGCCGCCCCGGTCGGCCAGCGCGGTCAGTTCGCCGATATTCTCCAGGCTCAGCAGGCCGCGGTCGGCCACCAGGATCACGCGCTGGACGGGGAAGCGTTGCAGCACCGTCTGCAACATGCCCTGCAGGGTCCTTGTCTCGCCGACATTGCCGGGATGGACGGTGTGCATAAGAGGGAGGCCGTCGGCGGTCTGCACGGCGCCGAGCACGAACTGACGGGCGATGGCGCCGATTTCCTTGTTCATGCCGAAGGCGCGGATGTCGTCCGCGACCTCCGCCGCGCCATGGATGCGCACGGTCGTCAGATCGTAGAAGACCACGGCGAGATCGTTGTCGACCAGGGGGCGGATCTGGCGCGCCAGCGCCTCCTCGACGGCGTCGGCATGGTCCATCAGCGCGTCCATCGCGCGCAGCAGATGCTGATGGGTGACGCTGTCGGGCATCGCCGGCATCGCGACCGTGTCCAGCCAGCGCAGGCAGCCCAGTTTGCTCGTGGGATCGCAGAGGCGGTTGAACACCATGGCGCGCACGAGGGCCTCGACATCGAGCTTGCGCTTGCCCGAGCGCAGGGCACGGCCGAGGGCGCGATCGAAGCCGAGATCCTTCCACAACTCGTGCAGCGCGAAGACGTCGCCATAGGCCCGGGCCGG
>NZ_SLVM01000047.1 GCF_004339675.1 Rhodovulum steppense
TCAGCGGCCGCGCGCATGCCAGGCCGCAAGCCGCGCCTCGCTCCAGCAGAAGCCCGCCGCCGCCGCCAGCCAGGCGCCGATCAGCCCCGACCAGCCGCGCCAGCCCTGCGGCCCCGGCGCATCGCCGAGGACAACCGCGCCGACCGTCACCCCGCCGACCAGGAAACCGGCCTTGGCCAGCCCCATCAGCAGGATGCGCCGTCCGGACCGCATGCCCTAGTGCAACCCCGCGCCCATCGCCCCGCCCGGCCGCGCCCGGACAAGCCCGAGCAGCGCCAGACCCAGCGTCTCGGCCAGGGCGACCGCCTCGAAGGCCACCTGCGGCCCCATCAGCGCCAGCGCGAAGACCAGCGCGTCCTCGCGTTCCCCGCCCACCGCCGCCGCGACCATCTGGGCGAATGCGTTCTCGTCTCCGCCCACCTCGGGGTGATCCAGCGGATGGCGCGCCAGCGGGCGCCGCCCTGCCGTCAGCGCCAGTTCCATCAGCGCATCCAGCGCCTCCTCATGGGCCGGCGCCCCGCCGCCCAGGACCTGCGCGAAATTGCGCCGCATGCGCGACCGGGCCTCGGGACCGGCGCCCCAGCCGCGCAGGCAGCGGATCGCGGCGCGCTCGACCGGCGGCAATTCGGACATGCAGGCGACGGGCGCGGCGCCGCGGCTGCGGGACAGCGCGCTCATTTGGTCAGGATCAGCTTGCCCGCGCGGGTGATGCGCAGGGTATAGCGGGCCCCGTCCAGCACGATCATCGCGGTCGTGCCGCCCTCGGTCAGGATGCGGGCCTCGTGCACCGGAGAAGCGGCCACATGCTGCGCCGCGCTCATCGCTCCACCTCCCGCGCCCGCGCCGCCATCCGGTCCAGAAACGGCTCCAGACCCGTCTGGCCCGGCTCCGACCCGGCTGCCTCGCCCGACAGGATCGCCTGCCAGAGATCGCGCAGCTCCGCCGTTTCGCGGCCCGCGCCCATATCCTCGCGCGCTGTCATCCCCGGTGTCATCCTCGTGCTCCCGATCCGCCCGCCCCATGCAGCGCGAGCCGGGCGCCCTCCCCCGCCCCGACCGACCCGCGCCGCCGCGATCACAGGGCATCGGCCATCTCCGCGCTCGTCTCGGCGTCCAGGATCGCCGCCAGCCCCTCGCGATAGGTGGGAAAGGCCAGCGCAAAGCCCGGCAGCGCCTTGAGCCGGTCGTTGCGCAGCCGCCGGTTCTCGGCCCAGAAAGCGGCCGCGCCGGGCGGCAGGCTGGCCGGGTCGAACGCCACACGCGGCGGCGGCGGCAGCCCCAGAAGCTGCGCGGCATGGTCCAGAACCTCGGTCGGCGCAGACGGCAGATCGTCGGACAGATTGGTCAGCCGCTCGCCCTGCGGATGGGTCATCGCCGCCAGGATCGCGCCCGCGACATCCTCGGCGTGGATACGGTTGAACACCTGGCCCGGCTTGACCAGCGCCTGCGCCCGGCCCGAGCGCATCTGCGCCAGCGCGTTGCGCGTGCCGGGGCCGTAGATGCCCGCGATCCGCAGGATGTCGAGCGCCGCCCCGTGGCGTCCCGCAAGCGCACGCCAGCCGATCTCGGCCCCGATCCGCGCCCGCGCATCGGCGGTCGCAGGGGCGGGGGCCCGGGTCTCGTCGATCCAGGCACCGCCGCAATCGCCATAGACCCCGGTCGAGGACAGATAGCCGATCCAGCCCGGCCCGGACAAATCCACACCCGCGCCGATCAGCGCAGCCAGCACAGGACAGGCGGCCTCGGGCGGGGCCGTGGTATCGGGCGGGATCGACACCAGGAGGTCGGTCACCCCGTCGAGCCAGTCGCGCAGCGTGTCGGCGGCCGGGGGATGGCCCGTGTCGAACAGATGCACGCCGACCCCCTGCCCGGCCAGATCGGCGGCGCGCACGGGATCGCGCGTCGTGGCCGAAACCCGCGCCCCGGCCGCGCGCACCCGCAGCGCGGCACGCGCCGCGGTGTAGCCCGCGCCGAAAACGAACAGATGTCGCCCGACCAGCGCCCCGCCGCTCATGCCGCAACCGCCTGCGCCAGACGGTCGCGCAGCGCCTCGAAGGCGGCGACCTGGGCGGGGATCAGCGCGCGGGTCGCATCGCGGCCGAGATAGATCTTGAACATGCAGCCGCCGCGCGTGTCGATGAACTGGACCGAGCGCGCCTCCATCCCGAACAAGCCGCGCGAGACGAAGGCCACACCGGCACAGGCCCCTGCGCGGATATGCCCCCCGATGGGGCGTCCATGCAGGTTGAAATAGCCCTGCGCCACGCTGCCCGCGGGCAGGTCGCCCTTGGCCTCGAGGATCACGTCGCCGGTATTGATGACCAGCGTGATCTCGCCCCAGCGGGTGATCTCGGCCATCACCTCCTCGAAATGCTGGCCGGGAACCTGCACCGCCTCATCGGCGGGCAGGCAGGCCAGAACCTCGGCAAAGCTGACACCGGTGCGCGCGGCGACATCCTCGAGCGCAGAGCCGGGATGGGCGGCAAGATCGGCACGGATCGCGGTGGCGGTTTCGGCGGTCGGGGTCATTGCGAGGTCTCCTTGGTGGTGAAATCAACGGCCCGGGCATCGGTCCAGGCCATCAGCCGCGCGGTCATGGCGACCTGCCAGAACCGCCCGGCCAGCGTCAGGGCATGGCCACCCTCGCGCGCATTCATCAGGCCCGCCTGCTGCCATTGCTCCAGAAGCGGCGCGGCGATCCGGTCGAAGCCCGCGGCGATGCCACAGGCGGCCAGCGCGGCATCGACGGGCGCGATCTCCAGCCGCCCGCGTTCCATCCCGCCCTTGATCGCGTTATGCACCGGGGCCAGCGGCGCGGGGCGCATCAGACCGGCCACCAGCGCCGCGCCGCCCTGCCCTCCGGCGGCCCGGTAGGCATCCAGATCCGGCGTCAGCCGGTAGCCATGGCCATGCAGGTTGCCCCCTGCCCCGGCCCCGAAGGCCAGGCAATGGGCACCCGCCTTGACCTCGTGATTGTAGACGCTGCGCTCGCGCGTGCCGCGCCGCCAATGCGTGGTCGAGATCGTCTCCCACCCGGCGCGGTCCATCTCCTCGGTACCGTCGGCGTAGAAATGGCCCAGTTCCCCGGGCGCGGCAGGGGTCAGCTTGCCCTTGTCCTGCGCGATCAGAAGCGGCGTGCCGGGGATCGCCTTGAGCGAATAGAGGTCGAGCCCGTCAAGCCCCAGCGTCGCCGCCTGCTGCACATCGGCGCGGAACGTGGCGCGGTCCTGCCCGGGCAGGCCATAGATCAGGTCGATCACCACCGCACCGCGGTCAAGCGCCATGAGCCCGTCAAGAAAGCGGATCGTCTCGGCCCGGGTCGATTTGCGCCCCAGCCGCCGCCGCACCCTTTCGTCGAAGCTTTGCACCCCCAGCGAGATCCGGTTGACCCCCGCATCGAAGGCCGCCCGCGCCTTTTCCAGGCCAAAGCTGACGATCCGCCCCTCCAGCGTGATCTCGCAATCGGGCGCCAGCGGCAGGTGGCGGCGCAGCCCCTCGACCAGCCGCACCAGATCGGGGATGGCCAGCGCGGTGGGCGTGCCGCCGCCCAGATAGACCGCGCGCAGCGGGTGGCCCTGCTGGATCGCCGTTTCCGCCCCCTGGGCAAGCTGGGCCAGCACGGCATCGACATAGGGCGCGCCTGACTCGCGCCGCCATGGGTTCTGGTAGAAGCCGCAGAACAGGCAGTGATTTTCGCAGAACGGGATATGGACATAGGCGACCGAGACGCTCTTGCGCGGGGTCGCGGTCAGCCTGTCCCACAGCGCCGGAAGCTCGGCCGGGGGAACGGGCACCGCGCCGCCACGGGCATGCGCCCCCATCCGGCCGGAAAAGGCATCGGCCAGCGGATCGGCAGAGATCCGGGCAAAATGCGGTTCCGGGCTGGCGGGGCGGTCCCCGAGCGGGGCTCTTGCGACGTTCATCCTGGGCATCCTGAGAATGGCGCAGGGGACCGGGCGAAGAGCTGGGGCCTGACGAGGACGGGCGGCAAGGGCGCGCCCTATTTCCGATTCTTTCTATCAGGATTGAAGCCGACTGAAAAGCCCTGTCGCGCGCCGTCACGCTCCGGCGGGATCGGCCCCGGATGGCAGGGTGCAGACGGCGTCGGCGGCGTCGCGGTCGGGGGGCGGGTCCTGAGCCTCCTGCGGGATCGCGACGCGGACCTTGTCCATCCCCAGATCGGCCAGTTGCCATTGCACGCCGCCGCCCCACAGCAGATGCCCCAGCCCGATGATGCCCACCACCAGCGGCCCACCGGGGCGCGTGGCGGCGGCGTGGATGCGGGTGGCAAAGGCGCGGTCCCAGACCTCTTGCGCGCGCACGAAACGGTCAAAGGCGGGATCGTCCGGCGAGGTCGCCGTTCGCCCCGGCCGCGCGCCGCCGGTCAGATCATAGATGAAGCGGCGATAGGCGGGTGGCGAGGGTCGGGCGGGCGTCAGCCCCTCGCGCGCGTCTTCGGGCACCGCATCCCAGCCCCCCGCGCCCACCGCGCGCACCAGGTCGCGGCGGCAGTTCAGCCCGACCATGGCCACGCCCATCTCGCGGCAGAACCGGAACAGGGGCAGGTAAAGCTCTGCCGGAAAGCCCCAGACATTGCTCCAGTCGGCGCGGGTCAGGAAATCCTCCTCGGACAGCCCGCCCGCGACCCAGTCCGCCAGCACCGGATCGAGCCGGGCGGGGAACATCTCGAACCCCATCACGATCGGCCGATGCGCCGCCAGCCCCGCCGCGACGTGCAATTGCCAGCGGTGATCCGCCGCACGGTCATGCCGTTCGCCCAGCAGCACCGCATCGGCCCCCGCCAGCCAGGCCAGCGCCCCGGCATGACCAAGGCGGGCGCCGCTGGCGGGCAAGAGCCAGGGCGGCGCCCCGCTCATCTCCGCGCCGCCGCGCGTCAGGCCAGTTCCGCCGCGCGCGCCTCGCGGATGCGCTCGGCCTCCCTGCCGTGCAATTCCTCGTAATGGTCGAAGCGCGATTCGAACCAGGCGGTGCCATGGGTCAGCCCGCCCAGCGCCTGGAACAGCTCGTCCCTGGCCGCCGCCGGGATCAGCGCCTGGAACACGTCCCAGCCGCGCGCATCGCCATGCGCCTCGAAACCCAGCACCTGCCCCTTGAGACTGCCCGCCAGCGCCACCAGCGAGCCGGAATGGATCGAGGGCACATGGATGTCCACCCGCACGATCGGTTGCAGCACGACCGGCCCGGCCTCGGCCAGCGCCTCGCGCACACCGGCCTTGGCCGCGGTGCGGAAGGCGTGGTCGGAACTGTCGACCGCGTGATGCTTGCCATCGGTCAGCGTAACCGCGACATCGACCACCGGAAAGCCCAGCGGCCCCTGGTCCATCGCCTCGCGCGCGCCGGCCTCGACCGCGGGGATATAGTTTTTCGGCACCGTGCCGCCCTTGATCGTTTCGGCAAAGGCAAAACCCGCACCGCGGCCCTGGGGCCGGATCGTCAGGTGCACATCGGCGAACTGGCCCGCGCCGCCGGTCTGCTTGCGGTGGCGGTAATGGGTTTCGACCGTCTTGGTGATCGTCTCGCGATAGATGCCCGAAACGGGGTGCTCGACCGCCTCGATCCCGAAATCCTCGGCCAGCTTCGCCAGCGTGCGGCGCAGGTGGATCGGCCCCTGAAGATGCAGCACCAGATGCCCGGTCTCGCTGTCCTGGGCCAGTTCCATCCCCGGATCGGACCCGGCCAGCCGCGCCAGCGCCGCAGACAGCCGGGCATCGTCACGCTCGTTCGCGGGCATCAGGATGCGGGCATAGGCGGGCGGGCGGCCGCGGGTCCAGCGGGGCAGTTCCTCGGCCTGCTGCGCGGTATAGGCGTAGCCCGGATCCAGATGGTCGGACTTGACCGCGATGGCCAGCGTGCCGGGCTCCAGCGGTTCGGGCACGGGCTTGCCGTCGATGCCGCCGAGGCTGCCCAGATTGTCGCCGCCCAGCGGGCTGCCATGCTGCACCGGACCGCCCAGCGCGCGGATCAGCGTGGACTTGCCGACATGCTTGCGCGTGTCGGACGCCACCCCGATGGCCAGCGGCGCAGCGATCCCCAGCCGCGGCCCGATCGCCGTCATGTCCGGGGCCTCGTGGCGCAGCGCCTTCATCAGCCGGGTCAGCCCGTTGCCATGCCCCGCCGCCCCCAGATAGGCGGCGATGATGCGATTGTCGCGATGCGCCTCTGCGAGGGTCTTGTAGATCTCCCCTGTGGGCGGTTCGCGGTCCTCGATCAGCTGCTCCATCAGGTGATCGTCGAAATCGGCCAGATGTTCCAGCAATTCGGCCCGCGCCTCCTGCTCGCGGTCATGCAGGTCGTCCGGGATCTCGATCAGCTTCGAGGGCTGGCCCTCCTGGTACTGGAACGCGCGTTCCGAGATCAGGTCCACCGCCCCCACCACATGGCCCGCGGCATCGCGGATCGGGGCCTGGCGCAGGACGATATGATGCGCGGCATAGGCCTGCAACGCGCCCACGATGTCACGGATGCGCGCCTCGTCCTGGTCCATCTTGTTGATGAACACGAAGCAGGGCACGTCGGATTGCTCGATCAGCCGCAGATAGGGCGCGGCCAGCACCGCCGCCTCGGGCTCGGGCGCGACGCAGAGGATCGCCGCATCCGAGGCCGCCAGCGCCTCGCCCGCATGGCCGAGATAATCGGGCCCGCCCGCGATGTCGAAGCCTGCCCATGGCTCGCCCAGATAGGTGAACTGGCTGACCGTCAGGGCATCGGTGAAGGCGGCCGTGACGGGCTGGCCATCAAGCTCGCCCAGGGCCTTCAGAAGGGTGGACTTGCCCGACTGAGAGGGGCCGAGGATGGTGAAACAGCGCATGGGGTGACGTCCTCCGATGGGTCGCATGGCACGAGATTATCGTTGCGTGCCGCGCGCCCGGTCCGACATGCCGCGCCCGGACCGGAGGCAGGGCCGCAGCCCCGCCCCGGCCGTCGGGTACGGCCGCCGGAGGCGTCTGGCCGCTGTCCCGTTTCGTCCCGATGTTCCCTGCTGATGTCCCGTCCGGTCAAGGCAATTCTCGGGGCATGGGGACGCAGCCTGCGGCCGGGGAGCGCCGGGCGCGGCGCGGGTTTACCAGACGTTAAGTGGAGCGGCGCAGAATGGCGCGATTGCCGCCCCGGAGAAGCGATGGACCCCCAAACCCGCAGGATCGTTGTCGAAAGCTCCGGCCCGCTCTTCGCCGCGAAGGGCCGGTTCGCCGATGCGTTCTATTCCCGACTTTTCGAGATCGCGCCCGAGGCGCAGGCGCTTTTCCGGCGCGACCTGAACGCGCAGAAGCGGATGCTGATGGCGGCGCTTGCCATGGTGGTGGGCGTTCTGGGCGACCGCGACCGCCTGGCCGCGACGGCCGCCCATCTCGGTCAGGTCCATGCCCGACGTTCTGTCAGCCGCGACCACATGGTGCTTGGCCAGCGCGCCTTCGACCTGGCTCTTCAGGATTTCTTCGGCGCGGCCTGCACCGACGAATTGCGCGCAGCGTGGCAATCCGCCTATGCGGAGCTGCTGGACCTGATGGCGTTCCCGCCGTCCGGGGACAGCGTGGCCTGAGCCTCTGCCCGCCGCCGCTCAGACCGCCATGCAGATATATTTCATCTCCAGATAGTCCTCGATGCCGTGGCGGCTGCCCTCGCGGCCCAGCCCGGACTGCTTGACGCCGCCGAAAGGCGCGACCTCGGTCGAGATGATGCCGGTATTCACGCCCACGATCCCGTATTCCAGCGCCTCGGCCACCCTGTGGACCCGGCTCAGGTCGCGCGCGTAGAAATAGGAGGCAAGCCCGAAGATCGTGTCATTGGCCAGCGCGATCACCTCCTCCACCGTCTCGAAGCGGAACAGCGGCGCGACCGGGCCGAATGTCTCTTCCTGGGCAAAACGCATCTGTTGCGTGGCGCCTGCGATCACGGTGGGTTCGTAGAACATGCCCCCGCGCGCATGGCGCCGCCCGCCCGACAGCACCCGCGCCCCCTGGGCCGTGGCATCCGCCACATGCGCCTCGACCTTTTCCAGCGCATCCTGCGAGATCAGCGGGCCCAGATCGGTGCCCGCCTCCAGCCCGTCGCCCACCCGCAGCCGGGCCACGGCATCCGCCAGCTTTTCGGCAAAGGCATCATAGACCCCCGCCTGCACATAAAGCCGGTTCGCGCAGACACAGGTCTGGCCGTTGTTGCGGAACTTGCAGGCGATGGCGCCCTGAACGGCGGCGTCCAGATCGGCATCGTCGAACACGATGAAGGGCGCATTGCCGCCCAGTTCCATCGAGCATTTCTTGACCTGATCGGCCGCCTGGCGCAGCAGGATCCGCCCCACCTCGGTCGAGCCGGTGAAACTCAGCTTGCGCACGGTCGGGTTCTCGCAGAACTCGTGGCCGATCTCGGCGGCGCGGGTCGAGGTGACGACCGACAGAAGCCCGGCAGGCACCCCCGCCCGTTCCGCCAGCACCGCCATCGCCAGCGCCGACAGCGGCGTGTCCTCGGCGGGCTTGATGACCATCGCGCAACCCGCCGCCAACGCCGGGGCGGCCTTGCGGGTGATCATGGCGTTGGGAAAGTTCCAGGGCGTGATCGCCGCCGCCACGCCGACCGGCTGGCGGATCACGCTCAGCCGCTTGTCCGGCTGGTGGCCGGGGATCGTCTCGCCATAGATGCGCTTGGCCTCCTCGGCGAACCATTCGATGAACCCGGCACCATAGGCGATCTCGCCGCGCGCCTCGGCCAGCGGCTTGCCCATCTCGGCGGTCAGGATCACCGCCAGATCCTCCTGCGCCGCCATCATCAGCTCGAACCAGCGGCGCAGCACCTGCGCCCGCTCCTTGGCGGTCTTCGCGGCCCAGCCCTTCTGCGCCAGCCGCGCCGCCTCGATCGCGCGGGCGGTTTCGGCGCGGCCAAGGTCGGGCACGGTGGCCAGCACCGCCCCGGTCGCGGGGTTCCTGACCTCGAAGCTGGCACCGTCATCGGCCCCGACCCATTCGCCGCCGACAAAGGCGCGGCTGGCCAGCAGGTCGCAGTCCCCGAGAAGGTTCTTGAGATCGCTTGCGGGCATCGGTCATCCTCCCTTGCAGTTCGGCCGCAGGCAAACACGGGGGGCGCGGGATGTCCAGCCACGAGGACGGGATCGACTGGGACGACGCCTATGCCAATGCCGCCCATATCCCCGGCGCCATGGACTATCCCCCGCGCTGGGCCGCCGCCGCCGCGGCCTTCCGGGCCGGTGCGCGCGGCGCGACCGACCTGCCCTATGGCCACCATCCCCGCCAGCGCTTCGACATCTTCCTGCCAGCGGGGCGGCCCGCCGGGCTGATGGTCTTCGTGCATGGCGGCTACTGGATGCGGTTCGACAAATCCTCATGGTCGCATCTGGCCGCCGGGCCGGTCGCACGCGGGCTGGCCGTCGCGCTGCCCTCCTACCGGCTGGCGCCCGAGGCCGGGATCCCCGCGATCACCGCCGATATCGCCGCCGCCTTGCCGATGATGGCGCGGCTGGCGCCCGGCCCCATCGTGCTGGCGGGCCATTCGGCGGGCGGGCATCTGGTGGCGCGGATGCTCTGCCCCGACATCGCCCTGCCCAAGCCGGTCGCCGACCGCCTCGCCCGCGTCATCGCGATCTCGCCGCTGGCCGACCTGCGCCCGCTGCTGCGCACGCAGATGAACCGGACGCTGGGCCTGGACGCCGCCACGGCACGCGCCGAAAGCCCCGTCCTGCACAGCCCCCGCCCCGACCTGCCCGTCACCGCCTGGGTCGGCGCCGCCGAACGCCCCGCCTTCCTCGACCAGGCCCGCTGGCTGGCCGAGGCCTGGCCCGGCACCGCCCTGCACATCGCCCAAGACCGCCACCATTTCGACGTGATCGAGGGACTGGAAACCGCCGACAGCGCCCTGACCGACGCGGTGGCGGGAGGGCTGGGGATGGGGTGAGGGATGCGGGGGATTTGGGTGGGTGGGGTGCGGGACAAAGCCATCATACCGGTCAATCGAACCAATGACTGCTTTCCGAACCTGATTTCTCACCTAAAAGCGCACCTTTGGAAGCCAACCCAGGCAATTTAGGCAGATTGTGGCGCACCGAAATAACTCGACGAAGCATCACTGGTGGCCAGTTGGCCTCCAACAGTACTGGGCCGACAGGAATCAAGACCTTTCCTGGATTGAACCAGACGGCACCATCCAGAAAAAGAGGCCCGCAAATAGGAAAGTTGCCTACATAAGACATGGTCACACGATACTCAAAGGCAGCGTCTGGGAAAGCAATTTCGAGAGTGAATTTGATGTTGACAACGAAGTTCATCGCGTTGTCGCCGGCATCCGCAACCTGAAACCCTTGGGGCGAACTCCTTTAGAGTTTTTTACCCTACTCAAATTGCTCCGAAAAAAGAACCGCACACTTCGAGATATGTGCAAGTTTTATCACATAGATGAGAAAATTCACCGTAATTTACTTCTGCTTCTGCACTCGCTTTTGATCAGAAGCCCCGCCGCCAGATCACGATACGAAGGTTATCCGGGAATGATCGGACTGCCTCCCAATGAAGATGTTGGGAAAGGCAACATGATGCAAAACTACCTTATTGCAAAGAAACTCTGTCAGAACGGGCCAATCTCAAATCAGTATTTCGTGCTTCTACATTCACCGCTGAAAAAGTTCATCTTCGGCGATGGGAACCTTGACTGGTTGACCATAGGCTTGACCGCAAATCGCATCGACGGACGCGCCCTGATACCGCTTACGCCCAATATTTGCGTATACTTTTGTACTCCTATGGCGATGCGAACAACGCCTAGGCTCAGGACTCGTTCTTGATCATAGCCAGAACAAGACGGTTGCGGCGAGCATGATCGCAGAGAAGAACGTTTCCGGGCACCGATCGTATC
>NZ_SLVM01000048.1 GCF_004339675.1 Rhodovulum steppense
ACCCGCACTCAGGGCTGAAAATGCGCGCGCCCCGCGAGGTCATCGCAGCTCAAACCGCAACCGCCTGAGTGTCCGGTGAAACGGGGGCAAGACCAGTCGGCTAGATCCGGAACGCCGAAAGCCCCCGCGAGGGTGCTTTTGTGTCGGCGGATGTTGGTGATTGTCGTCGGGTGCTGCCGAATGTCAAAATCCGGTGGCGGCGTTGATGTAAACGCGCGACTGAATATCCCCAGTGTTTCACTCGGGATTGAAGCCTTTGATATGATTGGAAATTCTGGTTGCGGGGGTAGGATTTGAACCTACGACCTTCAGGTTATGAGGCAACCCGCCGGGGCCGGAATAGTCTTTCAATAGCAAATATTTAGAGGAATTCTTGGCTGGCGACGTCGGCGTCGTGTCGCACGGAGCAGACGCAAATCATTGGGAAGAAACGGGAAAGCCGCATGTTCATGAATCAGCGAACCTCAGGAGTTTACAGCCTGCTGGCCGACTATGTGCGCAGCCCCTCCCTGCGCCACATGCGAGAGCCGCGGTCCCTCGCCAAACTGGCCCTCGAGATCGTCACGAAACTGGATCAGGACAGCTCCATCTGGAAGAAGTGGGAAGGCCCGCGGGACAAGGTCCTGGCCTCGGCGATAGACTGCTGGATCCCGAAGGACGACATGCTCGCCTTCCTGAATGGCCTGCCTGGCCCGGCCCTGACGATGACCGATCTCGAGCAGCGCATGAAGGCCATGATCGAGGAGGAATACCTCGGAGATCCGGAACCGAAGCTCGAGGCCGAATGTCTGGCCATCTACCAGGGCGAGAAAGAGGCTGGCACGGAAATGCCCGCCATCATCGGGCGCCTGTCGGACTACGTGGGCGCGCAGTGGCAGCGTCTGCGCGACGAGGAGCGTGCGGAGGCGGAGCGGCGGTCGGAAGAGGCGCGTCTGGAGCGGGAGCGGCGGCTCCTGTCCTATGCCGATTGTCCCTGGACCCAGATCAAGGGCTCGAAATTCATCTATTGCCGCAAGAACGGCCGGGTCTTCCAGCTCAAGCCCAACAGCGACAAGAGCCTGACGCTCTATCGGGTGCAGGAGGTCGACGACGCCGCCAGCGGCGACATGATCGGCCGATATCGGTCGCGTGGGGATGCCAGCAAGGTGGTGGCCAAGGCGGCCTATGAGCCTGAGCCATTTCGGTAGAGCGGTTCAAAGCCCCGCAACAGGGGCGTTGGTGAGGGCCGATCCGGGTCATACGGGTGAACCGGGCGAAGCATTCAGCAGCCGCCACTCGGAATCGATCACCCCAGCAGCTTGGCCTCGACCTCGGCCATCGCGTTCTGGTGGTCGGGTGACGGGAAGAGGTGGCCGTAGCGCTCCATGGTCATCTGGATCGAGGAATGGCCCGCGAAGGTCATCACCTCCTTGATCGAGAACCCCTGCTCGATCCAGAGCGACACGGCGAAGTGGCGCAGGTCGTGCCAGCGCAGCTTCACGCCGACGTCCTCCTGCAGCTTGCGGAACCGGGACTGAGTGTTGGTGTGCTGGAGGACGCCGCCGCGCGGCGCGGGGAACACCAGCCCGAGCTCGCTCTTCGGGCAGCGCAGCTTCCAGCGCCGCAGGGCGTTCAGCACCATCGGCCCGGCGGGGATATCGCGATAGCCCGCGCGCGATTTCGGCTCGCCCATCTGGTTGTAGGCGTCGGCGCGCTGGCGCACGTAGATGAAGCCCTTCTCGAAATCCACGTCCTGCCAGCGCAGGCCGCGCAGTTCCGAGGCGCGCAGGCCGGTCAGGGCCGAGACGATCAGGTGCGGCTTGAAGTCCTCGTCGGCCGCCTCGATCAGCGCGCGGATCGTCTCCTTCGACGGCACCGGCGCCTTGTAGTCGATCCGGCTCGACTTGATCACCCGCACGCCCTGCGCCGCGTTGGTGAAAAGCTGGCCATTGTCGATGGCGTGGTCGAGCAGCAGCTTCAGTACCGAGAGCGCGCGGCGGGTCAGATGCTCGGACCGGCCGTTCAGCAGCAGCCGGTCGCGGAACTCGTTCACATGGCGGCGGGTCAGCTGGACGATCAGCTTGTCCCCGATCCCGACCTCGGGAACCGTGATGTGCAGCCGAACATAGTCGCTGTAGCCGCGGAGCGTGGACCGCTCCATCCGCCGCCCCGTCTTGCACCGGACCTCGCAATGGTCGAGCCACGCCTTCGCGGCGTCGGCCACGGTGATGCTCTCGCTGTCGGCCAGATAGGTGTTGTTGGCGACGAGCGAGCGGACCTTCACGAGATAGACGTCGGCATCCTTCCGGCGCGGGAACAGCTTCGAGCGGCGCTTGCCGGCCTGGTCGGTGAAATCGACCTGCCAGCGCACCAGGCCCGAGGGCAGTGTTCGCTTCCGGATCGTCGCCATCCGATTTTCCTCATTCTAGACAATGCGTTGAGCATCGTCAGCCTTCCGCATTGCCATCCTTCGCGCGGCATAGCGAGGCGAAACCGACCGCCTCGGAAGCCAGTAATGGATTTTTAGTCCGAAACCATCTTGTGCGCCAGAGGTTTTGAACCTAAAGTCCGAAACAAGCTCAGGAGACCCCGCCTCGATGGCAAAGCTCAGCGACCTCATCCCCACCCTCGCGCAGGTTCTGCCGATGCCCGAGCAGACGGTGTCGGTGATCGCGCGCGCGCTGCGGAAGGAGCGGCTGATTTCCACTGGCGGGCGCGGGCCCGGCGCCGCCGACATGACGCCCGAGGATTGCGCACGACTCCTTCTCGCAATCATGGCGGCAGATCAGGTGAAGGACGCGGTCGAGGCGTCGCAGCGGTTCTGGGAATTCCCCGTCGAGGACCTGCACAGCCAGGACACCATGCCCGAGGACGAGCAGGACGCCTGGCTCCCTCTGCCAGAGGCAATGCGGGCGCTGACGCAGGTCCGGACATTCGGGGAGATGCTGGCCGGGTTGATCGTGGCGGCGCGGGATGGTGCGCTCGATGCGGCGCTCGGCAGCGTCATGCTCCCCTTCATGAAGATCGAGGTCGAGCGGCGGTTCCACACCGCATCCGTCTCCCTCGCAGGGTCCAGCGACGGGCTGTTGCCCGACCGGACCGTGATGATCGCCAGCTTCGCGCCACCGAAGGCGCAGCTGCGCAAGCTGATGGAGGCATCCGGATTTCACGAGGGCGGCGATGCGATGGTCACGTTCGCCGTAAGTCAGAGAACGATCATCGCGCTCGGCGCGCTGATCCGCACCTAGGAGGACAGGACATGCAGGAGCATTTGCGGGCTGGACCCGCCACAGGAGAGGTTTGCCCGACGCTGGCCGAGGATCTGTTGCGAGGCGCTGACGCCATCGCGCTCTTCGTCTTCGGCGACGCGAAGGAGCGGCGGAAGGTCTACTACTACGCCAGCGAGGCCAAGGTGCGGATGCCCACCTTCCGCATGGGCAACGTGATCTGCGCACGCAAATCGCGGCTTCTCGACTGGATCGAGCAGCAGGAGGCCGCGCGATGAGCGACTTCCGCATCCCGCTTTCGACCGACGATCACGTCGTCATCGGGAATCGCCTCCGGGAGTGCCGCGACGCGCTGATGCACGTCATGACCTCGGCGGTGCCCGGCACCCTGACCTACCAGGAGGCCGACCGGTCTCTCGCTGCGCTGGACAGGCTTCGCGCCGAGCTCGAGCACGATCTGCGGGCCACCACGGCCTACGAGCGCGACCCGCGGCATCTGGCCGGCAAGGTCTACTACGGTTTCGTCCGGTTCGTCGGCAGCGGCGACGGGCCGGAGGAGCACTGGAACGACGACTTCGCCGCCTGGGTCCTGGACGGGGAGTGAGCCATGGAGGACGCCATCCGCACGACCGAAGACACGGCCCGCGACAAGGCGTCGGCGGATGCGTCCACCGCGGCGCCCGCCGCCGAGCTTGAGGACCCGACCGAACTGCGCCTACAGCTGCATCGCCACGGCTATCGCCCGGTGCCGGTGCTGGGCGCGCATGTCGCCATGAAGGCCGCGGGCAAGCGGCCGATGATGAAGGGCTGGGAGACCGTCTGCGCCAGCGCCGACGAGGCCGAGATCGCCCGCTGGACGAAGGCGCAGCGCAACTGCACCAACACCGGCCTGCTCTGCGGGACGCTGGTCGGCATCGACATCGACGTGCTCGACCATCAGCATGCCCACAGGGTGACCTGCATCGCGACCGAGATGCTCGGCATGACGCCCGCCTGCCGGATCGGGCGCGCGCCGAAGATCCTGCTGATCTTCCGGACGGACGAGCCGTTCGACAAGATCCAGACGCCCGAGTTCCACATGCTCGACGGCACGGTGGCGCGCGTCGAGATCCTCGCAACCGGGCAACAGTTCGTGGCCTTCGGCATCCACCCGGACACGAAGGCGCCCTATTACTGGCCCGAATGCTCGCCGCTCGATGTGCCGCTGGAGGCGCTGCCGCCGGTGACGAAGGAACGGTGCGCCGCGTTCATCGCTGCAGCCGAGAAGTATCTGCGCAAGGTCGGCGGCTACAGCACCGCCGACCGCCGCGAGATCGAGCGCGAAGGCCGCAAGGCCGCGGGGCTCAAGCGAAACCAGGCGCCATCGCGCGAGCTGGTCGAGGAGGCCTTCGCCCACATCCCGAATAATGACCTGCCCTATGACGACTGGATCAAGGTCGGGCTCGCGCTCTACGCCGCGCTCGGGCCGGACGGTCGCGACCTCTGGGAGGGTTGGTCGGCGCGGGCCGACAAGAACGATCCGGAATACACCGCCGAGAAATGGGACAGCTTCTCGTCCGTCCGCAGCGTGACCGTGGGCACGCTGTTCTGGCTCGCACGGCAGAACGGCTGGCGCGCGGAACGGGTGGAGCGGGTGCGAACCTCGCGCGCTCGTATTCCAGACGACCAGGATGCCGACGATGACGACGGAGACGGCCGCCCGGTGATCCGCATCTTTGCGGGATTCCTGCACCGGGCCGTCGACATGGCCGAGGGCGCGCTGATGCAGGCGGGGCTCGGTTACTATCAGCGTGGCAGCATGGTGGTGCGCCCGGCGATGGTGCCGGTGGCGGTCTCGGATGGGCGCACGGTCGACGCCCCCCGGCTGGTCGACGTCAAGGCGCACCACATGGCCGAGGCCTTCACCCGCGCGGCGAACTGGAAGCGGTTCGACAAGCGCGAGGGCGAGTGGCTCAGCACCGACTGTCCGCACAAGATCGCGGAGACCTTCCTGGCGCGCGAGGGCCAGTGGCGCTTGCCGGTGCTGACCGGGATCATCAACTGCCCGACCCTGCGCCCCGACGGCTCGATCCTCGACCTGCCCGGCTACGATGCGCAGACCGGGCTGCTGTTCGATCCGCAGGATGTGCAGTTTCCCGCGCTGCCATGCGACCCCGACCGGGACATGGCGTTGCGCGCTCTGGCCTATCTCAGGGACCTGATCTCGACCTTCCCCTTCGTGACGGACGGCGATCGCGCCGTCGCCCTATCGGCCATCCTGACCGCGCTGGTGCGCCGCTCGCTGCCGACGTCGCCGCTCCACGGCTTCAACGCGCCGACGGCTGGCACGGGCAAATCCATGTTGGTGGACCTCGCCAGCCTGATCGCCACCGCCCGTCCCGCACCGGTGATCGCGCAGGGCAAGTCCGAGGAGGAAATGGAGAAACGGCTGGGCGCGGCGCTGATCGCGGGCGACGTGTTGATCGCCATCGACAACTGCGAGGAACCGCTGGGCGGCGAGCTTCTCTGCCAGACAATGACGCAGACGAGCCTCAAGGTCAGGATCCTCGGCAAGTCCGTGAACGCCGAGGTGCCGAGCAACGCGGCCATCTTCGCCACCGGGAACAACCTCACCTTCGAGGGCGACATGACCCGCCGCGCGCTCCGCGCCACGCTCGACGCCGGGGTGGAGAGGCCCGAGTTGCGGGCCTTCGACCGCGATCCACTTGCGATGGTGACCGAGCGGCGCGGCGACTACGTCTCGGCCGGGCTGACAGTGCTGCGCGCGTTCCATGTCGCCGGCCGACCGCAGCAGCGCTCGCCGCTCGGCTCCTTCACCGACTGGTCGCGCTGGATCCGCGACGCCCTGATCTGGCTGGGCGAGGCCGATCCCTGCGACACGATGGAGGAGTTGCGCGGCGCAGACCCGAAGCTCGAGGCGCTGACCTCGGTCCTGGAAGGCTGGCGCGAGGTGATCGGCCTGCAACCAGCCAACGTCCGCGACGTGATCGAGCGCGCAACCGAGCAGCGACCGCAGCTCTACGGTCGCGCCGAGTTCGTGCATCCCGAGTTCCGCGAGGCCCTGCTGCGGGTCGCTGGCGAAGGCGGCGCGATCAACGGCAGGCGGCTCGGCAAGTGGATCGGATCGCACCAGAACCGGATCGTGGGCGGGCTGCGCCTGGTCAACGCGGGCGTGTCGGCAGGGTTCACGCGCTGGCAGCTGGAGCACGCGGAGCCGGGCATCGCGCCGATCAACGACGGTTCTGAAATTCTCCGGAGCCGTGCCGATGCGTGACGTTCATTCCCGATCCGTCTGGTGGGTTTGGTGGCTTTGGTGGATTTGTCCCGGCCGATATCTGTGTTTGTCGCCCAAAGTATCAGCGACGTGGAAGGTCGCGACACGTGACGCCATGCATCACGCCGCGACGCATGACGTGACAGTTTTCAGGAGCGGGCCGAAGCAAACCCCTGATCTCCACCAAACCCACCAGACAACTCGTCAACGGACGGCGACGCCCGGCACGGCCCGCGAGAACTTCAGAACCTCCGTTAGCCATCGGGAACGCCGGATCGCGGGCCGCCGGGCGGTTCCTCCTGCGCACATCCGTATGTGGGGACGCGCAGCGCATTGGCCCGCCAGCGTCAGGGGGCGGAAATGACTAAACTCGACAGCCATGAGACCAAGACCGCCTTCGCCGCCCGCGTCGGGCTGACCAAAGGGCGCATCTCGCAGCTGGTGGCCGAGGGGCTGCCGGTGCGCGCGGACGGGCGGATCGACGTGGCGGTGGGGCTCGCCTGGATCGAGGACAACCTCGACCCCGCCCGGCGCAACCGGGGCGGCGCCGCCGTCCCCACTCGCACCACGACCACGCTGGCCGAGGCCAAGCGGCTGCATGAGATCGTCAAGGTCCAACGCGCCAAGTTGGCGTTCGAGCGCGAACAGGGCCAGCTGGTCGACACCGCCGCCGCCACCAGGACCGTGTTCGCGCGCGCCCGTGCCGAACGTGACGCGCACATGGCGTGGGTGCAGCGCACGGCGCCGCTGCTGGCCGCCGAGGTGGGGGCCGATCCCCGCGCCACCTTCGCCGCCCTCGACCGGATGATGCGCGAGCATCTCGAACATCTGGCCGACCTGCCGCTGGAGAGTTTTGGCGATGGTGCCTGACATCGACCTCGCCTGGCGGCGCGGCATCCGCCCTGAACCGCCGATCCCGGTCTCGGACTGGGCCGACCGGCACCGCATCCTGCCGCCGACGTCGGCAGAGCCGGGGCACTGGCGCACGAACCGCACGCCCTATCTGCGCGCCGTGATGGACGCGCTCTCGACCGCCAGCCCTTACGAGCGCGTCGTGCTGATGAAGGGCGCACAGACGGGCGGTTCCGAGGCGGGGCTGAACTGGATCGGCTACATCATCCAGAACGCGCCAGGCATCGCGATGCTGGTCATGCCCTCGCTCGACATGGTGCGCAGGAACACGACCGTCCGGATCGACCCGCTGATCGAGGCCACGCCCGCCCTGCGGGAACTGGTCGCCGCGCCCCGCTCCCGCGACGCGGGGAACAGCCTGTTCCGCAAATCCTTTCCCGGCGGGCAGCTGGTGATGACCGGGGCGAACAGCGCGGTGGGGCTGCGCTCCACGCCGGTCCGCTACCTGTTCCTCGACGAGGTGGACGGCTATCCCGGCGACGCCGATGGCGAAGGCGATCCCGTCGATCTGGCTATCCAGCGCACCGCGACCTTCCGCGGCCGGCGCAAGATCTACATGGTCTCGACGCCCACGCTGAAGGGCCACTCGCGCATCGAGGCAGCCTTCGAACACAGCGACCGGCGCTTCTACCATGTCCCCTGCCTGCACTGCGGCGACATGGCCCCGATCACCTGGGCGCGCATCCGCTGGCCCGAAGGGCGGCGCGACCAGGCGCATCTGGTCTGCGAGGCCTGCGGCGGCATCCACCAGGAGCACGAGAAGCCCCGCCTGCTGGCGGTAGGCGAATGGCGCGCGACCGCGACAGGCGACGGCCGCACCGCGGGCTTCCATCTCTCCGCGCTCTATTCCCCGTGGGAGACATGGGCCGAGATCGCCGCCGAACATGGCAGGGTCCGCAAGGACCCACCCCGCCTGCAGGTCTGGGTCAACACCAAGCTGGGCGAGTCCTGGGAGGACCAGGCGGGCGACACCGTTCCCGCCGACCCGCTCATGGCGCGGCGAGAGGACTGGGGCGAGGCGCTGCCCGCCTCGGTCGCCGTGGTGACCGCAGGCGTCGACGTGCAGGGCGACCGGATCGAGGTGCAGATCCTCGGCTGGGGCCGCGACGAGGAAGCATGGGTGATCGACTACCGCGTGCTCTGGGGCGACCCATCCGGGCCGCGGCTCTGGTCCGACCTCGACATGGTGCTGCAGGCGACCTTCCCGCATCCCGCGGGGCTCGACATGCCCGTGCGCGCCGCCGCCATCGACACCGGCGGCCACCACACCAAGATGGCCTACGAGTTCTGCCGCACCCGCCTTGGCCGCCGCATCTGGGCGATCAAGGGCCGTGGCGGTCCCGGCATCCCGGTCTGGCCCCGCCGCCCGACGCGGACGAACAAGGGCAAGATCCCGCTCTTCATCGTCGGCGTGGACGCGGTGAAGGACGCGGTCTACGCCCGCCTGCGCCTCACCGAGCCCGGCCCGGGCTCGATCCACTTCCCCCGCCGCCTCGACGCAGACTACTTCCGCCAGCTGACCGCCGAGCGCGTCGTCACCCGCTTCGAGCGCGGCCGTCCCATCCGCTCCTGGCAGCCCAAGCGCGACGGCGAGCGCAACGAGGCCCTCGACACCTTCGTCTACGCTCACGCCGCCCTGCATGGCCTGATCAGCATGGGGCTCAGGCTGAACGAGGAGGTGGAGGGGGTGACGACGGCGTCGGCGCGGCAGGACCGCGAGACGGGGCGGGTGATCCGGTCGGCATGGATGCGGTAGCTTGCAAGGCATTTTCTCGGTGGACGCTCCAGGTCCGCAATGGTACCTACAACCAAAATGAACAACCCGGGAACGTGGGGCGGGCAGTGCAACATCACAAGACGATCTACTTTTCCGACTTGGCGGGAAATCATCGGGGCCGTCGCGGGCTTACAGTCGCCTTTGGCCCCGACGACGCCGACCTTTTCCAAAGTATAGAACATCTAAGCAGTGCACGGCTGCGAAAACTCATCGGCGTTGACAGTTTCGATGACCTCGAACGTGCCGCGCAGGATGCCCGCACAAACATCAACCATTTCTGCAAGATTCGACTCAGCGAGCATGTAGCTTCCGGTCTCTTGACCGACGAAGGGGCGTTCAAAGACCAACTCCAGGTAACGTTCGCAGGCGGCCGACACGATCCGTTGCACAACTGGTTCCCTTATCTCGAGGGGTACTCCCCAGATTTCGTATGGGAAGTATATAGCCGATACTGCGATGGCGCAGAGCGTGTCCTCGATCCATTTGCTGGATCTGGAACGACACCAATGACCATCATGGGCCTCGGGAAAACAGGGCTTTTCTCGGATGTAAACCCACTGTGCATCCATGTGATCAAGGCAAAATCGCTAGCGCGAACCCTCAGTCACGAGACGCGTTGTGAATATTCCGAGAAGCTCTTGGCGCTCGCAAAGGTTGCAAAGGACAAAACGGCGAGCTATCTGAAGCATGAGAAGCTGGACGGTAGTTACCGCGCGACCTTCGGAAAGAGCGAGTTCTTTTCGCCAGAGCAGTACGAAGCCATTCTTCGCGTTCGCAGCGTCCTAGATCAAATAGACATTACCGCCGTTCGCCAACTCGCTGAGGTAGCAGCGATCCGCAGCCTTATTCCGGCCTCGCGCCTCATTCGCAGAGGCGACCTCCGCTTCAAGCGCGAGGATGAGGAAAGACGCGGAACCGACGACTTCATTGAGGCCTTCAGCGCCTCTCTCGAACTGATCGCGAACGACCTCCATGAATTGAAGCCATCGAACGGCTCAATCCTTCAGGTGGGGATGAGCGCGCTCGAAAATCGATACAATGACGGCCTAGGCTCAGGACTCGTTCTTGATCATAGCCAGAACAAGACGGTTGCGGCGAGCATGATCGCAGAGAAGAACGTTTCCGGGCACCGATCGTAT
>NZ_SLVM01000049.1 GCF_004339675.1 Rhodovulum steppense
CTCGGTCAGCCAGTAAAGATTGCTCATAGATCAGGTCTCCTCGCGGAGCCTGAATCACGCCAAAGACCTGAAATCAATGGGTCTGGAGCCTAGGTTCGCAACACAAGGTAAGACCGCGCGGAACTCTAAGCAATGACCGACGTGTTCGATCCGCAGACGCGGTCAAGGATCATGGCGAGCGTTAAGCAAAAGGACACCGCTCCCGAGATCGCCATTCGCAGTGCGCTTCACAAGAAGGGCTTCCGCTACCGTCTTCACTCGAAAAAGGTCTATGGAAGGCCCGACTTGGCCCTTCCCATGCACCGCGCCGTCATCTTCGTTCACGGCTGCTTCTGGCATCGGCATCATGGATGCCGCTACGCCTCTACACCGTCGACTCGCGCGAACTTCTGGCAGGCAAAGTTCGAGGCGAACGTTGCTCGGGACAGCGCCGTCCGTGGAGTGCTGCTTGCGGCGGGTTGGCGTGTGGCGACGATCTGGGAGTGTGCCCTGCGAAAGCCCGAACAGGCCTCGCTAGCCACCGAGCGTCTTTCAGCATGGCTACTGACTGAAACTGACACGCTCGAGCTCGGCGAAGTCGAGGTCTCGGCACCCACCAGTGAAGGCGACGATGTCAGCTCTTCCAGCTGATTGATCCAGCCCGGCCGGGCTATGATGCGCCTCTTGAATGTTCGATCCGAGTTCCTTCTTGCGAACGCCACTGGCGTCGGAGTGTTTAGCTCATATATCCGCATTTCCTATGTTTTCAGAGGCTTGCAAGCTATTCACCAAATCCGCGCAGTCATCAGGTCCGGAGAATATCGGCCTTGAGAGACCGCTTTCTGGCCTCTTGGCGCCGGCACCAGTGCTCAGCCCCACCCGCATAACCGTCGAAAACAACGGAAAAATCCGGCCGCCGCCGGATCGGGAGAACGCTTTCGCGAGGGCAAGTGGCGGAGACGATGGGATTCGAACCCACGAGACGGTTTCCCGCCTACTCCCTTAGCAGGGGAGCGCCTTCGACCACTCGGCCACGTCTCCGCGGACGGGTATAGCCGGGCAAGCGAAGGAAATACAAGACAAAAATTGCACATCGCACAGAAGCTGTCAAGCGAGCGCGAACCCCCTGAAATGGCATGGAAAGGCACCGTCCGGAACTGTTCTTGGGCAAGATCTGGTCAATTCTGTTTTCGCTTCGTTCTGGCTGTGTCGCGGAGCGTCGCTCGTCCGAGGACGCTGGCACGCCGTTGCGGACCAACAGTCGGAGCCCCTCTTCGGGCCCGTGACGCGGCCGGCCCAGAAGCTCGGGCCAGGGATATCGGTGGCTCTGTTTCCGCAATTCGAGGGCCGCACCAACCTCCTTCCCAAAGGAGGCCTGATCATGGATGACGCGCTGCTGACGCCCGGCAATGCCACGCCGGAACAGTTGAAGACGTATTTTCGTCTCTCCTCTGTCCGCGCGGCCCGGGAGTTCGCGCGGAGACTGGGAATCCGCTGCGTGAATGGCGCCTATCCGTGGTTTTCGATCTGGATGGACGGCGAGCACCTGGCGCAACCGCCACGGACGCGCTGGGCGGAACTGAAACTGAACCACCTGACCGCTGTCGACCTTGCGGAGGTTCTCGACCGGTCCCCCCGTACCGCGCGGCGAAAGGCATGGAACAAGCCTGACGCAAGTTTTCCCGATCCCCTGGTCTTTGGGCCCAGACACCGCCGCTGGCGCGCAGCGCAGGTCCATGCCTGGCGCAGCGGCCTTCCTGTCCCCGTCTATCCCACGGCCCCGGTTCTGCGACCGCCAAAACCCGAAGACACGCCGCAGAACGTCAAGCCCGAAACGCACTTTGATGGCTTCAATCCCTTCCAAGAACTGGCGGAAGCCGGACAGGGAGGCAGAAAAAATGACTGATAAAACGATCTGCGGTCAAAATGACAGACGCGTCGATAGAATTACCTGCCAGTACTCCATGCGCGCATGTCATTTTCTGCTTTCGACCCCCGAAAAACGGCCAAAATCTCCGGAGACAGGTCAGCTACCGGAGATGACACATGTCCTATGACCCTTATCGCGAACTCGAATCGGCGCTTCCTCATACCGACACCAAGGAAAAGGGAACCGTGAGCCGTGTTCTCGATTGGCTGCCGGTATCGGGATTGGCCGAGAGCACACAGGCCGATTATCGCCGGGTTATCCTCAAGTTGCCCAAGGTCTTGGGAAAGTCGCTTGAGGACATCGCGCTCGACTGGCGCAGTCTTGCCGACCAACTGCCAAAGGATGATCCGAAATTTTTTGGATGCAAGACCGCGGCCGCTGCAAAGGCCTACCGCAGGAAGGCCATTGCGGCAGTGAAGGG
Source organism: Rhodovulum steppense (assembly GCF_004339675.1). Classification (GTDB taxonomy): domain Bacteria; phylum Pseudomonadota; class Alphaproteobacteria; order Rhodobacterales; family Rhodobacteraceae; genus Rhodovulum; species Rhodovulum steppense. The sequence continues at coordinate 2,331 of NZ_SLVM01000049.1, forward strand.
GGCAAGCGGCGAACCTGACAGGAAACGCGAACGGCAATCAAGACAAGATGGTTATTCCGAGTTCATGGCTGAACTCAAGCGCGTCATGGAATGCAAGAGCATCACGCGAAACGAGTTCCACCCGAAGCAGGTTATCTGTCTTCGAAGCTATTTCGATCTCGCGCGTCAGAAAGGTATCGAAATCCGCGACCTTAACGACCAATCCGCGTGTTCAATCTACACGGCAGCAACGCGCGATCAGAAACGGACTGTCGTGAATGCGATAACCTTGCTCAATCGGCTGAGGACCGTCTCGTGGGGGAATTTCGAGCGCTGGCTGCCGTCTGCGCCGATAGAATTCAAGCCACCGGACCGCCGACGTCGGCATGGGAGACTCCCCGAGCACCTCGACGAGGAACTCGCCGTCATGGTGGAGATTGCGTGCAAGGGAACGCGCGACCCTTCCACGGGAAAAACCTTCGGCGGAACGAAACCCTCCCCTGTGCGCCATGCCGCATACAAGGTGGTGCACACTGCCCTGGACGCTCAGGGCCTCGACGCAAACAGCCTTGTGAGCGTGGCCGGTTTGTTCGACCGCCCGGCGCTGACGGACGTGATCGCCCGTTGGCAATGGTATGAAGCGCAAAACGATCCCCGCGCCATCAAGGGAAGCACAGCGATCGGATATCTTGCGCGACTGACGGCTTTTCTGGAAGGAAATGGCTATTCTTCGAGCCATGTCTCCGAACTCCTGCGAGATGTGGAGTGGCTTGTGACCGCACAGGCGAACTCGGATGGGATGACGCCAGCAGCCAAGCATCTTTGCAAGCAGCTCTGGCGTGACCGTCAATTGCGACTGTTTTTTCTCTCCCTTCATGTTCCGTGGCGCAAGGAAGCCATGGGACTCCTGCGCAAGACAAGATCAGGCAAGCCTCATGATGGGGTTCGGCTTGTCGAGCAAATCCGAAAGTATGGTGTCCTGGCCGCCTTTGCCGCCCTGGAGACGGATGCTGCCCCTCTGAGAGTCACGAATGCGCTCGAAATCTCCTACGAAGTCTCCGACCGCCTCTCCAAGAGCGATGCCTGGTTATTGATTTCAAGAGAAAAAGGCAGAGATGCCGCACTTAACGTGCCGGCCGGCACAACAAAGAATGGCAAGCCGATCAATGCACCAATCCGGGCCAGAAGTCAATTCCGCGGCCTGAGCACCATCCGGTGGTACATTGAAAACGTACGCCCCCTGTTTCCACATCACGAAAGCAGCAACTATCTGTTTCCTGCCATTGGTGAACCCGGTCGTCCTCTCGCGTACCAGACGTTCTTGAACTGGTGGAACCCAGCCATTCGCGAAACGCCTATGGGGTGCATGACACCGCACAACTACCGCCATGGCCAGGCGACAATCCTGATCAATGCAAGGCCCGGCGACTGGGCATTCGCAGCGTCGCGACTCGGCGATGAGGCCAAAACCGTAGAAAGACGCTACGGATGGATCGACCATGAACACCTGATGATCGAGGGTCACAGGATCCTGGAGGAGAGTGTCTTTGTCGCTTGATCTGGAATCCACCCTGCGGGAACTCTCGACGGCGCTTGGTCGCGCTGGGTCAACCAGTCGCGGTGACACCGTGCGAATTCAGAGCTTTGTCGATTGGTGTCGCCAGCAGGGCGTGCCTCAGGTCGACTGCAGACTGCTTCTCGCATTCGCATCCGTGCAGCCGAAACGCCATGCCCTCCGCGCCCTGGAGACTTCCTGCAAGAAACTACTTCCAGACGGGCATCCATTTCGCGGGGTCCTTCGATATGCAGTTCAGGAACTGGATCGAGGAAGGAGAGGCGCACGAACAAGACAGGAAATACTTGAAGGGCCGTGGTGGCGCCCCTTGTTCGGCAAGGCAAATATTGACGCGCTCAGCTACACTCAACTCAAGGTCGTCGACAACCATCTGGAATGGATGGCGAAAAAACAGATTTCGAGCCCTACCGCCGAGGATTATCTCGCCTACGCTTCCAACTGCCAATCGGCGCCCCCCCTGACAAGTCTGCAGGCGGCATATATCCTTCTCGGCCTTCCCGCGACACCCAGCATCGTGGAAGCACTGCCCGCTGCGATCACACGGAAAAGGCAGATGACATCCCGCCCTTCATCATCCATTTCAAAACCACAGAAAGTCAGGAAATTGTCCGTGTCGCGACACTCACTTCCCCCAGAGTGGCAGGAAAGCCTCGCCGATTTGAGAAAGGGGATGTTGAAGAATTCTGTAAAGGCGCCGAGTAGGGGTTACTACTCGACGGTAGAGAGAGCAGTTTGCCAGTATATTCATGCATGTCGCCAGAACAATCTCAAGGACGATTTTTCCCTCGAGGGAATTCAGGCATTTCGCTCTGTCCTCGAGGCCAGAAAGAACAAGAATCGAGATTTGCGGGCAGCCACGAAGAAGATGTATTTTGACGCCTTGCTACGTTTTTCTCGCTACAGAGGGGAATCGGACGAATTGATCGGAATTCTCCGATCCGCGTCGCATGCTCTTGAGATGGATTTCAAAAACCAGAACCCGCTGAAGTTCGGAAAACTGCAGGAGGCAGGAAGTATCCAGCGGATTCTTTCGACAGCGATCGATCTGAAAGCGGCGTCACGGAAAGAGCACACATCAACCTGGCGTTCTGCGAAGATCAATGAAGCGCTCGCTCTTGCCCTGTTCGCTTTCCTCCCGCTGCGCCTGGGCGATACGCGTCTATTTTGGGGGGCGCACATAACCTTTGTGGCGGGTCGCTACTTCATTGACTGCACAACACGAAAAACAGGCACTCCGATATCCGGGCCGCTCCCGATGTTTCTGGAGCCGTTCTTTGCGGAAGCGCTTCTTCTCGGCGTGGACGAGGTGTTTCTGGATCGATACCGGCAAGAGGCGATCAACTCTCGTGCGCCGTTGTTTCGCAAGCCGGACGGGACGCAGCGGGCCCGGAGTTTCGCAAGTGACGCGTGGCGCAAACATGCAGGGACCGGCATGCATATCGCGAGGTCCCTCGTGCACACGGAACTTGGGCAACTCGGTTGCAAGGGTACGGCGATGGCTCTTTCGATATGTGCACAGCGCGACCCGAGAACCGCGCGCTTCTACCAGGGGCAGGCGATGCATGACGCTCGGATGCTGCAAGCGCTCCACATTCTTGGCAGCGACATCACTGAAGAGGAGCAGAAGATCTTCTTTCCGGATCTCGATTCGAACGACGAGTCTTTTCAGTGCGGATAGTCAGGTTGATACCTTCCGTGGACTTGGGATAGCCCGCCCGCATGGCGGGCGGGCCTTTGTTCTAAAAGCGTGACATGAGTTCCTGCGCGACGATCCGCGACACGAGGAAAGCCTCGAAAAGATCAGTCAGCTGAGCAAGCTCGCGTCCCCGATCGGTATAGACTGGAATCTCTTCCACACTTCCGATATCGCCAGCTTCTGGATCGTGGAACCCGCGAAACACCCGCCGTCGCTCAAGCTGTTCTTGGCGACAAAGGTCATTCAGGCAATCCCGCACGTGAAGCAGGCTCCCCTCATCCGCATCGCTGAAAGGGTTTCCGTCGGCCAGACCCGCAACGCAGCGTCGCAAGCGATCAATCTCCAGGCTATCTCGTCCCGGGACGAGGCGGAATAGCTCTGCCGCAGCTTGACGCCCGAGGCGCACGGTGCGGTCAACAGCGAGATCAACTGCGAGGATGCTTGTTGTCTCTGCATTCCCGTTTTTGGTCATCTCAACAAACCTCCCCCTGAAGATCAGATTGGCGGTCGATGTCGGCGAGCAGATTCCAGAGGTTGTCTGCCAACAGGCATATTTCGATGACGACAGGGTCCTCCGGCGAGATATGCGGAATGCAGCCAAACTCCGAACTCTCCAGGCTCCCGGGATCTTGCAACGTCAGCAGACGATGGAAGGCCACGAGGTCGCGTACGAGTGCTGTCGAGAAGCTGTCGGCATCGCGTAGTCGCTCAAGAAAGCGATATACGCGGGCTTCCATGCTCGCGTCGGCGAGAAGGTGAGCTGCATTGGCAAGGGCCTTACCGTGCAGGTTGAAGAAATCGCGCGCCGCTGCCAGGCGCACATTCGGTGTGACGACTTCTGTCGCGTTCTTGAAGGTTTCGGCTCTAAGATGCATGAGCGTCTCCCGTTTATGCTGTCGCACCACGCGACAGCGTCAATTAACCCGCGGGACCTCCTTTCGTATCGGGTGGTTTGTGAGCGAGTCATTGGGCGGCAGCAGAAGGGATTGGGCTCTGCCTCACTCAATTTAGGGGATCGCGCCTTGGCTGGTTTCGGGGCGCGGTTGCAGCCTGCAAACCGCGCCGCGAAATCAGCCCGGGATGTCAATCGGCATCCATGTTTGATGGGGTGGATGCCCCCGCCCGACGGCATCGCGATGTGCCAGGATGGTGATGCTGAAGTCACCATAGAAAGGGGAGGCATCCATGAATGAGGTTAGCATCGTCGGCGTCGACCTCGCAAAGCAGGTCTTTCAGGTTCACGGCGCTGCGGCGGACGGGCGGGTGCTGTTCCGCAAGAAATTGTCACGCCCGCAGTTCGCGAAGTTCATGGCGGCCCTGCCTCGGTGCGTCGTGGCGATTGAGGCCTGCGGCACCGCGCATTACTGGGGCCGGGAGTTGGCCGGGCACGGGCATGACGTCCGGCTCATCCCGCCGGTCTATGTGAAGCCGTTCGTGAAGCGGCAGAAGAACGATGCGGCCGATGCGGAAGCCGTCGCCGAGGCGGCCCACCGTCGCCGCCGCTCCAGCCCAAGAATATCGCCCCGCATCACCAGCCCCACATAAGATACGTCGTTAACGACGTCGTTATGCACGTGCCTTAGGCGAAGGGCTCCACGCCGTTGATCTTGCAGGTCTCGATCAGCGAGGCGATGCGGCCCCAGGTTCTGCCGCCCTCGTCATGGCCGGCGAAGAGTGCATTCTTGCGATTCAGGGCAATCGGGCGCACCAGATTTTCGACATTGTTGGAGTCGATCTCGACGCGGCCGTCGGTCAGGAAGGTCTGCAACCCGTTCCAGTGGTTGTGAATGTAGGCCAGCTTTTCGCCGAGGCGGGACTTGGCGGAGACGCGCAGGCGTTGCGCTTGCAGCCACTCGCCGAAGGCAGCGACCAGCTGCGCGGATCGGGCCTGCCGGGCCGACAGGCGCTGGCCGGGGGCGCAACCGCGGATGTCTTTCTCGACGGCATAGAGTTCGGCGATCCGACGCAGGCCCTCGGCGGCGATCTCGGACCCGTCACGGTCGAAGACCTCTTTCAGCTTGCGCCGCGCATGGGCCCAGCAATGCGCCACGGTGATCGGATCGCCGCCTTTCCGGGACGGCCTGGTCAGCCGGTTATAGCCCGGATATCCGTCGATCTGCAGGATGCCATCAAAGCCGGTCAGGAAGGTTTCGGCGTTTTTCCCGTGGCGGCCGGGGGCGTAGAAGTAGACCACCCCGGGCGGGTCGTCGCCGCCCCAGGATCGATCATCGCGGGCCAGCGCCCAGAGATAGCCGGTTTTCGTCTTTCCCTTCCCCGGGTCCAGCACCGGCGCTGTGGTCTCGTCCATGAAGAGCTTGGTCGACCGTTTCAGATGTTCGGCCAGACGATCCACGACCGGTTTGAGGTGGAAGCTCGCGGCCCCGACCCAGTCCGCGAGGGTCGAGCGATGGATATCGATCCCACCGCGCGCCAGGATCTGGCTCTGGCGATACAAGGGCAGATGATCCGCGTATTTGCTGACCAGAACATGGGCGATGAACGCCTCGGTCGGCAGCCCGCCCTCGATCAGCCGCGTCGGCGCGGGCGCCTGTGTCACGCCGTCAGTGCAGACACGGCAGGCGTATTTCGGGCGGATGGTCTCGATGATCCGGTGCTGGGCGGGGATGATGTCGATGCGCATGCTGCGATCCTCGCCGATCTTATGCATCAGGCCGCAGCCGCTGGGGCATTCGAGGCTGTCGGGTTCGATCACCTCTTCGATGCGCGGCAGGCTGTCGGGCAGATCCCGGCTCTTGCGTTTGGCCTTCGCCCGTTTTTGCCGGGGGCTGTCGTCGTCGGAAGCCTCTGCCTGCTTCTGTTCCTCGACCTCGGCCAGCGCGGTCTCGAGCTCTTCGAAAGCCAGCTGACGTTCGTCCTCGCTCAGCTTCTCCGATTTCTTGCCATGCAGCGCCTGGTTCAGTTCGGCGATCAGATGTTCCTGCCGACGGGTGATCTCTTCGAGTTCCGGCACGCGGGCGGCACTGGCCTGCAATGCCTCGAACGCAGCCCTGTAGGCCGGTGGCAGAACGGACAGATCGAGATCGTCGAAGGTCGCGGTCATGCCCGGATCATAGCCTGCACAGACCGGACCTGCCTCCCAGATCCGGCGCTTGATTCACTCCGCCGCAGCCGGCTGATGAGCGACAACCAATTTGGCCGACAGCGTCAACCGATATGGCCGGTGGCCCCAGCCGGAGGGAGGGCGTAGCCCGACCGTAGGCTGGGGCCACCGGCGCGTCTCTCTTCCGGGGAGTGGGTGCTGGCCGCTGCGGGCCGGTAGGGTCGAGGTCTCTGAAGCCAAACGGAGATCCGACCGTGCCGGGCAAACCCGTC
>NZ_SLVM01000050.1 GCF_004339675.1 Rhodovulum steppense
GCCTCGGTCAGCCAGTAAAGATTGCTCATAGATCAGGTCTCCTCGCGGAGCCTGAATCACGCCAAAGACCTGAAATCAATGGGTCTGGAGCCTAGCAGGCTTCTGAGAGGCAAATAAGCCTCATTTATCGAACAGATAGACGATGCTCACCTTCGGCGGTAGTGTCGGGAGCGCGGGCGGACGAAGAATTGTTACATGGTGGGCGGCTTGAATGGCGGATGAAGCAAAGATTTACGAAGTCGATTTCTTCAGATGGTTCAAAGACCGCCTGAAAGACAAGGGGCTGCAATTCTCGCAATGCGGCTTCAAATTGAAGGACGGGCTTGGCTCGCGCCATGGAATCAATTTGGAAATCGGCTTCTGGAAGGAGCCGAATTACTCGGCGAACAAACCGCCGCGATGGCTTTACCAGATCGAACCTGCCGGGGCGGGATGGAAAGCCGTCAATCCTGCGGGCGGCGCGCTGAATCTTGGCGCGATCAATGCTTCGCAGGAAGACAAGGCAGGGGTAGTGTTCCGCCTGGTGCCGCTCGTGCGGCAAGAGATGAACGACTATTTCCGGGACGATAGCCTCGAAGTCCACGCGCTCTTCGTCTTCCACGGCGCGACGCCGCAAGGCTCCTCGGCGGAGCCGTTCCATTTCGATCCCGATAGCGGGGCGATGAAGTTCAAGGGCGCTGCCCTGCCGTATCTGCTGGCGGGTCTTCTCGGGGTGCAGCCGCGCGACCATGAGGTCCAGGTGTCGATTTCGGGATCGCCGCGCAAGCTGACCTATGGCGAAGTGATCGACGCCCTAGCGGCGGACATAACGGCTGCGCCGGAAGGCGCGGCGGCAGGGCCGATCCCTGTCTATGACCTGAGCGAAAAACCTGAGTTCGAGCGCCTGAAGAAGGACATTTCGGACGCCTGGAAGGCGGCGGGGCCGGTCGCGCCTCCGGCGCCGGCTGCCGGTTCCGGCCTCGATGACGAGGAAGACAAGGCAGCGGATGATGACGAAATTGTCGCGCCTGCCTCGTTGCATATCCCTGAGATGAGCGATCTGCTGGGCATCGACGCGGCGGTTTACCGGCAGATCAACGCCGCGCTCGCCTCGGGCAAGCGGCATATCATGCTCTACGGCCCGCCAGGGACGGGCAAGACGACGCTCGCCCGCCATATCGCCACGGTGCTGACGGGCGGAAAATGGACATTGGTGACGGGCTCCTCGGATTGGAGTTCGCAAGACATCATTGGGGGCTATCAGCCGGTCGGCAGCGGCTCGGTGGCTTTCATTCCGGGAGTGCTGCTGCGCCGCTTCGACCGGCCGCTCATCATCGACGAGCTGAACCGCTGCGACATCGACAAGGTGATCGGGCCACTATTCACGGTGCTTTCGGGGCAGCAAACCACCCTGCCCTATCGGCTCGACATCGAGGACAAGGATAGCCTGCAATATGTGATCCTACCGGAGAGCAAGCCCTCTGCGGCGGCGCATGAGTTCGCGCCGGGGCCGCATTGGCGCTTGGTGGCGACGATCAATTCCATCGACAAGGCGTCCCTCTACCAGATGTCCTACGCGCTCGCGCGGCGCTTCGGCTGGGTCTATGTCGATGCCCCGCGCGATACGGCCGGCTTCCTGGAAGCCTTCCTGCGCAAGGAAGATCCCGCCTGGGCGGGACCGGCGGCAGGAGCCCCCTGCCCTCTCGCTGCGTTCTGGGCAGCGATCAACACGGTGCGAGTGATCGGCCCTGCCCCCATCATCGACGCCATCAAGGCTGTCCAGGCAATGGAAGAGGATGCCGCGTTCTTCGCCGCGCCGACGCCTTCGATGAAGGAAGCGCTGCTCGATGCCGTGGACATGGTGCTCTTGCCGATGCTCGACGGGATCGTCGTGCAGGATGCGGAGTTTCTCGCGGGCAAGGCTATCGAAGTTTTCGGGCTCGATACTGCCCAGGGCGAGCGGATCAAGGCGCGGATGGCCTCCGTGGCAGTTTAGATGGAGACGCTCGACCGGGCTATTAGCGACTACGCGGCGGGGGTGTTCCTGCGGTATTTCCGGCAGGGGACGCTGGCGGGGGCGGCGAGTCCCCATCTCGATCTTGCGCGGGACATGGATTTGCTGCGTGCCCATTGGGCGCTGTCGGAGCCCGTTCGCACCTTCCTGTCCTATATGCTTAGCCATCGGCACGAAGCGCAAAGCCTGCTGCACTTCGTGAGAAGAACGGATGATGCCGTAGCGCGGGGGCGGATCGACGCGCGGGACACGATGCTTGCGCGGCGGGTGGCCGGTCATCCTTCGCTGGTGATCTACGAAGAGCCCGTGCGCAGCTTCAACACAGGGCCGAACCAGGTCGTGGCGTGGGTTGTGCATACGGCTTCGACCTATGCGGCGCGGCTCTTCGCCGTTCAGCCTGCGGGCTCGGCCTATGCCCGTCTGGTCGAGGAGACGATGACCGATGTAGCGGCAGTGGGGCGGCTCGATGCCTTGCGAGAGGTGCTGAGAAGCGTGGCCGTTCATCGCAGACCGGGACCAGGAGCGCTGCGGGATGCGGCGCGGTCACGGCGGATGATCTACCGGCTGGCGATTGCGGCCTATGACACTCTGGCGAGGGTCGAGGCGGGAGATGAAGAGGCGCTGCGGAGCGTTCTGCAGAGCACGCTGATCGGGCCGCTGGAACAGTGGCGGCGCTTCGAGCTGGCCGTGGGGCTCGGGATCGGGGAAGCTCTGGCGGCAGAGACAGGTAAACCGATGAGCCTTGCGCTGTTGGGCAGCCAATCGGGAGCGCCGGTCATCTCCTGTGGGCGATATGATGTCTTCTGGCAGGGCGGCGGGGGGTTCTACACCCCGCCCGCCTTGGAACCGTCAGAAGAGCGCCTGGAGCGGGCTTTGGCGGCTTATGGGATCCAGCTCGCTGCGGATCGTCCTGACCTGGTGATTGCCGACCGGCAAGCCGGTCAAGTGGTCGGAATCGTCGAGGTTAAGTATCTGGCGGGGGACACGGCGAGCGCCCGCTTCCGCGAAGCGGTGGGACAGATCGTGCGCTATGCGCGCGGCTATGCCCCAAAAGCGGAGATAGACGGGCTTGTCCGTGCCTCGCTCATTGCGCTGAGCCGTGAAGCCCCAGACCTTCTGGATGAAGCAGCGCCTGCGCCCCGCGTGATGGATTTCATGGGGCTGACCGATGGGCGGCTTCAGGCTTGGGTCAGGGAACGGTTGCTGTCTTCAGCCCATTGAAGGTGGGCTGAAGCTCTGGCGTATCAGGCACCACCGACCAATTGGCGGTGCCCATCGAGACGGCAGGGCTGAAACGTAGCCTATCGAGGGTGCTGTGTGGGCTCACTCGGCAGCGATCTTCGGCGATGCCTTCTTACGCATCGAGGCGGGGCGCTGAGCGCCGCCATCCGCGAAGAGCGGCGCGTCTTCTTCCGCAACCGGCCGCGCGCAGGGCGACGCGATCTCGTAAGGGATGGCGCGATCCTTGGGAAGCGGCTGAAGCTCGGGCTCGAAGCGGGCGCGGGCACCGAGGAGATACTCCTCGGACAGCTCGCAGCACGTCCAGCGGCGCTTCAGGTTCTCGGCGACGACGCCCGTGACACAGGAGCCGCCGAAGGGGTCGACCACCAGGTCGCCAGGGTCGGTGAGGAAGCGGATGAAATACTCGGGAAGCTGAGCTGGGAAGCGGGCAGGATGGATGGGGATGTTCTCTGCGCGGCAGTGATCCTGATAGCGCCCGTTGGACTCGGTGTTGGCGATGGCGAGCAGGTTCGGCGGGACGGAGCCTCCGTTGTCCTTGTTGAACTTGTCGGAGATGTCATGCCCTGAAGGGCGGAGCTTGGCCTTGTAGCCGTTCTTCAGCAGATGCTCCATCGACTTGGAGTAGGGCTGAAGGACGCGCCTGTTGTTGGCTTTGGGGTAAGGCGTCTTCGAGAGCCACCAGACGGTGTTCACGGCGTCTTTTACGCGCACACGGCGCACGTTCACCCACTCGGCGGGCGTCGGCAACTTCGACGGATTGAACCAGTAGTGCTCCTGGCAGAGATGGAAACCGTATTCCTCGACGAGCATAACGAGGAGCTTGAAGTGGTAGAGGCTTCGGGTGGGCTGGCCGGGCACCCATGCGCCGCCGATGTCGATGACGAGGCTTCCGGTGTCCTTCAGGACTCGGTGGAAGCCCTCGGCAAAGGGGCGGAACCAGTCGCAGTAGCGATCCGCGTCTTCATTGCCATAGCTCTTCTTGCGCACCAGGCCGAAGGGCGGCGACGTCATGATGAGATCGACGCTGTTCTCTTCTGCCTTGCTGAAGAGGTAGCTGCGGCTGTCGCCCCAGAATACTTGTCCGTGATCAGTCTTCAGAAACGGGCGCAGGAGCTTGGCGGGAAAGTCTCGGGGGTTGGTTTTCTTGTCCCCCCCGCCAAGCCCTTCTTCCTCGGTGAATCGGCTGTGCAGGAAGCGGATATATTCGCTGAGGGAGGCGTAGCCCTGAGCGGCAGCGGTCGCTTCGATCTCGGCGCGCTCTTCCTCGGTGAGGCGGATGTTCGCAGTTTTTGTTCTAGGATTCTCTGCTCTTGGCCGCGCCATCGGGTTCCTCGCCTGTTTTACAAAGGCACCCTAGCTGAGGGTTTTCCGTAACACAATAAACAGATGGACTAACCGTGATACAAAAGTCGCTCCGGCGATTGCGCTACAATCGGAGCGCTTCGCATTTCGGGGTTCTTGGCCCGCGCCGCTGTTGCGACGCGGGCCTGCTGCTTTCTGCCTCGACCTCTGGCACCGCGCCCTGCGGATTGGCTGTCCTCGGCCTCTCGGCGCCTGGGCATCTCTGCCTCTCGCGCTTCGGGTGTTGTCCGACCGAAGCCGAAGGAGACCCGGATGGCCCTCGACAGACTGATCGACCTGATCGCAGAACAAGCCGCAAGGGAGGTTGTGGCCATTTGACGAAGCTGACTGGTCGCAGCGGAACGACGGTAGGCGCGGGGCGCCGGCCGGACAATGTAAAAGTCGAGGCTTGGTCAGTGTTGCCTTAACGCGGTGAAGGCAACACTCTGCCAAGCCACGACTCACAGGGGGGCAGATGAACAAGCACGCACCTATCCGCGCGGCCCTCTACGCGCGCTATTCGACCGACAAGCAGAACCCGAAGTCGATCGACGATCAGCTCTACGAATGCCGGGTCCGGGCCCGCAGGGAAGGCTGGGAGGTCATCGACGAGTATGTCGACCGGGCGATGTCGAGCGCGGTGAACGACCGGCCCGGCTATGTCCGCCTCCTGGAGGATATCGAGAAGGGCAAGTTCGAGATCGTGCTGTCCGAGAGCATGGATCGGATCAGCCGCGACAATCTGGACATCGCCTATCTGTGGAAGCTTGTGGAGCATCATGGGGTCGAGATCCACACGCTGGACCAGGGCAAGATGGATTTCATCCGCGTGGCCTTCGCGGGGATCGTCGGCACGATGTTCCTGAAGGCCCTGGCGGAGAAGACCCGGCGCGGCCAGGCCGGGAAGGTTCGCGACGGCGAGAACCCGGGCGGGGTGGCCTACGGCTACCGGGTGCCCGTCGGCCCGGACGGGCTGCGGATCCCCGGCGCGCTCGAAATCGTTCCCGAGGAAGCGGCGATCGTTCGCCGGATCCTGACGGAATATGCCCAAGGGAAATCGCCCCTGAAGATCGCGGCGCAGCTGAACGAGGAGGGGATTCCCGCGCCCCGGCCCCGCAAGAAGCAGCCGGTGGGGCACTGGCGCCAGAACACGCTGAACGGCAACGTAAGCCGGGGCACGGGCATCCTGAACAACGAGCTCTATGTCGGCAAGCGGGTATGGAATCGCCTTCGCTACAGCAAGGACCCCAAGACCCGGAAGCGGACTTCCCGCCTGAACGCGCCGGACGCGTGGCAAGTGTGCGACGTGCCCGACCTGCGCATCGTCGATGACGCGCTGTGGGACGCCGTGAAGGCGCGCCAGCGCGCGCACGCTCTCGCCCGGGGGCTTATAGACAGCACCGACCGGAACGGCCTGTCGGCGAGCCAGGGGCTCCGCCGCAGGACGTATCTCGTCTCGGGCCTACTGGAATGCGGGTGCTGCGGCGGCAAGATGACCATCGCCGGCAGCGGCAAGTCGAAGCGCTACTACTGCGCCAACGCCAAGGAGAAGGGCCCGGCCGTCTGCCAGGGGATGCCCGGGCTGCTGCAGAGCGTGGCGGAGACCACGATCATCGTCGGACTGCAGCACGAATTGATGCAGCCGGCCGCCTACGAGCGGTTCCGCAAGCAGATGGCCCGGCACCTCAAGACGATGGGGAATACCGGCGACGACGAGCGGAAGCACTACCTGCGCCTGATTTCCGTTAAGGAAACGGCCCGGGAGAACATCATGGCCGCCGTCCGGCGCGGCCTCGTCGACGACGAGGCGATTGCCGAGGCGAACGGCCTGGTGGAGGAACTGAAGCAACTCCGGGCCAAGCTCGACACGCTGGCGCCGAAGACGATCGAGCTGCCCGAGACCCTTCCGCAGATGTGGCAGGACTACGTGGCGAACCTGGTGTCGGTGCTGGCCCGGGAACCGATTGCGGGTCGGGCCGGCGACACGCTGCACCAACTGGTGGAACGCGTCGTCGTTCTGCCGCATCCCGAGAAGCGGCGGGCGCACGTTCTGGAGATCTGGGGGGACATCGTGGCGATGTTCATCGCGGCCGATCCTGACCGGCGGGCCGGGTATGATGCGTCGAGTTGTTCGCTAAAGTTGGTTGCGGGGGTAGGATTTGAACCTACGACCTTCAGGTTATGAGCCTGACGAGCTACCGGGCTGCTCCACCCCGCGTCGGTTGTTTTGTTGGCCATTTTGGCCTGTCATCGAAGAGAGTTATATGTTTGGCTCTTTCTAGGTTTGGCGGTGACCTACTCTCCCACGTCTTGA
>NZ_SLVM01000052.1 GCF_004339675.1 Rhodovulum steppense
TCAAGACGTGGGAGAGTAGGTCACCGCCAAACCTAGAAAGAGCCAAACATATAACTCTCTTCGATGACAGGCCAAAATGGCCAACAAAACAACCGGCGCGGGGTGGAGCAGCCCGGTAGCTCGTCAGGCTCATAACCTGAAGGTCGTAGGTTCAAATCCTACCCCCGCAACCAAACTTTCTGACAAGATATCAATCGCTTAGGCCGCCCTCCGGGCGGCTTTTGCGTGTCGCGTCGTGTTGCAAGCCCGTCCCGACCGCTCCCCAAAGATTCCAAAGGCTTACGACCAAGCCCGATTTCTCCGTGCAACACGGATGCGACACGGGGCGGCGCAGCTGTTCCGCAGACGTTCGCGACTGATCGTGCTTGCTCGCGCGGTGCCGGTGCGCTTGGATGGAAGCAATTCCCGAAAGGTCCGAATTGCCCATGCCGATCTACGAGTTTGCCAGTGAAGAAATCCGTCCCCTCAGCAAGACCACGTTCGGTCTGATGCAGCTGCAGGAGCGGCGCGATCTGCAGAGGCTGCTGCGGGCGAACATCGCCGTGGTCGCACCCGACACGCTGGTGGTCGCGGAGGAGTTCGGGGACTGGGACGAGTCGCGTCGGCGTATCGATCTCCTCGGCATTGACCGCAATGCGAACCTCGTGGTGATCGAGCTGAAGCGGACCGAGGACGGCGGCCACATGGAACTGCAGGCCCTCCGCTACGCCGCGATGGTCTCCACCATGACCTTCGACCACGCCGCTGACGTGTTCGCTCGTTATCTCATGCAGATCGGCAAAGCCGACACGGATGCGCGTGCCGAACTGCTCGACTTCCTCGGGTGGGACGAGCCAGACGAGGATGCCTTCGCGCAGGACGTAAGGATCGTCTTGGCCTCGGCCGAGTTCAGCCGCGAACTGACGACATCCGTTCTCTGGCTGATCGAGCGCGGCATCGACATCCGCTGCGTGCGCCTCCAGCCCTACGGCCTCGATGGCCGTGTTCTCGTTGATGTCCAGCAGATCATCCCGCTTCCGGAGGTCGCGGAATATCAGGTCCGGGTAACCGAAAAGAAGCGCAAGGAGCGCGAGGCGCGCACGGACACGCGAGACTGGACGAGCTACGACGTCACCCTCGGCGGGCGCCAACTGACGGGGCTGCGCAAGCGACACGCGATCTATCAGGTGTTCCGCCATCTCGTAGAGAGCGGCATCGCACCGGAGGAGGTCGCCAAGCATTGTGGCCCGCGGGCCAATCGAGCCCTCGTGTCCGTGGAGGGCGAGGTGGTGGCTGAGGACTTCCATCGCTTGGCGAAGGAGGCCCGAGCAAGGGAAGGACGGAATTTCGATCCGGGCCGCTACTTCTGCGGTGATGACGAACTCCTACACTTCGAAGGACGCACATACGCCTTTCTGAACCAGTGGGGTGGCAGGGCGTTTGACGAGGCCATGATCAATTTGCGTGACGCGTTTCCTGAGAAGGAGATCGCATTCGCACCCTCGGAATAGCGGCCGGTCCCGACTTGCTATCGAAGCCGACAAGAGCCTGATGGATCAGGACACTCTGTCGGAGCCCATCATGCCCAAGACTAACGACGCCGCGCTCGCCGCGTTCATCTCGGCCAAGACCGAGATCGACGCGATGCTCGAACGCCTCGCCGCGCTCAGCGCCGACCACTTCGAGTGCAGCCCAGAGGATGTGAACTGGGGTGATGTCGGGACGCTGGAGCACTACCGCGCCCGCCTTCGCGAAATCACCGACATGGCGTTCCGCGAGGGCGAGCACGCCAACTGATCCTTACGCCGCCGCCGTCGCGATCCCGTCCAGCCGCACCGCGACGCTGGTGACGCCGTTCCCGGCGGCCTCGACCGCCACGCCGATGGGGAAGCGGCCCGCAGTCGGGGTGGTCACTTCCTTCGTCGTGTTGTCCCACGCCACGCGCGCGCCGACGGTCAGCACCGCGGCGCTGGCCTTCGGGAGCTGAAACACGCCGGTGGTGGAGAGCTCGACCGGGTCGCCCTCGGCCGAGGAATAGGCGGCGATGCCGAAGATGCTGCCGACGAGCAGCGCGTCGCCCGAGGCGATGCCGCCCGCAGGCGCCGTGACGCGGAAGATGTGGCCGTTCTGGAGGTAGTTCTTCATCTCAGAGCCCTTTCGAGGATTGGATGCGGACGACCGAGATGCGGTCGGTCGACCCTGCGATCTGCCGGTTGAGGTCCGCGAGCGCGGCGGCCATCTCGCCGTCGCTCGCGTAGGTGACGCGCTTGCCGTCGTATTCGACGGTGCGGACGCCCCGGTAGCGTGCGGCCATCAGGGCGTCCCGCCAGGCGGTGAGCTGGGCGAGGTCGGCCATGCTCACGCGCCCGAATTCATGAACCAGCCCCGATGGTCGATGAAGCCCGCCCCGAAATCGAGGATCACCCGGATCTCGACGCCGTCCACGTCCCAGCCCGAGCGGCTCTCGACCTGCGGGCCTTCGGCGCCGGAGAGATAGGCGAACTCGAGCCCGTCGATCTCGCCGGGTTCGGCGGTGACATACCAGCGCGTGGCCGAGGACAGGCGCGGTTCCACCACCAGCGACAGAGACCCCGAGAAAGGGTTCACGTCCGCGGCGGTCGCGGGCGCGATGGAGGCCAGCCACTTTTCGGCCGTGGTCTCCAGCGCAGGCGGGACCAGCAGGTTGCGGGGCGTCACGCGGATCGTGCGATCCTCGATGCCCTTCTGGGTGCGCAGCGCCAGCCGGGCGGCCGAGAGCGTGGCGTCGGAGATAGCCGCCCCGGTGCCCGCCTTGTTGCCGTGGTCCGCGTGGAAAAGCGTCTTGCCGTCCGACAGGGTCGGGCCATTCCCGCTGCCCGCCTCGAGGAGGGTGACAAGGATGCGCGCCTCGGTCTCGGCCGCGGCCTGACCCATTCGGCGGGCGAGGTCGGAGAAGGCGCCGAGGTCGTCGTTGACCAGCACCTGCCGGGTGATGCCGATCTTCCGCGCCCAGGTCTCGACCTTGTAGGCCTCGCGCGCCTCGGCCATGGTCCCGGCCTTGATCTCGCCGTGCTCGTTCAGCTTCTCCAGCAGCGGCGCCTCGCCCAGCATGATCTTGTTCACCGCCCGGAAGTCCCGCGCCGTGGTCTGGCGGCCGAGGCGGCGGATACCCGAGGGCGCGGCCTGGTAGGCATCGCGCAGCACGCGGCCCACCGTGTCCCCGAGGATGATGGGGACGCGGGGCTACGATGGCGCAGCGCGCGGACGGCGGACCGAGGGCTGGCGCGCGCCGGGATCCTCGGCCGATACTGAGATCGGCGTCGCCGGGGCGCTGCTGCGCGACCGGATGCGCGATCTCGTGCGCAACAACCCGCATGCGGCCAAGGCCGTGGCGGTGCTGGTGAACAACATCATCGGTGCCGGGATCATGCCGCGCGCCGCGAGCGGTGACGACAAGCTCGACCGGAAGGTCGATGCTCTCTTCGAGCGCTGGACGGCGGAGTGCGATGCCGATGGCCAGCTCGACTTCTACGGGCTGCAGACCCTGATCTGCCGCGAGATGGTGGAGGCGGGCGAAGTTCTTGTGCGCCGCCGGTTGCGACGATCCGCGGACGGTCTGCCGGTGCCGCTGCAATTGCAGGTGCTAGAGGCAGACTTCCTCGACGCCACGAAATCCGGCGTCCTCGGTGCGGGCCGACTGGTCCAGGGGATCGAGTTCGATCCGGTCGGCAAGCGCAGGGCCTACTGGTTGCATACCGAGCACCCCGGCGACGCCTATGGCGCCTTGTTGGATGTCACTGAGAACTGACCCAGCGGCAGTCGGAATTGTCATTGAGATTTGACCCATGTGGAACCTTGCCCCTGACGGAGTTCGTCGGG
>NZ_SLVM01000053.1 GCF_004339675.1 Rhodovulum steppense
ATGATCTCTATCTCAGACATAAGCACGTGCTCAGGCATATGCCTAAGCCTCCATGGTCATGCCCAAGTGTCCGGTCAAAAAGGGGGCCAGTTCACATCGGGTGGGGGCTGTCCGCAACAGAACGGACGCTAGTGCAACCCGTTCGAACACCCGGCCTGAAACCCGTTGTCGCAATGGGCGATCAGGCGGTCGGTGTCGGCGCGGGTCCAGCCCGCGGGATCGGTCACCTGCACCCACGGGCCGATGTAGTCCGGCGCGTAGTAGGCGTGTCCGTGGCCAGGGGGTGAGCCGAAGGACAACGCCATGTCGAGCGCCAGCTGGAACTGCGTCACGATGGGAACGAAGACGAAGTGATCGGACATGTCGGCGGCGGGCGCTTCACGCATCCACCGCGGCGCGCGCCAGAGCGAGGCCGGTTCGTAGAACACGATCGGATCGCTCGAATACTGCAGGAAAACGATGCGCATGCCGCCCCAGTCGGCGGCGGCTTCGGAGGCATCTGTCGTGTGCGAGGCATAGCGCACCAGTGAGCCGTCCCCGATCTCCGGCAGGACCCAGGGACTGCCCGGGTTGCGCTGGTGCTGAACGTGGTTCCAGAAGGCAGAGGGGAACGGCGGTCCGGCCCAGAAGGCGCCGTCGATGGGATCGCCGAGCAGGCGGAAGAGGTTGGTTGCATACATCGACGACCATGCGCCGAGGCTCAGGCCGTGCACATAGAGCCTTGGACGGTCGTCAGGCGGCAAGGTTTGCCAGTGGCCATGCACGACCTCCTGAAGAGCGGTGGCCTGTTCGAGGCCCGTTTCGGTCTCCAGGATCAGGGCCAGCGGCGACTGCAGGTAGGAATACTGCGCCGCGACGGTCGCGATGTCGCCGTCATGCATGTATTCCACCGGATCGTGGGAGCCGGGATCCATCCAGCCGGTGCCCGTGGGGCTTGCCACGATCAGCACCTCCCGCTCGAATGCGCCGAGCCGCAGCAGCTCGGCCAGGGCCAGTTCGGCGCGTTCGCGCGGCGTCTCGCCGTTCGCCCGACCGACATAGACGCGGATCGGGTCGAGCGCCTCCCGCCCGGTGAAGGCAGAGATCGCCTCGGCATCGGGACCGGAGGTGATGAAATCGCGCCCGGGCGTTCCGATGGCCGCCCAGTCGATCAGGGAGGCGGAACTGCCGACCTTCATCGGATCGTCCGGGGTCGGCGGCGCCTCGTCGAAAAGGGCCTGCGCGGCCTCGTAGCTCTCGTCAAGCGCGAGGACGACCCGGTCGAGGAGCCCGTCGCGGGTGAAGATGAAGAGGAGCACCACGATGGTGACGACGCCCAGGACATTGGCGCGGCGGGGCGGCATCACGCGGTAGAACCACGCGCGGATCAGCCGGAAGAGCGAGGCCACGAGCCGACCGAGGAAGAACGCGGCCGCGAAGACCCCGACCGCAACGATCAGGATGCGGGCAAGGTTCAAGGTGTCGGCAGGCTCCATGCCCATTTTCTGGCGCAGGTCGTTCTGCCAGGTCAGGCTAGAGCCGAGGACCCAGGCGAACAGGACCACGACGATTGCCGACGCGAGCCAGGTCGCGATCCGTGCCGGTCGTCCCGACAATTCCGGCAAATCCGCCGCGCGCCACAGAAGGGCGACGATCCGGCCCGCGAGGTATCCCAGCGCCGTCACCAATCCCCCCAGCACTCCCTGCGTTTCGGGCCCGCGCGGGATGAGCGACGGCGTCAGGGAGACGGCGAAGAATACCAGGCCCAACAGCAGGCAGGGGACCGAGAACGGGCCGATCAACCGGGACAGGAGCACCTTGGTCATGGCATCCTCCAACGCAGGTCACCGCCCGCCGTGTTCCACGCAGGGTGCCGTTCCGCGCCCGCCACGGACACATACCGCGGTCGGATACTGGCGTCTCCCCCCGGCAATGTGACAGATAAGGTCAGGGGTATTTCGAACCGACTTCCCAGGGGCACAGGATGCGTGAACCTCTCCTCAGTATTTTCCGGGCGACATGTAAAGCCCTCGCCCCATTGATTATGACGCTGCCCGTAGGGTCAAGCGCGCAAACCGACCTGGCCGATGCCCAGGTGCCATTCCTGACGGTTCGGAACGCGACAGGCACGGACGATCCCGCCGACCGCTTCGGAGGCGAACGCAGCGACCTGAGCGCGGGCCGTTGCCGCGTCCGCGAGGTCGACCTCCAGGGCCTTTCCCCGCTCGCCGATGCCGTGCCCGCGTTTCTTCGGGAAGAGTTCCTGCGCGTGGACGACGTGGCACGGTCTGACGCCGTGTCGATCCTTGACGACTTGGAGGCTACAGCGACGGCAGCCCCCGCGATCTACGTCCACGGCTACTACATAAGCTTCGAGAAGGGATGCCGCCGCGCCGTTCTGTTCCAGGAGAACGCGCGCCTGAGCGGGCGTTTCCTGTGGTTCAGCTGGCCCTCGGACGGGTCGCTCGCGCTCTACACCCATGATGAGGCCGACCTCTACTGGAGCGTTCCCGATCTCGCCGACAGCATCATCGAACTCGACCGCCGCTTCGGCAGCGGCGTGGTTGATGTCGTCGGCCACAGCCTCGGGGCGCGGGGGGTCGTGCTTGCGCTCTACGAAGTGGCCAACCGGCGCCCGGACATCCGGCTCGACGAAATCGTGCTGCTCGCCCCGGACATGGATTTCGCGATCTTTCAGAGGATGTTGCCGCGCATCTCGCCCATCGCCGAGAACATCACGGTCTATGTCACGACGGGCGATCGCCCCCTCGCCGTCTCGGCCCAGCTGCATGGCTATCCCCGTCTGGGCGAGGCCGGAAACGCGGTCGAAACGCTGGCAGGCGTGGATGTCATCGACCTGAGCGACTTGCCCGCCGACAGCCCGACAGGTCACCTCTACCATATCTACAGCGATGAGGTCGGCGACGACCTTGACCAGCTCCTGAACGGAGGACTGCACGCCGCCGAGCGCCGAAACCTCGTCCAGACAGGCTCCAACATGTGGAGCCTGCGGCAGTTCCGCGGCGAGAACGACGATTGACCGGACGCTGCCCGAAGACGAGCAACTATCAACGTGCCGAACCTCAATCCTTGCCATCGGGCTCGGCCCAGTGACGGCGTCCGCCATCGTCGCAACCATCGGCGATGCAGGTCAGTCCAGGAATGGCCGCTCGGCTGCGACAGATGAAGGAGACACCGGACCGTATCGATCCAGGGGCTATCGGACTGCTCGAACGGAAACCGACCCGCCTGGGCGCCGTCGCCATGGCAAACAAGCCGACCCGGATCATATGGGCCGCCTTGACCAGGAACGGCTTCTATCGTCCTCCGCACTCCGCCTGAAGCGAAGGGATGTGACAACAGAGACAGCAAGACCATTGAGGTGACGGTGCACAGTCAGCCCGCCCGCAAGGACACCCCGTCGAATGTCAAGGACACATGTTTGTCCGTAGAGCCCTATGGGACTTGGCCAGCGGAAACCATCAGGGCCAGCGGCCGCGTGCGCCGCGCAAACAGGCCGGACACACGTCTGCTTCTGACCAGTGCAAAAACAACCTCGGAAATGTCTTGCCATGCAGGAGCTATCCACACAGGTCATTCGCCCCATGCGTCAGATCCGGCTCTC
Source organism: Rhodovulum steppense (assembly GCF_004339675.1). GTDB lineage: Bacteria > Pseudomonadota > Alphaproteobacteria > Rhodobacterales > Rhodobacteraceae > Rhodovulum > Rhodovulum steppense. Next base: position 3,605 of record NZ_SLVM01000053.1, read on the forward strand.
TGATGGGGTTCCCCGGCGAACGGGTTTAGAAGGGCGCCGCAGGGCTGGTGTCACAGGCCGCAAGCGCTAGATTTCCAGATGGAGGCGCAACCGTTGCATTGCGAGTGTTGGATGTCACTGAGAACTGACCCAGCGGCAGTCGGAATTGTCATTGAGATTTGACCCATGTGGAACCTTGCCCCTGACGGAGTTCGTCGGG
>NZ_SLVM01000054.1 GCF_004339675.1 Rhodovulum steppense
CACGACACCCGACCCCGTGCTGCCCGCCCCGGACGACACCGGCGAAGCCGAAACCCCCGACAGCCCCCCGGACACCAGCCCCGAAACCCAGCCTGACAACGGCGGCGAGTACACAACCAGGCCGCCACAACAGGGTCCTGTCACAGAGCATGACGGTGTCTCCGTGCTCGAGATCGCTGGCGGGCGCGTCACCACTCTTGAGGTGGCCGCCACCGGCGCTGTTGTGAAGGTTGAGATCACCGACCTGCCTGCGCATGGCAACGCCACCGTCAACCTCGACAACAGCATCGCCCTGGTGCTTTCGGGCAGCGATTACAGCGGTCCGCTGTCGCTGGGCTACAAGATCACCCATGCCGACGGCACGACCGAAAGCGCCACCGCCTCGTTCAACGTCGCACCCCCCGCCCAGCAGGCCGGCTGGGGCACGGGCACCCACTACATGCTGGAAACCGACGCGAACGGCGACGTCATCGTCGAGACCGGCGACAATCACCGCAAGGTCTATATCTCGGGCAGTGAGAATGCACTGAGCAAGGCCGATATTGCCGCCCTCGAGGGTCTCAAGGAAAGCGCCATCACCGCCAAATGGCTGATCACCCACCCCGAATACGGCGGCTCCGAGGAAATGGCGCTCGCATCCGATGTCGGGATGGAGCTCTGGTACGGCCTCACCGGCGCCTGGCCGCGGGAGGCGACCTCGCACTGGCTGCTGTTCGAGAGGGGCCATACCTACGAGGATCTCGGCCGGATCATTGCCCGTGGTTCAGAAGGCGAGAGTGAACTGCACCCGATCCATGTGACGTCCTGGGGGGAGGGCGAACGGCCGGTCCTGAACTCGCAGCTTCGGGTGTATCAGGAGCCGAGCAAGAATGTCGTTGTTACCGACGTTACCTTCACCAACAGCGTCTCACTACTCGGACAGAATGGAATCGTAGAGAATTTCCTCTTCGATGACGTGCTGATCACAGGGTCCATGTTCGGCATGGACAAGACAAAGCACATCACATTCCGCAATTCCGAAATCCAGCATGTCGCCAAGGACGCACCCACCGGTGACAATTGGCATCCCCATGTGGATCGCAGCGGGGGCTTCTTTGCCGGAGCGGTCGAGGGCCTCCTGTTCGAGAACAACTTCGTCTATCACAATGGCTGGAGCGAGGGATATGACGGCACGGCCGATGCCGGGATGCCGCCGAGTATGTACAGCCACAACATATACCTGCAGAACACAACCACAGACGTGACGTTCCGAGACAACATCTCGGCGATGGGGTCTTCGTACGGAGCCCAGATGCGTGGTGGAGGCTATATCGAGGACAATGCCTTCATCGACAACAATGCCGCGGTTTCGATGATGGGTGGCATCTACCAGACTGATGGTCCGATCGGCAACTTTTCCTTCTTCACCAACAATCTCGTCACCTCGGGTGCCCACAAGATGGCATCACAGATCGGCGGCCTGACAATGGGGGTGCTGAACGGCGCCTACGATACGACCCTTCTGGACAACATCGTCGCCCACCTGGCAGACCCCAACAACCCCGAAGAGTTCGAGGCAAAGAGGTGGGCTCACTCTCCCCTGACCAATGACCACGATCCGTTCTATGACAATACCATCATCTATAACTGGATCGGTTCGCGCTACATGGACTACTCCACCCTCTGGGAAAATGACGGAGCGAATGGGCTGGATTCTGCAACCCTGAACCAGGTCACGATACAGAACTTCGCAGCCGAACTGTTGGACAAGGACAGCGCCACCATCAAGGATCTGATGGAGTACATCGGTTCTCTGGCCGACACCGAACTCGACGACACCTTCACCGCTGACCAGATTATCGCGTGGTTCCAGACCGGATTCGGCCTGAGCCCCCAGACCGACGGCAGCGCGGTAGACCACCGCTTCATTCCCAATGCTCTTGCCGACGGGATCCGCTGGGACAACCGCATCAATTGGACAACCAATGAGGTGCCCGACGATGGCGACACTGTCGATCTGGGCGGCAACTGGGTCTACTACGGCGCCCGCACGACGCGGATCGAGGATCTCGACCTGGGTTCGGGCGGACGGCTGCATGTCACCAGCGGCAAGCTGACAGTCGAGGGCACGCTCGAGACCGGCGCGCGCGGCGGGCTGATCACGGTCGAGGGCGCGGGCCAGTTCTGGACCGACGGCTATGCCGGGACCAGTCGACTGACCATCGATATCGATGGCGGCCGTTTCGCCAATATCGGTCATGTCAGCGGCACCATCTCGGTCTCGGCCTCGGGCGGGCAGACGATCCTGGCAACCGATGGCGCCGCCTTCGATCTGGGCGGCAGCAGCGAATTGCGGATCGAAGGGTCCAAGGCCAAAGTCGGCTTCGACGGGGCCGAGGACAGCACCGCGGTGCTGCGCATGTCCGAGGGCGCAATCCTGACCTTCGAGGGCGATGCCAAGGGCTTCTCGACGCTGACCGAGTTCCGCTCGGGCCATTGGGACCAGAGCGGATCGCCGGTAAAATCCGGGGTGCTGCTGGACGGACTGCTGCAGATCGACCTTTCGAGCTACGCAGGCGGGATCGGCACACACACCCTGATCGCGGTCGACGCGATTGCCGGGGCGTTCGAAGGCATCAACATCCACGGGCTCGACGGACGTTTCGATGCCACGGTCTATGTGGATTACGAACGTGACGAGTTGCGGCTGGACCTGGGCAATGGCTCGGGCCAGGTCGATATCAGGATGCTCGGGGATGCCTGGGACGGATCGGACGAGGATGCCGAGCTCTGGGAAGAACTGACCGCGAACCAGGGTGTCCATGACCAGACGATGCCCTGGATCCTCGACGACCAAGACGACCTGCCCGACCTGCTGAGCGCAGCCTGACGCGGGTTTCGCATGCGAAACCGGACACCCGTCCGGCCCATGAAAACGACGCGCGCCGCTCAGGCGCGCGTCCCCAGCCAA
>NZ_SLVM01000055.1 GCF_004339675.1 Rhodovulum steppense
GTAACCGCCCGATTGCCACCGCCTGCCTGCGTGGGGCTTGATGGCCTAAGACACGTGCATAGCGACGTCGGTAACGACGTCCCTTATGCGCGGAGGGGTCATGCGTGGCGAGGTTCTGGGGGTTGAACGGCGTCGGCGTTGGGATGATGAGGACAAGCTGGCGATCGTAGGCGCGGTCGGGGTTGGTGGCGCGTCGGTGACGCAGGTGGCGCAGCGCCACGAGGTGACCCGCCAGCAGATCTACGCTTGGCGCCATGATCTGAAGCGGAAGGGCCTCTGGTCGCCGGATACGGGGGCGCTCTTTCTGCCGATCGGCATGGCGCCTGTGGCGGAGTTGCCCATGGCAAGCCCGGCACCGGCTGCCTGGATCGAGCTCCGCCTCGCGAAGGGGCGCACGCTCCGGTTCGAGAGCAGCATCGACGATGCGGCGCTGACACGTCTGATCCGCGCGGTGGATGCGGCATGATCGGCCCGGGCACCGGGGTGCGGGTGTATCTGGCCTGCGGGGCGACGGACATGCGCAAGGGCATCGCTGGTCTGGCGGCGCTGACGCAGGACGTGTTGCGGCAGAAGCCGACCGGTGGCGCGGTGTTCGCCTTCCGGGGGCGTCGCGGCGACCGACTGAAGCTGCTTTACTGGGACGGCCAGGGGTTTTGCCTCTACTACAAGGTGCTTGAGCGGGGGCGGTTTCCCTGGCCGACGGCCACGCAGGGCGCAGCCCGGCTGACCTCGGCGCAGTTGGCGATGCTCTGGGAAGGCATCGACTGGCGGCGGCCGGACTGGGGGGCGCCACCGGCCCGGGTTGGGTGATTTATCCGCCTGAACAGCCTTGTTTTTATGGAGATCTGGCCTGGTCCGTGGTAGTCAGTCCCATGTCGAATGATGCCGCGACCCTTCCCGAAGACCCTGCCCAGCTAAAGGCGATGATCGCCGCCTTGCAGGCGGAGAACGCGAAGATGTCGGCGACGATCCGCGCCCACGACCAGCTGATCCAGACGCTGCGCCTGCGCATCGCCAAGCTCAAGAAGCAGGCCTTCGGCAAGTCCTCCGAGAAGGTCGAGCGCGAGATAGAACAGCTGGAGCTGGCGCTTGAAGACCTGCTGATCGCCGCGGCCGAGTGCCATGCGGGACCTGTCGCGGAGAACGCCGACGAGGATCAGCAGGAGGCAGACGGCAACGGCGCGCCCGAGCGCGCGCCGCGTCGCCGCCCGCGGGTGTCGGCTTCCACCCCGCGTGAGCGCCGCGAGCTCGATCCCGGCACCTGCTGCCCCGACTGCGGTGGCGACCTGCGGCTGGTCGGCGAGGATGTCAGCGAGATGCTCGACATGGTCATGGCGCAGCTGAAGGTTCTCCAGATCGCCCGGCTGAAGAAGTCCTGCCGCCGCTGCGAGAAGATGGTGCAGGAACCTGCCCCCAGCAGGCCGATCCCGGGCAGCATGGCCAGCGCCGGACTGCTGGCCTACATCCTGGTCTCCAAGTTCGACGACCACATCCCGCTCTATCGCCTGAACGAGATCTTCGCCCGCATGGGCGCAGACATTCCCGACAGCACGCTGGTCGACTGGTGCGGGCGCGCGATGAAGGTGCTCCAGCCGCTGACCGACCGGATTGAGGCCGAAGTCTTGGCCAGCGACCTCCTGCACGCCGACGACACCCCGATCCGTGTGCTGGATCGGTCTCAGCGGGACCGGGGCCTCGGCAAGGGCGTGAAGAAGGGCCGGATCTGGGCCTACGTCCGCGATCAGCGACCCTGGGCGGGAACCGCGCCACCCGGGGCGGTCTACCGCTTCGCCCCGGACTGGAAGGAAGAGCACGTCCGCGAGCACCTGAGCCTGACCCGCGGCATCCTGCAAGCCGACGGATACAAGGGCTATGCCAAGCTCTATGACCCCGGCCCGGATGGGGCCGCCCGGTTCCGAGAGGCTGCCTGCTGGGCGCATCTGCGTCGCGACTTCCACGATGTCTGGACCTCGACCGGGTCAGAGATCGCGCGCGAGGCGCTGGACCGGATCGGCGCGCTCTACGACATCGAGCGCGACATCACGGGCAAGCCCGCCGAGATCCGGCTGGCCGCGAGGCAAGCCCACAGCCTGCCGAAGGTCGAGGCCTTCCGGGCCTGGGCGGAACAGCAGCTGACGCGCCTACCGGGCAAGGGCGACCTGGCCAAGGCCTTCCGCTACGGCCTCAGCCGCTGGCCGTCCTTCTGCCTGTTCCTCGAGGACGGCCGCGTCGGCATCGACAACAATCCGGCCGAGCGCGCCCTGCGCCCGATCGGCATCGGACGAAAAAACTGGCTCTTCGCGGGCGCCGACACCGGCGCCGAGACGCTCGCCCGCGCCATGACGATCATCGAGACGGCAAAGCTGAACGGCCTCGACCCGCAGGCCTACCTCACCGACATCCTCGATCGCATCCATGACCACAAGATCAACAAGCTCGACGAACTGATGCCTTGGAACTGGGCGCCGATGGCTGCCCCGCAGGCAGAGGCCGCCTAAACCGCGGTATCAACCGGGCGGTTAC
>NZ_SLVM01000056.1 GCF_004339675.1 Rhodovulum steppense
TGTTGGATGTCACTGAGAACTGACCCAGCGTTGTCACCGAGAACTGACCCGCCCGGTCGTTATGTTTGCTACTTCATGCTGGGGTCAATGGTGCCGTCTCCTTCCGTTTCCTTTTCGCTGTCTCGGAGCTTGCCTTGAAGCGGTAGCTGTCGTTGCCGGTCTCGAGGATGTGGCAGCGATGGGTGAGGCGATCGAGCAGCGCGGTGGTCATTTTCGCATCGCCGAAGACGCTGGCCCACTCGCTGAAGCTCAGGTTGGTGGTGATGATAACGCTGGTGCGCTCGTAGAGCTTGCTGAGAAGGTGGAACAGCAGCGCACCGCCCGAGGCGCTGAACGGCAGGTATCCCAGTTCGTCGAGGATCACCAATTCGGTCTTCACCAGCGCCTCGGCGATCTTCCCGGCCCGTCCTTGAGCCTTTTCCTGTTCCAGCGCATTCACCAGCTCGACGGTGGAGAAGAAGCGCACGCGTTTGCGGTGATGCTCGATGGCCTGGACGCCGAGGGCGGTCGCGACATGGCTTTTCCCGGTTCCGGGGCCGCCGATCAGCACCACGTTCTCGGCCGCGTCCATGAACTCGCACCGATGGAGTTGACGCACGAGGGCTTCATTGACCTCGCTGGCGGCGAAGTCGAAGCCGGACAGGTCCTTGTAGGCCGGGAAGCGCGCGGCCTTCATGTGATACGCGATCGAGCGCACCTCGCGTTCGGCCATTTCAGCCTTGAGCAGCTGCGATAGCATCGGCATCGCGGCTTCGAACGCCGGGGCGCCTTGCTCCATGAGGTCATGCACGGCCTGCGCCATGCCCGGCATCTTCAGGCTGCGCAGCATGATGACAATGGCGGCTCCAGCGGGGTCATGACGCATGGCGTGTTCCTCCCCGCAGCCCGTCATAGCGTGCGACATTGGCCTCAGGTTCCTTCGAGAGGACGAGCCTCGTAGGCGGCGTCACATCGGGCTGGTCGGTCGGTGTGCCGTCCACCAGCCTGTGAAGCAGATTCAACACATGGGTCTTGGTCGGCACGCCTGCCTCCAGCGCCATTTCCACGGCGCAGAGCACGGCCTGATCCTCGTGATGCAGGACCAGGGACAGGATCTCGACCATCTCGCGATCGCCGCCAGGCTTGCGCAGCATGTGATCCTGCAACTGACGGAATGCCTCCGGCATCTCGACAAACGGGGCGCCGTTGCGCAGCGCGCCCGGCTTGCGCTGAACCACGGCGAGGTAATGGCGCCAGTCATAGATGACGCGGCCGGGGTGTCGGTGCGACCGTTCAATGATGCGCTGGTGCTCGCAGACCACGTGCCCCTCGGCCACGATCACCAGCCGTTCGGGGTAGATGTGCAGGCTGACGGGGCGGTTCGCGAAGCTGGCAGGCACAGAGTAGCGATTACGCTCGAAGGTGATCAGGCACGTTGGCGACACCCGCTTGCTGTGCTCGACATAGCCATCGAAGGCCGTGGGCAGCGGCATCAGCGCAGGCTTTTCGGCCTCCCAGACATCGGCAATGCTGCCGGGCAGGCTGCCATGCGCGGTCTCGGCCCACAGCGCCTTGCAGCGCTCTTCCAGCCAGAGGTTCAGCGCATCGAGGTCCGGGAAGGCCGGCATCAGCTGCCACAACCGGTGACGCGCATCGCGGACGTTCTTCTCGACCTGGCCCTTCTCCCAGCCTGCCGCCGGGTTGCAGAAGTCGGGTTCGAACACATAGTGGCTGGTCATGGCCATGAACCGCGCATTCACGTCGCGCTTCTTGCCCACACCCACCCGATCGACCGCAGTGCGCATGTTGTCATAGATCCCGCGGCCAGGCACGCCCTCGAAGACGCGGAATCCGTGCCAGTGCGCATCGAACAGCATCTCGTGCGTCTGCAGCAGATAGGCCCTGACCAGGAACGCCCGGCTGTGCGACAGCTTGATGTGGGCCACCTGCAACTTGATGCGCTCGCCGCCGACATGGGCCCAATCCTCGCTCCAGTCGAACTGGAACGCCTCGCCCGGCTGGAACACCAGCGGCACGAATGTCCCGCGATCGGTCGTCTGCTGCGCGCGTTGTCGCTCTCCTTTCCAGGTCCGCACGAAGGCTGCGACCCGCTCATACGAGCCGTCATAGCCAAGCTGAACCAGATCAGCATGCATCTGCTTGGCAGTGCGCCGGTCCTTGCGCGATTTGCGCTGCTCCGTCACCAGCCAGCCGGACAGCTTCTCCGCATACGGGTCCAACTTGGTTGGCCGCGCCGGTGTCTGGAACCGCGGTTCAGTAATCCCTGCCCGCAGATACTTCTTGATGGTGTTGCGAGACAGCCCGGTCCGCCGCGCGATCTCGCGGATGGGCATCTTGTCCCGCAAAGCCCAACGTCGAATGACGCTCAAAAATCCCATGTCGATCACTCCGATAACCCCCGACGAACTCCGTCAGGGGCAAGGTTCCACATGGGTCAAATCTCAATGACAATTCCGACTGCCGCTGGGTCAGTTCTCAGTGACATCCAACA
>NZ_SLVM01000057.1 GCF_004339675.1 Rhodovulum steppense
GATGATCTCTATCTCAGACATAAGCACGTGCTCAGGCATATGCCTAAGCCTCCATGGTCATGCCCAAGTGTCCGGTCAAAAAGGGGGCCAGTTCATCGGGTGCTTCTTCCCAGCTAGCACGTTCAAGGCCAGCTTCTCGTCGAATTCTCTCCTTTTCGGAGTGGCCGAGCGCAGAGGCAACTTGTTCAACAACGAGGTAGCGGCTAGCGCCACATGACACCAACAGGTCGCGAATATCTTCACCACGTAAGCAGGCGTAATCATTATCAACGATAAAAACACCTGCGACACCAGAAAAAAGCTGTTGAAGTCGATCGGTGGCTATGTAGACGTCGCCTGGCTTCGCAATGTATGGCTTCCCATCGCCAGCATCGACAACCATTATAAAATTGGTATCACGCAGTGCAGTGCGGAGCTTTTCCTTCTGACTCGCGGAGTCGGTGCTAAATGCAGTGAGAATACGCTGAATGTCCTGAGTGTAGGCCTCCTCGTCCACATCCACTTCGTCTTTCTGATACTTTGGCAGAACATTCCAAACAACGTCGTCAACGGGGTCTGGCTCTGTGATGCCAAGTGAAATCAGAAACTGACGCAGCTCGGGCGTCGCGCACACCGCGCTTCTTACGGTTGGAAAGCTCGTGGCTATCGAGCTCGGCAAGAATGCATTGGCTTTGCCGTTTTCCCGGGCGACGACATGCGAGCCGTCATCTAGTCTAATGAAGGGGACCGCGTCCAAGTGACGTCGAAGGGTTTTCTCCTGCCCACTCAGAAACTCATAAAGCTTCACCACCCACGGATCAGACTGAGCTGCAAGGAATTCCCTGGTTAGACTTGGTAACAGGGTTTCTGGCCTGATTTCGTCAATGCCTAACTCGCGCATTAGATATTGACGAATGTCTGGCGCACGATCCAGAGTTATTTCTCCAGAGAGCCAAGCTTGAAAGTTTGCACCAAAGAGCGCCGCAACCTGCTTGGGGGAAAGTAGCTCACGAATGTCTTGAGTTCTTGCCAGCTTTACTTCTGTCGCAGAACCATATTCTCCATGGCTGGTCGGCAGCAACTTTTCAGTCTTCAGCAATTTCTTAACAGCTTCGAATACCGGTCGAAATCGTGTGCCCACGGAGAACTTTCCGCTATCCAAGGGCAGGCAGCGAAGCACCGAGACGTCCAGCATGGATTGATCACGCAACCAGACCAAAGCCTGGCCAAGCAATGTACAGGTCTCAGCGACCAGATGCTGGTTCCAAGCGTCGCCAGGAGGGATGTTCTCACGGCTGGGCGTTGTTCGAAACGGTCCCTGTACGAGGAACCCTAGGTGAGTCTCTACAATCGTAGGAAAGAACACAACCAAGGGTGACGTTGAGAGCGGCTGAACTACCCAGCGCCCCGAGCTCTCCTTCGGGGGCACAATCTTAAATGCGATCTCGACTCGACCGGCTGGATTCTGCTCATCTGTGAAGACTTCACGGTGGAATACCAACCAGCTCTGATCAACTTCATCTTGACCGGTTTCATGCCCAATCAGGCTTATACGCCGCACATTTGGCCCGAGGATATCCGGCGGGTTGCGCATGTAGAAGCCAGAAGCGCCCCCATGATCGCTCCAGTTTATTTCTTCGATATTTCGAAGGAATAACAGGGCTCCAGGTCCCAGTCGTTGGAAGCCCTGTATGATGTCGAGACCTAGTGCTGCATCCCCAGACCTAAGTGGAAGGACGATCTGCGTCTCGTCAGCATGGCGACTAGTTTGATTTATCTTTTTGGGAAAAACAAACTCATCTATTGCGAAATCCTCGTCACCAGAATGAATTTCGGGAAGATCTGTAATAGTGTAAACGGACTTAAAGCCCAAACCAAACCGGCCAATCGCCGACTCTTTCTTGGTGCTTTCTGCGATATCGCAAACACTCCTGACATCACCTTCGTCAAACGGTTTTCCGAAGTGTGCGACCGTTAACTTATTCTGGTCCAAATGGAACGAAACCGTTCGCGGGCCTGCCCAGTTCTCGCGCCTTCCAAGTGCATCTTCGGCATTCTGAAGCAGCTCAAAGATGAAGTGCGTTCTATCATCGTACAGCCCGGCAGCGAGCCCACCAGATTTCTTGGCGCCCTCTGTGCCATATCGAGATCGATTTTCTTCACAGATCTTATCGTAGTTGGACGCCACGAAGCATGCCCTCAGAAAATTTCGCCACCCATCATTCTCGCTGCCGCCAAGGCAATCAGATCAGGGTACAGTCGTCAACTTACCGGAACACTTGAGGCTGTGATACCCACCATAGGACGTCTGCTGCGGTTCAGCTTCTAGAGGTAAGCATGTTGGATGTCACTGAGAACTGACCCAGCGTTGTCACCGAGAACTGACCCGCCCGGTCGTTATGTTTGCTACTTCATGCTGGGGTCAATGGT
>NZ_SLVM01000058.1 GCF_004339675.1 Rhodovulum steppense
ATGCACAGACCGTTCTCGGATTGATCGGAGGCTGGATCGAGGACTACAACGAAAACCACCCGCACTCAGGGCTGAAAATGCGCTCGCCCCGCGAGTTCATCGCAGCTCAAACCGCAACCGCCTGAGTGTCCGGTGAAACAGGGGCAAGACCAGCATCGGACAGGTCCATCCCGCCATACTTGGCCTTCAGCTTGTAGAAGGTCGCGGGGCTCAACCCGTGCTTCCGGCACAGCTCGGAGGTCGGCAAACCGGCCTCCTGTTCCTTGATCATCCCGATAATCTGCGCCTCGGAAAAACGGCTTTTCCTCATGTCGTCTGCTCCTTCTCAGGTTGGGCAGACTCTACATCACGGCGAGGGAACTTCCGGGGGGCAGGTCACCACATTTAGGAGATCCAGCAAAGCTTCCACACTTAATTTGGTAGAGGCACACGGCAAAGCCTGCGGCTCGGTCGCCGCCACCGGTACATTCAGCGTGACCCCGTCGCGATACACGACCGCGTAGCAGGGCGCACAACCGACCCTGCGAAAGAACGATCGGCCGAGAACCTGGAACCTTCGCCCATAGAGCGGGTGCTGCGGATCGAGTACCTGAACCTCCTCCGGAAAGGATTCGTCAGCGTCACAATGGGGGGTATCCCCAAACACCTTCGAAGAGATACCCGAGCTGGGCTGCCGAGATCTGCACAGCCTCGCCGCTGCCGCTGGTCGGCCAGATGAACTTTCCAGCCTCGAGACGCTTCGTGTAGAGCGACATGCCGACGCCGTCGTGCCAGACCAGCTTGACCAGATCGCCCTTGCGGCCGCGAAAGCAGAAGATCTCTCCGGCATGCGGATCGCGCCCGAGCCCCTGCTGGACCGTCAGCGCCAGCGTGTTCATCCCGCGCCGCATGTCGGTCACCCCGCCAGCGATCCAGACGCGCACCCCCGCCGGGAAGGCGATCATTTGCCTTCGAGGACCGGAAGCAGCTTGGCCAATGCGTCCGGGTCCACCGACGAGGACACGAGCAAGCGCCGTCCGTTCCGCAGGAGGACCTCGAGCTGGACATTGGGGGCCAGCTGACGCGGCGGCGTGTCCATCTCCGGGGGCACCTGAACCTGCACGAAAGCAGGGCCGATTTCCGATGCGAGCTCACCGTTCCGATACTGTCGCCGCCAGGTGGTCAGAAGCGAACGGCAGATGCCATGCCGCCGCGCCGTCGCTGAGACCTGCCGATGTCCCCGATGGCTTTCCTCGACCACCCGGATCTTCTCCGCGTCGCTCCAGTGCCGACGCCGAGGCCCGTCCTCAGCAGACAGGATCTCGATCTGGGGTGTAAACTTAAAGTCGACCATAACGTCGGACTTATCATCGCCTCCAGCGCCCCGTCAGACGGCCCCCGCCGAAGGGTTACGCATCCGTCACCCTCACGCCCAGCCAAGCGCCGGTCCCCCAAGACGCCCACGAACCACCCGAAAGCAGGACCTTGGCGCCAATGTCAGCCGACCGGTGAATATCGCGGGGTCAAGCCTCGCCGAATAGGGTTCCGTCGTCACGCTTACACAAAACGCAAATCTCGTATCATCAATATCAATCACTTACGTGATTAACTGTCGAAGCTGGGAGACAGAGTTTCGGGGAAAGGTGGAAGGCACTCCCGAATCGGTAATCAGATTAGATTAGAACTCCGAACCAGTTTGCTTCTCTACCCACACCACGGGCATTGAGTGGATGCACATCCCAGCGCGCCCGTTAATATCTTTAAATCAGTACGATCTGAACTCATTGAATACAATAAGAATTGGCCAAACGCGGCCCATCAACTCCGCACTGAATACCTAACAATTTAACACAAACCCTAAGATTGTACCCCCCAAGGTCGCACGCATCATAACCATGAATTAATGCCTACAGGCCAGAAACTCCGGTCGAGAAAGCGCCAGGAGGGAACGATGGCAATTGCGGATAGACCCGCCCCGAACACCAGCCCCGAGACCGGAACGCCCGATGGCGATGATCGCCCCGGGATCTGGGCGTATCAGGCCTTCGACTTCGATCAGGCCCTGAGCAGAGGG
>NZ_SLVM01000059.1 GCF_004339675.1 Rhodovulum steppense
GTTCATCCTGTTTTCGATGAGAGTATCGACGACGGATGGGTCGGCGAGGGTTGAGGTGTCGCCGAGTGCGCCGAAGTCGTTTTCGGCGATCTTGCGCAGGATTCGGCGCATGATCTTTCCCGAGCGGGTCTTGGGCAGACCCGGGGCCCACTGGATGAGGTCGGGCTTGGCGATCGGGCCGATCTCGGTGCGGACCCATTTCTCGAGTTCCTTGCGGAGCTCGTCGCTGGGGTCGACGCCGTTCATCAGGGTGACATAGGCATAGATGCCCTGGCCCTTGATCTCGTGCGGGTAGCCGACGACGGCGGCCTCGGCGACGGCGGCATGGGCGACGAGGGCCGATTCGACCTCGGCGGTGCCCATCCGGTGGCCGCTCACGTTGATCACGTCATCGACGCGGCCCGTGACCCAGTAATAGCCGTCACGATCGCGGCGGCAGCCGTCGCCGGAGAAGTAATAGCCCTTGTACTGGCTGAAATAGGTCTCCTGGAAGCGGTCGTGATCGCCCCAGATGGTGCGCATCTGGCCGGGCCAGCTGTCCTTGAGACAGAGCACGCCCTCGGCCTCGGTGCTCTCGACCAGCCGCCCCGATTCTGCTTCCAGCACGACCGGCTGCACCCCGAAGAAGGGCAGCGTGGCCGAGCCCGGCTTGGTGGGAATGGCGCCGGGCAGCGGCGTCAGCAGATGGCCGCCCGTTTCGGTCTGCCACCAGGTGTCGACGATCGGGCAGCGGCCCTTGCCGACATGGGTGTTGTACCATTCCCAGGCCTCGGGATTGATCGGCTCGCCGACCGAGCCCAGCACCTTGAGCGCGGAGAGGTCGTATTTCTCGACCCATTCGGGGCCCTGGCCCATCAGCGCGCGGATCACGGTCGGCGCGGTGTAGAACTGGTTGACCTTGAGGTCCTGGCAGACCTGCCAGAACCGGCCCGCATCCGGGTAGGTCGGCACGCCCTCGAACATCACCGTGGTCGCGCCGTTGGCCAGCGGCCCGTAGACGATATAGCTGTGCCCGGTGACCCAGCCGACATCCGCGGTGCACCAGAACACGTCGCCCTCGTGATAGTCGAAGACATATTCATGCGTCATCGCGGCATAGACGAGATAACCGCCCGAGGAATGCACCACGCCCTTGGGCTTGCCGGTGGACCCGCTGGTATAGAGGATGAACAGCGGATGCTCGGCGCCCAGCTCCCGCGAGGGGCAGTCGGGGCTGGCATGGTCCATCAGCGCCAGCACATCCACGTCGCGCCCGTCGATCCAGGTGGTCTGGTCGCCCGTGTGCTTGACCACCATGCAGCGCACCCGGTCGGAACAGTGCAGCAGCGCGGCATCGGTATTGGCCTTGAGATTGGTCTTGCGCCCGCCGCGCGGTGCGGTGTCGGCGGTGATCACCACCTTGGCGCCGCAATCGTTGATCCGGTTGGCCAGCCCGTCGGAGGAAAACCCCGCGAAGACGATCGAATGGATCGCCCCGATCCGCGCGCAGGCCAGCATCGCAAAGGCCGCCTCGGGGATCATCGGCAGGTAGATCACCACCCGGTCGCCGCGCATCACGCCCTGGCTCAGCAGGACATTCGCCATCCGGTTCACCTTCTCGTGCAACTCGCGATAGGTGATATGCTCGACCGGATCCTTCGGATCGTCCGGCACGAAGATGATCGCGGTCTGGTCGCCGCGCTTGGCCAGATGCCGGTCGATGCAGTTCGCCGCCACGTTCAGCGTGCCGTCGCGGAACCAGTGAATCTCCACCTCGCCCGGACGGAAGGACGTGTTCTTCACCTCCGTATAGGGCTTGATCCAGTCCAGACGACGCCCATGCTCCCCCCAGAACCCTTCCGGATCCTCCACCGACCGGCGATACATCTCCTCGTACCGCGCCCCGTCAACATGCGCAGAACGCACAAAATCAGGCAAAGGCGCGTAAAGCTTGTCG
>NZ_SLVM01000060.1 GCF_004339675.1 Rhodovulum steppense
CTCGGTCAGCCAGTAAAGATTGCTCATAGATCAGGTCTCCTCGCGGAGCCTGAATCACGCCAAAGACCTGAAATCAATGGGTCTGGAGCCTAAGACCGTGCCCGAGTATGAGGTCGTGAAGGGGCTTGAGAACATCGTTGCCCGCGATGTAGAGTCGCCGCTCGTTGTGAACGCAGCGGAGTAGAGCCAACCTTCGGGTGTCTCAAACAAACAACATCTTTGCCCCGCGAACCCCGGTTGAGCGAGAACAAAGATGGAACTTATGAACGTGTCACCGGGCGCGCTTTGTGCCCCATCAACGGAGACACGATCATGACCGACCTGAACACCATGACCAAAGACGCCCTCAACGCGCTGCTCGCCGCGCCCCTGACGGCCTCGCAACTCAAGAAGAAGTCGAAGGCCGACCTCATCGCCATGTTCGATGCGATGCCCGCCGCCGACGTACTCGACGCTGATCTGCGCGACGCTCGCGCGGACGACACGCCGCCGACCGAACCGACGCTGGGCGAAGTGGTCCAGAACCTGGCCTCGATCACGCGGCCCGCCTCGATCCACTCGGCCAGCAGCGCCAAGGCCAGCCGGTCCGAATCTGCCATCACGCCCATATCGGCCAGCAGACGGGCCAGTTCGGGCCAATGCTGCGCGGCCCGGTCGTACAGGAACGCGGGCGGGTCGAAGCTGGACAAGCCCGGCGCACTCGTGCACGGCAGCTTCAGCTAAGGTCAGGATGCACCCGGCGCAGTCCGACGCGCCATAGCATCCCCGTTACTGGTGAGTGGGTAAACCGCCAGAGCGCGCAGCCTGATAGAACTTCCGCAGGCGTGGCGCGCATCACAACCGGGTGGGGGGGCGATGAAAGTTGCCACCCCTTCGCTTCCTGACCGGCGGGGGAAGGTGTTTTTTGCCCAAGCCGAAACCAGAGGAAAAAGCCCATGCCAAGACGACCCAAGCCGCCCGCCCTGCGCGCCCTGACAGGCGGCAAGAAGGTATCATCTGGGCCAGAGGTCGCGCGCCTGCGCACGGCCACGGCGATGCGTTGCTCGGCGAGGATCGCGACCAGGTTGCGCACGAAGAAGTCGGCGTGTTCGGTGCTGATTTCAACGCGCGGTGCCCAGCGGTCATAGAGGGTCGCGGCCTCTTGGAAGTTGCCCACCAGGAAGGAGCCTGCAGCGATTGCCTTGGTCGCGACAACCGGCAGCCCGAACAGAACCGGGTCAACCTCTGCGCCGGGTGCGCCAAGGATATAACGGCCTTCGCCATCCTTGAGCATCCGCATGCGCTGCCAGTCGGACGGGTGCAGGACTATCCCGGTCGGCGGGAAGTCTGCCAGCGCGCTCTGCAGGATCGCACTGCCGATGCGGTCGATCTGGTTCGGGCTGGCGATCTGCCCCGTCAGCGGATCGTTGAACGCGGTCGCTTGCGGAATCAGTCCGTGAAGGTTCGGGCTGGTGCCATCGCCCGAAAGCAGTTGCGTTTCCTCGACCAGCGCCAGACCGTAGCGCAGTTCCGTGTCGATCAGGTCGCGCAGTTGCGGCGCGTCATCAAGCACTTGCCGCGATGCTGCAACCCAATGCGCGATAACCTGCGTCGGGGTGGTCCGCAGTTGCATCGCCATCGTGCTCTGCGGCTTGGCCGCACCTTCCGCCACGGTCGCGGCGGCGTCCGGGCGGGCGGTCATGCTCGGCCATTCGACCGAATTGCTGGAAACCTGCACCACGGGTGAACTGGCCCCCTTTTTGACCGGACACTTGGGCATGACCATGGAGGCTTAGGCATATGCCTGAGCACGTGCTTATGTCTGAGATAGAGATCA
>NZ_SLVM01000061.1 GCF_004339675.1 Rhodovulum steppense
GCACCATTGACCCCAGCATGAAGTAGCAAACATAACGACCGGGCGGGTCAGTTCTCGGTGACAACGCTGGGTCAGTTCTCAGTGACATCCAACAGATCAGGACTTCATGGTGGCGGGCAACGCCATCGAGCGCGTGCACAAGAACATCGTCGAATTTCGGAACTTCATGCTCGACGAGCAGCATTTTCCCTATGTCGTGTTTCTGCAAGGATCGAATTTCGCGACCGAGACTTTCAGCGTGTTCACCCCTGACGGGCGCGAAATCGAGATTTCCCACAAGGCCGGAATGCTGAACCGTATTGATCGAGTTACGGCAAGCAGCCTTGGACGGGAGATCAATCAAAACTACTGCGAGAACATCTTCGTTGACGCTGGCGGTGTGCGGCAGATGCTGCAAGTCGCGTCGCTCTACTTCCAAGCAAGCCCTTGGTCAGCGAAGGCGATGGCTGAAGTCCTACTCGATGTTGCGAAGACTTCAATCAACGTGCTGTCAGCAGACTTGCAAACCTGATAACGTGCGGGGACACCGGCGGCGCGGGTGTTCGGCGCCTGCCGTTGACGTTCGCCCCGCTGCGACAAGAAAACAGCGATGAACGGAACAACGGGCAATGGCGAACAGATCACACAGGAACGCAGGACATCAGGCGATGAACGCCCTTAAGAAGGCTGGCGGGAAGCACTCGTCTGAGGCATCGGTCAGCTTTGAGGTGCCGAGCAAGACCCGCCACGTCGTCGGTGTGAGCGACTGCCTCGACACGCTTGCGGCGATCCCCGACAATTCCATTCAACTCATCGTCTGCGATCCGCCCTACAACATTCAGTTGGCCAACTGGGACAGCCATGCCAACTACCTTGATTGGGCGAAAGATTGGCTGCGCGAGGCCGAGCGCGTTTTGGCACCGAGCGGTAGCATCGCAATTTTCGGTGGGTTGCAGTATCAGAACGAAGCAGGTTCGGGCGATTTGCTTTCGTTGATCTCGCATTTGCGGATTAACAGTAAAATGCTGCTCGCAAACCTCATCATCTGGAATTACCCGAATGGTATGAGTGCACACCGATTTTTCGCGAATAGGCACGAGGAAGTCGCATGGTTCGCAAAAACCAACAAGTATTTCTTCGACCTCGACGCGGTGCGCGAACCCTACGACGAGGAAACGAAGAAAGCCTATATGAAAGACAAGCGCCTCAATCCTGAATCTGTGGAGAAGGGCCGCAATCCCACCAACGTTTGGCGGATGCCGCGTTTAAACGGCAACTCGAAGGAACGTGTCGGGCACCCGACGCAGAAACCCGCCGTAGTGATTGAGCGGCTTGTTCGCGCACTGTCCTATCCTGGCTCGACCGTGCTCGACTTCTTCGCTGGCAGCGGCGTCACGACTCGCGTTGCCATTCAGGAGGGCCGTAACAGCATTTCCTTCGACAGAGATCCGATCTTCGAGGAATACCTGAGCAAGCAATTGGAAATGGTTTCTCCTTCGGACCTGCTTAGGCTCAGGACTCGTTCTTGATCATAGCCAGAACAAGACGGTTGCGGCGAGCATGATCGCAGAGAAGAACGTTTCCGGGCACCGATCGTATC
>NZ_SLVM01000062.1 GCF_004339675.1 Rhodovulum steppense
CTCGGTCAGCCAGTAAAGATTGCTCATAGATCAGGTCTCCTCGCGGAGCCTGAATCACGCCAAAGACCTGAAATCAATGGGTCTGGAGCCTAGGCGGCGGTGACGAAGAAGGAGCGCTGGGAATGGGGCGGGCGTTGTCAGGGATGTAGACGGGTTCGCCACCTGACTGCATTTCAATCACCTGCACAACATCACCTCTTGGGGGGGGGCGGCGCTGACGGAGCCGCAGGCATCGGGCGTGTGTTCGTTTCGGGTTGCCCTCTGCCGCCACTTGGTGGGCGTGCGGGCGGCTTGGGCGGGGACGGAGGTTTTGCCATCTTTAGCTACCTCTTCGGCTTTGCAGGCGCAGCGAATGGCAGGAATGACGCGCCGCACCGCACCGCGGCATCCGATCTGGCAGGTGGAAGGCCGCATGGGCCGTCCTCGTCGCTGCGAGATGCGCACGATTCGGCGCATGTTGCGACGCGACATAGGTCGGCTCCGAGCCCACGTTGACCCTGGTTCCAGGCATGGATACTGATTGGGAGGGCCGCAAGGCGGCTTCACGGTTGCGTGTCAAAGGGATTTCGAGTGGACAGTCTGGTGTCTGGACAGTGTCTGTGCGGCGCTGTGACGTTTCGCATAACGGGAGAGTTCGAGAGGTTCTTCCTGTGCCACTGCACGCGCTGCCGCAAGGATAGCGGCTCGGCCCATTCGGCAAACCTGTTTTCGTCGACGGCGATGATCACCTGGTTGTCAGGAGATGCAAATATCAGGACCTTCCGGCTTTCCGGATCAAGACATGTGAAGTGCTTTTGCACGATCTGTGGCTCCGCGCTGCCGTTTTCTCAAGCGGACGATGGTGTGCTTGTCGTGCCGGCAGGGTCGCTTGATGGCGAGGCCGGCATGCGGCCCGACGCGCATCTCTGCTTTTCCAGTCGTGCGGATTGGGACAACGATCTCGCGTCCCTCGATAGGTTTGACGAACTTCCGGCTTGAACGGCCGCTCTCTCGGCACGTCCGCTTCGTCCCGCACCCCAGCCGCTCGCCTGCCGCCAGGAATGCGCATGCAGCGAATGGCCGGTCTGGTGAAGCTGCGCCGCAGCGCCTGGCGATGTGTTGAAGGTCCGGAACGGGCCGCTCGCGATCAGTCTACGGCGATTGTAGCGCGCTTCAACCGCCACCGAAAATACCGCTCCACCCCCATCACCATCACCACTGCCCAGCTCGCCAGATAGGCCACCCCGCACAGCCCCACCACGCGGATCGACATGCTCCCAGATCAGCCGTCGCTCGGCGTAGGCGATGTAGGGGTGCAAGATTTCCGGCTTTGGGTCGATGGTTAGTGTCCGAGCAGCTGGTGTAATTTCATCGCCTTCGGCGGTGTGATCCCGGGTGGCCATCGAGGTGTATGGTCGAGGTGGAGTTTGG
>NZ_SLVM01000063.1 GCF_004339675.1 Rhodovulum steppense
ACCATGTATGGATGGCGCCCGCGGGGCAAGGGCGTTTCGGTGATGCTGGCGTCTGGTCGACTGCGGCCATGTATACGGCGTCGAAGATGCAGCACATGGGCTGCGCGCCCTGATGAATGTCCGCGGTCGCTCTGGTCCCAATCAATGGCGCGCGCTCTCGGGCGCTCCGGTCCGAACAGGGTGTCCTTCGCGATATCTCCGCCAATTGCCATCATCTCACGATGCACTTGCCTTTCGTTTGGAGCAGATGGCCCGGTTGCGGTCAGGCGGGACGGGCCGCCTGATATTGGGTTCCGTTTTTCAGAAGCGCATAGGCCGTTCGGGCCATGCGATTGGCCAGCGCGATGGCGGCCTGTTTGGGCTTTTTGCGCTCCGCGATCTTCCACAGCCAGTCCTCGCCCGGTTCGCCGCGTCGGCGCGCGCTGACCTGGGCGATGGCGCCGAGGTACAGCAGGCGCCGCAGGTACCGGTTGCCCATCTTGGAGATGCGCCCCAGCCTTTCCTTGCCGCCGGTGGAATGCGGTTTCGGTGTGAGCCCGATCCAGGCCGACAGATCCCGACCCGATCTGAAGTCTGACACATCCGGCAGCGCCGCGACCAGCGCGCTGGCCGTGATCGGGCCAATTCCGGGGATCGTTTGCAGGCGCTGTGCGGCGTCGTTCGCCTTGGCATCTGCGTGGATATCGGCGGTCAGTTGCGCGATCTTCCTCTGCGTATCGATCAGTTGATCGGCCAGCAGGTTCAGCGCCCTGCGGGTCGGCGCGGGCAGGTCGGCCCGGTCACAGGCTGCGATCAGCCGGTCGGCGTTCTGGATGCCCTTCGCCACGATGATGCCGAACTCGCCCAGATGCGCCCGGATCGCGTTCACGGTCTGGGTCTGCTGGCGGACGAGAAACTCCCGGGCCTTGTGCGTCATCAGCAGGGCTTGCCGATCAGCGCTCTTGACCGGAACGAAGCGCATGGACGGCCGAGTGACCGCCTCGCAGATCGCCTCCGCATCCGCCTTGTCGGTCTTTCCCCGCTTCACATAGCCCTTCACGTAGCTGGGCTGCATCAGCCGCACCTCATGGCCGAGCTTCGTCAATTCCCGCGCCCAGTAATGCGCGCTGGCACAGGATTCCATGCCGACCAGACAGACCGGCAGGTTCTGAAAGACCTCCAGCATCTGGCTGCGCCGGAGTTGACGGCGCAGGACCGGTCGCCCCTCTGCGTCCACACCGTGCAGCTGGAAAACGTTCTTCGCCAGATCGACCCCGATCGTGCTAACCTCGCTCATGGATGGCTCCCCTCATTGGTGACGTTTCACAGCACCCAATGTGGCACATTGCGATGCCGGGAGCGGGCGCCATCCACTTCATCAATGGCG
>NZ_SLVM01000064.1 GCF_004339675.1 Rhodovulum steppense
TGAGCGCAGCCTGACGCGGGTTTCGCATGCGAAACCGGACACCCGTCCGGCCCATGAAAACGACGCGCGCCGCTCAGGCGCGCGTCCCCAGCCAAGCGTCGGCCCCATAGGACATCCGCCCCCCCGAAAGCAGAGCACTCGCGCAGACCTTCTCGCAGGCGCGTCACGCAGGTTCATCATGTCGGTGGTCATCGGTGGAATCTCCGGTCTAGGTTGTGACCTGCCCCCCGGTCGTCCCTCGTTCATAACGAGAGTCCCTGGGGTTGATAGTGGTCGGTTTCGGGCTGGGCAAGCGCGCCGGGCGCGGAGCCCTCAGATTGCTCAAGCGTCCGGCGCGCTTCTGCCGGGGTCTGGTTGCCCAGCGAGGAATGCGGCCTGACGTTGTTGTAGTCATATCGCCACAGTGCCAGCTTGCGACGAGCGTCGGGCAGGCTGTCGAAGATCTCCTCGTTGAGGCATTCGTCGCGCAGGCTGCCATTGAAGGACTCGATGTAGCCATTCTGCTGCGGCTTGCCCGGGTCGATGTAGTGCCATTCGACTCCGTTCTCGTTGGCCCATTTCAGGATGGCCTTGCTGGTGAATTCGGTGCCATTGTCCGAGACGATGCAGGCCGGTTTTCCGTAGATCCTGACCAGCGCATCAAGCTCCCGCGCCACCCTGGCCCCCGAGATACTGGTGTCGGCGATGAGCGCCAGGTTCTCGCGGCAGCAATCGTCGTTGACCGCCAGAATGCGGAACCTGCGGCAGGCCCCGAACGTGTCGGACAGGAAGTCCAGCGACCAGCGCTGGTTCGGCCGCAGCGAGACCGGCATTGGTGTCCGACTGCCGCGCGCCCGCTTGCGGCCACGACGGCGGCGCACCGACAGCCCTTCCTCCCGGTAAATCCGGTAGAGCTTCTTTTCGTTCATGATCATGCCCTTGCGCTCGAGCATGACGCCCACGCGCCGATAACCGAAGCGGCGACGCTTCTCGGCGATCTTGTGCATCTCCTCACGGATTTCCGGGTTGTCGGGCGACCTCTCTCGCCGCACCGTCTTCGGATCGACACCGATCAGGACACAGGCCCGGCGCTGAGAGATCGGATGATCCGTCATCGCCCGCAGCACCGCGTCCCGCCGTTGCATCGGTGTCGTCAGGGCTTTCCCAGGAGATCCTTCAACACCACATTGTCCAGCATGGCATCAGCCAGCAGCCGCTTGAGCTTCGCATTCTCATCCTCGAGCTGCTTCAGCCGCTTGGCATCTGAACTGGCCCCCTTTTTGACCGGACACTTGGGCATGACCATGGAGGCTTAGGCATATGCCTGAGCACGTGCTTATGTCTGAGATAGAGATCAT
>NZ_SLVM01000065.1 GCF_004339675.1 Rhodovulum steppense
CCCGCACTCAGGGCTGAAAATGCGCGCGCCCCGCGAGGTCATCGCAGCTCAAACCGCAACCGCCTGAGTGTCCGGTGAAACGGGGGCAAGACCAGGAGCATGGTTCGAGCGGCGAAGTTTTCTAGGCTCCTGCCGCCGACCATCTCATTGGCGACGACTGGCGATGCGCTTTCGGATTGCGCCTGGTCAATCTCTCGCAGGAGATCGACAACAGTATCGAAGAGGGCAAGCGCGTATCGCTGACGATCCTCTTCGCTGGGCTGCCAAGCATCCGTGCGACCGACAAGCCCGTCGATAGATACCCCCATTCCTTCGGCTAGGCGCGCTCTTCGATCTCGCGGTCACCCGTCGCGCCGTTGACGTTCACGGTGATCGTGATCGGTCCGCGCGCCGCGCCGCCGCGGCCTGCGGTCAGGGCGGAATTCGGGATGATGGTGCCGGGACGGTGGGAACGAACACTTCACGCCCGCGCTGGCCCACCTCATAGGCCAGGCCGGGCCTGACGCTTCCGCCAGACGCCCGGAACCCACCGAACAGTTGCCCAAGCGGGCCGGTGCCGAGGAAGGCCGCCTCCTGGAGCGCGCGCAGGAGCATCTGGATGCCCGCGTCCATGTCGTTCAGCGAGGTCAGGGCGATCTGCCCCAGCGATTGCCAGGTCTGCGTCTGGGTTTCCATGAGATCGCGCGCGCGCGCCCGGATCAGTTCCTCGATCTTGGCGCGCTCGGCTTCCGTCGCCCCGACCAACTGGCCGCGCATGCGGATGAGCTCCTGTTTCACCGGGTCCGCCTCGCGCGGGATATCGACCTCGCGCTCAAGGCTCAGGATCGGCTTGGCCACGGGGCCGGTGTCGGCGGCAGGCCGGATCAAGGAGCTCGCCTGCCGCGCCGATGGCCTCTGGGGCCGCGTCGAGTGGACCGCGCGGGCATGTGAGCTGATCGCCGCGAAGGAGTACCGTTACCTCAGCCCGGTGATCATGGTGCGCAACGGGGATGGCACCGTTGTCCACCTTACGAGTGCGGGCCTGGTGCATAATCCGGCCCTGCGTCTCACCCCCCTGGCCGCTTCGATGGAGGACCCGATGGCCGCCGGGCAGAACTTCACGGCGCGGATCGCCCGGCTGTTGAACCTCGC
>NZ_SLVM01000066.1 GCF_004339675.1 Rhodovulum steppense
AACGGCATCACCGGCGCCAGCGTCGGCGCGGGCCGCACGCTCGAGATCACGCTCGATCTGGCCGACGCGCTGTTCGATGCGGGCTACACGCTCCACATCGACGCGGCGGTCGAGGACATGCGCGACAGCCCGAACGAGGTGGCCGTCCCGCTGACGACCGCTGGCGCCGGCACGCCGGTGACCGGCAGGCGCTACATCGCCACCTTCGCCTACGACATGTGAGGGGTGATGGCCATGATCCGTGCACTCCATCGCTGGCCGGGTCTCTTGGCCCTCGCTCTCGTCACCGTCCTATCCCTGAGCGGCGCGGCACTGTCGGTCTTCCCTGCGGCCGAGCGCATTGCCGCGCCGCAGGCCGAGGCGGGCATGACGGTGGCCACCCTCGCGGATCGCATCCAGGGCGCCTATCCGGGCGTCGAGCAAATCCGCCGCGCGCCCTCGGGCCGGATCACGGCCTACTGGTTCGACGAGGGCACGCCCGGCGCCGCAGTGATCGACCCCGCCACGGGTCAGGGTGCGGCCTCCGCCGACCCCAACCAGACGCAGCGCTGGCTTACCAATCTGCACCGCTCGCTGTTCCTCGGCGATGGCGGGCGCATCGCCATGGCCATGGGTGCCGCGGCGATGTTGGGTCTGTCGTTCACAGGTGTCCTGCTGGTCTCCCGGCGTGTGGGCGGTTGGCAGAACTGGTTCACGCGGCTGCGCGGCCCCCTTTCTGGCCGGCTGCATGTCGAGATCGCCCGCATCGCGGTGGTCGGCCTTGTCCTGTCGTCTGCCACCGCCCTGTGGATGGCGGCGTCCACCTTCGATCTGCTTCCCGGTGGCGGCGCGCCAGCCATGCCGGTTGAGGTGAGCGGCGAGACGGGGTTCGCGCCTGGTCAGATGCTCCTCCTGGTGGAGACGCCTGTCGACGAACTGCGGGAATTGAGCTTTCCCTATCCCGGCGATGCGACGGACGTCTTCACGCTGAAGACCGACGAGGGGACCGGGTATCTCGATCAGGGCACCGGTGCGCTGCTCGCCTGGACCGACCTTACCGGCTGGGAACGCGTATCAGAGACCATTTACATGCTGCACACCGGACAGGGAGCGGCGACGCT
>NZ_SLVM01000067.1 GCF_004339675.1 Rhodovulum steppense
CCTCGGTCAGCCAGTAAAGATTGCTCATAGATCAGGTCTCCTCGCGGAGCCTGAATCACGCCAAAGACCTGAAATCAATGGGTCTGGAGCCTAGCGAGGTGGAGCTCAAGGAGCTTGGCCAGAACGCTCTCACCAACGATCCACGGCACATAACACCTTGGTTCAACCGAGCTGGCTTGGGCGGAGTGTTGATCCCCTCGGAAGCGGCTTCCGATGGCTTTCGTACGCTGACCAATGAGAATGCCGCAATCTTTGATAGTCTACTCGATGAAGCCGTTCCTGAAGTCCCGCAGGACGCTTGGTCTAATCGATCGAGCTACATTTCCTACTTGATGTCGCCAGTTGAGGCCGCGGAACGCCCGCCGTTGGCGACAGCTGATGTTAATTTGGTGAAAGAGGTGTTGACGGCGGTTAGGGTGCACGGTGCTCGGAAAATCATAGCGCTCTCAGGTATACCAGGGACGGGGAAAACTCGTCTGGCGAGAATTGTGGCCGATCAAATCACTGATGGAGATCCGTCGAGAAGTATGGAGATCCAATTCCACGATAGTACTTCATACGAGGATTTCGTTGAAGGGTTTGTTCCGAGAGCTGATGGACAGGGCTTTCAGCTTCGTCCAAAGACCCTTCGGAAAATTAATGAAAAGGCGTTGGAGGACCCCGGAAGAGAGTATGTCTTGGTGATCGAGGAATTTACCAGGGCGAACGCTCACTCCGTACTTGGAGAGTTGCTTACGTACATTGAACATCGGGGCCGGAAATTTACGCTTTCCATTTCTCAGTCCGAAACGCAGATCGCGCCAAATCTGATTGTTCTCACCACAATGAACCCGCGAGATCGCTCAGCGCTTTCACTGGACGACGCAGTAAACAGACGAGTTCACAGAATTCCAGTGCCCTCATCCGTTGCTTCTTTAAAGGAGATGCTTTTCAGCAATTTACCACCCGAGGTCTTGGATCGGCTAATTGAGTGGTTTGATCGGCACCTTGAGGACTTGCCTGTTGGATGTCACTGAGAACTGACCCAGCGTTGTCACCGAGAACTGACCCGCCCGGTCGTTATGTTTGCTACTTCATGCTGGGGTCAATGGTGC
>NZ_SLVM01000068.1 GCF_004339675.1 Rhodovulum steppense
GGGGGTCTTTCATCGGGAGAGGAACGAAAACGGAGAGACTGACGCCAGAACAAGGGGTTGAGCGTTAGAGTGAGGGTCAAGAAATGGAATTTACCCGCGAAAATCGCGGGAAAATCGCGCATTTGCCGCGCATGATCTACCGTTTTCATAACACCCGACGCGCAGATGTGCGCATTCCCGCTCGACTTCCGGCGCGACATCGGGGAAGCTTGTCGCGGTCGGATACTGTGGCGCTGGTTGCTCAGGCAGGCATTCGATCCTGATGCCCGGAACGCTGCGGGCGTCGTTCTTGCGCCGGGAACCCGAAGAGCGGTGATGCTCCTGCTAGGGATCTGGCGCGGCGGCTGGATCACCCCGGCCGCCATCCATTCACGCCGCGAGCGCATCGACTATAGGACTGGCACCGACCTCAGGAGCACAGCCAGTCGTCGGCGATCTGGATGATCGTCTCTTCGTCCTCGTCCGAGAGGCCGAGGTAGGGGCGCGCCGGGATCGTGACGGTCATCGTGACGCCGGTCATTGAAAAATTCCCCTGTCACGCACTATACACAGGGCGTCGGGCAACCGAAGAGCGGTGATGCTCCAGCCAGGAGCCCGACAGGACGGCCGGATCACCCCGGCCGTCATTTTTGCTTCCAGACCAGCTTGCCGCATGGCTTGGGCGCGGGGCGGACGGTGAACGGTCAGAACGGTCACCTCTCCTGTCCCCCCGATGTCCCGCGCGGCGCCTGGTCAACCCACGCCCAGCTCTGGCCCATGACGAAGGCGTAATAGCCCTTTGCCACGTCCAGGACGTCGGTGTGAGGCTTGTCAGTGAACTCGCGGGTCTGGAAGGCCCATTGGAGGCATTGCCGCCGCAGCTCCGCATGGGGCGAGAGAGGCGCGCTCACCGCAGGCCCTCCATCGCCATGTCCACCGCGTCGGAAAAGCTGACGCCCTTCTCGCGCACGATCTGGCGGGCGGCGTGCAGAAGCTCGTCATGCGTCCGGTCGGCGCTGTAGCCGTCAGGAATGGTCTGGTCCTGACGG
>NZ_SLVM01000069.1 GCF_004339675.1 Rhodovulum steppense
GGCTTCGAAGCAGGGACGCCAGTTCCTGTGGAGCCATCCTTGAGATACCACCCTTGTTCTGCTTGATGTCTAACCGCGGTCCGTCATCCGGATCCGGGACCCTGCGTGGCGGGTAGTTTGACTGGGGCGGTCGCCTCCCAAACAGTAACGGAGGCGCGCGAAGGTTGGCTCAGAGCGGTCGGAAATCGCTCGTTGAGTGCAATGGCAAAAGCCAGCCTGACTGCGAGACTGACAAGTCGAGCAGAGACGAAAGTCGGCCATAGTGATCCGGTGGTCCCGAGTGGAAGGGCCATCGCTCAACGGATAAAAGGTACGCCGGGGATAACAGGCTGATACTGCCCAAGAGTCCATATCGACGGCAGTGTTTGGCACCTCGATGTCGGCTCATCTCATCCTGGGGCTGGAGCAGGTCCCAAGGGTACGGCTGTTCGCCGTTTAAAGAGGTACGTGAGCTGGGTTTAGAACGTCGTGAGACAGTTCGGTCCCTATCTGCCGTGGGTGTAGGATACTTGAGAGGAGTTGCCCCTAGTACGAGAGGACCGGGGTGAACGATCCACTGGTGGACCTGTTGTCGTGCCAACGGCAGTGCAGGGTAGCTATGATCGGACAGGATAACCGCTGAAGGCATCTAAGCGGGAAGCCCCCCTCAAAACAAGGTATCCCCGAGGGCCGTGGAAGACCACCACGTCGATAGGCCGGAGATGTAAGCGCAGCAATGCGTTCAGTTGACCGGTACTAATTGCCCGATAGGCTTGATTTGATCCAGTAAAAGCCAAGCTTCCTGGTATCAATAAGCACACAATCCCATGCTTGACTTGGACATATGGCTCTTCCTCGGTTTGGTGGTCATAGCGCGAGCAAAACACCCGGCTCCATTCCGAACCCGGCCGTTAAGTGCCGCCGCGCCAATGGTACTGCGTCTCAAGACGTGGGAGAGTAGGTCACCGCCAAACCTAGAAAGAGCCAAACATATAACTCTCTTCGATGACAGGCCAAAATGGCCAACAAAACAACCG
>NZ_SLVM01000070.1 GCF_004339675.1 Rhodovulum steppense
GATCTCTATCTCAGACATAAGCACGTGCTCAGGCATATGCCTAAGCCTCCATGGTCATGCCCAAGTGTCCGGTCAAAAAGGGGGCCAGTTCACCGACCGTCACACCAAAGATCATACCCACCGCTGCGGTCGCGGCCAGCCCCGCGCGCTGCATCTGGAACGAGAGCTGGTCGACGACGCAGCCCGCGTACATGGCAAAGCGCGGCACCTCGGGCATGGCGACCTCGATGGCCATCGAGGGCAGCACCCAGCCGACCGGCGCGGCCAGCGGCCACGGTTTCCGCGAAGAGAAACCGCAGCACGTCGATCTCGCGCTGGATGTCGTCGCGCACGCCCTCGGGCAGGGGCTGGTAGGGGTTGCCATCGACCTTGTGGCGGCCGGAATGGATCAGCGTCACCCGCACCCCGTCCTGGTCCAGCTGGCCGCTGAGGTCGGCATGGAGCACCACGACGCCGATGCCGCCCAGCGCGCCGGTGCGCGGCAGCAGGATCCGGTCGGCCTGAGATGCCAGCGCATACCCGGCCGAGAAGGCGTGTTCGGCCACGAAGGCCCAGACGGGTTTGCTGCCCCGGATGGCACGAATGCGATCTACGAGGTCGAAGGCCTTCTCCATCTCTGCGGACAATTGCGCGGCCATCAGGGCTGCCACGCGGGTGGGCCATGTGACCCATGTATCGCGCTCCTGGCGCGCGAGGCTAAACACCAGCGTCTCGGCGCGCGCGCGGTCGACCAGCACGCCCTTCTTCTTCTGGATGGCGATCTGCTTGTCCTACGGCTGCCTGCACTATCCGCATTCTGACAACACTCCGGGCCTAGCGCACCCGACCAGTGCGCCTTCCTCGCAGGTCCGCTGACTGACGCCTGCGCTGCCCTGTGTGGCGACATTGTCCGGGTGGACAACCCGCACGAAAAAATGTCTGTTGCTAGGCTCAGGACTCGTTCTTGATCATAGCCAGAACAAGACGGTTGCGGCGAGCATGATCGCAGAGAAGAACGTTTCCGGGCACCGATCGTA
>NZ_SLVM01000071.1 GCF_004339675.1 Rhodovulum steppense
ATACGATCGGTGCCCGGAAACGTTCTTCTCTGCGATCATGCTCGCCGCAACCGTCTTGTTCTGGCTATGATCAAGAACGAGTCCTGAGCCTAGAGCAAACCTGACCGAAGAACAACGCGATGTGTAGCCGTGTTTTCGGCAGACGCGGCGCTCCAGACGGACATAGATAAGGGGAATCAAGACTAATGGAACTCAAACCCGTTTTAAACTCCGGCACCCCCAATGGAGAACCTCATATTTCCGAAGCATGTTCGTTTATCTCGCGGCTGGCGCAAGAGGTTACGCAGAGATGAGCTGGCCGATTTCAAACCACGAGAGCCCAGACGTTGACCTTTCAATACCCGGCGTGACCGCACCTCACTATCTGTGGGCAATACTATCCGCAGATGGAACCAATTTTCGGGAGCGCAACTATGAGAGTACCCGTGCTGCGCTTAGGGCGGCAATAGATCGTTTTTCCACGAGGACTACTGGGGGGCAAACTCCAAACGCTGAGATCTCAGAGCAAAGGCTCCGGACATGGAAGACGGCGTTCGAAGAAATGGGGCTGTTGACGGTTGACGAAGATGGCACTGTCCAAGCCACCCGCTTTGGTCGCGCAGTTGTCGACGGCCTCGACGATGTAGCCGCGTCCTTAGAGGGAGCAAATCATAAGATTGCTCGACTGGGTGCGATGGTTGCAAACCGCGTCCTCCTAGCAAAGCCCGACCGAAGTGGAAATCCGGCTTCCGGCGTTCCGGCTGGATCGAACCTGCGTCCACTCCGGGCCATTTGGAAGGCCTTTCGGCAACTCGACAATAGGCTTCACTGGCAGGACATTAACCGGGTTCTCGGTCATATCCATGACGAACACGAGCTCGAGAGCGCCATCTCGCGAATTTCAGAATTTCGAAAGCGATTTCCGACGGGCTACTCTAGGCTCAGGACTCGTTCTTGATCATAGCCAGAACAAGACGGTTGCGGCGAGCATGATCGCAGAGAAGAACGTTTCCGGGCACCGATCGTA